>CAYLJJ010000067.1:29409-38880 GCA_964384025.1 uncultured Nannocystaceae bacterium
CAGCACCCAGACAGGCCCCTGTCCCAAGAGGGACCCCAGCACCTAGGCAAGTCTCAGCTTCAAGGGGAACCTCGGCGTCCAAACAATCTAAAATCCCCGCTCCTGAGATGAGAGGAGTGAGGCCCAGCGCCCCTCCTAAGCCAACCATGAGGGGTCGCTCTCTCAGACCTGAGATCAAGATGCGGGGCCAATCTGCTCAAACTCCTCCAACACGAGCAACCAGCGTCGCTCCTCAGCCCAAGAGCCGAGAACCCAGCGCCGAAGCGGTCAGCGTTGCCTCTAAGCCCAAGAGTTCTCGTGCTCAAAGCAGCGTTTCAAAGAGCCGCTCAGGCGCACAGGCTCGCAGGACTCAATCCAGCACAGCCCCTGAAGCACGGCGCAGTAGAGGCACTGGAGTCGCCGCCAAGAGAGCCCCAAAGAAAGTCTCAAGGAGGCCCCAGAGCACGCCAGCCTCCCGAGCCGCTCGCAAACAACGCGAGGCTCAGGCAAAAGAGAAAAGGAGGGCTCAAAAGAAGCCTATCACTCAAAAAATCCAGGGGCTCATCGCTGAGGCTCAGGCCCTTATCCCGCTGCTGAAGGAGAAGACTCACTATGAGCTGCTTGAGCTGTCTGAAGAGTGCAGTGAGCAGGAGATCCGCCTTGCCTTCAGGCAGAAAGCGCGGCTCTTCCATGTAGATCGTTTCAAGCGTTTCAATATCGATGATGAGATCCTCCAAAACCTCCAGGAAGTCTTTATAGCCTATAATCGTGCTCATGAGATCCTCAGCCATGAAGAGCGGAGAGCGGAGTATGATGCCGCTCGAAGCGCAGGTGGAGATGTCAAAGGGGTGCTCAAAGAGACCCGTGTTGAGGATGTTTTTCTGGCAGAGAAGTTGGTGAGAGAGGGGATCACCTTCATCAGAAACAACCGTGGAGACATCGCCTGGGAGCGTTTTAAGGAGGCATTGAAGATCACCCCTGACGATCATCTCGCCCAGGCGGGAGAAGCATACGCTGAATTTTTCAAGGTCCACAGCCGGGGTCGCTCTCCTCAGATCCTCGTCAAAGCCAGAGAGCGTCTCGAAGAGATCACCGCAGAGTTCAGCAGCAGAGAAGAGCCTTTCCTCTATCTTGGGCGGGTTTATCGAATCTCTGAAGATCTCTCAGCTGCGGAGAGTTCATTTTTAAAGGCCCTAGAGCTTAACCCGCATTGCGCAGAAGCCAGAAGCGAGCTAAGACACATCCAACGCAAACTGAAGGGCCCCAAGAGGAGCCGCTTTGGTCTGGGTCCCAAGAGATAGAGATCAGGCAGAGTTGAGGCCTGAACCGATGAAATGGAAAGCTGCAAATAAAACCGTGGAGCGCCAAGAAGAGAACAGAGGCTATCTGAGGATCGATGAGAGTGGGCGTTCGCTGATCTTGGGAGGGGGCCTCAGGCGTCAACTCCAAGGGCTGGTGGGCTGCTACACATATCTCTCCTCAGAGCAGGATGGCCTCTATTTCCAAAAATCAAACTCTGTTCCCAACCTGGATGAGTTTACTGAACCTATCATTTTGCAAGGGAATATCGCGGCTCTTGAATCCCCCGTTGAGGTTATCAACTTTATCAGCTCTTCTCGGCTCTCTGGAAACCTGATCTTTCTCTCCCAGAAGACTCGCAAATGTCTCTATTTCTCTGGTGGAGAGGTGAGAGCGGCTTCTTCAAATCAGGTCGAAGATCGCCTTGGGGAGAGTATGTACCGCTTTGGGGCCCTCAGTCGGGAGCAGCTGGAGCGCTCTCTAGCCGAGAGCCGTCGGATCCGTCGCCCCCTGGGCAACTATCTGCTGGATCGTGGCTTGGTGACTCAAAAAGATCTCTATGTCCACGTTCGCCGACAGGTTGAGGAGATCTTCTACTCTATCCTGCGCATCCAGGAGGGAGACTTTATCCTCACCAAGCTGGATACGGAGGCTTTCTCCAGCCCCCTCTCCTTGAGCACGCAGTCGCTCTTGATGGAGGGTCTTAGACGCATCGATGAGATGGCTCTCTTTAGGCAATCTCTCCCTGACGCTCAGGTCAAAGTGGTGGCTACGGGGCGCTCTCACGCTAAGGAGCTGAACAGCAATCAGAAGCATATCCTGCGACTGCTGCGCGCTCCTTTGAGCCTTGGTGAGCTGACTCAGCAGCTCCGCATTGGAGAGTTCGCTACGCTTAAGCTGCTTTATGCGCTGATCAAGTCGGGTCTAATTAAGGTCGTCAAGCTCTTGGAAGAGGTCCCACTCCAAGCAGAAGACGCGATGTCTGAAGTCGCGGGGACGGTTGACACTTTTAACTCTGTCTTTGGGCGTATCTATCAAGCCATCGCTCAACATGGAAAAGAGGACGCCCTCGAACAGGGCCTAGAGACCTTTCTTCAGTTCTATGGTTTCGTAGAACTATTCCAGGGAGTGCGTTTTGACCGTGAGGGGCACCTTAACAAGGCACGGCTTTTGGAGAACCTTCAGCAAAACCCTGTAGACAATCGTGTCAGTTTCCTCTCTCAAGCTCTCAATGAACTGCTCTTTTTTGAGATGTTCGCGGCTCGAGAGTGGTTGGAGACCGAAGAGCAGCAAGCACTCCAGAAGATCATCAATCAGCTCTTCGTCGAGATTGGATAGAAAGATGGGAGACTCCACACAGATCGGTGACCGGATGAAGCTTTATGAGGGTCAGGAGGGGCGACGCCGAGTGCTGCCTCTCCTGCCTGTCTTGGCGCGCCTGGATGGCAAAGCCTTTCATAGCTTCTGTCGAGGTCTTGACCGCCCCTTTGACGAGGGCTTCTCCAAGTTGATGAGAGCCACAACTGAGCACTTGGTCAAAGAGAGCAACGCCATCATCGGCTATACTCAATCGGATGAGATCAGCCTGCTGTGGCACTCTCGGGAGATCAAGAGCCAGATCTTTATGGATGGTCGCCTGCAGAAGATGGTCTCTATCCTAGCCGCGATGGCCACTGCCTACTTTAACCGCCGCCTGCCTGAGCTGCTGCCTCAGAAGGCGAACAGCCTGCCTCTCTTTGACTGTCGAGTCTGGACTGTTCCCAACCGGGAGGAGGCGGTCAATACTCTTATCTGGAGAGAGCAGGACGCCACCCGCAACAGCATCATCATGGCAGCTCAAGCAGAGTTCAGTCATAAAGAGTTGCATAAAACCTCGACCAAGCAGATGCAGGAGATGCTCTGGCAAGAGCGGCAGGTCAACTGGAACGACTATCCCAGACGCTTTAAGCGAGGGAGCTATATCCGCAAGCGGCGTGTTCAGCGCCCCTTCAGCATCCAAGAGCTTGAGCAGCTTCCTGAGAAGCATGCTGCCCGCAAGGATCCAAAGCTCATCGTCGAACGCTGGCAGATCCAAGAGGAGGAGTTCCCGATTTTGAGCCGGATCACCAACCGGGTAGCGGTTATCTTTGAGGGGGCTGAGCCGGTGCTGCGATCTGAGGATGCTTGAAAAGCCGCGCGTGGGTGTCTCTGCTTGCCTCCTGGGTCAAAAGGTTCGTTATGATGGCGGCCATAAAGAGCATCTCTGGTTGATCAACATCCTGGCGCCTCACGTAGAGTGGATCCCAGTCTGTCCTGAGATGGAGCTGGGCCTGCCTGCTCCACGATCGACCCTGCGCCTCATCCGAGGAGAGGAGGGAGAGGTTCGACTCTATATGCCGGAGAGCCAGGAAGATCACAGCGAAGCGATGCGGGCCTATGCAGCTGCGCGGGTTGAGGTCCTGGCTTCAGAGGGGCTCTGTGTCTATATTCTCAAGTCCAATTCTCCCTCCTGTGGCCTCAAAGGGCTCAAGATCTATGAGAGGGATGGCGGCATCAGTCATGATGGACAGGGGCTCTTTGCCGAGGCCCTGCGTCAGCGCCTCCCTGAGCTGCTTCTGAATGAAGAGAGGGACCTTGATGATTTGAAAAATCGGGGAAAGCTACTACGACAGATTTTAGGAGAAACATGAAAATTCTCAAGATTGGGAGCCTGATGCTCCTCTCTCTCTGCTTCTTCGCTTGTGATGATTCAGATGAGGAGGATGTGAGCCCTTCGGCCATTGACCAAGGCCATCCAGCTCTAGGTACAGTCCCAGATCTTCAACTCCCCGATCTGCTCCCTCTAGATGCTGCTCCTCTAGATGCTGCTCCTCTAGATGCTGCTCCTCTAGATGCTGCTCCTCTAGATGCTGCCCCTCTAGATGCTGCTCCTCTAGATGCTGCTCCTCTGGATCTGCTCCCTCTTGATGTTGCAATGGATATCGCTCCAGATACAGAGGCCACACGGGTCACTTGGGAGAGTCGTATCGACCACATCTTTCGGCTGCGCTGTGTGAGATGCCATAGTTGGGCAGGGAGCTATAACAGGGTCGCAAGAAACATCAATCCTGTTCGCAGCTATACAGAGAGGAACCATTTTATTGGGGGCGAGGAGAAGCAGGTCACCCTAGATTGGATAGCTGATGGTTATCCTGAGAACTGAGGCTCTGTTTCAAGAAAGATGAAAGCCCTCCTCCCCCTCCTACTTTTGGCTTGCTCAGCGCCTCCCCTCAAGAGCATCTCTTTAGATCCCTATCCTTCCGAACGCTACCTAAGTGAGCTGGGCCGAGGGGGTGATCCTCAAGCCGCCGAGCGAGATGCTCGTGCGCTCCTCGCGGCGCACTTCCACGCTGAGGTTCGAGCTTGGCTAGAGAGCGTTGAGGAGGAGCGAGATGGTCAGCACCAAAGCCTCTCTAGACGATATATCGAGGAGCGCATCATTTTTCTTCATGGAGATCTCATCCAGATCGTCAGCAGCGCTCAAGGGGCAGACTCTTGGGAGGTCAGAGCGGTGCTGGAGCGAGCAGCCCTCTTAGAGCGTCTAGAGGGGGAATATCGAGCCCCTGCCTTGGCCTTTCGGGCTCAGGCTCAAGCTGCTCTCCAGGCAAAACGCAGCGAACGCTTCACCCCTGCCTATCGCGCTGCTGCTCGTCACTGGGCGCTGCTCCTCCCCCTCTTTAGGTCGCTTCAGCTCCTGGAAAGCCCTGAGCCTGCCAAGGATCTTCAGCGTTGGGAGGCGCTTATTCAGGCTCGGGAGCGACAACTCTCACGCAGCATCTTGCTGTTGCCTGGAAGCTGGCCTGAGCCCGCTCAGAGAGGCTTGATGGAGGCCCTCAGCGGCTTGGGCCTCAAGATTCAACAGGGAGGTTCCTGTCTACCGGAGGGGCTCAGCCTCAAACCAGAGGGAGAGATCAACTGTGATCGCAGCAGCTTGGGTCCTCGTTGCCGCTTCCGAGCGCGTCTGCTCTTGAAGGCTTGTCAGCCAGATCATCTCCTGCTGCCCTTGGAGTGGGAGCTTAAGGCGATTCATCCCAGCGATGAGGAGCAGGCTCGCCGTGCATTGCGAGGCAAGCTGGCTCAAGCCTCTAAAGATCCAAGCTGGCTCGCCCCTCTCTCCAGCCTCCTGCCTTTAGAGATCTCCTCTCAGCCCTGACCTCGTTTCACCCACGACAAATAGGTCGAAGAAGTCCCTGAGGGCTGCTCATTGACAAAGATGGATCTTCTTTAGGGCTCTCTTGATCCGGCGACGGAGGTTGGGAGTCACGACCGGGCAAGTCGGGTCCTGGACCACACGGAAACCGGTTTGGCTGACCAGGGCGTCTTTGGGGAGATCGCCACCGGCGAGGCGCCCAGCCTGTAGTGGGGTCAAACGACAGCCTGGCGAGAGTCCACCCAGCCACCCTAGACCTGCTCGAGTCGGGGCTGCCACGACGAGGAACTGCTCGGCGCTGCCGAGAGGGATGGCTCGAAACGGTCCGATGCTCAGGGTCTTGCCTGCCTTCAAGCGCCCCTCCACTCCCCGGTCTGGGAGGAGCAGGAGCCCTTGACCTCCATCCGCGAACAGGTTCAGGACGCGTACATGCAGATCGCGCTCGCTCTTCAACCGCAGAGTGGTGCGTTCACCATCACACAGCATGCCCCCTGGGCGAGCATCGAACGATAGGTGCACAGCTTCGTTCTCTCTGGGAGCCAGGACATGGCGAGGAGACTCCACCTTGGGAGCGGCGGCGCTTGGGAAGTTCAGAGTCTCGCTGACCACGAGCTCTTGCCCTCGTCGAGCCCTCCAGTGAACGTCCAGGATAGAGACCTGCTTCTCCATCCGCGCCGAGATCGCAGCGTCCAGGATAAGCTCAACCTTTGGCAGCCGCCTGCGACCATCCCAGTCCTTCGGAGGCTCGATGACCCGCCCCCCTTCAGTGATGAGAGCACTTTCAAGCAGCCTCTGAACCCATGCGGATCGTGCACCACCCCAGGCGATACCATCCCGGACCCGGTAAACAGCTACAGCGCGACCCTTGGCAGCCTTGAGGATGCTTCTGGCGAGATTATAAAGCTTAGGCATAACCGCATCCAGGCTGGTCGCGCTCCGCTTCCATTGAGCATAGCGCGCCTTATCCAAGATAGCCTGAGCACAGATGTGGCCTCCTGAGCGCGCAGCCTTCACGGGGTAGATACTGATATCAGGTTCCAAGGTCGCACAAGCAACTCCCCCAGAACATAGATGATCTCGGAGCTTTGCACGCACTCTCGCGCGGATTCGCGCCTCAGCCCCTGGCTGCTCGCTCTCCACGACCTGGGCTCGGTGCCAGTGACCCCAACATGGCAAGGGTGGAGTAGCATCACAGGTCCAGCGCTCAACGCCACACCCAGTTTGTGCAAACGAGAGTTTCATAGAGCCAACCAGAACCAAGAGAAGCAAGGAGACAAATCGACAACACATGAGCTTAAACCTTGTAGCAGAGGAGTGCAGCTTATCTCCGAGCCTGTTGGGGCGAAATAGATTGATGCATCCAGCCCTGAAGATCTGCGTGAGTTTACGAGAATGCTGGGAATCGGTCCTGGCCACAGTTGAGTGATACCGATCCAGGGGCTTCAGCTTGCCTCCTTTGCGACGCAGCTCAACGGGTTGTTGAGGTTCCCAGTCTTCGCTCCTGAGGCGGTTAGATGAGCCTATCTTCGCTCCTTTATCTGTTATCACGATGGATGAGCTTCATCGCGGAATTGGGCGTATGCGTTATCGCCACGATGGATGCACAAGCTCGGCGACTCCAGCAGTAGATTTTGAAAGAATTCAGGGGTTGATTGTTCTTTAGAATATAGACGAGGTGGTATCTATTTCAGGCTCTTTCAAGTCGCTCAGTCATCATTCTGGATGATCCATCTATCAAATGTGAGGGTAAGCTTATTAAGGTTAATGGGCTTGGACATGTAGTCATCCATCCCTGCATCTATACATTTTTCTCTGTCACCTTTCTGTGTATTTGCTGTTAAAGCGATGATAGGCGTATGTTTTTGACTCCTTTCCTCTAGTTTGCGGATAGCTTTCGTCGCTTCATAGCCATCAATCCTTGGCATCAAGCAATCCATCAACACTAGATCAAAAGAGGATTTAGAAAACTCCTCGATAGCTTCCTGACCATCAACAGCGATAGTGATATCACAATCAATCCTCTCGAGGAATTTCATGGCAATTTTCCGATTTATCACATTGTCTTCTACCAGGAGAACGCGAACATTGCCTTTTTGTACTGGACCAGATCTTTGTGATTGCAGTTTCGGAATGATTCCTGGCGAGACCTCTGCATCGAATTCTATCCAGAAAGTCGAACCCTTTCCAATCTTCGATTGAACATACACCTCTCCGCCCAGAAGCTTGGCGTACTCTCGACATACCGTTAGCCCAAGGCCTACCCCTTGATATCTTCGATTCGAACCGGATTCCACCTGATAGAATAATTTAAATAGTGAATCGATTGAATCTCTATGAATCCCAATCCCAGAATCTTTAACATAGATCTTTATCGATATAATCGAGTCCTCTTTTTTGACGAAAGAGAAAGAAAGTTCAATGCTCCCCTGTGGGGTGAATTTAATTGCATTATCTACAAGATTCACAAGAATATTTTTAAGCAAGAAAGCATCCGATTGAATCCATAGCTCTTCTTTGGGTACTGCTACTTTTAATTGTAATCCTATATCTTGAATTTTTGCTTGCATTAGATTATTAATTTCAATTAATAATCGCCTAAGTTCGCAAGGATCTAGTTTTGCTTCAATTCCTCCAGATTCGATGGATGTGAGGTTCAAAATGCTATCGAGGATCATCATCATCGAATTCTCAGACTCATCAAACAGTTCTATCAGAGCTTTCTTGTCAGTTGCTGTGCTCGTTTCTGAAAGCAAGCGCATCGTACCAATCATCCCATTTAATGGAGTCTTGATTTCATGACCGATCATGGTCATGAAATCAGTTTTCACTTTGAGCGCCTTCTCCAGGGCTGTCATCCTTTTTTCCAGTTCTCGACTCGTCAATATCACTTGATCAACAAGGACCCAACTGATGAATCCAGCAGTCATGAGACTCAACAAGGGAGTAACGAGCAGCATGGGTGCTGTACCTGCGATCAATGATCCCAAAATTACCCCAGTCGCTGCTGTGACGATCAGTATGAGCCCCATCAAGGCAGATGGAGTGAACGGGCCAGCCATCACGGGAGCGAATGCCAACACCCAAGCATTTGAGTCAGGACCTGAAAAATAGCCGAGAGCGAACAGGATGCTCGAACCAAAGATGATTCTCTTTTCGATCAGACCTACAGATAATGGCGCGGCGATTTCTCGTTGGCTCAACAGAATGTTCAAGAGGATGTAGAAAGCACACAGAACCCCTACAATCAACGGCGAAGAAGATGTCGAGGCTATCCAGACAGAGATGATGATTGTGGGGTATGTGAGCACCGTGCTCAGTAGCTGTAGGTGCGATACATAGTAGCTCATGCCGCTATCGCTGTATCGATTCTCGTTATCGAATTTGGTGGACATATCTCTCGCCTGGGATGTCGTCACCTGCGAAGCCTTGCAGCACTCGAACCTCTTGACCCTGTGAGTATCCTGCTTATAGGGAATAGTAAAATTATCTACAAATTCTAGGATATATGAGTATAGGAATTCTAAGCGATTAGAAGTATCAGAATTTCTGAGCCCACCGAATTTCGTGGTTGGATCATCCGGGTATAGCGGTGTAGATATGGCGCAGTGCAGGTGCCGTCTTAGAACTTAGAATTTGGTGGGTATGCTCGCTGGACAGTGTCTTTTGCATCAAGATCAGATCGGCGAACGATAAATATTCAACCCTCGTCATCCACGAAGAGATCGCGAATCATAGAGTTGACACCTCTACTGGGGGGGGATGCTCATGTGACGCCATACTACATTGCCGTCCTCGCTCCTCGTGACGATCAAATGCGAGAAATCCGTTCGAGATGCTGAATCTCTCTGACAACCCCCAGAGAAACAAAAGAGTATCAGATCGGGAGAAGAAGGGGATGAAATCCCCTCTCTAAAATATCAACCCCAGAACTTGGGTCCGCCGGATTTGGTGGTCTGCTCTTTGTTGGATAACAATACTCCGGCCAGGGTTGAGATGCAAAACAAGGCAAGCGAAGTTTAAGGGGG
>CAYLJJ010000068.1:0-38749 GCA_964384025.1 uncultured Nannocystaceae bacterium
GAAGCCCTGGCCGCGTAGATTACAGCGAGCGCCCGGACTTATTGAGAAGTTACAACTGTCCTGACTGTTGTGTTTCTTAGATCGGTATAATTTTTTTTTCCTGTATTTTTAAGCCCTTGCGAAATCCTCTGATATAGAGAACCAGTTCTCCTATGCTTTGAGTCTCGCTCAGATGTTCTAAGAACAGATGAGTATTGGCTACGATACCTAGATCAAAGAACCAGAACATATTGAGCAGAGGAGAGAGCCAGACATGTGCGGCGACCGCTCCAAACTCACCCGCCATCGCCGCGAGGATCACGCGATGAACATGGCTGCGGTGTTGCCGGGATTGATGCTCAAATATGTACTCGACCGCCTCGCGGTAAGCAGCCCCGACCTTCGTTTGATCCACCAGGGCGCTGGCCCCAAGGTAGCCTCCTGCGCTCGCCAACTCGGAGATGCGCTCCAATACTTGAGCATGCTTGATCCCATCACGAAGCTCAGCGCCTAAGCCAATGCAGGCGATCATGCGTTGCTTAACACCACAGCGCTGCACTGCGGCGAGAGAGCAGAGATCTTCAGCGGGGGTCCCAAGGCTGGTTTCATCTCCTCTGAGGATAACATCGATCCCACCATCCACCAGGATGATGACATCCAAGGCCAGACGGCGACATAGATGTCCAAAATGAGCAGAGAGCGGCTGCACCCCTGTCTTCTCCCAGGCCCAAACCAGTGTTTTTCGCCCAGAACGCTTCTTAAGCCAGGAGGCGAGCCAGGCTTCAGGACAGTAGATCTCCTCACTGGCCGCCTCAGGGAAAACCTGAAAAAGCCCTGGAGCTTCTTCAATCGCCCCCTGAAGTTGTCGAAGGTTGGTGAAGCTGAGGCTGCCCAAGTGAACCTCATGTCCAACAGCTTCAAGCTCAAGGAGGAGTGGGATGGCGCCGATCACATCATAGCCCCCGCCCGCACCAGCGAGTAACACTCGGCTGGCCCTGGGTAAAGATTGAATGAGGGGGGCGCTGACTATAGCTTGGAGCACCATATCTCTCCTTTTGACGGGGCAGCCCTCAGAACAAGGCGTTGCAGATCGCTATGTCGAGGTATATATTTAGGCTCGCTCCGCTCGTCAATCGAGGGCACCCGATGCGTATCTCCCTTTCGCTTCTTTTGTCGTTGAGTGTATTGTTCAGCTGTGGTGATCCCACACCCTCAACCGAGATGGGTAAGGGTCTCCAAGATGAGTTTCAACATTTTGGTTTGCCTGGTAAAGCGGATGGCGATTGTGATGCCACCGCGCGCTTATGTTGGAATGGAGAAGACACACAGAGCGTTCGCCAAGCGCTGAGGGCTGAACACAACTTCTTGATGGGCTTGAGGGAGCCGCTCATTGAGTGGTCGATGCTTGTGGATGCGGTGGCTGCGCTGTCGCATAAACTCACAGCTGAAGAGCAGGTCCAGCTCGACGCCTTGGCCGCTGAGGTGCCCACTGAGGATACACGCGCCACCTTGATCGAGCAGCTGCGCGTTCGGGTGACTGGACGGATCCTCGAAGGCTACTTTGTGGCGTACTCAGTGGCGTTGGGGCAGAGCTTTGATGCAAAGGCTGACTCCAGGAGATCGATCCAACCAGCGCAGGATGACACGCTCGCCCCCAACCTCCGTCGTAACTTGGATCTGCTCGCAGCCGATGGCGCCATCTCATATCTATATGCTCAACTCATCGAGACCATGGGACTCCTCAACGATATCGAGGATCCGTTTGATGAAGTGTTCCCATTCTCAGAGCCACGCGAATATCGAGCGCAACGTATCATCGAAGCTCATCGATGGGCGGCGGTGCGTGCCTCAACCCTGGGCAATCTTGAGTCCCTGATCCCAGTCATCGGAGTGGGCATCAGCATCCCCCACGAGTTTTTGATGAAATTTCAGATCCGAGTGCGGATGCTGCTGCGCATCGCGGCTGCTTATGAGATCGATGTGCGTGAGGGCATCAATCTCTACCTGATGGTCTATGTGATGCTCGCCGCCAATGAGTTTCCTGAGATTCAAGCAAGTTTGGTAACAGGGCTGGTGCTGCCGGTCCTGAAAGACCTACTCTTAAGCGCCAGAGATGGGGCGGTGCCGACGCGGTTGATCCAGGCCGTGATCCTGAGAAGCATCTCCAGCATCGTCGATTTGGTCTCTATAAAAGGAGCGGAGGTCCTCGCGAAGGCCTCAGCAAAGGCTGCCGCGCGGGGCGCAGGCAAGCAGATCTTGGGGTGGGCCACCTTTGGCATCATCTTCATCGCCGACGTTTCTCTTACAGCCTATGAAGTCAACCGGATCGGCGCACACATCGACGTGAGCCTCCGTCCCTGGGGATCTGGCATGTTGCAAGAAGGGGCCAGCTTCTTGGACACTCGCTCGCGGATCGACTGTGTCAACCAACTCCTGGCGGATGGCATCTGGGCTGATGGTGAGGCGGAGATGGGTGAACGTCAGCTCTTCGCCGGACATATCGCGCGTAACCTTTACCGAGATGGGCGATGGTTGCCGATGATAGCTGAGAGCGAATATATCGCGGTGGCGCGGATCGCCGCTGAGCCTGCTGCCGGTATGAGAAGCCTCTCGGCCTGCCTCAACGCTGAGTTTGAGAGCGCCGACAAAGATATTCGGCTCACGCTCATCTCTTGGTACTACACCATGCTCTCTATTGACGGTGTGGTGAGCGGGGCAGAAGAGGTACGCTATGCGCGGGTGGTTCAGGTCTTAGAAGGTGGATTTGCTGAGGCGCTCGAAGAGGTAGATCTAAAGAGCATCGTCTCGCGCATCGACGCGCTCTTGACTCCACCGGAGTGGTTCCCCGCTGAACTCAATGAACTCTATGCGTGTGCGATCATCGAAGGCATCGATGAGATCGAAGCAGATACAGTCTATACGGTTGACTGCGCGTTCGAACGCCGCGATGAGCTCCCTGATGAGCAGTTCTGAAGAGATCTCTTTCCCACATCCCTAGATTTGAGAACAGATCTTAGAGCGCCGTGGATTAGGGAAACCTTAGGGTGAGAACCCAGCGCTGCCAGCGCTGTTGGAAGGCGGCCATATCCTTCTCACCGAGCGTGGAGATCAGCGTCTGATAGCCGCTTGGATCGCTCGCTTGATTTGCCCTAAAATCGCGATAGAACTGAGTCAACAAGCTACGCTCTTGGAGGTAGTAACAGAGGTAGCGTGCCTGTGCATAGTTGCTCCCTGGATCAGAGTCATAAAACTCCCTCTCTGTGGTGTGTGTAAGCTTATGGAACGAAGGGAGCAGGCCTGCGCGGATCGCCTCTTGTAGTCCCGCGAGTCGCCAGTTCGTGAGCCCCACGATCTTCCCATTACGCCCTGCGGACTGCTCATAGAGGGAGCCAAGTCCCTCGTTAAACCAGGCTGGGACCTTGGGGAAGTTTGACTCCATGAAGGGATGCACGATCTCATGCACCAGCGTCCCGCCTCCTGTAGCGATGTTCATGATCAGGGCATGGGCAGATGAGGAGTAATAGCCATAGGGAGTATCTGGTTCATGACCAAAGAGGCTGCGGCAGTGTTTCTCATAGCTCACGCGATCCTTGAAGAGCCAAATATTCAGGATCCTCTTTGGATCTTGCGAAAAATAGAGCGCCTTTAGATGATCCACAGCCCATTTTACAGTGCCGTTGGCACGCCTGCGAACCACATCAGCGGGTTCATCACCGATGATGACAAAAGGCTTCTTGATGAGAACAGTGAACCCAGCGGGCACCTCAAGATCGGCGAGGTGTTGTGCATAGTCAGCCTCTGTAAAGCCGGGTGCCGCGGTTGGTCGAGATGCTGCTTGAGCCTTCACTTCTCTCCTTGTCTTTGCTTTGGCGGTCAGGGCAGCGCTGGGCTTCAGCCGCAAGCGCACCACAGTCCACTCCTGAGCTTTGTATTTGAGCGGCCATAGAGAGAGGAAGCGCGCTCGTGACATCTGCATATAGGCGCCATCGGAGCGCGCGGGCTCATGGTAGATGACCGCGTCTTTGTCAGCGTCATAGCCCAAGATGAGTCGAAAATGCTCTGTAGTGTCGGGTTGCTCATCAAAACGAGTGCAGACTATCGATGGTACTCCACGAAGGAGATCAGTATGAAGCGCGGCCCACAACGCCTCAAGCTCACGCGGAGCGTGTTGAGCCGCGACCTTGTGCCAAACTGGCCCGACCTCAAAGCCGATCTTTTCACAGCCACGCTTAAGCTCACGTGTCCAAGCACCGCGCCCTAGAGCGGGATCGACTCCTGTTTGCTTGAAGACCCAGTCTTGGTTGTGGGTGAAGCCTAATTTGCTCAGCACCATTGCCGCGCAAGCCTCACCACAGAGATCGGGCTTCTGCTTGAGGTGTGGCACATCTTCAATCAGAACCTTGGTGTAGCGGGGAGCGTGGACCGCCGTGACCTCCAGAGGAGAGCAGGCGGTCAGCGCCGCGGCACCAGCGGTGAGTAGGAGGTGAAAGGGTTTGAGCATCGATAACCTCAGCGATGGTGACTGGAGCGGGAGATAAGAAAAGTAAGGAGCCTTTCCAACCGCTTGTCAAATGCACCGCCCAGCTCAACAGCATTAAAAATGCCCACATCGATGAAATTCTCGGAGCAGTAGAGCACCAATATGCGTATCTTCCCTATGGGGCTGATATTAATTGAAATACTCTAGTCAGATTCCATCCATGAAAATCCTTCATCCAAGGAAATTTGCCATGTCTTGCTGCTGTACCAGTGCTTAAACCCTATTTTTTCGTTAATGTAATTTATCGACTCATTCTCTTCGGCATTTTCTGTTACAATATAACTTGCCTCTGAATATTTACTCATCAATCTTCTATACATGGATGCTTTGATTGACTTTGCATATCCATTGCCAGTGTATCTACTCAAAACACCTGTTCCCCCCTGGTTAACATGCTCTCTGTTCTTCTTATCGAAGAAGAGATTTGTCCAAGCGATAAGTTCACCGCTTTCTCTTTTATACGCGGTGAGGAATAGCCATTCATACCCTTTATCAAGATGCCATTTCATATATTGGCGACAGAATGACTCATCAACATTTATTATTTGGGACTCATCCTCTCCTCTCGGCGCATTATTGTGAAAATCCTGGATTAATGAAACCAATTTTCCCATATGATCTTCATTTATCATATTTTCCCATAACTCAAGCTCGATCGAATCATCTTCTTCAAGGATAGATGCCCAGTCGCTCATCAATCCATCATCAATATCGTCGACGAATATTCTGTTCTGTGAACTTGTCTGAACATTCTTAAACCCAAGCTTCTGTGCCCATTCCTCACTGTACTCAATGAAAGACTCTGTTGATATGATCATCTTTGTCCTTTTATCTTCTCTCATACTCTCTACAGCTTTTTTCATAAGGACCATAGAGAGCCCATTCATACGATATTCTTTTGAAATATGAATTGAGATTCTGCATGACTCAAGATCATCTTCGGCATATTCATAAGTCATTCTTCCTACGAACGATTCCATTTCTTGATTATAGAGCATCCAATGAGTCGTTATCCACATTTCCATACCAGGACGAATGACTCTCTCTGTATCTTCCCGGCTGTTAATCCTTATATTTGGATAACATTCTTCAGCGATTGGCATGAAAAAATCATGATATCTCTGCCACATCTTCTGAATTGCAGTATTTGGATCGAATTTGATGATCTTATATGTCATCTGGAACCTCTCATGTTTGTTGTGTGGATCTATTTTTATCAAAATGTTCATCTGCACCGATTCTTACCATTTCTTCAACTTTGACAAACCCTCAAAACTTCGGTCAGTTTTTGAAATCCTGAAGGCTCAATATGCGTTTTGAGGTCGTGAAACCAAAGTTTCTATGAGCGAATGCAATACTGCTTTTCCACGCTTTCTTGCATTATGGATGAACTCAAAAAAAGATTATATAGTGAGATAGATATTTCTGAGAAATACCGCGATGAGGTCTGAGCCAACTTCTTAATAGAGACCATACCCCTTCTGTTGTATTAATATGGACTTCATAGAAGCCGTCTCCATCATCATCACGAGCATATCCATATCTGTCATGGTTGACTATTTTATGATAGAATCCCCAATTTCCTAAAATAATAATAAATGATGTATTCATCAGCATATATAAGGCTGCTTTGCTTAATGTTATCAAAAACATAAGGCTTGATTGTTTGTTTTTTAACATTTGGCGGCGATTTCATCGCTAATTGACCACTGCTGGAAATCATTCCGAAGACTGGAGGCTTATTATTTGCTGCTATCCCTCTTCCTGTCTTTCCTTTAAGCGTTTCGGCGCCTTGGTTCTCGACCAGCCCGAAGGACTTCTTTCTTTTGTCCTTTATGCGCGGCCACGATGTAAACTTCATCGCATTCGACAATATCATCCAACATTATATCTCTTTTTTTTAACTATTCCCTCTCTCAGTAATGTGGTCATGTTGAAAACATCATCTTTATTCAGATCTAGTTCTTTTAGTATTTGACTATTGGATAGGTTCAATCCCATGAAATAAAGCACTAGCATCCATATCTTTAATGGCCGATGGTGCCCTGAAAATATAGCCCCCGTTAAATCATCAAACCGCATAAAGCACCCCTTACATTCATAACGCTGCTTTTCTGGGTGCTTATCATCCCAGCCTCGTCGAATTACTCTATGTCCATCACAGAATAGACACATTCGGCCTTCTGGCCAGCGCATCTCACGGAGTCGATCAAAATACTGACTGTCATCCATCAAATCTTGAATTTTCAAAAGCATACGCAATCTACCATTCCATCAGGATAACACGAGAATCATTACCTAGCCATGCTATTTTCATCTCTGAGAAGAAGGCCCCAAAACGCATATTGAGCCACCACTCCTTCATTCACCGCCAACGTTGCGATTCGTCGGTGTTGAAATGCCCCGCAGCTCTAGGAAAGTCTGCTCAGAAAAGGGCGTCCACTTTCTGGAGAGCCACGTTCTCCCCTGAGAACATCAGGGCTCCCGAGAGAGCGCCCAATTAAAAATTTGACTGAAGGAGAGAGGATGCGCTTTAGCCTGATCCTCGCGCTTATAATCTCCCAGGCTTGGGCCTACGAGCGCAGCTGGCACTATCTGACCACAGGGAACGGTCACGGCTTCCAGATTTTTGATGGGCGTGAGGGGCGCATCAAGGAGTTCCTGGAGCACCCCTACCGCTTCGTCGCTCCACCTGACAATCGCAGGGATGGAGGGATCGGTCGTCGCAACCTAGCTCATGACATCTACTTTGGCGCCAGGGCCGATGGGCAACACCTCTGGCTGGAGCGCTTAAGCGCCAGTTATGAACAGCAAAGCAACATCATCACCGCCCGTAAGCGCGAAGGGGAGATGAGTTACCAGATCTACTACTTTTCCCCCTTTGGCTATGAGGGCAACGCGATGGTGATGCTCATCCGCGCTGAGAACATAGGAGGCTCAAGTAAATCGGTTTCGCTCTTCGCCAAGCCCAACCTCAAGCTGGGCAGCAGCCTAAATGACAGTCGAGTCGGGCGCGGTGATGAGAGTGAGGAGATCAGCTGGAACGGAACATATGGCATCGAGACCGGCCCTGGTGGAGGGCATGTGATCTATATGCCCATCGGTGGCGTCGAGCAGGCAGGCTGCGGCGCAGACGCTGATCTCTATCGCGCCATCCAGCAGGGCGAAGATGCTCAAGGCGGTCCCAACTGTCAGGGCGATAGCCAGATCTTGATCCTTCAGAAAAATCTGGAAATCCCAGCGGGTGAGAGCCGCTGGTGGGGAGAGGCGATCCTCTTCCTCAACGACAACCCTAACGAGCCCCAAAGGGAGGATTTCCGTGACCATCGTAGCCTTGAGCAGATCTTAGCTCTCTGGGAGGGCTTCGCTGGAGATGCGGGTGCTGAGGAGCTGCATCACCGTGCGCTGAGCGAGTTTGAGGCTTGGAGGGTCCCAACAATGTTGGACAATCTCAGCAATACCGAAAAAGCCCTCTGGCGCCAATCGGAGACTGTATTGAGGATGGGGCAGGTACGTGAGCCCAAGCAGCCCAACCGTCGCAATTTTGGGATGGTTCTAGCGGCTCTCCCGGTGGGAGAGTGGCACACAGGCTGGGTGAGGGATATGGCCTATGCGGTGGTGGCGATGTCGATGACAGGCCACCCTCAAGAAGCTCAGTTGGGGATAGAGTTTTGGTTGAACGCTGAAGCCAGCTACTTCAGCGGAGGAGACTATATCGGCTTCCCCTATCGCATCTCCAGCTGCCGCTACTATGGCAATGGTAAGGAGGAGGCGGACTTTAATTATCACGGTCCCAATGTAGAGACAGATGGCTGGGGGCTGGTCCTCTGGGCGGCGCGGATGAGCCTGCACTTTAGCTGTGACTTCGCTTGGCTGGAGAGCCGCACAGACTATGGAGACACGGTCTTGGAGGGCTTAGATGAGGTGGCTCAAAATATCCTCGACAATATGGATAATGACCTCCCCCGCGCTGAGGCTTCTATCTGGGAGGTGCATTGGGACTTTAGGCAGGTCTTCACCTATACCGCCGCGGCTCAAATTCGAGGGCTCTACGATTACGCCGATATCTTGGAGGCTTATGCTGCTCGCCGCCCAGAACAGGGAACTCGCTGGAGCCAACGAGCCGCCGAGTGCCGAGACGCCGCTTCAAGGATGCATCAAGCCCTCCGTGACCGCCTCGTGCATCGTCAAGATCAATCCTTGGTGAGCCATCTGGGGGTCGCTCAGTCTCATATCTATCGTGACGGCTCCACCGGAGAGGCCCTGAGCTGGAGCCTGTTTCTCCCCGAGGATCCGGTCTTTAGGAGCACGCTCAATCAGTTTACTTCCATGCAGACGGGCTTCGGGGGTTATCGTCGCTTAGAGGCGGATCTCTCTCTGGTGGGGGAGGCCAGCGCCAACCTCTATGATCTCTCAGAGTGGGTGCTGCTGGATCTGCGCATCGGGGAAGCTTGGCGTCGCCTCGGCGAGACCGCTCGCGCTGACGAGCTGCTCAACAAGATCACCGACACCGCCGCCGTCAATGACTTCCTGATCCCTGAGCTATTTGATCCCGATCAGGGCTACTACACCGGCGTAGTCCCGATGGTGGGCTATGGCGCGGGAGCCTGGATGATGGCTCAGATGGAGAAGTATGGCTTTCGCCCACCGCTCTTTGGCAATCAGATGGAGCATTGCCCGATGGGGCCTCCAGATCCTCCTCTCCCTGTCGACGATGGGGGGATCGGCGATGGGGGCCTGGGGGGCAGCGGTGGAGGCGGTGGTGCGATCAACCCTTGGGGAGATGCAGGTACTGGCGGTCCTTGGGGAGATGGCAGCACAGGGGCCGGTGGTTCAGCAGGGGGAGGCCCTGGCCAGCCCTCAGAGGCGAACTGGGATGATGACTCTGCCTCGATGTGCAGCGCTCAAGGCGTTGGGCGTGGAGGGGGAGGGCTCTTCCTGCTCCTCCTGCCTCTGTTCTTTGGATCGATGAGGAGGTCGCGTGAAGAGCTTTAAGTTGCTCAGTTTGCTCTCTCTCTGGGCAGGATTGGCCCTGGCTGAGCCGATGAGCTTAGGTCATCACTTCCCAGAAGAGGATCATGCCGATGTTGGGAGTTGGCGCTTTGGTTGGCATGGCTACGCGAGGATGGCTCTTCGTCAAGCAGAGCTGACCGGCAGCCGAGGGCCCTATCTCATTGATGACCACTACTTTGAGTCTGGCTTCGCCTACACCCGCATAAATGAGTCCTCTTGGAGCGAGCTGGCTCTGAGCGCTGAGAAGGGGCGCGCTCGCTTTGTCCTGGGGATGTTTGCGGAGTCCTTCTCAGATTGGAATAAGCCCCGCGGCAACCCTGTGGGACAGTGGGGCATCGCCACTGGCTTTGTGGAGTATGAAGCTCCTGAGCTGGGGCCGTTTGAGTTGACTGCGCGCCTGGGGATGTTTTGGGAGCGTCTGGGTTATGTAGCCCCCTATGACACCTATATGTTCAGCCGAACGCACACCGGCGGGCTCTCTCTCCACAGCAAGATCTTCAAGCGAGGTTTTCTCCGGGGGGGCTACGGAGCCTATCAAAAGACCGGAGAGGGCCCTGGAGAGGGATATAGTCCCCTGACTTGGTTTAACGCGGGGATCGATTGGAACTGGGTCCGCGCGGGCTTCTACGGCCTTTGGAGCTGGACTGAGGATAATGAGTATGCCTTTAACCAGCTCCAAGAAGCCGATGGATCCTTGCGGGTCCTGGGAGGAGATCTCTGGCTGGCGATCCCTGGAGTCGGCCCCCTCTATCTGGCCTTGGGGCACTACAAGGCTGAGGATGTCCGCTGGGTCAACAGATCCTTTGAGCTGCTCCACAGCCAGGGAGGGAACACGCTCGCCAATAACTACCTGGGTCAAGAGGGCACCGGAGAGCTGCTGGCGACCCATTGGGCGCTCACCTGGAATCTCGTACGCAGCACCCGCCCCTTCCTGGGCTCGACATTCAACGGCCTGGATCTTCAGCTCTTTGGGATGACCATCCATACGATAGGCACAGGCGCCTCTGAGGACCCCAACGCCAACCGCCACGATCGCTTCTATCTCAAGTGGGGCAGTGAGCTGATCTATCGCAGCCCTCACTGGCTGGAGCAGCCCTTCTTGGCCTTCCGCTTTGATCGGGTGATCCTCGATATGGACCATGACTCCTTAGGCTTCCGGGTGATCACTTCCCGCCTGGGGATGAGCCCAGCTCAGGGGATGGAGATCTTCCTCTCCTACTCTCGCTACGACTATGGGGAGAATATTGGAGAGCTTGAGCGTGTGAAGGCGGTGAGTGATGTGGTCACCGCTGATGCCCCCGATGAGGATGTTTTCAAGATTCAAGCTCAGGTGAGGTGGTGAGATGAGGTGCTGCTTGCTGCTCGTTCTATTCTCTTTGAGCGCCTGTCTTGATCCCTCCGAGTATGATGTTGAGCCGGACGCTGGTGAAGCTGACACCGCGCAGTTTCAGGATCTGCTTCGCCTCGACTTTGGTAGTGGCTTTGATCTAGCCCGCTTTGATACCGGGACACCCCCTATTGATATCAATCAGTCAGACAGCGAAGCTCCTGATCCTGATGAAGGACTTGAGGTAGATAAAGCCATCCCAGAGCTGGATCAGGCTCCTCCCCCGACACACTGCCGGGTTCTATTCCAGGTGCAGGTCCCAGCGGAGAGCGCGGGTGAGATCTATCTCACCGGGGATATGTTGGACTGGGAGCCCGACGCCCAAGTCCTCAGCCGCAGCGGGAATGAGGCCAGCGTCACCCTGGAGTTGGAGTTGGGTCCCATCGAGTACAAATATACGCGGGGGAGTTGGGAGAGCGTAGAGGTGACCTCTGAGTGCGCCGAGTCTGCCAACCGTCCTCTGAATATCCGCTGTGGCCCCGATGGAGAAGCACCCCCTGTGATCGATCAGGTGCCTCGCTGGCAGGATGGCTGCTGAAGGAGCGCCTGAGCGACCTCTTCAGCGCGGAGCAGACACTTGTTCATCGCCACGCCATAGAGCGCATTGCTGGCGAGCTGAAGGCGGGGATGCCCAGCCAAGGCGGCCTCGATCTCCGTGAGGCGCTCTAGATGACCCAGGGTGTATTGAGGGATCGCCTGTTCATGGCGATAAAACCTAAGCTCCTTAGGCTCTCCATTGAGCCCAAGAGGTTCACGCAGCTCATCTAGGAGCAAGGCCAGCAATTCATCATCCCCCAACTCGATCGCCTCAGCGTCATGGGCTCCGCCGATGAGCACCTCAAGCAGGACTTGATCTTCAGGGCTTCGCCCCTCGAAAGTGCTTGAGGCGAAGCGCACACCCAGAGCACGCAGCCCCTCACATCTGGGAGCCAAGAAGCCAAAGCCCTCCAAGCTGTGGCTCACCGCCGCGCGCTCAAAGGCCAGGGCGACCACCGTCACCCCAACATAGGGGATCTGAGAGAGTGCTGCGCTGGCGCTGGGCGCAAGCCCCTTGAGGATCTGCGCTAGGGCTGGCGCGGGGAGCGCTAAGATCAGCTCATCAATCTCTACCGGCTCACCCTGTTTAAAGTGTAACAGATAGCCGCCCTCAAGCTGCTCAAGATCGACGAGCGCGCGCCCAGTCTCGATCTGTGCGCTGAGCCGCTCACGCAGGCGCTCCGGCAGGGTCCCCATCCCCCTCTTAAAGGCGGTCAAGCGCCCACGGGGCTGTCCTGTCGGACCGCTCTGCTCCCCTGCCGCTCTCCTCTCTTTGCGGATCGCTCGCATCCCCTTAAAGAGCCCGCCATAGCGTGCCTCAATCTCCAACAAACGAGGAAAGGCAGCAGAGATCGAGAGAGCATCGATATCGCCTGCGTAGATGCCTGAGACCATGGCATCGATCATCACCTCCGCCATCTCTGGACCCAGGCGACGGCTGACAAACTCGCGAACCGTCTCCTCCTGATCGGGTCCAGGCCCTTTGAAAAACTCAAAGGGCACACGCAGGCGAGCGGGGAGAGAGAGCAGCGGCGAGCTGAGAAAGGCGAGGGGGCTGGTGGGCAGGGGGCGAAGCCGCCCCTGATGGTAGAGAAAGCGAGTATCTGAGCGCTTGGAGGCGGACTCCAGCTCATCGATCAAGCCCAGAGAGGCGATCAGGCGCTCAGTGGCGGGCTCGCTGTTGAGATAGCCATTGGGGCCGCTCTCGATCAAGAGGCCCGCCACCGATTCGCTGACGATCTTCCCACCTGTGCGCTCAGTGGCTTCGTAGACACGGACTCGAGCCCCTTCAAGATCCCTTAAGTTCCAAGCGGCAGCGAGCCCCGAGACTCCCCCCCCGATCACCGCGATCTCTCTCATCTCTTCTGTTCCAAGCAGCCCTGCGCCAAGTCCGCGAGTGCTGAGATAAAGGTTGGGTTTGTGTTTAGAGCGGGGCAGCGAGCGTAGCGCTTGATCCCAGCCGCCTTAGCCTCTTCAGCCAACTCATAGTCGAGATCATAGAGGGTCTCCAGATGATCGGAGACAAAGCTGATCGGGACGACGAGGAGATCCTCAATCCCCTCAGCGGCGAGCCGGCGCAGCTCATCGCCAGTGTCTGGACCCAGCCAAGCGATCGGGCCCACACGGCTCTGATACGCATGACTGGAGCTGCCCTCCCAACTCAGAGCGTTCAGCAGCGCGCGACCTGTCTTCAAGATCTCTCCGGGGTAGGGGTCTCCAGCATCGACGAGCTTCTGAGGCAAGCTGTGAGCCGCGAGCAGAAGGTGGGGCTTGGACTCAAAACCTCTTAGGCCTTCATAGACTGTCTCTGCGAGGGCCCTGATATAGCTGGGGTGGGTACACCAGGGCTCTGGGCTTAAGATCTCAGGATCGTTCTCCAGCCGCGCCGCCTCCAGGTCGGAGAGGGCGGAGCCGCTGGTGGAAGTTGAGCGCTGGGGGTAGAGGGGCAGCGCCAAGATCTGAGTCACCCCCTCGCGGCGAAGTTGGGCAAGCACATCCCGCGCTCGCGGGCCAAGGTAACGCGCGACCACGTGGGGGATAACCGGCCAGCCACGTCGCTCCAGCTCTTCAGCGACAGCCTCCATCTGATGACGACTGATCTTCATCAGAGGGGAGGCGCCGCCGATCTTCTGATAGCGCTTGATCGCCTTGGGGGCTCTGCGCTTGGCGATAAAAGGCCCCAGCCAGCGCTGGGCGGGAAGCTTGATCATCTCAGCATCGCTGAACAGCTCGGTGAGAAAGGGCAGGACCTCTGACTCATCCCGAGGGCTGCCGAGGAGGAGACCTAGGAGGGCGGTGATCTCTTGCAAGGCTCAGATCACCTGTGAATAGCCCGCGCCATCGCGCTGGGCATACTGATCAAAGGCCAGAGCGACCAAGCGCGCGAGCGGCCAAGCGTGAGATGCCATCTCAATTCCCTCTGTGTTGTAATTCAAGAAGCCCTCCTCTTTCAGCTTGGAGAGCCTTGAGATCTCCGCCGCGAAAAGCTGAGCAAAAGGAGCAGTTTTGGGGAAGCGAGCCTCAAAGCCTTCAAAGTCCACGGCGAGGTTACACATCAACTCGGTGATAAAAGCGCGGCGTGTTTGATCCTCCTCCGACAACTCAAAGCCTCGGTAGGTGGGCAATTCGCCAGCAGAAAGCTGAGCGTGATAGCTCCTCAAGTCCTTGCTGTTTTGGGCATAGCAGCCCGCGATATCGCTGATCGCGGAGATACCAAAACCGATCATATCAGGGGCCTCTTGGACAGTGTAACCCTGAAAGTTGCGGTGCAGCCGCCCCTCCTTTTGAGCCAGAGAGAGAGGATCCTCAGGGCGCGCGAAGTGATCCATCCCGATCCGCTCATAGCCTCCCGCCGTCAGCCTCTCTACAGACTCTGCATAGAGGTGAATGCGAGCCTCGGCGTCGGGGAGTCGATGGATCTCCAGCTCAAGCTGCTTGGGCCGCAATCGTGGCATATAGGCGAAGCCAAAGAGGGAGAGGCGATCTGGAGCCAGAGCGATCACCTCATCGAGAGTGGCGGCGAGGCTCTTCCGTGTCTGTCCAGGTAGACCGTAGAGCAGATCCAGGTGCAGGCTCTCAAAGCCGATCTTGCGGGCCAGATCAACAGCGCGGCGGCTCTGCTTGGCGCTCTGCCGCCGTCCGATGAGGCGCTGAACCTCCTCGTTGAGATCCTGGACGCCGAAGCTGATTCGGTTAAAGCCCAACTCTCTGAGCGCTGAGAGCTGCTCCTCCTTGAGCACTGAAGGATCCAGCTCCGCTCCACGCTCTGCCTCTGGGGTCCAACCGAAGAGATCATCAAAGAGACGGAAGCAGCGGATCATCTCCTCAGCGTTGAGATAGTTGGGAGTACCTCCTCCCCAGTGGAGCTGGCTGAGCGTCCTTCGTGGGCCGAGGCGCTCCGAGATCAAGACAATCTCTCGGGCCAGATCGTTCAGGTAGATCTCTACGCTGCGACGACCCTCGCCTTTTATGGAGTGGCAGCCGCAGAAGGTGCAGAGCCGATGGCAGAAGGGCAGGTGGAGATAGGCTGAGAGTGAAGTCTCAGCTTCGGTGGAGGCCCGCGTTAAGGCGCACTCATAACGCTCTGGTTTGAGATCATGAAAATGGTTGGCGGGGGGATAGCTTGTGTAGCGAGGCGCGGGTCGATCTGCGCGCCTTAGGATTCTTAGCAGCTCCTCAGCTTTCATCTCGCGCTCAACGCTCTCACCCACTCAACCACCGCTTTAAAGCGGGCTGGATCCACCTCCTTATCAACCCCATGTCCAAGGTTGAAGATGTGGCCACGCGGCCCCGCCGCCTCCAAGACCGCTGCAACCTCGGCTTTAAGATCAGCTGAGCCGCTCAGAAGCACCGCAGGATCCAGGTTGCCCTGTATCGGCGTCTCTGGCCCCAAAATCCTACGAGCCTCCGCCAGATCACAGCACCAGTCCAGGCCATAGGCATCCGCCCCAACCTCCTTAAGCTGGGGCAGGAGCCCCGCGCTCCCACGCGCGAAGTAGATCATCGGCGTCGCCCCATAACCCGCGCTGCGCAGCCCTTGAAAGACCTGAGCAGCGGCCCTCGCCGCAAAGCAGCGCCATTGCGTTGGAGTGAGGCTCCCTCCCCAGGTATCAAAGAGCTGTACAACCTGAGCACCCGCCTCGATCTGCGCTGAGAGCTGAGCGATGTTGGCGGTCACCAGCTTGCTCAACAGCAGCTCAGCCAGCTCGGGCTCATCCAGGAGGAAGGCCCGTGCCTTCATCAAGCCGCGTGGTCCACGGTGGCCCAGGAGGTAGGTCATCAGGGTGAAGGGCGCCCCTGCGAAGCCCAGCAGAGTGGCTGAAGAGGGCAGCGCGGCGTGGATCAACCGGATGGCTGCTTGAACCGGCTCCAGCTCAGATCCTGGATCAACCTCAGCAAGCTTATGGATATCCGCCGCGCAGGTTACTGGGTTGTCGATGATGGGGCCTGGCTCAAAGCGGAGCCCCGCGCCCATCGCGTCGAGGACAAGGAGGATATCGGAGAAGAGGATCGCTCCATCTACGCCATAGCGCCGCAGCGGCTGAAGCGTGACCTCGGCGGCCAGCTCAGGGGTGTAGCACATCTCTAGGAAGCTATGCTTCTGACGCAGAGCGCGGTACTCAGGGAGGTGTCGCCCTGCCTGGCGCATAAACCAGACAGGTGTACGCTCAGTCGCTTCGTTGCGCAGCGTGCGCAAGATCAGGGGGCTCATACCTTCTCCAAAGCGCGTCCTGCCGCTGCGATGATCGCCTCCACCTCTGCAGGGCCATGCGCCAGGCTAAGGAAGGCGACCTCATAGGCGGAGGGCGCCATATAGATCCCCTCCTCCAGCATCGCCGCGTGGAAGCGGGCGTAGCGCTCCACGGCGACAGAATCAGACCAGCGCTGCTGAGGCAAGCGCTCTGCGAAGGTCATCCATAAGATCGAGCCGATCCGCGCGACCTGCCCAGGGAGCCCTCGCTCAAGCAGCTTCTGCTCCAATCCAGCGCTCAAGCGCTCAGTCATCTCTTCTAGGCGAGCGTAGGCGGTCTCATCCAGGAGATCGAGGGTAGCGACGCCCGAGGCCATCGCCAGAGGATTCCCTGAAAGGGTCCCTGCTTGATAGATCGGCCCCTCAGGGGCGAGCTGATCCATCAGAGTTGCTGGACCGGCGATCGCGCCTACAGGCAGGCCACCCCCCACGATTTTGCCGAGGGTCACCAGATCAGGGCGGATGCCATAATGCTCACCCGCGCCACCACGCGAGACGCGGAAGCCGGAGATCACCTCATCGAAGATCAGGAGCGCGCCGCTCTCATCGCAGAGTCGGCGAAGGAGCTTCAAAAACTCAGGGCGCTGGATGAGCAAGCCCGCGTTGGCGGGGATGGGCTCAATCAACGCTGCGGCGATCTGCTCACCCTGTTCAGCGAAGAGCTGGGTGATGGCAGCCTCATCATTTAAGGGCAACAGGAAGGTGTCAGCCACCGCTCCCTGGGTCACACCCGCACTTGAGGCGATCCCCAAGGTCGCGAGCCCTGAGCCTCCAGAGACCAAGAGAGCGTCAGAGTGGCCGTGATAGCAGCCCTCAAAGACCAGGATCCGCTCTCGTTGGGTTGCTCCACGAGCCAAGCGAACAGCGGTCATCACCGCCTCGGTGCCGGAACTGACAAAACGTGCCCTTTCAGCGATGGGGATCGCCTCTATGACTCGGCGAGCCAGCTCAATCTCAGCAGGACA
Organism: uncultured Nannocystaceae bacterium; assembly: GCA_964384025.1. Lineage (GTDB taxonomy): Bacteria > Myxococcota_A > Bradymonadia > UBA7976 > UBA1532 > CAYLJJ01. The sequence continues at coordinate 17,172 of CAYLJJ010000068.1, forward strand.
AGGGGCGCCAAAGGTGGTCCCCGCCTGTGCCGCCGTACAGATCGCCTCGACCACCTGAGGATGAGCATGTCCAGCGATCAGCGGACCCCAGGAGCTCAGCAGGTCGATATAGCGGTTGTCGTCAACATCGAGGAGATAAGCACCCTCACCGCGCTGCAACACACGGGGAGTGCCCCCTACGGATCGAAACGCTCGCACAGGGGAGTTGACTCCGCCCGGCATCAGCTCACAGGCCTCAGCATAGAGCTTTTCAGAGCCTTCCAGCTTCATAGCCAACCCTCTCTCAGCGCCTCGCGCGCGTGATAGGTGATGATGATCTCGGCGCCTGCCCGCGCGAAGGCGTGTAGAGTCTCGCGGACCACCCTGGCCTCATCGATCCAGCCACGCGCAGCGGCGGCCTTAACCATGCTGTACTCACCGCTGACGTTGTAGCAGGCGACAGGCACATTGGAGTGCTCGGCGAACGCGCGGATCACATCGAGGTAAGCCAGCGCGGGCTTGACCATCACGATATCAGCTCCCTCCTCCAGATCGAGGAAGAGCTCTCGGAGAGCTTCGCGTAGGTTGCGGCTGTCCATCTGATGGCTTTGGCGATCTCCTGAGCTGGGTGCAGAGTCTGCAGCCTCGCGGAAGGGGCCATAGTAGGCGGAGGCGTACTTCGCCGAATAGCTCATGATCGCTACATGATTGAGCTGAGCGGCGTCGAGCCCTTGGCGGAGCGCCTCTACGCGACCATCCATCATATCTGAGGGAGCGACAACATCCGCGCCCGCCTGCGCATGAGCGACCGCCATCGCCGTCAGTTTGGGGAGACTCTCATCATTGAGGATGCGCCCCGATGAGTCCAACAGTCCACAGTGGCCATGATCGGTATAAGCGCAGAGGCAGACATCGGTGATCACATTCAGAGCGGCGCCAAACTCAGCTTTGAGCGCGGCCACCGCGCGGATCACTGGGCTCTTTGGGTGGGCGGCGCAATCACCTACAGGATCCTTCTCATTGGGCAAGCCAAAGAGCAGCACGCTGGAGATCCCTAACTTGAGATCTGCGGCGACCCTCTCCAAGAGGAGATCTACAGAGCGCCGCGCGATCCCTGGCATGCTCGCGATCTTCTCCATACGGCCTGCGCCAGGGAGGACAAAGTGTGGCTGGATCAGCTGGCTTGGGCGGACCCCAACCTCAGCGACAAGATTGCGCAGAACTTGAGTCTCACGCAGGCGGCGAGGGCGGCGATTGAGCGTGCTCATTTGAGGGCCTCGATCAGGCTGGATATGGTGGCTTGTTGAGCTTGACGGCTGACCTTGAAGCCCGCCAAGCGGATCGCCCGGCTGGTGGTCTCGCCGATGGAGATCAGGCCCGCCTCTGAGGGGATCTCAATCGCCGCGTTGAGGTGTTTAAAAGCTGAGGGGCTAAAGAAGATCAACTCAGGCTCGGGGATCCCCTCCAGGCTCTCAATCTGAGCGGGCGCGCGGGTCTCATAGACCTGGGGACGCGAGACTGTATGCCCCGCCGCCCGCAGGCGCTCGGCGGGCGCAGGATCGGCGAGGTCGCCTACAGGCCAGAGGATGTGTTGGGGGGGCTGTTGAAGCTCAAGGAAGGCATCGACAAGCTGCTCAGCGCTATAAATTTCAGGACGACAGGAGGCTGCTCGCCCCTCCTCTTCAAGAGCAGCCTCACTACGCGGACCCACCACTGCATAGGGCAGATCTGGGAGCTTATCGATGTTGGCCTTGAGCCCTTTCAGCCCATTGACGCTCGACAAAAAGATCCAATCGAGCTCAGGAGATATGTTGACCTCAAAGCGGTGCAGGTAGATCTCAAGAGCGGGGCGATGCTCAACACGCGCTCCCAGGCGTTCCAACCGCTCCTTCAGAGGCTCTGCCTCAGCGCGAGTGAGGATTAAGCTTCGTCCGGTGAGGGGACGGAGAGCCTTGAAGGCGGTCTGCTCTAGAGAGTCAGAGGTCTCAGCATATAGCTCAAGGAGCGGGCCGCTGGGCTCAGGCAGCTCACCGAGCTGAGGCGCAGGAGCGGAGGAGACCAACAGACGCCAGCCCTGCTCCTCCTGGATCGCATGGACTCCCAGTGGGAGCTGACAGCCCCCCTCAAGGCGACGCATCAAGCTCCGCTCCAGCTTGACCGCCTCAGCGGTGACTGGATGGTTGACCTGCTCGACGACCTGGGCGATGCGGGGATCATCCTCACGCATCTGTACGGTCACAGCGGCCTGCCCTGGCGCGGGCACAAAGTCACGGACCTCCAGCGGCAGGCTGTGGAGCCCCTTACGATCACTCTCGAGGCGCTGTAGTCCTGCCTCAGCTGCTAGGATCGCGTCATAATCACCCCGGCGAAGCTTCTGGATGCGAGTAGGCAGATTGCCGCGCAGGTCCAGCAAAATCAGATCAGGGCGCAGGCGTCGCAGCTGAGCCCGCCTCCGGTTGGAGCCGGTCCCGACGCGGCTGCCCCGCTTGAGTGGGAAGCCCTCAGCCTGTTCATCCCAGGCCTCTGGACGGATCAGCAAGGTGTCGCGGGGATCACCACGCTCCATCGTGGCGATGAGCTGGAGCCCCTCTGGAGCCTGTGTTGGCACATCCTTGAGGCTGTGAACGGCTAGATCTACACGACCATCAGAGAGAGCTCGCTCCAACTCCTTGGTGAAAAAACCGGGTGTGCTGAGGGTGTTCAGGGCGCTGCGTTGATCCTTGTCGCCAGAGGTGTGGATGATGACCAAACTACAAGGACCGAGCGCTGCGAGCCTTCCCCGCACCTCCTCCGCCTGCCAGAGCGCCAGGGCGCTGCCGCGTGTACCGATCTTGATCAATCTTGCTCCTATCTATGGTGAGGGCAGGCAGATGTCTCTAAGCGTCTCTTCTTGAAGCCCATCGCTTGAAGACAGGGGGCTTTAGCGGGGCTGTGGTTACAGGCGACGAGCATTCGCTTGGCGTGATCCAGGTGAAGGCCCGCGAGGCGCTTCGCGGTTGATCCGGCCCAACGCTCCAGCTGTTCGATCTGGCGCTCATTGAGGCCGCTGAGTTGATGCTCGATGAGCTGCCTGACCTCACGCTCCATCACCGTACGAAAGCGGCGTTGGATGCTCTCAACGGCGGGACCAACGACCCGCTCAGCCATACGACGCTCCATCACCACCATCTGCTCATCGATGATGCGCTCCGCCTCCTTCGCCTGTTGGCGCCTGGTCTGTAGGTTCTTCTCAGCGCAGGCGCGCAGATCTTCGATAGAGATCACCTTTAGATGAGGGAGGTTTCGAACCTCTACATCTGAGGGGAGGCTGAGATCGAGGATAAGGAGAGGCTGATCCTGATCAGCACGCTCCCGGATAAGCGCCTCAAGGAGAGCGTGGGTGAGGACGGGAGCCTTGGCGCTGGTTGCGACCATCACCACATGAACGCTTGGGGTCTCCTTGAGCAGATCGCCCCAATCAAGCGCTGTAGCGCCCAGCTGAGTGGCGAGAGCATCGGCGCGCTTTCGCGTGCGGTTGGCGATCAGCAGCTCAACAGCGCGGCGCTTGGGATTGTCGATCAGGCGCCTGCCCGCCTCTGCGATCGTCTCTCCTGCGCCCAGAAGGAGCAGCTTGGGTTGTACCGCTATGCCATTGGCGAAGACCTCGGCGGCGGCGAGTGAGGCGACCGAGACAAGCCCAGCAGAGAGCCGTGTTTCACGGCGGATCTGCTTAACCGTCTGATATGCGATCTCCAAGAGCCTCGTGAGCCCAGCCCCAGCCCACTTCATCTCCAGAGCACGGGCGTGGGCGGCCTTAAGCTGCTCCAGGATCTGGATCTCTCCGATCACCATCGAGTCGAGGGAGGAGGAGACCCTGAGGAGATGGCGCGCTGCTGCGCTCCGTTCGAGTTGGTAAAAGTCTCGCTCATTGACCTCCCCAACCTCTCCTCGGTAAAGATCCATCACCGCGTCAAAGATCTGCGCTCTGCTGCGCTCTGGCGCCGCGCGATACCACAGCTCGATTCGGTTACAGGTGGAGAGCTGAAGCAGCTCTTCAATGCCCTCTTGGTGCTTTAGGGTGCTCAGCTTGTCGAGAGCGTGCTCTCCCAAGTGGTAATGAGCCACTCGATCGATAGGGTGAGTCTTGTGACTGATGCCGATCACACCGAGATGATCCATCCTTCCACTCCCTCTAAGCGCTTACTTGATGGTCTCTACTGCGATCACCGCCAATCATCAAGACTTTCAAGGCGACAGCCCTATAGAAACGATGGCTCAAGGCAGAGCTTCAAAGCCAAAGAACCCTGGAGAGAGCTATCCCCCAGATCTCTCCACGATCCTGGGCTCTCTGGGGCTCTACCAGCAGGCCACGGGGCGGGATCAGCGCGTAGCCATCCAGCGGGGCCTCCAGGCCGCCCAGGATCCTCGCTCCGGTCGCCCCGCAGATAAGCCTCGCGCCTCAGGATCGAGGCGCGGCCCGCAGCTTCCTCTTGGGGGCGCCTGGGCAACGCCCTCATCTTGGCTATGCTCAGTGCCCGACGGCACCCCCAGAGCCTCCTCCCCAGGCCCTCTTCATGATCCTCATTGAACTTCAGGACGCGGCGCCTGCTCCTGAGCCTCAAGTCACGGCGACTCCCGCATCCCGAAGCTGGGGACGCCTCCCCAAGCCCTTTCGCGGCCTGCTGTTTTTAGCACTCCTGGTTCTCCTGCACCTCCTCCTGGGGTACCTGATGCTCGCTGCCTCCAGCCCTTCAGGATGGACCAAATCTCCTTCAAATGCTAAATTCCGTAACATTACGAGAATAGCATCGAGATTTTTGCCTTTGTATTGGACAGCAGCCAGATCTATTCCTGAATGAGGTTTGGAACTCAAGCGTACGGGCGGGTTGTACTCAGCCTGTAACGCTGCGGTTACACCTCCCCACACCTTCAGAGCGCGGTATGGGCCTTGATAGGAACCCTGATCTTGACCTTTCACTTTCCGCTTGGAGTTCAACTTGAAGTTACACATCACCTCACTTGCATTAGCGCTCCTGAGCTGTGAGCCCATCACAGAGGATCAGCTCTTGGAAGAGTTTGGGGCTGGGGGAGGCGAGGGCACCTGCACCGGGGTGCGTCTGCCTGAGGATCTCCCACCCTCTGAGATCAACGGCGGCCTCCCCGATATCAGCAATATCCCCTCCGGGCTCAGCGATATCTGTCTCAAGCTCTCCGTGAATGATTTGATGGGTGGGCTGGGAGACCTCCTCGATATCTCCGGTGACATCCTCCTCAACGAGGAGTGCCTCGAGGCGTCAACTCCCCGCGACATGAACTTTGTCTTGGCCGTCGCGCTCCGCAAAGGGGGCATCGACGCGAACGGTCACGGTCAACTGATGGTGCCCCTCAAAGGTGAGGTGAAGCGCGTCGTCGAGGCCCTCAACATTACGAAGAACGCCGCTTTGCTGGTCGCCAAGGTTACTCGGTTCCAAGGTAGGAACCTCCTCAAACTCGTCAACATCGCCAAGCGAACAGAGCGAGATGGTGTGGAGTACATCGAGACCCTCGCGGAGACGGCCCTCGAGAAGATGAGCTCTTCGATGAAAATCGATGGGCCGGGCCTCTATGTCATCTACTTGGCGAAGAAGCCCATCGGCTTCGCCTCAGGGCGGGTTGAGATGGCTGACGCGCCCGTCCCCGGCGCCTTGGTGATCGGCACCTCCGCGCCTTTCCTGGCCTTCACCTCCGACACAGGCGAGTTCACGATCGTCAATCTGCGGGGTCAAACGGGCTTGGTTGCTTACGACTTGGAGACCCAGATCACAGGCGAGGTTTTCTTCCCCACCACCGAAGATGGCGCCATCAATCCCAAGACAGGGGCGATCTTCGAGTCGCCCGCGCAAGAGAACTCCATCGACGAGGTCGACGCGCTCAACCTCACCGACCTCGTTATCAAGTTGACCGCTCCCGAGGGTGAGACGTTGGAGAGCAACCCGAAGAACTTGGACTTCGAAGTGGGAGATCTCTCCGAGTGGTCCCCCAATGGCGACGTCGACAACCTCTCAGCGGATATCTCGACGCTCTTCCCTGGTACGAAGGAGGCGCACTACGCCTTCGTCAGCAGTGGTGAGGGCTCCAAGGACGGGGCGCGGAGCGCGCTGATCCGAGATATCGTCGTCCCACAGGGGGCATCGACGATGAAGGTTGAATACAATTTTCTCTCTCAGGAATATCCAGATTGGCTGAACTCACAGTTTAATGACATTTTCGCTATATTTATAGCAGGTCAAACTCAATTCCTGCACAAAGAAACCGTTCAGTCGAATACCGGCAAATGGCAAAACTATTACAAAACTATCGGAAATGTGAACAGTTCGGATGCGATGGATGGAGAGTTTCCCGGTCGTTTGAAGCAGAGGACGCTCTCGTTCGACCTCAGCATCTGCGCGGGTGAGGAGATTCGCTTAGTCTTCGCCGTCTCTGACATTGGCGATCGGATTTACGACAGCGCTGCGGTCATCAACCGAATCTGGTTTGAGTAAACACGCCCGTAAGCGTTCACCTCCCCCCTCCTGAGAGGGAGAGCAGGTATCTTTCATGACTACCAAGTCCATGCTCGAGTTCAGCCTCCAGAACATCGCCGTTTGCACAATTGCTGCTCTTCGCTACCCAGTCCGCATCGCCACGACCAACCTCGAACGGCAGGCGATATTCAGGTTTCGATATGAAGTCTACTGCTCGGAGTTTGAACAGCGCGGTCACCCAGACGCCGACCACGCCCAGCGCATCGTGCGTGGAGAAGGCGACGATGATCCAGACACGCTCCTCTTCTACCTGGGTACACCCGAACGAGTTATCGGAACGGTGCGGCAAAGAGTTTTGCTACCTCACCGCAGATTTGATGATGTGTGGAGTCGATACTCCCTGGATAGAGTTCCAATGGCTAAAGCCACCGTGACTTGCCTGACAGACATGTTCATGCTCCACCCAAATTTTCGAGGAAAGCTCGCCGGGCTCTCTTTGCTGACCAACTCGTCACGTGCTGTCTGCCGATTTCATCCCATTGACTTGGTCATCGCCGACGCTCATCCACGACTCATCAATTTCTACTGCGAGCTTGGCTTCTTCCCCTATGGAGCAGATTTCATAAGCGCCAGCAACGGTATCGCCGTGCCCCTGATGGCCGTAGCTGGCGACCTCGCGGCTCTGTACAAGGTAAGGAGCCCCATGATGCTCTCCACTGCACTCCTCTCTCTGCGAGGGCGTCTCGGCACCCAAGTGCCATCTGGGTTGAAGCATCTGGGCCACACGCAGCAGAAGCTCCTACTTGACGAAGACGACGTACAGGATCACCTCTCCCGATTTCTCTCTCGAAGATTGTCACCCGCTGAGAGTAACTCGCTGGCTCGGCTGGGGTTGGTCCTTGATGTTGAGAAGGATGTTCAAGTTGCCCAACAGGGGCAGAGAGATGGGGTCGCAGTCGTCGTTCTCGATGGAAAACTGGGCGTGTTCCAAAATGATGAGCGGCTCGTGGCTGAGCTTCTGACTGGTGAGAGCTTCGGCGTCGAGACCCTCCTAGACAGAGGTGCCAAAAACAAAGCAGGAACTCGGACCATACAGAGGTCTTTGCTGCTCCTTCTACGAGCTCGGGCTCTTCGACATATGGTTCGCGAGGATCCATCACAGGCACACATCGCCAAAGGAGCGCTATCGAAATTGCAGCGTCCAAACACACCGGAAAACATCGTGTGAACTCTAGTATAAAGTTGTGCTATCAAACACCAAATAGCTCCTCCTCAGGCCAGCGTCCAACGGTCATAATTGAAAGCCCTTTAACTCTTCGTTAGCTTCAGTTTTGCCGATCAGTTTTATTAGGAGAGAGGGATGAGGCTCTATCGAACGTTCCTGCTTTTTACCTGCCTTTTGGGAAACGCCTGCGATGACAGCTCCCCATCATCTGGGGTTGATGGGTCGGGGCAAGATCAAAATCACCTGGATGGAAGTATCTCTTTTGATCAAGAAAATTTGGATGAGCAACCCAGACTTCCTGATGAGGGGCATTCTCCAGATCAGCGAGACTCTCAATCACTCGATCTCTCTCTAGATAGAATGCTTGAGGATATGGTGCGAGATGAGAGGCCCCCGCCTCTAGATCTTGCTTTTGATCAGCGCTTGGATATCGCAGCCATGTTGGATATCCCAATACAGGAGGATCAAGGAGCATCTCAGGATCAAAGCATCTCCTCAGATCAGCTTGAGCTGGATAGCGCCCTCTCTGATCGCCTTGAGCTGGATAACACCCTCTCTGATCGCCTTGGGTTAGACAGCGCTCCTCTCGATCCGCTGCGCTTTGAAGGAGAGCTGGGTAGAGCCCAACGAGGCGTGGCCTTTGAGTTTGAGGCTCTCCCAGCGGGAGGAGAGGGGCCTTATCGTTGCCATGCCGAAGAGCTTCCCCCTGGATTGAGCCTTGATCCTCTCCGCTGTGTGATCTCTGGAGTTCCTGAGGGAGAAGGAGATGTTAACTTTACGCTGTTGTTGCAAGACAGTCGAGGAGAGGAGCTGAGACTGCCGTTTGAGTTGGAGATCGCGGCGGCAGCGCTCAGCCTTGAACGAGATCAACTCCCTGCCGCTCAATCAGGGCTCCCCTATGAGGTTCAACTTCAGGCTGGGGGGGGAGAAGCTCCCTATCGCTTTGAAGCTCTGAGCCTACCTGATGGCTTGAGCCTGAGCGCTGAGGGTCTCTTGAGTGGGATCCCCGAAAGTGAGGGGATTTTAGAGGTCCAGATCCGCTTGAGCGACGCGGGAGGGCAGATCTTAGAGCAAGATCTTCAACTCAGGATTTTACCCCTTGGTCTCTATCTCATCACTGACACCCTACCCCCCGCCGAGCTGGGGCAAGGCTATCGCTTCTCTCTGGAGGGCTTGGGTCTCGCGCCTCTACGTTGGTGGGCTGAGGGCCTGCCCCCCGGCTTCCTCCTGCACCCGCTCCGAGGGATCCTCTCTGGGAGTCCTCAGGAGTATGGCAGCTATAACATCACCTTCCACCTCAGCGATATCCAGGGCGAGCAGGTTGAGGCGCAGCTGATCTTGGAGGTTCGCCCCACCTCCCTGAACATCGCCACCGATCGTCTACCAGATGGTCGCGTAGGTGTGGCACTTCAGGGCGTAACCCTTCAAGTGGGCAGCGGCGTGCCCTCCTTCCGTTGGACTGTAGCGGGGCTCCCCCAAGGACTCACCTACGACCCAGAGACAGGCGCCCTTGAAGGTACACCTGAGGAGGCGGGGCTCTTTCATCTACAGGTGCAGCTCTCGGATGCAGCGGAGCAGTCGACAGAGCAGGGCTTGCCTCTCTTTATCCGACCTGCGGCCCTCAGCATCCTGACCGAGATCCTCCCTGAAGCGCTCATCGCTCAACCCTATCAATTTCAACTTGCAGCTCAAGGGGGCACAGCGCCGCTGCGTTGGAGCGCTGAGGGGCTCCCTCCAGGTGTAGTTCTGGACAGCTCCGGTCGGTTCTCAGGCCAGATAGAGAGCTTGGGAACTTGGTGGATCGACGTTCAGCTCTCTGACACTGACGCTCAACAAGCGACGCGCCTCTTCTCTCTACGAGCACAAGCCCCACAGCTTGAGTTAAGCTTCGCCCAGGAGTTGCCAGAGGGGGAGCTGAACCAGCCCTATCCTCCTCAGCAGCTGGAGATGGAGGGGGGGGCAGAGCCCTTTCTGTGGCGCGCCCTGGGGCTGCCTGCAGGGATCAGCTGGGACCCTGAGTTGGCTCAGCTCAGCGGCACCCCGCAGGAGTCGGGCAGTTTCACATTTAGTCTCTCAGTTGAGGATGCAGCAGGGCAGCAGGGGCGCATCAGTGGGGTCCTTGAGATCCGCTCTGGTCCCCTGATGATTGTGACCGAGAACCTGCCTGAAGCAGCGACAGATGTGGAGTATCTGACACGCCTTGAGGGAGCGGGCGGCCAGCTCCCCTATCGGTGGTCGATCTCCGAGTTGCCGCAAGGGCTTCAGCTTGAGGGAGATCAGCTGCGAGGGCGCCAAGAGGAGGCAGGCCTCTTTAAAATGCTCCTCCGCATTGAAGATGCTTCAGGAGCGCGTGAAGAACTTGAGTTACCGCTGCGGGTGGAGCGCAGCCCACTGCGTCTGCTCACCGAGGCCTTCCCTGTCGCTCGAACAGGCTATGAGTATGATCTTCAGGCTGAAGCGCAGGGGGGAGATCGGCCCTACGCTTGGGCTCTGGAGGTGCACCCCGCGCTGGGGGTCCAGATCGACGCTGAGACAGGGCGCTGTGGGGGTCGTGCGCGCGGTTTGATGGGCATCAACGCCTATCCAGCGACGCTGCGGCTCACCGACAGCGGGGGTGAGAGCCTCAGCCTTGAGGGCTCAATCAACCTGGAGGTCGCTGAGCTGATCTTTGAGTTGGAGGCGCTGCCAGATGGCTATCTACAGGCGGAGTATCAGTTTCAGTTGCCTGTGTTGGGTGGGGCACCTCCCTATCAGTGGTCGGCTTCGGGGCTGCCTCAAGGTCTGTTGATCACTCGAGATGAAGGGATCATTCAGGGAGAGCCCACCCGCATCAGCGCACTCCGCGCCACCTTGAGCGTCTCTGACACCCGTAATCAACGGATAGAGCGACAGCTCCCGATCCGCATCTGGGGCGCGAGGATAGAGATCGATCAGGAGGGGCTCCCCGAGGGGCGCTTGATTCAAGAGTATCGCGCCCTCTTGAGCGCTCAGGGGGGCAGCCCCCCCTATCGCTGGTTTGCCGAAGGGCTCCCTGAGGGCTTGGAGATGCGCAGCCGAGAGGCTGAGATCTATGGACACCCCCAGGAGACAGGGGCTTATGAGATCAACATCTCGGTGGAGGACAGCGAGGGGCAGATCTACGCTCAGCTTTACCTGTTGGAGATCTACGATCGCGCGCTGACCTTCCAGATGGTGGAGTATCCGGCGGCGCGGGTGGATGAAGCTTATGATCTTCAGGTTCAGGTGGCGGGGGGGCGGCTCCCCTATGCTTGGCGAGCCGAGGGTCTCCCCCCTGGGCTGTTGATCGAGGAGGAGAGCGGGCGCATCTGGGGGAGCCCCACACAGCGAGGCCGCTTTAACACCACTCTCTTTGTTGAGACCGCTGATGGTCAACAGGCAGGTGACGAGTTTGAGTTCCTGGTTGAGGCCAAGCGCCTCCTCTTGACTTTGCGAGATTTACCCCCTGCCCGCGAGGGAGAGCCCTATCACTATCGCATTGAGATGGAGGGGGGGATAGCGCCTCTGAGCTATGGAGCACAGGGGCTACCGGATGGAATGAACCTCAACCCCGAGACAGGTCAGATCGATGGGAGTCCTGAGGGTTACGGAGAGATCTTTGTCGATCTCTGGGTCGAGTCTGGAGATGGGCAACGCGTAGAGCAACGATTCCTCCTCTCCATTACACCTCCTCGCTTGGAGGGCTTTGAGGGGGCCGAACTACCTGAGGGGCGCATCCATGAAGAGTATCGTAATCGTCCAGAGGTCTCTGGTGGGGTGCCTCCCTACCAATACGCTGCTGAAGGTCTCCCCCCTGGTCTCAGCCTTGATCCTGAGACCGGATGGTTGATGGGTACTCCAATCAGCTATGGACACTATGAGCCCTTCCTCTTGGTGAGGGACGCTGAGGGTCAAGAGACTGGAGCGGCGCTCTCTTTGGTCATTCAGCCCCCCCTCTTAACCCTGCTCATCCCCGAACTGCCGAGTGCTCGCCAGGGCAGCTTCTACGAGCTGTCTTTGGAGGTCACAGGCGGAGCACCGCCGCTGCATTGGAACGCCGAAGGCCTGCCTCCGGGCCTCTCCTTGGTCGGTGGTCTGCTCTCAGGAACACCCAGCCAGATAGGGGAGTTTCAGCCTCAGCTCCAGGTGATGGATAGCTGGGGAAACCTCGCTGAGCGAGGCTTGGAGCTGCTTGTAAGGCCGCCTCGCTTAGAGATCAGCTTGGAGCCCTTGCCGCCCGCGCGTGTTCAGGAGCCCTACCTTGGAGCCTTGGAGGCGGCGGGAGGGTTGCCGCCCTACACTTGGAGCCTTGATGGTCTGCCCGATACCCTCTCTCTGGATGAGGAGACTGGGCTGATTGAGGGTCGCCCCGATGAATATGGCTTGCTCCCCATTGAGATCAGCCTCAGCGACGCTTGGGGGCAGCGAGACTCCCTAGAGGGCAGTTTCCGGATCTGGCCTGAGCGCCTGATTCTTGAGCTGGAGCGTCTCCCCGATGGGGTTACCTGGGAGTTCTATGAAGCGCAACTTGAGGCCCAGGGTGGGGTGCCTCCCTATCGCTGGTCTGCCCTTCTGCCTCGAGGTTTAGAGATCGACCCGATCACCGGGAGGATCAGCGGGGTGCCGATCGATCATGGCGATCTTCAACCCCTGCTGATCCTTGAGGACGCTGAAGAGCAGCGCCTTGAGCGGCCGGTTGAACTCTTTATTGAGTACCACTGCGTGATCAGCAATGGAGGTGTAGAAGCTTGCGATCGTCTCGACAACGACTGCGATGATCAGGTGGATGAGGGCTTTGATCTTCAAAGCGATGCTGAGCATTGTGGTGCCTGTGAACGGCGCTGTGATTTCTCAGCAGCGCGTGCTCATTGTGAGATGGGGCGCTGCCTCTTGGATGCTTGTGAGGCGGGAGCGCATGATCTCGACGGTGAGCTAGAGAATGGCTGTGAGTATCGCTGCCTCTCCAATGGTGAGGAGGTCTGCGATGAACAAGATAACGACTGCGATGGAGAGATCGACGAGGGCTTTGATCTTCAAAACGCGTTACAGCACTGCGGCGCCTGCGATGACTCCTGTGAGCGAGAGGGCTCTGAGATGGAGTGTCGTGGGGGACGCTGTCATCTTTTGGCTTGCCTCCCAGATTACTATGACCTGGATCAACAACTTGAGAATGGCTGTGAATATGCTTGTGTGATCAGCGAGGGAGGTGTGGAGGAGTGCGATCATATAGACAACGACTGTGATGGTGCCATCGATGAGAGCCTGCGCTGCTCTGAGCGCATCCGCCCAGTGGTCTCTCTCCATCTCAGCATCGATCTGATTGAGCCAGGCGAGGAGATTCAGCTTTGGTTTGAGGCTGAAGATAATTTTGAGGTGGTAGAGCGCTGGGTAGAGTCCAGAGGGGAGGAGATCCCCTTGGCTCCTCAGGGACCCACCTCTTTCCGACCTGAGGGAACAGGGGAGTTTGTAATCACCGCCTATGCAGAGGATCAGGCAGGCAATATTGGCCAGCACAGTCGCAGCCTCTTTGTCTTTGATCCCAATGACGTCACTCCACCCACGGTCTGGATCCGCAGCCCTGAGCAGGACACCCTCATCGATAGCCCAATCATCTTTGAGGGGGAGGTCGCCGATGAAAACCTCGCTTGGTGGTCGCTCTCCTATAGTCCCAAGTACAGCGATGAGTGGGTCTCTCTGTTGGAGGGCAATGAGCCCCTGGATGGCGTCATCGGAGAGGTGCATCCAAGCCAGATGCTGCCTGGGTTCTATGACATCGCCCTCATCGCTGAGGACGCCAACGGTCGTCGGATCCAACATCAGCGACCCTATGAGGTAGCGGTGACCCCTGACATCGGCAACTTTAGGATCACCTTCACCGACCTGCATATTCCTGTCGCGGGGTTGCCGATCACCATCCAGAGGATCTATGACAGCCGCAAGAAGGTGAGCGATGACTTTGGCGCTGGCTGGAGCCTCTCCTTGAAGCAGGGGCAGTATGAGAACAATCGCCCCAATGGGGATGGCTGGGATGTCGTCCAGGGGGGGGGATTCTTTAAGTGGCCCTGTGGAAACTCAGGTGAGTTGGCGGATCACTTTACGACTGTGCGGGTCTCAGACGTGGAGCACTATCGCTTCCGCACCGAGGTACAGCCCACCGCGCCGGTGCCCCTCACCGGTAATATCTGTCAGGTAGTCACCACCTTTGATTATATCGATGGCAGCCTGCCGGGGTTGGCCACCCTGAGCGTCTTAGGCAGCTCTTTGGCGGTCTATCAACCAGGTCGAGATTACCTCTCTGTAGATATCGATCGACTTGAGGAGGTCTATGAGGTGGGCGCGGTGCGTCTGACGACTCCTGATGGTCGAGTCTTTGACATTACTATGGAGGGGGGGACTCAGAGGATGGGGGAGCCCAACGGTAACGAGTTGACCATCGGCTATGATGGTGTGCGGCACAGTTCGGGGAAAGAGATCGCCTTTCAACGAGATGAGGAGGGGCGCATCATCTCGATCACCGATCCGAAAGGCGAACTCATCCGCTACAGTTATGATGAGGCGGGGGATCTCATTGAACATATCGATCAGGCTGGCAACAACTCTGGCTATCGCTATAACAACACCCATCATCTGTTAGAGATCATCGATCCTGAAGGCCACAGCCTGAGTCGCCAGGAGTTTAATGATGAGGGGAAGCTGATCGCGGTGATCGATGCGAACGGGGAGCGGATGGAGATCGACCCCAACATCGCCGATAACACCGAAGTGCTTACTCTACCCTCAGGGGCAGTAGAGACGATAATCTATGATGAGCGTGGCAATGAGCTTCGTCGTATCGATCCTGAAGGGCGTATCTGGGAGCGGAGCTATGATGAAGATGACAACCTCCTGAGTCGGACAGATCCCGAGGGCAATATGGTTCGCATGGAGTATGACGGATTGGGACGTAAGATCCGCGAGATCGATGCTGAGGGGAATGTTCAGGAGTGGTCTTATGATGAGCGCAACAAGCCCACCTTGGAGATGGACTCAAACGGAAACACCACCCAAAAATCGTATGATGAGTTTGGCGCCATTCTGAGCGAAACCGACCCTTTGGGGAACATCACTCGCTACAGCTATGATGAAGACACAGGGCTCAGGACCAGCAAGACCGAAGCCAACGGTGGGGTTTGGCGTTATGGCTGGGATCGAGAGGGCAATAAGACCAGCGAGACCGATCCTCTGGGGAACATCACCCACTATACCTATGACGCCAACAATAATAAAATTTCTAAGATGGTCAGCGTGATGGTAGATGGTGAGCTGATGGAGCTAGAGACTCACTACACCTATGATGCCATGAATCGGATCACCCAGACCGAGCACCCTGATGGGAGCCGTAGCGGGGTTGAGTTCAACTCTAGGGGCCTCAAGATCGCTGAGTTTAACAGAAATGGAGAGTACACCCACTATGAGTACGATCAGGTTGGGCGACTGATCGCGACTCACTACCCAGATGGCAGCAGCTACCGCGCTGAGTTTGATAGCGATGGGCGTCCAACCCTGGTGACTGATGAGAGCGGACGAAGCTACCGTCGAGAGTTTGATGAGATGGGGAGGGCGCGTCGCTCTGAGCTGCCTGATGGGAGCAGTTTTGAGCGGGAATTTGGCTCTCAGGGGGAGGTGGTCTCAGTCTCAAACAGCATGGGAAACAGCCACTCTTACCAGTTCGACGCCCGTGGAAAGCGACTCTCTACCACGACAATGAGTGGTGGCGTGATCCGCTGGGAGCGTGACGCCAATGGCAACGCGACGCAGATCAGCAGCGCGGATGGAATCGTCACTCAGCTTGAGTATGATGCGATGAATCGGCAGACCGCTCAGATCATCGGTGGGCTGATCCGTACAGAGCAGAGCTATGACGCGATGGGTAAAATCGCTTCAAGGAGTGATCCGATGGGAGGAGTCACCCGTTATGAGTATGACCTCAACGGTGAGCTGATCCAGGTCACCGATGCCTTGGGACAGATCACCCAGTTGGAGCGAGATGGGAGAGGGAAAATCATCACCCTCACCGACGCTCGAGGCAATACCAGCCGCTTTGAATATGACGAGCTGGGGCGACGGATCGCCACCTTGCTACCCACCGGGGAGGAGGAGCGCCTATTTTACGATTCTGAGGGGCGGCTGACTCGTAAGATCGACTTCGCTTCTCGAACGACGAGCTATCACTATGATGAGCGAGGTCGCTTGACCCTGAGCAGCTTACCCAATGGAGAGCAGGTACGCAGGACCTATACCCCCACCGGGCGCTTAGAAACCTTCCAAGACTCACGCGGGCTTACTCGTTGGGAGTATGACCAGATGGATAGGATTCTTGTGCGTGTTGATCCAGATGGGAGCGAGATCGCCTTTGAATACAATCGCCAAGGTCAACGAACAGCGGTGATCACTGAGTTGGGTCGCCTTGAGTACACCCACAATGAGATGGGACTGATCAACACTGTAAGGGATCTTAACGGGGGGATCACTCGCTATCGTTATAATGAGGCGGGGGTACTGATCTCTCGCGAGCTGCCCAATCAGATCAGGATGGAGTTTGAGTATGATCAGTTCAGGCGTCGAGAGTGGGTCCGAATCATCGACGGTGCTGCGGGGGATCAGCTGCTCGCCTCCTACCACTATGAGTTTGATCTGCGCAGCCTGAGGAGCGCGATTGAGGAGCAACCCAGTGGGCGGCGTATCAGCTACGAATATGACCTGTTGGGCCAGCTCATCCAGGAGCGGATCAGCGCGCCTCAGGAGGAGGAACGGATCATCAACTATGCCTATGATGAGGTGGGCAACCGGATTCTAAAGGATGACAGCCTGGAGGGGGAGACACGCTACGATTACGACGCCTCTGATCGCATGATATCGGAGGGAGATTTTGCTTGGTCATTTGATGAGAACGGCAACATTCAACAGGAGGAGCTTGGAGGAGCACAGATCCGCTACACATTTGACTCTCAGAATCGCATGATCTCTGTTGAGAAGGAGGGGCAACTCTTTGAATTTGAGTATGATGCTCACGGGCAGATGGTGGAGAAGTGGATCGATGGAGAGTTGGAGTCTCGTTTCCTCATGGATGACAAAGATCCCTTCTCCAACGTGAGCGAGCGTATCCTGCGCTTAAACGCAACTGGAGAGTCTGAATTGGATATACGCGGCTACCGTCTGATCAGCCGCTTTATCGATAACAATCCCCGTTACTATATCCAAGATGGCCTCGACTCTAACCGCCTGATTTTCAACGATGATGGGGAACAGATAGCCTCATTTGACTATGACGCCTTTGGACAGCTCTTAGTTGAGAGCGGTCCAGGTTTGGAACGCAGCCTCTTTCGAGACCAGCACTATGATCGAGATCTCTCCCTTTATTATCTTCGTGCGCGCTGGATGAAGCCCAGTCATGGACGCTTTGTCTCCCGAGATCCCGTTGATCCGATTTTCTCAATTCCATTGACTATCAACCGCTATATCTACGCTGGGAATGATCCAAACAACAATATTGATCCTAAGGGAGAGTCCTTTGGGATGGCTGCATTGAGCATGGGACTCAATGTATTGGGGGGATTGGCAACCGTCGCGGTGGGCTTTGGAGCAGGCTTTATGACCAATAATATCCGCCGAATTTGGTATCTCTGGGGCAATCCAGATTGGGACAACAGTGTAAAGCTCTGCGCTAGAAACAGCGCAGTTTTCCTAGATGATGATATCATCCTATCCCACTATTTTCTCGTAACCTCCACCCGTATCGCTGGAGCGGGCGGAGGCTTCCCAATGGTGATGACCCCCCACTCCCAAGATGACGTTGATGTGGCCAGTTGTTGGAGTGTCCCTCCCACGGTGAGCGAGTCTTGTGTAAATGGAATGCTCGATGGGGGCTTCGACTATGGATACTGGGCTCCCGGCTTTAACTACTGCCTGACGGCGGTTATGGAGATCCTCTACGCTTGTGACTCAGCAGTGAGCGATTACTGAGGTCTGCTCGCTGGGGCTCCTCAGCGAGCATCTTTGATCGCTTATACTACTTTCGGTCCAGACAGCGAAGTTCAGGAGGAGGTAGAGGTCTTTAAGAACTACAGAGATGAGAGAGCGAGGCTGATCTCCTCGTCCAGGCCTCCTCCTGTTCACGTTTCAGCTTGTAGTTGCGAGACTCTTAGACTTGACCGTTTGGAGATTTTTGGGCTTATGCGCGCTCTACCCCAGCTCCTTAGCCTCCTCAGCCTCTTCAGCCTCCTCGGTTCCTGTGCTGATGAGCGACGTGAGATCGCAGTACAACCTGACAGCGGCTGTTTGCCTCAATGTGCAGAGGGTGCGGTTCGCTGCGCTGACGGAGGGGTGCAGAGCTGTCAGCGCTCAGGAGGCTGCCTCATCTGGAGTCCCCGCCTGAGCTGCGCTCCTGACCAAAGCTGCCTCTCGGGGATCTGCGTCCAGGGCTGTGACGCTCAGTGCGCCCCAGGGAGCGCGCGCTGTGAAGCAGGGGCGCTCTTAAGCTGTGTCCCCAACCCTGATAACCCCAACTGCTCCTCCTGGAGCGAACCTCGCGCCTGCGCTGAGGGAGAGCTTTGTGAAAGCGGACGCTGCCAAGATCAGAGCCTCAGCTGCCAAGATGAATGCTCTGCGGGTTTGGTGGAGTGCTCAGGGAACGCCCTGAAGAGCTGTGGTGAGTTTGATCAGGATGAGTGCTTGGATTGGTCTGAAGGGGTGCTCTGCCCTGAGGGTTTGGTCTGCTCTAACGGTCGCTGCGCCTCTGAGTGTGCTGAAGAGTGTGTTGAGGGGACTCGAAGCTGCGAGGGAGATGCAGTGCGCCTCTGTGGAGACTATGACGAGGATCCCTGCGCTGAATGGAGCGCGCTGAGCCCCTGCGATGAAGGGGAGTCTTGCAGCGGCGGTGAGTGTCGCCTCTTAGCAGAGTGTGAGGAGGAGTGCAGCGAGGGGGAGCGACGCTGCTCAGGGGACGCTGCGGGCTGGATGCGTTGCGGTCAACATGACGCCGATCTCTGTATGGACTGGGGCGTTCCTCAGAGCTGCGCAGAGGGAGAGACCTGCTCTCAAGGTCACTGCGCGCTGCTCTGCGCTGATGAGTGTTTGGCGGGGACCCTGAGCTGTGAAGGAGATGCCCTCAAGCGTTGCGGAGACTTTGACGCTGATGATTGCCTGGAGTGGAGCGAGTTGCTGCTCTGTGAAGAGGGGGAGTCTTGTAGTGGTGGCATTTGCCTCCCTCGGGAGCAGTGTGAAGATGATTGCTTAGAGGCTGCGGTTCGCTGCGCTGAGGACGCCAACGGGGTCTTGGAGTGTGGAGCTTTTGATGAGGATCCCTGCTTGGATTGGGGGCCAGTCCATCTCTGCGCTGAGGGAGAGACCTGCTCTAACAATCTCTGCACCCAAGAGTGCCAGGATGAGTGTGCTCCAGAGAGCCAACGCTGTATAGAGAGTGGCCTCGCTCACTGTGGTGACTTTGATGCCGATGATTGCCGAGAGTGGAGCCGCCCCAGCCCCTGCCCTGAGGGTCAGATCTGCTCCGCTTCTCAATGTACAGAGAGCTGCCGACACGCCTGCCCAGGAGGACAACAGCGCTGCGCTGAGGGGGGTATACAGAGCTGTGATGACTACAACGGAGACAGCTGCACCGAGTGGAGCGCCACCGTACCTTGCGGTGATGGTCTCGTTTGTGATGGTGGAGAGTGTCTGGCGAGTTGCTCTGATGACTGCTTAGCGGGGGCCAAGCGCTGTGCCCCCGGGGGTGTCGAATCCTGTGGCAACTTTGATGGGGATAATTGCTTGGAGTGGAGCGAGATGGTGCCCTGCTCCCAAGGTCTGAGTTGCTCTAATGGAGAGTGTATGCTGCTCTGTCAGGATGAGTGTTTGGAGGCGACAAGTCGCTGCCAGGAGGGTGGAGTACAAGTCTGTGGGGCCTTTGATGAGGATGATTGTTCGGAGTGGGGGTTGCCCCTGCCCTGCCCTGAGGGGATGTCTTGCAGCCTGGGGCGCTGTGAGGAGCATTGTCAAGATGAGTGTGCTGAGGGCTCTCGTCGTTGTCAGGGAGAGGCGATCTCAGCCTGCGGCGACTTTGATCCTGATGAGTGTTTGGAGTGGAGCGCAGCCAGCGCTTGCCCTGAAGGGGAGCTATGTAACGGGGGCTCCTGCGAAGTCCTCTGTCTTCCTCAGTGTGCCGAAGGCAACCGACGCTGTAGTGCTGAGGGGCTCCAGGAGTGTCGAGCCTTAGAGGGCTGTCCTCGTTGGGGAGCTGAGATCCAAGGTCGCTTCCTTCTGGGGGCTGCTGAGCCCTGCCCAGAGGGGAGCCACTGCTCTAACGGCGCCTGCTTGGTCAGCTGTGAAGATGAGTGTGACTCAGAGGAGCGCCGCTGTGATCCTGGAGGTCTGCTGAGCTGTGGCGACTTTGATCAGGATGACTGCCTGGAGTGGAGCGGGGCGATCCCCTGTCCTGAGAGAGAGAGCTGCTCTAATGGCAACTGCCAGATTCTCTGTGAGGATGAGTGCGCAGAGGGAGCTCTGCGTTGCGTCGAGGGAGGAGCTGTCGCGATAGAGCGCTGTGGCGACTTCGACGAGGATGATTGCCAGGAGTGGAGTTTTCCTGAGCCCTGTGAGGAGGAGGCACGCTGCATTGAGGGTCGCTGCGTTGGTTGTGTCCCTGGAGAGGAGCTGCCTGATGGCCTGGACAATGATTGCGACGGTATCGTTGATGAAGCCTCCGAAGGCAGCCTGCCAAACTGGTGTATCACCCAGCATCCACCTGAGCTGAGCACCACTGAGGGTTTTTCAACGCTCTGGAGTTATGGACGCCTCTGGGCTGAGGGGATGAGCGAGCCCGAGGGGGCACATCCTGGCATCCTCGCTGAGCTGGGCTTTGGCCCCTCTATGAGCTGGCCCGATGAGAGCTGGACTTGGTTCGCTGCTCAATACAACACACAGACTGGTAACAATGATGAGTATCGAGCTCAGATGCTCCCCATGGAGCAGGGGAGCTGGAGCTACGCTTGGCGTTTCTCAATCGATGGGGGTCACAGTTGGGCGAGCTGTGATCTCAGCGACAACCCCGGCGTCGATTATGATCCCAACGCGGCTGGGCGCCTCATCGTAGGTGCGGGGATCTGGTGGGGTAACTTACAGTGGCCCTATGAGACTACTGCTGCTTTGGGAGAGCCAAGTGAGCTGATCTTTGGTCAAGTCTATCAAGAGGGGGTTACAGATTTACCAGGCCAGGGCGCGGGGCTCCAAGCTGAGTTGGGTTACGGTCCTCCTGGAAGTGAGCCTCGCTTAGAGCCTGATCTCTGGAGCTGGACTGAGGGGAGGTTTAACGCAGATCGAGAGAACAATGATGAGTATATGGCGGAGCTGCTTGTTCAAGCGCTGGGCCGTTATGATTACGCTTGGCGTTATAGCTTAGATGGGACCTCCTGGGTCTACGCTGATAGCGATGGCAGCCGCAACGGCTATGATCCCAATATGGCGGGACAGATTCAGATCCTTGAAGAGATCCCCACGGAGCCTTGAGCTTTCTCTGAACCTGCACCTTAACCCCATTTCGCTATAAGCTGTTCCGATGAACTCATCGGAGGCGAGATGCAACACCCCCTTTTAAATCTGCTTGGGCTGGGCCTGCTCTTTTTTGGATGCAAGTCAACCTTGGAACCTGTGCTCTTTGATCTTGAGACAGGTACGGACGGAGGCGGCTTCGATTTTGGCTCGGGGAACCGCTTTGATCGAGGCGGCTACGAAACAGGAATCGCTGGCGCAGGTGGTCACGCAGGCGGTGGTCACGCAGGTGGAGGCGCCAGCGCAGGAAGTGGTGGAGGTGGGGGTGGTGGCATCGCCGGTGGAGGAGGCGGTGGTGGTGTCGCCGGTGGAGG
>CAYLJJ010000069.1:0-38722 GCA_964384025.1 uncultured Nannocystaceae bacterium
GTCTATGCCCATCTTGAAAATTGTGAGGTGCCCGGACTTATTGAGAAGTTACGATCACTTCATCCAAACTGCACAAAATCTTCATCTTTTTTTGAGAACCTCTCTCCATAAAAGTGAGGAGAAGAGATGAGCGAGAGTGTTCAAATCAAGCCTGCCCTTGAGCAAAAGAATGAAGCTGTAGATGGGCTCACTCCCTTTGAGGCTCAGGAGCTGCGGGCTGCGGCCCTGCGTCCCGATCTGATGATCAACCTGTTGCTGGCCCAATGGCCGCGTCTGTGTAGCAATATCGCTCAGAATCGAGAGCTTGGCCTGCTCTTAAGTCTACTTTTGGGGGCGACGATCCTCTTCTCCCTACCCTATGCGGCGGTCCTGGGAATGCAGGCATTAGGGAAGATCGCCCTGCTCTATCTGGGTTCTATGCTTATCTGTTTCCCCTCTCTACATATCTTCACATCTTTCTTGGGACAGCAAAGCAGCCTGCTCCAAAACCTGCTCCAGGCTCTGCTCCAAACCTCTACAGCTTCCCTCTTTACTTTGGGTTTCGCGCCTGTGCTCTGGTTTTTGGGTCTGACCATGGGGAAGGGCTCCTGGGACACATTCTCTTTACTTTCTAGCCTTCTGTTGACCGCTTCTGCTTTTGCTGGCATAATCCAGTTTTTTCGATGTCTACATTCAGAGCGTAGTATTATAAAAGTGGATCAGAATCCGGTAATTCTGGTCGTTTGGCAGGTCCTTCTTCTGTTTATCAACTTTCAGATGGCGCGGCTTATCGGACTCATCTAATGTTCAAGAACCTCTTGAAGCTTATCCTCTGCTCTGCCCTCTATGGCGCCTCCATCGGAGCGCTCTATGGTCTCCCTCGGGCCCTGGACAATCTGATCAAGTTTCCCCTCTTGCTCTTAGTTACCGCATTGATCTGTGCCTTCAGCTCCTTCTTGGTCGCTCAGTTGTTTGGTGCCAAGATTCGCTTCCTGGAGGTCCAGCGCCTCATGGGAAGCCTCTACACCGAGGCCAGCTTACTGCTGCTCTCTCTAAGCAGCGTCAACCTCTTCCTTGCCCTGATCTTTGAGGCCCCCAGCTCTGGAACAGAGCTCAATGATTATCCTCTGTTTTTGACTCTTAACCTGCTTTTTATCTCCCTCGCTGGCACCCTTGCGCTGATCAAGCAAGGTTGGCGACTCCTCCAAGAGTATCAGCTCTCTCTTAGAGTCAGTTTAACTCTAATCACGAGCTGGCTGCTTTTGGCTCTGGTGGTAGGCGGACAATGGTCTTGGTATCTGCGACCCTTCTTTGGAATAGCAGCGGTAGAGCAAGAGGAGGCTCCTTTTTGTGAGGGGCTCCGTCCTGACTACAGAGGGGCCAGTAACTTCTTTGAAGCGGTCTATAACTTGACCCAAACGCCAAAAATTCGCTCTCTAAAAGTCAAAAAAATCAAGGAGAAAGAATTTCGGCTCCACTGATACCTGATAGAATGGTTCCCAGAACCTCGCCTACACTCTGAGTACTTCCCAGCGGCTCGTCAAAATGCCACAGCTCACAGGTTAATTCATCCAAATCGTAAGGTAGATTGGAGGGATTGAAGCTCTGTAGATACCGAAGCCCGCTGCTGATCCTGAGTTCTTCGATCTGGAAATTACTGGCTTCACCAATTTTTAGATGATTAGGAGAGGGTTGGACGAGCTGCGTCTGGGCTGAATAGTGGGATGTCAAGCTTCCATCAAAGAATAGATAGCTGCTTTGCGAAGAGAGGTCATAGGCGCAAGCCAGATGGTGCCAATCACTTCGATAGCGCCGCTCAGAGGCATAGAGCCCAACTCCAGAGTAGGCTGGTCCATCACCCCATTCTGGATTGACCACGCCCATGCCGATGAATGCTCCACAGAAGATATCAAAGTTGTTGTCCTGTTCGCCGATGGTAAATAAAATTCGATTGTTAATCGAAGCGATCATAAAATCGTCCCAACCAACCCATTCCGGGAAATAAACCCAGGCTTCAACAGTAAAATCTCCATCCATGCAATCCCAATCGTTGGGATCGCTGGTTGCATTGGATTCTTGGTCAGGAATACTCAAAACACGGTCAAATAACGCGATAGAAATGCTACACACTTCTTCTTCATCTACCATTCCGTCACAATTATTATCCATTTGATCACAAACTTCAATCTCTGGAATCCCTGGCTCTGCATCACAAATTAGTTCACCATTGCCGCAAATCCAAGATCCAGTGGCTGCACACATTCCAACGCCAACTGAACACTCTTCACCCAGACCTACAATATCATCAATTTCTCCATTGCAATCATTGTCTTCTCCATCACAACTTTCCAGCTCAGGAGGCCCTGCTACTGCATCACACAGAGCAGTAATGCCATTCTCACTACATGTCATGATCCCTTCTCGCTGGCAACCACCCAACCCTGAAAAACAGGGTGTTCCCAATTGAAAAATCTCATCAATCTCTCCATTACAATCGTTGTCTAAGTTGTCACAAAGTTCAACAGTAGGTTCAGCTTCTTCAGCGCTGCAAATAGAATTTCTGCCATCTTCACTACAAACAACGGTACCCCAAGCACGGCATTCACCGATACCTACTTCACACTCACCGCCTAAAATAAAGTCTTCGTCAATTTCGCCGTCACAATCATTATCTAAGCCATCACAAAGCTCATTTTGTGGCAGAAATAGATCTATTTCGCACTCTAATTCAACTTGACTTGCTGCACAAACCAAAATTCCAACGATACTACATCCACCTATTCTCATTAGGCATTGACCCCCTAAGCTCAGTCCCATCTGGTAAAAATCCTCATCAATTTCGCCGTCTCCATCGTCATCAATACCATTGCACAATTCAACAGCGGGCAAAATGTCTGCATTTGGAATCATATCGACAAATTGCATTATATCTTCCCTAAGAGAAGGGTTTTCATCAGGAATAACGTCTACTGCGAATGGAACATCCATAATGAACGAGATATCAATTTCAGGTGTAGAGTCGACCCTGAGCATAGCATCTATCTCAGCCATAAGGTCCAATTCAACAGCAAAATCTCTATTTAAATCAGCACGGACATCTTGAGTAAAGTCAATTTCTTGATTTATATCCTCTTCAAATCCACTATCAAACTCCGGATTAATATCTTCTATTAAAATCGAATCAACAATTTTAGAATCTAAATTATGCCTTGAATCAACATTCAAGACGGCGTCTGCTCTAAGCAACACATCTAATCGGCCATAGATCCCATAGTCGGATGTATATTGATTCTTATCCATACCAAATAACAGATCCTGAGTTTCCAGATCAACCTGTTCTTGACAAGCAATCGCGATCATTGAAGTTAAATAGATACTGAAACTTGCTATACTCATCGATGTTCTGTTTTTTCTCAGCATCGTTATCCTCAAATAAGCTGATCCTAAACCTAGCAAGTGACCATCTACTTCGCAAGACTCCCGCTTCCAGCTCCTCCCCTCTTTAAGATGCTCTATAAGTTGGCTCAGACACCGAGAGTTAGATCTTCAAGGCTTGATGGAGCGCACAACTCGAAAGCCCAAGTTGTCATAGCGGTCAGCACGTTGGCCATGAGCGCGGTTACTCACTCGTAGAAAGCGAGCGCTGTCATACCAACTCCCGCCACGATAGACTCGATGGATCGACCCACAGGTAGCAGCTTGGCCCTCTTTAGGGGTCTTTTTGTAGCCACAGTAGTTGTCTTTGACCCACTCCCAGAGATTCCCTGCCATATCGCAGAGTCCCGCTGAGGTGTTGCCCTGGGACTTGGAGCAGACCGGCCAACTCTCCTTCTCTCCACAGCCCATTCCCTCGGCGCTCATCACCACCCGTTCACAGGAGGGAGCGACTTCACCCCAAGGATAGCTGATCGTTTGACCGCCATCACGAGCTGCATACTCCCACTCCGCTTCTGTAGGCAGACGCCCACCTTGCCAAAAGGCGAAGCGTTGGGCGCTGTGCCAGCTGATGCAGTTGATGGGATGCTCTTCATATCCTGCGCGTCCCCAGTTGCAATCTCCTCCCCCCCTCTGCTCTGGGCAGGCTCCCACCTCAACGCAGGCTCGATACTGCCTCACCGTCACTTCGCTCTTGCTGATCTCAAAGCTGGGAACTTGGACTCTGTGGACTGGGCGCTCATCGGGATCCCCAGAGCTTGAGCCCATCAGAAAACTGCCTCCCTCAATCTTGATCCACTGGAGCTGAGTAAGCTCCTCTTGGTTTGAGTTGGGGGCGTTAAGAGAGATGAGGAGAAGGAGGAGTTGCATCCTCCCTGTTTACTGGACAATCCACTCATCAGGCCAGACGTTGATCACTCGACCTTCAGAGAGCAGAGCGTTTAGGCGCCGGGTCATCGCCCGGCGAAGCCCCTCCATCGCTGCAGGCCCCTGGACATCAGCAACCCGCTGGCCACTGAGCAGTAGAGTGAGCTGATAGCGGGCCTGACTCAAGCGCGCTTCTATCTCCTTTCGAGTCCCCTCGGAGTCCAACTCCAACTGAAGCTTGATCTTGAGGTAGCGATCCCCTGTGGGCTCTCGCAGGTTGATCACCAGGGTCCCAAACTCCATCATCGGTCCCGGTGCTTTCGCCTGCTCCCTTTTCCCAGGGCTCAACTCCTCTTTTAAAGCTTGCTCCTCCAGCTGCGCCTGATCCGCAGGATCGGGTTTGGCGAAGAAAAAGAGATAGGCAGCAAGACCGATAAGCCCCAACAGGTTGATAAGGCCGATGAGCAGCCCCAGCTTTCCTCCTCCACCTCCCGATCTCTCCTCTTCCAAGAGCTCTTCATCAGCCATTGTAACCTCATCTTTTCTTTTGAAACTCAGCCTTCATCGGCGGATGGTCTCTCTGGATTGAGATCTCTTTAAGGTGCTTTGTTAACTTCATAGCGTCTGAGTAAACGCCTGAAGTTGGCGCGATCCATCTGTGCGTGGCGCGCCGCCGCTGAGACGCTGGGGAAGCGCGCCATCAGCCCCCTGAGATAGCTCACCCGAAAACGACGATCTGCTTGTTCAAGAGCCTCTCGAAAGGGTAACTCCAAGTCGATCTCAGAGAGATGCAACGGTTCCTGTCTCTTCTGTTTGATCTCAGCAGGGAGATGCTCAAGGCTCAGTTCCTCTCCCGTCTCAAAGACCATCGCGGCCTCGATGAGATGCTCCAGTTCTCGAACATTGCCAGGCCATTCATATCTCTGGAGCGCCTCCATCGCCTCCGGGTGAATCCCCTTAAATTCTCGTCCGATACGAGGTGCATTCCTCTTAAGGAAATGGTAGGCCAAGTGAGGGATATCCTCAAGCCGCTCTGAGAGAGGAGGGATCTTGAGCTCTACGACCTTGAGGCGAAAGTAAAGATCGCTGCGAAAGCGTTCTGCTTTGATCGCCTCTTCCAGATCCATCTGTGTTGTGCTGATCACGCGCACATCGATCTTGATCTCTTGGCTGCTCCCCACCGGTCGCAGCCGCTGCTCCTCAATGACACGAAGCAGGCTGCTCTGCATCGAGATGGGCATATTCCCGATCTCGTCCAAGAAGATTGTGCCCTGATGAGCAGATTCAAAGAGGCCAATCTTATGGGAGGAGGATTCAGTCCCTTCCGCTTGACCAAAGAGTTCTGACTCCACCATCTCTAAGGGGATCGAGCCTGCATCCACGGAGACAAAGGCTCGATCCCTTCGAGGACTCTGTTCATGGATCTGCTGGGCGATGATCCCCTTACCCACCCCCGTAGGACCAGTGATCAGGAGGTTGGAGTCCACCCGCGCCACTCGCCTGAGTTGGGTCAGCAGGGCCTTCATTTTGAGGTTCTTACTCTCCAAGAGAGGGCTGTTGGGGTGGGCGTTCAGCTGTTGTCGCAGGGCCTCATTCTCCTCTCTCAGGCGCTTGACCCGTGCCGCTTGGCGCACCGTGTTGATCCACTCCTCCATCTGGTTGAGAGGCTTGGTGAGGTAATCAAAAGCTCCTGCCCGAATCGCCTCCACGGCATTGGAGATACTGCCCATGCCGGTCATCAAGATCACCTCAAGCTCAGTCCGCTCTTGCTTGAGCAGCTTGAGCAGCTCAAGGCCATCCATCCCCGGCATACAGACATCGCTGACTACAACATCAATCTTCTGGTTTCTGAGCAGCGCCAAAGCTTCTTGAGCGCTCCCCGTGATATGAGACTCAAACTCTTCACTGTGGAGCATCCAACGCCAAGCTTTTTGGATCGTGGGCTCATCATCTACAATTAAAACCTGCACGGGCACTGGCTTTGCCTCTGGTTTCATCTCACGAATCTCTCTCCGGCCTGCTTTAAAAACTCAGCTCTAGAACTTCAGGGGAGGAGCCTCAATGGCAACCTCAGGTTAAAGCGAGCCCCCCCCTCAGTACGATTCTCTGCCCAAACTTGTCCTCCATGAAGATCTACTACATTCTTGACGATGGCCAAGCCCAGACCTGTACCCTCTTTGTTCTTCGCCTTAGTGCTAAAGAAGGGCTCAAAGATACCCTCCAAAAGCTGCATCGGGATTCCTGATCCCTGATCTTCAATGCAGATCTCAAGTTCTTCTACTAAGATTCTCAGGTTAAGCCAGATCATTCCATCAAGAGGACTGGCCTGAATGGCATTGGTCAAGAGGTTTAAGATCAGGGACTTAAGCGCATCAGCTTGTCCCTCGATCAAAGGCAACTCCTCTGAGTTGAGTTGGATCTTGATCTCAGAATGTGAAGGTATTTGGAGCTGAACAAGGTCGATACACTCTTTGCTGATATCCAAAAGTGAGACCATCCCCATCTCAGCGTTGCTCCCAGGGCGGGCGTAATCCAAGAGGCTCTGAACGATGCGAGAGCAGCGTTGAGCCTCTCGTTCAATATCTCCAGCCAGCTCTCGGGTGGACTCAAAATCGACCATATTTTGAGCGATAAGCTGACTAAAACTGAGGATCCCCGTAAGAGGATTGTTTAACTCATGCGCAACGCAGCCTGCCAGTTCACCCACCGCCGCCAATTTGGCATAGAGCAAAACCTTCTTTTGCAGGGCTCGGGACTGCGTGACCTCTTGATAACGACAGACCGCGCTGCCCTCCTCCTCAGGAAAGCGCCAAGTGGTGACCTCCCAGATGCGACCCTCCAGCTCTAATTCTGCTTGGCGTGGCGCTTGACCCTGCTCCTTAAGGGGACAGCTTGAGCAGGGGGTCTCTCGTTTAAAGAGCGCCGAGTGACAGCGCTGGCCGAGCAGCTCGCGAATCGAGCAGCCCGCCTCCAGAGCTGCTGCCTGGTTGCTCCTCTGAATCCCAAAGGCTGCGTCTATCAGGATGATGGGCTCATCGATGGCGTCTACGGTGCGTCGCCACATCTGGCTCACCTGTTCAAGGAGAGCTCCCTGTTTTCTCAGTTGGCCCCTCAGCTCCTCAACGCTCAGGCTCTCTAGATCAAAATTCACAGTTCCAAGCCCGGATCTTCATCCGGGATGAGGATCGCTCCTGATTCATCTCGCTGTACGCTGGTGACGCCTGGATGTTCGATCTCCAGGGTCTTGATCTGTTGGGCTTGGCTCTCCAGGAGCTTGAGCAGGCGTTGATTCTCTTGAGCGAGGCGCACGTGCTCTACAGTCAGATGGATGGTCAACTTGAGATCATCATCATCCCAGGGTTTGCGCAGAAAGCGCAGCACCTCTCCGTGGTTGATCGCCTCAATCACCGTTTCCATCTCCGCCTGCCCCGTGAGAATTACGCGACCCATCTCGGGGTAGAGGAGACGGCAGCGTTTGAGCAACTCCAAACCGGTCATCTTGGGCATGAGATGATCGCTGATCAGCAGGTCCACTCGCTGGACCCTTAGAAACTCCAGAGCTTCAGCAGCGTTGGAAGCAAAATGCAGTTGATAGTTTTCCCGGCGCAGGGTTCGGCGTAGTGCAGAGAGCACCGCAGACTCATCATCTACAAGCAAAATCTGGGCTGGCTTCTCCCTCATGGGCTCCTCCTGGGCTGCTGGCTAGAGACGGTTCAGCTCTTGAATGAGCTGACCGTGGGTGAATTTTTACCCAGAGCCTGTAAAGAGATAAGATGCCAGGCTCTGGATATTTCGATATTTCTCCCAAACAGGTTGTCAGAGCCCGAGAAGGAGACCAGTCCTGAGGGCGGACATCGAGATCAGCCAGCTCTCAATGCCCAGCTGTTGTGCCAAGGTCTCAAAGATCAGGGCACCCCCCAGGAGGGTGTCGGCCCGCTCTGGATCCATTCCGGGGATACAGAGACGGCGGATATGAGTTGGCGCTGCGACAAGACGTTCAACTATCTCTGAGAGTTGCTCGCTCTTGAGGATAAAGCCGTGAACGCTGCTCTTGGAGAGGGGATCCTTCAAAGTCTGAGACATTCGCGCCAAGCGCTGGATGGTCCCTGCTGTAGCGATGGCCTGATCAAAGCCAAACTCTTGAATGAGACCACAACCCTGTCCTAGGACCTCCTGTAGATGCCGTCGAGCTTTACGTACCGCTTTGGGGCGAACAGGATCGGGGCTTAAGAAGCGATGGGTCAGCATCAGAGAGCCTACAGGCAGACTGGCGGTGATGGCGACCCGATCTCCCGCTCCCACAGCGAACTCAGTGGAGCCGCCTCCTACATCGACGCAGAGCATCTTGCCCTCAAGTTCAGGGAGACCGTAACGCACTCCCCGATAGGTGAAGCGGGCTTCCTCATTGCCGCTGATGATGCGTACTCTAACCCCTGCCTCATCCCAGGCGCGTTGAACAAACTCTTGGCGGTTGCGAGCCTTCCTGAGCGTCGCGGTCGCTGTCGCGCGGATCTCGGCGTTATGAACATCTGCCAGCTCTCGAAAGCGCCCCAGAGTGGCGATGGCTCGATCCAGACTTTTGAGTTTGATCCGCTGTTTGCGATCCAGCTCCCCTGCCATTCTTGCGGGATCTTTAAGGCGAGCGAGGATCTCAATATGGTCGTCTCTGATGCGCGCCAAGGTCAGATGAATGGAGTTTGATCCGATGTCGATGGCGGCGATGGCCCTCATCCTTCCGCCTCTAGTTTCTTGCAAGCTGTGCAGCTCTTACAAGCCCCGTCAGGAGAACCATAGAGGACCAGTTTATGCCCTACGAGCCGCAGGCCGTGGGCCTGAGCGATCGCCTCTTGGAGAGCCTCAATGCGCTCATCATGAAACTCCACGATCCCTCCACAGCGAACACAGACGAGATGGTCATGATGCTCGCCAGGAACACAGGGCTCATAGCGGGTTTGATTGTTATCTAACTGGTGGGCGGTCGCCAGACCACTCTCCACCAGAAGCTTGAGGGTGCGATAGACGGTCGCTTGACCCACAGAACTATCCCGCTCTCTCACCCAAAGATAGAGCTCTTCAACGCTGGGGTGCTCACGACAGCGAACAGGATCAAAGAAGATCTCGGTGATCAGCTGGCGTTGCTGAGTACACTTCATCTTCCGGGATTCCAGATAGGCTTTTAGCCGCTCCAAGGCTTCCTCGGAGCTTATGAGTTGTTTCTCCAAGTCTTTAAGCCCTCTTCAATAGACTCTGGCTATAGCACAGTGCCCTGGTCCAGTAAATTTTCTTGAGGGCCTTGGAGCTGTCTGCCTCCTTGAAGCAAGGGGGATCTTCGCTCTTGTTCAGCAAAGGGTTCCGGGCCAATCTGAGCGACGAAAGCTCCAGCTCAAAGGAGGACAACGTGAAGGTATTTGAAGCTCTACAGCCCCCCCTCTTCTGGAAACATTTCGCTACTCTCTGTCGCATCCCCAGATGCTCTGGAGAGGAGGCTGCGATCTCAAAAAAGATCTTGTCCTGGGCGGCAGATCTGGATCTAGAGGCGGAGCAAGATCAGGTTGGCAACCTGATCATTCGAGTACCCGCCTCTCGGGGGCGAGAGGCAGCTCCAGGGGTGATCCTTCAGGGACATCTAGATATGGTGTGCGAGAAGAATGCTGACAGCCCGCATGACTTCTCCAAAGACCCCATCCCAGTTATTCGCGATGGAGAATATATCGCTACGGCAGGCACCACTCTTGGCGCGGACAATGGCGTCGCCATCGCCGCCGCGATGGCGATCGCTGAGGGAGAGCACAGGCATGGTCCACTGGAGCTGCTCTTTACCGTCGATGAGGAGCGAGGTCTGACGGGGGCATTGGGGCTCCAGCCGAGCCTCCTCAAGGGGCGATACCTGCTCAACCTCGACACTGAAGAGGAGGGAGCGATCTATATGGGCTGCGCGGGTGGAGGAGACAGCCTGCTGCATCTACCACTGGAGTATCGATCGGCCCAAAATCGGCAGCTCAAGTTGATCTTTTCTGGCCTCCAGGGGGGGCACTCCGGAATGGACATCAACTCAGGTCGGGGTAACGCTCTTAAGTTACTGGTTTGGCTCCTTGATTATCTCCGCGATGGCTTAGAGTTTCAGCTCCTCCATCTCCAGGGAGGGGATAAACATAACGCCATCCCTCGCGAGGCTTGGGCGCAGATCAGCGTGATGCCCGAACAGCAGGTTCAACTTGATGCCCTCTTGGAGAGCTTTAGAGAGGAGCTGAGCCCCATCTATACGTACAGCGAACCCAAGCTAAAGCTCTCTTTGGAGGAGGCTCCTCGACGGGAAAAGGCGCTCAGCTTGGGGAGCCGGGATCGGCTCCTGGATCTGCTCTTGAGCCTGCCTCACGGGGTCCTGGCGATGAGCCAGGGGGTCGCGGGTTTGGTGGAGACATCAAACAACTTAGCGGTGGTTCGCACTGGCCCCAAGGAGGCCCTGATCCATCTCAGCAGCCGCAGCTCCATCGATGCAGCCCTTCGAGGGCTTCGCCGAGAGATCAGCGCGCAGGGTCGCCTAGCGGGCGCGGAGGTGGAGCAGGAGCAGGGCTATCCAGGCTGGCAGCCCAACCCTGACTCTGCCCTGCTGCGGCGCGCCAGCCAAGTTCACGAGGAGCTGTTTGGAACTGCCCCTGAAGCCAAAGCGATCCACGCGGGTTTGGAGTGCGGCCTCATCGGGCAGCGCTATCCAGGCATGGATATGATCTCCTTCGGTCCTGACATGGAGCGGGTTCACTCCCCTTCAGAGCGCCTTAAGATCGACTCTGTAGAGCGTTTTTTTGGCTTCCTCTCGCTCCTATTGGATCGCCTTTCTACGTGAAGAGTCGCGCCTCAATCGGACTTGCCCTACTCCTGATCTGCTTCAGCACCCTGAACGCTTATCAACTCCCTGATGGTCGTATCAACCCCATCAACATAGATGAGTTTGGGGCTGCCGATCTGATCCTCAACTTTCTGCTCTTTCTGCCATTTGGCTGGAGTCTACGAAGCCTCAAGCTCTTTAAAGTAGCCGCTCTCTCTCTGCTCCTCTCTCTGAGTGTAGAGAGCGCACAGTTCTTTCTCCCTGGGCGCTTTCCCAGCCTCTCCGATCTGATCTTCAACACTCTAGGGGGTGCATTTGGCGCGTTGTTGGCTCCTTGGCTTCCCCAGCTTCTTCGACCCAGCCCTAAACTGGACCGCATCCTCTGTCTGCTCTCTGGTCTACTCCTTGGCCTCAGCCTCCTCTTGAGCGCTTGGCTGCTCAGCCCCGCCCCACCTCACTCAAGTTGGCATCTTCAATGGACTCCCAATTTGGGGCATTTGGCACGCTATCGAGGCGAACTGCACTCAGCGGAGTTGGACACTCAGCCTCTCCCACAGGGCCCCATTCACGCTCAGGGCTGGCTCAGAGAGCAGCTCTTTGAGGGGGGGTTACTTAAACTTCAGGTCCAGCATCTGGAGAGCCAGTCCAGGCTGGCGCCGATCTTCAGCATCTATGACGGTTGGGGTCGTGAGGTCTTCCTCCTGGGGGCGCAGGAGGATGATCTTGTGCTGAGATACTGGACCCAGGGAGCACGCTTTCGCTTTAATCGCGAGCTCTTCCGTCTCAGAGGGGCGCTCAAGCCAGGCTCTCTTGAGTTGGAGCTACAGCGAAGGGGACAGGGCTTCTGTTTGCGCTCTGGGACTCAACAGCGCTGTGATCTAGGCCCTAAACCTGAGAGTGGATGGGCGCTGCTCTTGCCCGGATATTTTCACCGTTGGGGAGATCTCCTTGAACCTCTTTGGTTGCTGCTGCTCCTCCTGCCGTTGGGCTATTATGGCGCCCTTCGGGAGAAGCTGCTGGCCTTGGCCCTCGCCGCTCCGCTGATCATCCTGGCTTCAAGAGAGGGTCTCCTCTCTCCCAGCCTCTTCCCCACATTTGTCGCCCTGGTGAGCCTCTTTGGAGGGGTATGGCTCAGGAGATCTATGAGCTTCAGCCCAGGAGCTCAAGTCCGGTCTTCTTAGCCTCCTCCGCCGCCTGCAGGAACTCATCTATGTGGTCGAAGCTGAGATAGTGGTAGATCTCGGGCGCCATAGTATCGAGCTTGCTGGCGTACTCCATATACTCATCCTGAGTGGGCAGCCGGCCGAGGATGGCCGCCACCGAGGCGAGTTCAGCCGAGGCGAGGTACACGTTAGCGCCCTGACCCAGGCGGTTTGGGAAGTTCCGGGTTGAAGTAGAGACCGCAGTGCAGCCAGCCGCGACTCGAGCTTGGTTACCCATGCACAGTGAGCAGCCGGGCATCTCAGTGCGGGCGCCGGAGGTAGCGTATATGTTGTAATACCCCTCCTTCATCAGTTGGCGCTCGTCCATCTTGGTGGGTGGGGCGATCCACAGTCGGGTGGGAATGGTCGTGCCCGCAGCCTGTAGCAGCTTGCCAGCAGCTCGGAAGTGCCCGATATTGGTCATACAGGAGCCGATGAACACCTCATCGATCTGCTGACCAGCCAACTCAGACAACGGCCTCACGTCATCTGGATCGTTTGGGCAAGCCAAGAGCGGTTCGATGATCTCAGACATATCGATCTCGATCACTTCGGCATATTCGGCATCTGGATCTGCCTGCATCAGGCTTGGGTTCTCAAGCCACCCCTCCATCGCTCGGGCTCTCCGCTCCAGGGTGCGTGAGTCACCGTAGCCCTTGGCGATCATCCAGCGCAGCATAACCACATTAGAGCGCAGGTACTCGGCCACAGATTCTTCGGACAGCGCGATAGTGCAGCCACCTGCAGAGCGCTCAGCGGTGGCATCGGACAGCTCGAAGGCTTGCTCCACCGTCAGCTCCAGCCCCTCAATCTCGATAATGCGGCCGTTATAGACGTTCTTTTTGCCCTTCTTCTCCACCGTGAGCAAGCCGCGTTGCAGCGCTGTATAGGGGATGGCGTTGACCAGATCGCGCAGGGTGATGCCGGGCTGCATCTCGCCCTTGAAGCGCACCAACACCGACTCCGGCAGATCCAGCGGGATCACACCCAGGGCGGCGCCGAAAGCTACCAACCCGGAGCCAGCTGGGAAGGAGACGCCGAGCGGGAAGCGGGTGTGGGAGTCGCCGCCAGTGCCGACTTGATCGGGGAGCAACATACGGTTCATCCAGCTGTGGATCACGCCATCGCCAGGGCGTAGAGATACACCGCCACGCGTCTGAATAAACTCGGGTAGGCTGTGCTGAGTCTCGATATCCACCAGCTTTGGATAGGCGGCGGTGTGACAGAAGGACTGCATCACCAGATCTGCAGAGAAGCCCAGGCAGGCCAGCTCCTTCAGCTCATCTCGGGTCATCGGGCCGGTGGTGTCCTGGCTGCCCACCGTGCTCATGCGAGGTTCACAATAGGTGCCAGGGCGAACGCCCTCAACCCCACAAGCTTTACCCACCATCTTCTGGGCCAGGGTGTAGCCCTTGCCGGTGTCCTCAGGATCCACTGGGCGGCGAAAGATGTCGGTGTTACCCAGGCCCAGGGCCTCTCGCGCCTTCTCCGTAAGGCTGCGGCCGATGATCAGCGGGATACGACCGCCAGCTCGCGCCTCATCGTGTAGCACCTCGGTCTTCAACGAGAACTCGCTGAGAAGCTCACCCGACTCCGTCTCGATGCGGTTCGCGTAGGGTTTGAGCACGATGACATCACCCATCTTCATCTCTTCTACATTGCATTCGATGGGGAGCGCACCGGAGTCCTCTAGGGTGTTAAAGAAGATGGGCGCGATCTTGCCACCCAGCACGAAACCACCCTGGCGCTTATTGGGCACGAAGGGGATGTCGTTTCCTGTGGTCCACAGCACCGAATTGGTGGCGCTCTTACGAGAGGATCCAGTACCGACCACGTCGCCCACATAAGCGACAGGGTGACCCTTCTTCTTCAACTCGTCGATCTGGGCGAGGGCGTCGTGGACACCCTCTCGAGGGTTCTTGAGCATCGCCAACGCATGTAGGGGGATGTCTGGGCGGGACCAAGCATCCTGCGCAGGGGAGAGATCATCAGTGTTGGTCTCGCCCACTACCTTGAAGACCGTGAGCTTGATCTCTTCGGGCAGCGCTTTTCGACGCAGGAACCACTCTGCGTCGGCCCATGACTGCATGATCGCCTGTGCATTGGCGTTACCAGCCTTGGCCTTGTCGGCCACGTCGTGAAAGGCATCGAACATGAGCAGCGTGAACTTCAACTGCTCAGCGGCCAACTCACCCAACTCGGCGTCGTCTAACTGCTGGATTAGGGGCTCGATGTTGTAGCCGCCGAGCATAGTGCCAAGCAGCTCCAGCGCCTTCTTCTTGTCGATCAGTGGACACTCTGCCTCACCGCTCGCTACTGCAGCCAGGAAGCCTGCCTTCACATAGGCGGCGTCGTCCACCCCAGGGGGTACGCGGTTGGTGAGCAGGTCAAGCAGGGTCTCTTCTTCACCGGCTGGCGGCACCTTCAGCAGATCTACGAGCTGAGCAACCTGCTCTGCGTTAAGCGGCAGTGGCGGGATACCTTCTTGGGCGCGTTCTTCAACATGTTGGCGATAGCTTTCGAGCACGGTGTATCTCCTGCGTTGTAGGACAGGCTAGAGATCTCTTGCCTGGGTTGTGGTGCTGGCTTGGATGACGTGGCGGAGCATAGCAGGCTTGGAATTATTCGCAAAATGGATAGTATGCATAGGAGCCATAAGAAATATGCATATTATGGACCTTACGCTGCTCCGCTCTTTTCTCGCTGTAGCTGACGCGGGCACCATCACCAAGGCAGCCGAGCGCGTCGGTGTGTCTCAACCCGCGTTGACCCGTCGGATCCAACAGCTCGAGGAGCATTTGGGGGCGCCGCTATTGGCCCGCAGTCGTAAGGGCGCTGAACTTACCGAGATCGGCAAGTTGGTAGCAGCGGAGGCTCGCCTGCTGGTCGATCGCTTTGATCATCTTCGGGAGCAGGTCGCCGCCTACCTGGGTTTGGAGGGGGGCACAGTGCGGATAGGCGGCGGCGCTACTGCGGTGTCCTTTATGTTGCCTCCAGCGATTGCTGCTTTTCAGGCCGATTACCCGAGTGTCCGCTTCCGACTCAAGGAGGCTGGCAGCAGTGAGGTGGCAGAGGATGTAGCCGCCGGACGCCTGGAACTCGGGGTGGTCACCCTTCCGGTGCAGGCACGCGACTTGGAGGTTCGACCCCTCATGGAGGATCGCATCGTGCTGGTGGCTCGTCACGACCATCCGCTGG
Source organism: uncultured Nannocystaceae bacterium (assembly GCA_964384025.1). Taxonomy (GTDB): domain Bacteria; phylum Myxococcota_A; class Bradymonadia; order UBA7976; family UBA1532; genus CAYLJJ01. The sequence continues at coordinate 15,508 of CAYLJJ010000069.1, forward strand.
CGAGCAAGCCTCGGGTGTTGGCGGTAGAACTCACGGGGTTGGCCTTCGTGGGTTTTGAGGGCGGCAGCGCGATCCGTCAGGTTATCGACTTCGCGCTGCGGGAGGCGGGGGTCGAGATGAACGTGGTGATGGAACTGCGATCGATCCCTTCCATATTGCGCATGGTTGCTACCACCGGCAACCTAGCTTTCGTGAGCCAGCTCGGCGTCGAGGCGCAGGGAGAGATTCGAGAGGTTGCGGTGTGGGGGCTCGAGATCAAACGCAAGCTGGCCATCGTCACCAAGCGAGGCAGCTCTCTCTCTCCGGCCGCAGCCGAGTTCGCTGAGCGGCTCGGCTCCTCCGATCCCGGAATGGTATGAGTGGAGCGGATCCGTGGTCGATAAGATGTGGTTATCATTATTACCAGTGTCCCAGTATAGGCTGCCTGCTCCTTGTTACTGGCAGCATAGCGAGCTAGGCCCTCATCGACATGTTTCGCTGCGTGGAAGAAGTCAAGCATCTGTTCGATGAGCAGCCCGATTTCGATTTCAGAGAAGATACACCAGTTATTCTCTGAGGTACGCTGTGCTCCAGCGCTATCGCTGGGCTCTCTGCTTCAGCAAAGCTCTCGACTGTGTCCCAGATTTCGCTTCCTAGAATACTTTCCCGAAAATATCATAACTTACACCTAGAACCAGATCATATCAGATTGCCATAAAGGTGAGAAGAGCCACATTCATTTGAAAGATGGTGAAAAAAATCTTGATTTTTCCGAGTAATTGGGTCGATCTTCTGGCCGAGCCTTCATTTCAAAGAGGCTCACATCATCAGGAGGGCAATTATGAAGTGGGGATCTCTTCCTCTGCTCGTTTTTGGATTTACGCTGTGTGCTCAAGCTCAGGGGATCGAACTTAATCCCATAGGCACTTACGAGACAGGCTTCTTTGATGAAGGAGGCGCTGAGATCGTCGCATACGATCATCACAGCCACCGGATGTTTGTCGTCAGTGGCGCGACCAAATCAATCGATATCATCGATATCAGTAACCCAAACGCCCCGAGTCTGGTGAGCATGATCGATGTCAGCACCTACGGCGCCAATGCCAACAGTGTTGCTGTGTATCATGGTGTCGTAGCTGTTGCGATTGAAGATTGGGATAAACAAGCGCCAGGTGTAGTTGCATTTTTCAATACTGACGGTATCCCATATGGTGCTGTTATAGCTGGTGCTCTGCCTGATATGATCAAATTTACGCCAAATGGAAAATTTGTTCTAGTTGCGAATGAGGGTGAGCCAAATGATGATTATAGTATTGATCCAGAAGGGTCTGTGAGCATCATCCGTATGCCAAGAAACCCATCCCAAATTACACAGGATGATGTATGTACGGCTGATTTTAGCCAATTTATTGAGCTGGATCCTGCGATTAGGATTTATGGACCTGGTTCCAGTATAGCTCAGGATCTAGAGCCTGAATACATCACAGTTTCTCGCAATTCAAAGACTGCTTGGGTTGCCCTACAGGAAAATAATGCAATCGCGGTAGTGGACATCAAAGAGTGTCGTATTGAGAGTGTTTTTCCTCTTGGTTATAAAGATTATAGTCTTATTGGCCAGGGCATCGATGCAAGCAACAAAGATAGTGCTATCAACATAAGGAACTGGCCTGTATACGGCATGTATCAACCTGACAGCATTGCAAGCTATCATACTTATGGATATGGTGAGCTTATTGTCACTGCGAACGAGGGCGATTCAAGAGATTACGATGGATTCAGCGAAGAAGAGCGTATTAAAGATATTACTCTTGATCCAACGGTTTTTCCGAACGCTGAAGACCTTCAAGACAAAACAGCGCTTGGCCGCCTGAAAATCAGCAATGTTTCTGGTGATTTAGATGGAGATGGTGACTTTGACGAGCTGTATTCATATGGAGCCCGTTCTTTTTCAATATGGACAGGTGACGGTACACTTCTTTTTGACAGTGGTGACCAGTTTGAGCAGATTACAGCTGAGTTAATACCAAACGATTTCAACTCGAATAATGACGAAAACGACTCAATGGACAGTCGTAGCGATGATAAAGGACCCGAGCCAGAGGCTTTGGCCCTTGCTAAAATTCATGATCGCACATATGCTTTTATTGGTCTTGAGAGAGTGGGAGGAATTATGGTCTATGATATCACCTCTCCAACCCAGTCCGAGTTTGTACAATATATCACAACCCGAAACTTCTCAGGCGATCCTGTACAGGGTACCGCAGGGGATCTAGCTCCTGAAGGGATGTACTTTGTTTCCAAGTCGCACAGCCCTATCGACAAGCCTCTGTTGCTCGTCGCTAATGAGGTGAGCGGAACAACGACCATCTTTGAGATCATCATTAATTGATGGTAACGGCGACTGAATGATTAATTGCATCGGTATTACCAATCTGGCATTCAGATCAGCACGGTTCGCGCTGTCATACTTCATCGTTCATCAAGTAGGCCAACACCGCTCGGCTCGTCTCTAAGAGACCCTCGCGATGGCAACGCTCATAGCCATGGCTAGCATCTGTGCCAAAGCCGATCAGAGCCATCCTTAGATCATGTCCTGCCGCCATAGCTGCGGCCGCATCGCTCTTATAATATCGGAAAGTATCTCGTCGCCACCGTAGGCCCTGGCGTCGACAAAGCTCCACAAGCTTTGCACTCAAGGCCAGATCGAAGGGCCCCATAGCGTCCTTGTAGACCACTGTGACATGCCGCTCCGAAGAAGCCTGCCCCGGTGCTACGATGGCGACATCGACACAGAGCAATTCGATCACTTCAGGAGGCAGGAGCCCCCCCATCCCCGTACCAACCTCTTCGGTGACAGTGATCAGCAGGATGGTGTCCACTGACGGCCTGAGGCGATGTCGACTGAGTGCCTCCAAAGCAGCTAAGAGGATCGCTACTCCCGCCTTGTCATCCAGATGGCGAGCCACGATATAGCCGGTATCCAGACATTCAGGCTGTGGATCAAAGGCCAAGACCGCCCCAACATGCAGCCCCAGAGCCTCTAGTGCTTTAGGTGATTCTCCTTGAGCATCAATGCGCAACTCGACCTGATCCCAGCCGCAGGGCTGCTCATCTACTGCTCCACCCCAGGCATGTCCTGAAGCTTTGAGGGGCAAGACGCTGCCCCGCAGCGGATCACCCTCACCCAGGATCGTGACCCTAGCACCCTCAGCGAAGCGCGCTGACCAATGTCCCAAAGGGCTGAGACGGCAGCGGCCGTTGGGCTTGAGTTCCGCGATCATCGCTCCCAGAGTGTCAACATGGGCGGCGAGAGCACGTTGGGGACCAGATCGCAGACCAGGGAGATGAGCGCGCAGGGCACCGCGTCGAAGCAACTCGTAGTCCCAACCCAGGGATTTGAGCTGCCGCCCCACATAATCTACAGCGGCCTGAGTCCAACCTGTGGGGCTGGGAATATCTAAGAGTTCGAGCAGGATACGCTCAAGATAGGCCATATCGATTGAGGGCGCTGATGTCGACATCATATCCCCAGAACTCCTGCGATGGCCGAGGCGATCCCCGCCAAACTTTCACCCGCTACGAGGCCTGCGGCCATAACCAAGACGAAGCGGCGTGACCAGCTCTGGACATAGCGAGCCAGGAGGGCCACGATCACGGCCCCCAAACACATCGAGATGCTGTTCCAAGCAGGAATGATAAAGGCCAACCCCAAGCTGGCAGCGCTGGGCAGATATCGCTTATAGCCACGACGCTCCAAGGTGGCCATCAAAATCCCCAGACCCAAAGCGATGATCATGGCGGTCACGCTGCCGGTGGGGATCGCTTCTGGACCCGCAGCAAAAACTTCGGCCACCGCCTTCCAGGTGGCTACTGCTGGCGCGGGCCATTCCTCAGTCAGCAGCAGGGCCTTGGGATCGGGGATCAGGATCAGATAGGCAGCTGTACCCACCAAAGCGCCCGTGAAAATTCCAAAAAGTTGAGCGATGGTTTGAAGCTTGGGGGCCACTCCCATCAACAGCCCTGTCTTCATGTCGTGTAAGAGATCTGAACTCTGCCCGGCTGCTCCTCCGGTGACATTGGCTGTCATGAGATTGGAGACCATATTGCCGGGGTTGAGCAAGCCAAAGATGAGTTGAGTAATCTTGCCCAGAGCCCCGATCGGCGGGATGCCTGTTTCACCCGAGACACGGCAGGAGACCACAGCCAAGACAAAGGTCAGCAAGACCGCCAAGATCGCCAGATGAACCTTGATGTCGAAGATCAAGATCTGACTGAATCCAGCCATAATCAGGGAGAGCAAAATCCCCGTCCAGAACCAACGGCGTGAAATTTCATTGGGGTCAGCAGGGGTCCTCTGTTCACCTGCACGTCGACGCCACATGCCTACTACCGAGAAGACAAATGAGGTCAGAGAGGCCGCCACCATCAAAGCCACCCCAGGCCACAACAGCCACTCCACCAACTCATTAAACATCAAAGCTCGCTCGCCTTGGGCGGTGACATCTACCCAACCCTGGCTGAGCGCCCAGGGCGCCAAGAGGCCCCAGGAGATAAGGGCCCCCAACAGAAGGGAGATCCCCGCCCGCAAGCCGATGATCATGCCAAAGCCCACCATCAGCAGGGAGGGATCGAGGACAAAGCCAAGGTTGGAGAGGCTCAGGCCCTTGAGCTTGAAGTTGAGGGTCGAGGGCAGATGTGCTTTAGGGATACGGATCAGAAAATCGCTGGTCAGCTTGAGACCGGCAGCCAACCCCCCAAAGCCCAGCAGCATCTTGACCCTAGATAGAGCTTCTTGACCGGTGGAATAGATCTCTTTGAGCGTCTCTGCAGTCGCGATCCCCGAGGGAAAGGGTAACTCATCAATGATCAACATTTGGCGTCTGAGGCCGATGGCCACCACCACCCCTGTAAAACTGACCACAAAGGACCACAGAGCCAAAATGGGCCAAGTCAGGCTTTGTCCGGTCAGGATCGTCAGAGCCGGGATGGGGGCTACGAGCCCCGCCGAGATGATGCTGGCTGCGGCCGAGGCTGCCGTTTGATTGATCGTATTCTCTCCAACCCCCCAATGAGCTGTGCCCAGGCCCCGCTGCATTACGCTCCAGAAGGCATAGCTGATCAGAGCTGCGGCGATGGACATGTTGAAAGTCCAACCGATTTTGAGACCGCTATAAACATTGCAAGGGGTCAGGATCGCGCCGATGACACAGCCGGTGAGGATCGAGCGCAGAGTGAGGACCTTGAGCGTCTGGCTGGGTGCGGGATTCACGGTTCTAAAACCCACAACGCCAAGCTCTCAGCTCCGCAAATGCGACGCCTATCAATCCATAAAGAGCTTTGGCCCTCTCCATAAGCAATCTGGTCACTGCGCTTAACTCTCACAACTTCTAAGGTCACGTGGATCACCCCATCGGTGGGTAGGATTTGAGCATGGTACTTCCATCCTATGCTGTGATCGAGGGCGATGGGCTCAAAGCGAGGTAGGTGCATACTCTTAGGATCTGGAGCTGCCCCGCCATCTGCATGCCGATACTGCCTCCTGCGGCTGCCACCAGGACCGCTATAGACCCCAGCCGGTAGTGAAGAACTGGGGGATGCTCCCGTGAAATCAACGCTCCGCCCCACAGCGTTGTTTTACAGATGAAATTCCAGCGGGAGCTAGGACAGGGAGCGCCCCTGATGATTTTTGATGTTGAGATGAAGAACCAGGGCCGAAATCCTACCAAGGCTATCAGAGCTTCTGCTCGCTATCGGAACTGATCCGTTCTAGCCTCAAAAGATATGCTGCTGTAAAAATTCTAGGGGAATACTATGTTGAGGAGAGGGCTACTTTGTTTGCTCCTGTTCGTCGGCTGTGATGACAGCGTTGGAGGAGGAGGTTTTGATTCAGCCGCGCAGAGCGATGGCGCTTTTCAGGATAGAGATAGCCCTGAAGTTCAAGTTAGGGATGTGGAGATCCCAGCCGATGAGCACCTCCAAGATCAACAGCTCTCTCTGGATGCTGCGCCCCTAGATGGGACCCCTGATGAACGACCCCTACAGGATCTGCAGCCCCTGGATCTTCGATCAATAGACGCTGAACCTCTCCTAGATGCCGTGCCCCAGGAGGATCGAACGCAGTTCCCAGATGTGATGCCCTCTCCAGACGCTGGGGAGGATAGCACCCCTCGTCTAGATCTGAGCCCGCTCTCGGATCGCGCTCCTTTAGCAGACATACAGCCCCCTTCAGATATCGCGCCTGGAGCGGACATGCTCTCTATGGTGGATGCTGTGATTGATGAGGGCTCTGTAGTCGATGCAGCTCCTGTGATGGACACCGCCCCCCAGCCTGATCTAGCGCCCGTTGTAGATGCTGCCCCCCAGCCTGATCTAGCGCCCGTTGTAGATGCCGCTCCGGTTCCTCTGGAGTTGGATGAGGGCCCCTGGCCTGAGGGGATCTTGGGGGAGGCCTATAGTCATCAACTCCAAGCTGAGGGAGGGACCCCACCCCTGAGGTTCGAAGCGGAGGGCTTGCCAGGGGGCCTGGAGATAGATACAGAGGGCCTCATCAGTGGGACCCCCGAGGATCTCTTTGAGGGGGAGGTGCAGATCCGGATCTGGGATGAGGCGGGGGAGAGCCTGGAACGCAGCTTCGAGTTGCGAATCCGCTCGGCAGAGCTGGCCATCCTCAACGCCGCTCTACCTCCAGCGAGCCTGGGTCAGGCTTACCGCGTGGAGATTCTCAGTGGCGGCGGCTTAGCTCCCATCCGCTTCTGGGCTGAGGGTTTGCCTGAGGGCTTCATCCTGCACCCCCTCCTGGGACTCCTTATGGGGAGCCCCCAGCAGGCGGGAGAGTTTGAGATCAGCCTCACTCTGACAGATGCTGAGGGCAGCCAAGCGAGCCGAGATCTCCAGCTCATCGTAGAGCCCCCGCCCTTGAACATCTCCACCCAGGCCCTGCCTGATGGCCGGGTCCATGAGGGCTATCATCTACAACTTCAGGCCGCCAGCGGGACCCCAGCCTTCAGCTGGTCCGCTGAGCCCCTACCCCAGGGCCTGAGCCTATCAGGGGATCTCCTGAGCGGTACCCCCCAGGAGTCGGGGCTCGTTCAAGTCAATCTGGGCCTGAGCGATGCCTCTGGGCAGCTCATCTTTGTTAACCTGCCCCTCTATATCGCCCCACCGCGGTTGTTTCTCTTGACGGAGACCCTCCCTCCTGCCCCCCTGGGACAGCTCTACGAGGCACAGATCCAGACGGAGGGGGGGATGCCGCCCCTCCACTTTCAGTTGGAGGGTCTGCCGCCGGGCTTCTCCCTGGATCAGGAACAGGGGATCATCAGCGGAGATCCAGAGGCTTCGGGGATTCACTCCTTGACATTGAGGGTGATGGATAGCTCTGGACAGCAACGCAGCCGCAGCCTCTCTCTCTTGATCTTGCGGCCCAGCCTGGAGTTGGACTTTGGCCCCCTGCCTGAGGGCGTCGAGGGGGAACTGTATCCCGAAGTCCCAGCTCAGGTTGAGGGTGTCCCTCCCTTCCAATGGCGCATGGAGGGTCTCCCCGAGGGGATGCTCTTTGATCCCGCCGATCAGCGCCTCAAGGGGACTCCAAGGCTGAGCGGGCGCTATCCCACAGCTCTCTTCGTGGAGGATGGCGAGGGGCAGGCGGAGCACGTCAGTCAATTCCTGGAGATTCGCCCTGGACCTTTGAGCATCAGCACCGCTGATCTGCCCCCTGGCTGGAGTAGGCAACCCTATGAACACTCCCTGCTGGCTGAGGGGGGGCTGCTGCCCCGGCGCTGGAGCGCCCAAAACCTGCCCGAAAATATGAGTCTCTCTCAGGAGGGTCTCCTGAGTGGGATCCCGAGCCAGGATGGGGCTTTTCAGATCGGCGTCTCAGTAGAGGACAGCGCGGGGCAGCAGGCGGAGGCGCAGATCCCTCTACAGATTCAGCTCTCCCCCTTGCGCCTGCTCACCCAGGCCCTCCCAGACGCTGACACGGGGCACCCCTATGCCTTCCACGCTGAGGTGGAGGGGGGGCGCCTCCCCTACAGTTGGAGCCTGGGGATACACCCCGCTCTGGGGCTCTCCATCGACACCGACACCGGGATGATCTCTGGGCGGGCGAGGGGTCTCATGGGCATCAATGATTACCCAGCAGCCCTGACGGTGGCAGACGCCGCTGGGCAGCAGCAGCAGCTCAACCTGAGCATTCACCTCAACGTGGTCCCCCTCAGCTTCGAGCTGGAGCTGCTCCCCGATGGCTACCTGGACAGTCCCTATGAGTTTGAGTTGCCCGCTGTGGGGGGCGCCCCCCCCTATCAGTGGAGCGCTGCAGGGCTGCCTCGGGGTCTGATGATCGGCCGGGACTCTGGGATGCTCACCGGGCAGCCCAGCCGCCTGGGGAGCCTCCTGGTGACCTTAGCGGTGACAGATACTCGCAACCAGCGGGTGGAGCAGCGTCCTCGGATCCGGATCTGGGGAGAGCGCATGGAGATCGTCCAGGAGCACCTGCCTGAGGGTCGAGTCCTTCAAGAATATCGGACCTCCTTTGAGGCGCAGGGGGGGCTTCACCCTGTGCGTTGGAGCGCCGAAGGTCTACCTGAGGGCTTGGTGATGCGCGATATCGAGGGAGAGATCTATGGCACCCCCCAGGAGTCGGGAGCTTGGGAGATCCTGGTGATCGTGGAGGACAGTGAGGGGCAGATTCAGCAAAAGCCCATGATGCTCTTCATCATCGAGCGGGCCCTGCTGCTCCGCACGATGGAGCTGCCTCCAGCCCAGGTGGGCCTCCCTTATGGCTTCCTCCTCAACGCCGTGGGGGGCCTGGAGCCCTACACCTGGGAGGCGGAGGGCCTCCCTGTGGGGATCTTGTTAGATGTGGAGACAGGAGCACTCAGCGGAGAACCTCAGCAGCACGGAGAGTATAGCACCACCCTGAGCCTGATCAGCGCCGACGGCCAAGCCAGCGGCCAGGAGTACCCTCTGCTGGTCAATCCCCGCCGCTTGGTCCTCAACATGGGCAGTCTCCCTCCCGCACGGGTGGGAGAGCCCTATGAGGCTCTCCTGGAGATCGAGGGGGGCTTGCCCCCTGTGGAGATAAGCGCCTCGGGTCTGCCCCCAGGGATCATCTTGGAAGAGGAGCGACTCCACGGCAGCCCGGAGAGCTACGGCCTCTTCCCTGTAGATATCAACATCTCTACGGGGGATGGCCAGCAGCTCAGCCAGAGCCTCAGTTTTGAGATCGCTCCCCCCTTCCTGAGAGGCTTAGCGGAACTTGAGCTGCCCAACGGGGCCTTAGAGCAGCCCTACGCCGCTCAGCTTGAGGTGGGGGGGGGAGTCCCCCCCTATAACTTCGAATCTGGGCCTCTGCCTCCGGGATTGAGCCTGAGCCGCCAGGGGGCCCTCACGGGGACCCCTATGAGCTATGGTCACTTTGAGATCCTCACCCTCATCCAGGACGCCGAGGGGCAGCAGGCAGGGGCCTCAGCGCGGCTGGAGATTCAGCCTCATCCCCTGATCCTGGAGATGGTATCACTCCCTCGGGCTCGGATGGGCGTCGCCTACGACGCGGAGCTTGAGGCTCAGGGGGGCGCTGAGCCCTTAGAGTGGAGCGCTGAGGGCCTGCCCCCTGGGCTCTTCATTCAGGACGGGCGGCTCCAAGGAGAGCCCAGCCGGATCGCACACTATGAGCTACAGCTCCAAGTGCGCGACGCTTGGGGACAGGAGGCAAATCAAGCGCTCCGCTTCGACGTAGAGCCCCTTCCTCTGGAGCTGGGGGATCTGGAGCTGCCCTCCGCCCGCATTCAGGAGCCTTATCTAGCGGCGCTTAACCTTGAGGGAGGATTGCCACCCTTCAGTTGGTCTATGGAGGGCCTCCCTGCGGGCCTGCTCCTAGATGAGCAGAGCGGTCTCATTCAAGGGATTCCCGAGGCTTATGGCCTCTGGGAGCTGAGTGTTCGAGTGCAGGATGCTTGGGGCCAGGAGCTGGAGCTGGGGAGCAGCCTACGGGTTTGGCCCCCAGAGATCATCCTGGAGAGCCAGCGCCTCCCCGATGGAATCACTTGGCAGGAGTACAGCGCTCAGGCCCAAGCCAGTGGGGGGGTTCCCCCCTATACCTGGACCGCCACCCTGCCTCGCTGGCTGGAGGTGGATCCTCACTCTGGGGTCATCAGCGGGATCCCGGTGGATCATGGGAATCTGCGTCCTGAGCTGATCATCACCGACAGCGAGGGGCAGATACTCAGGCAGGCGATAGATCTCTTTATCGAGTACCACTGCGCAGTCAGCAATGATGGGGTAGAGGTTTGCGATCGCCTGGACAATGATTGCGATGATCAGGTGGATGAGGGCTTTGACTTCGCTCTGGATCCTCAGAACTGCGGCGGCTGTGGTCAGAGCTGTGACCGAGAGGGGGCTGAGACTCACTGTGCCGCAGCCCAGTGTATCCTGGATGGCTGCTTAGCGGGGCACCATGACTTAGATGGGATAGCTGAAAACGGCTGTGAGTATGTTTGTGTGACTCAGGGGGCAGAGACTTGCAATGAGGTGGATGATGATTGCAACGGCTTCGTGGATGAGGGCTTTGATCTCCAGGCCGATGTGGCTCATTGCGGCGGCTGCGGCCAAGCTTGCGCTCTGGAGGGCGCTGATCCTCGCTGTGAGGCGGGGCGCTGCCTCATCGAGGTCTGTCGAGCCGATCGCTATGATCTGGATAATGATCCTGAGAACGGCTGTGAGTATGCCTGTCAGTTTGAGGGGGTAGAGCGTTGCGATGAGTTGGACAATGACTGCGATGGGGAGGTGGACAACGTCTTCCTCTGTCAGGAGACCCAGGCCCCCGAGGTCTCTCTCCATCTGAGCCAGGATCTTGTGGGAGTCGGGGAGGAGGTGCAGATCTGGATTGAGGCTCAGGACTTCCATGGCGTCGAGGCTCTGGAGTTGGAGTTGGATGGGGCCTCCATCCCCCTAGATGATCAGTGGCAGGCCCACTTCAGCCCCGAGCTTCCTGGGCGCTATGAGCTGCGCGCTCGGGCCTGGGATCCTGCTGGCAATGAGGGCTGGGACGAGCGCTGGGTGTTTGTGCCCGATCCCGGCGATGTTGCACCCCCTGAGGTCTGGATCGACACCCCAGAGATGGACACGGTGTTCCAGGAGCCGGTGATCTTCAGCGGCACCGTAGATGACAGCAACCTCTTTGAGTGGCGCCTGAGCCACCGCCGCGTCAGCGAATCAGAGTGGGTTTCCTTTGCCACTGGAACTCGTCCTGTCCTAAACGGGGAGTTGGCACGCCTAGATCCAGCGAGCCTAGAGGATGGCCTCTATGAGATCCGCCTACAGGCGGAGGATATGGCGGGGCGCATCGCCAGCCACGCCCGGCCTTATGGGGTGGAGGTGAAGGATCGCGTAGGCTTCTTCACCCTCACCATCCGAGATCTGCGGATCCCCGTGGCGGGGATCCCCATCATCGTAGAGCGGATCTATGACTCCCGGGTGAAGAGCCGCCGGGACTTTGGCGTGGGTTGGACCCTGGGGGTCAGTCAAGGCAAGATGGAGCACAACCGCCCCTCGGGGGAGGCCTGGGAGATCCATCAGGCTGGGGGCTTCTTTAAGTGGCCCTGTGGTCCCTCTCAGGAGTTGGAGTTCCACACCACCGAGGTGCGGATCTCAAACCAGGAGTGGTATAAGTTCCGCCCCTATATCACCCCCACTTCTCCCCTCCCCATCTCTGGGGCCTTCTGCCAAGTTACCCTGAACTTTGAGTTTGTGGACTCCAACATCCCTGGTCAGGCAGAGCTGGATCCGATGGGCGGCAACATCGCGGTCATGCGGAGGGGTGAGGGCTATCTCCAACAAGATATCCACATCCCCGAGGTCTATGAGGTTAACTCTGTGCGCCTCACCACCCCGGACGGGCGTCGCTTCTTCCTCAACGGCCAGCAGGGTGTCCTGCAGATGGATGAGCCCAACGGCAATCAGCTTCGCATCGACGACTTCGGGGTCCACCACAGCTCTGGCAAAGAGATCCTCTTTGAGCGTGATGAGCTGGGGCGTATCACCCAGATGATCGATCCTGACGGGGAGATCTACCGCTATCGCTATAACGCCCAGGGGGACCTGCAGGAGATGGAGGATCCTGTGGGGCTGACAGCCAGTTATGAGTATGACGCAAATCACTTTCTCCACACCATCCAAGATCCCAGCGGCTTGCCTATGCGGCGCCAGGAGTACGATGTCGATGGGCGCTTGGTAGCGGTCATCGACGCTGAGGGGAACCGTCGAGAGGTGGAGCACAACCCTGATGAGCGGGTGGAGGCGGTCACGGACCACAACGGCAACGAGGAGCTGTTCCACTACGACGAGCAGGGCAATGTCCTGGAGCACACCGACGCCCTGGGGCAGGTGTGGAACAGCGCTTATGATGCTGACGGCAACCAGATTCGAAAAGAGGGCCCTGATGGTGCCGTGATGGAGATGGCCTATAACGCCGACGGCAACCTCTCCGCCTACACTGATGGTCTGGGCAATGTGAGCCTGATGGATGTAGATGGGAGCGGTCACCTCACCCGTCAGGAGGATCCAGGGGGGGGCGTCACGATCCATGAGTATGAGGCGCGAGGCAACCGTACCCGCACCCTAGAGCCTGACGGCAGCGAGTGGCGCTGGGAATATGACGGTGATGGTTTGTTAACCCTGGAGGTTCGCCCAGACGGGGGGCGCTGGGAGCATGACTATGATCGAGATGGCAACCGAACGGTCACCACCAACGCTCTGGGCGAGATCAAACGCTGGGGCTACAACAGCCGTGGTCAGAAGATCAGCGAGACCCAGATCTGGACCCCCCAGGGGGAGGCGCCGCAGGAGCTGCACAGCGAATGGATCTATGACGCCGCGGGGCGCCTCGTGGAGACGATCCACCCGGACGGCAGCCAGGAGCTTGAGGAGTACAACGAGCGCGGCCTCAAGTCCGCCCATGTGGATCGTCTGGGGCGGCGAACGGAATCTGAGTATGACTCTATGGGGCGTGAGGCCCTAATCCGCCTCCCTGACGGAGGCGAGCGGCGGACGGAGTACAATAGCGCGGGCAAGTGGAGTCGGCAGGTTGATCCTCTGGGACGGATCACCCTGGCTGAATATGATGCCCTGGATCGGCTGACAGCCATTATTCACCCAGACGGGAGCCGCAGTGAGCGGGAGTATGATCCTCATGGCCGCCTGAGCGCTTTCATCGACGAGGAGAGTGGGCGCCGTGAGCTGCGCTATGACGCGGCAGGGCGCCTCACGGAGGAGGAGGATCCCCTAGGGCGGGTGACGCGCTCCATCTACAACGACCGGGGAGATCGCCTCTCCAAGGAGGATTCCCTGGGGCGCATCACCCGCTATGAATATGACGCCCGCTCCAACCTCACCGCCACCATCCACCCCGATGGAGCGCGAGAGGAGATGGAGTATGGTCCAGGGGGGCGTCTCCTCTCCAAGATCGATCCCCTGGGGCGCACCACCACCTTCCGGCGAGATCTCATGGGTCGCCTCGCGGAGATCACCGACGCCGAGGGGGGGATGATCCAGCTGGACTATGACGAGCTGGGCAACCTCATCTCGGTCCTCAACCCCAATGGAGAGACCACTCTCTTCGACTATGATGCTGATGGCCACGTCATCGGCATGGAGCTGCCCCTAGGGCAGCGAGAGAGCGCCCTCTTCGACGCAGGTGGACAGATCATCTCTAAGACCGACGCGCTGGGGCGGACCCTGGAGATGGCTTATGATCTCCGAGGGCGCCCCATCCGCCGCAGCGCTGAGGGTGCTGAGGACCTCATCAGTTACAACTTAGCGGGGGAGCGAACCCAGCTCATCTCTGATTCAGGGACCATCAACTTTGAGTATGACCTGCGGGGCCGCCTCGCGGCCGTGGATGATGGTGAGGCTCGCCTGGAGTACAGCCGCGACGCCGTGGGGCGGATCACTCGGATCCAGTTCCCCGGTTACGATCTGCGCTATAGCTATGACGCGGCGGGGCAGCTCAGCGCCCTGGAGCGCTTGGGCGAGCGCGTCGAGTTCAGCTATGACCTGGGCGGGCGCTTGACGGAGATCCGCTGGCCCAATGACCTCATCAGCAGCTATGAGTATGACCTCCGCGACCGCCCCCTCAGTGTAGAACATGAACGGGGGGGGGTCCCCCTGGCCAGTTACGCCATGGAGTACAATCTGGCGGGGGAGCGGACGCGCTTTGAGGAGCTGCACACGGGCCGGGAGATCAGCTACCGCTATGATGGCCTGGGGCGGCTTCTGGAGGAGTCTATCACCGAGCCCGATGGCTCGCTTCGCCAACGCCTCTTCAGCTATGACGCCAATGGCAACCGTCTCAGCTTGGATGACAGCCTAGAGGGTCTCAAGAGCTGGAGCTATGATGCCAATGATCGCCTCCTCACGGAGGGCGTGATCCGCTTTGAACATGACGCTGTAGGCAACTTAGTTCGACGTATCGATGGCGAGGAGATTACCCAACTCGACTATGACGCCTATGGGCGACTCATCAGCGTCGATGAGGGCCAGGGACCCATCCAGTATAGCTATGATCTGGACGGCAACCGCGTGGGGCGCAGCCAGGGTGAGGAGCAGCGGAGCTTCGTCTTGGATCGAAGCCGAGGGTGGCCCCGAGTCCTAGCAGAGACAGATGATGAGGGGGAGATCTTGGCCAGCTATGCCCACGCTGGTCAGCCCCTACTCCAATGGAGCGAGGGCGCGAGCCAGAGCCTCATCTCTGATGGCAGCCGCTCCATCCGCCAGCTCCTGGATGGTTTAGGTCAGGTGGTGGGGACCTCCCGCTATGGAGCCTATGGTCAGCGCCTCTCCCAGGAGGGGGCCTGGAGCTGCGCCTACGGCTACCGGGGAGAATATGAGGATCCCGACACGGAGTTCTACTACCTGCGGGCTCGCTGGATGAGCCCTCAGCTTGGCCGCTTCATCAGCCGGGATCCACGAGCTCCAGAGTATGAGCGCTCCAGGAGCCTCAACCGCTACGCTTATGCCTTCAATGATCCCATCAACTATATGGATCCTGAGGGGGAGTTCAGCATGATGAGCGTCTCCATCAGCATCAGCATCATGAGCATCATGGGGGCGGGCCTGGGGATCTATGGCTACATCACCAACACCAACGAGCGCGAGGAGTATGAGCTGAACGCCACGGCCAGCCACAGCGTCTGGGGAATGGCCGCGGCCCTGGCGATCAGCACCGCCAGCGGTATAGGGATGGTCTATGGCATGGATGGCCTCGGTGGTGGAAAGGCGGACGCTGTACGGCACTGTACCTGGAACGCCATCATGGCCATCGTCATGGGGGCAGATGTCGCGGCTCGCGTCGCTACAGCTCACGAGGATGCCATGCCGGGCACAGGAAACACCGCTACAGATCGCGCCATGGATCTCCACAACAACTCCATGGGACGCAGCGTGGACTTCACCGGGGGCATCCCTCAGTTCCTCAACTACTGGCTGGGGCCCGTCGCTGCTCTGATAGCTTGGCCGGTAGCCGCAGGGGGCTGCATCGGCATGCAGATTGCGGGGCAGCTCCAGATCCTAGATATGCGCGTTGACCCTTGGCTCCTGGTACCCTCCAATACCCCTGGAATCCCCTGATCTCTTTGCTTTAAGAATTGGGTGCGGCTCCTTTGTTACGACGAGGAAGCCGAGAAAAATCCAGATTTTAGGGTGAGATTAAGAAGGGCACCGAGGGCCCCTCCATGGCATCTATCAGGTTGCGAGACCATAGATCCGAAAGGAGTCCTCGATGGGTAGTGCTGAAGATGTAGTAAAATCGGACGACTAACTGCAACTGAATAGTAATTGCTAATCACTACATCTTCAGCACTACCCATAATTTTAGTCAAGTGTTCTTTTCAATGCTCCGGTCGCTTTTCGAGGGTAGGGCGGAGCGGTTGACCTTCCGAGGAAGGGGCGAGAGAAGGGGCATCCGTGGTAGTGAAGAGCTACCACAACCGTCCAAAACCAAGGATGCCCCAAGTGACTTTCGCCTCGGAGATTCTGGCGCGTTTCGGGGAGCTTTCCAAGCCTCGGAAAAATTTCTCTTTTTCCCACTGGATACGTAATCCAGTAGGAATATCGAGTTTCGGACTTTTCTAAGCTTTCTTGTCGCAGCAAAAGAGCTGCACCGTTTTCTTTACCTGATCGCGCGGGTCGCGGGTTCCACCACTGAGAAGCAAATCAACGAAACCCTGCGGCGATACTGCCACACAGCATCTACCCTTTGGGAGGTACGCATGTCGTTCCAACACATCCTCTGCATCTGCGCTCTGGCCGCGCTCGCGCTGACTGGCTGTGGTGAGGAATCCAACGGCGTCAACTACGTCGGTGTTGGGGGTTCGCCGACGGCGTCGATGGATCCTGACCTGGTCACACAAGGACAAACCCTCTACGCCAACCTCTGTGCGTCGTGCCACGGCGCCGATGGCAGTGGCGCGCCGGGCTATCAGGCATCAATCCAAGGGAGCCGAGGCATCGCCCAGATCGTCCGGGAGGGGGCATCGGGGATGCCCAGCAACCCACTGAACGACGGCCAAATCGTCGCGCTGGAGGCCTTTTTGGCCGTGCAAGCAGGCGCGCCGACGACGCAACCATCGGGCGACAGCTACGGTGGCGATGACAACGCTCCACCCGCGGACGCCGGTGGCGAGGCGCAGGATCCGCAGGTTGCGCAAGGCCAGGTCATCTACGCCCAGTTCTGCGGCTCGTGCCACGGCTCCGATGCCAGCGGTGGTTTGGCTTACCGGCGCTCCATCCAAGGCGATCGTGGCATCGCCAACATCGTCCGCCGCGGCGCCGACGGCATGCCAGCGAACGACCTGAATGACCAGGAAATCTCCGCGCTGGAAGCCTTCCTCGCATCGGTCGTTCCCAATAACGGTGGTGGCGCCACCGGTGGACAAGGGGATGATGACGACGATGATGATGACGACGATGATGACGACGATGACGACTGATAGCCCTGCGTCTGGAGTTGGCCCGCGCCGTCCTGTACAAAAATAGGATCGTGCGAAAATTCACAGTGATTCTCAGCCGTTAGAACATCGACACCTGGTGGAGATTCAGCCCTCCCTGAAAGGCGCTGAAGCGCTGTTCCCGAGCCCTTCCCCCTTATATTTCGCAGGTCACAGGCCGATTCTCCCCTCCATGAGCATCTTGCTCCCCCCAGCCCTCAAGCTCCTCCTTATCTCCCTCGCCGCCTGGGTCAACCGCCAGCAGCGCGACCTCATCGAGTACCTCCTTGAGGAGAACCGCATCCTCCGCCAGCAGTTGGGCAACCAACGCCTCCGCCCGAGCGATGATCAGCGCCGTCGCCTCGCCGTCAAAGGCAAGGTCCTGGGCCGCAAGGTCCTTGAAGAGGTCGCTGGCATCGTCACTCCTGAAACTATCCTGCGCTGGTATCGACGCTTGGTCGCCCGGAAGTACGACGGTTCCAGAGTTGATCACTGGTGATCTCTTGAGCTTGGCTGAGGTGATACTTCAGATCCAGGGTCCTCCTCCCAAGCCTCCGCTCTTGAATTGAAGCCGCCTGGAGTGGGGGCTCTTGCTGATCACAGCGCTCTCAGTCGGCTTGGATCTCCTGGCTTGGCTGAGCCGCTGGGGCGATTTTCGATATAAATAAGGGTTGATTGACTCCTTCCATTTGCTCCAGCACTGTTGTAATCAAGTTCACGGGGGTGCTCTGGCTGTTTTTGTTGTGGTGACATTTAATTATTAGAAATTCCTCATGTTTTACAGTATGGTTGCCAAACTTGCTCCTCGGTACATCTGTTCGTTCAAGTTGTTCAACCCACACCAAACATTTGCCGCTCTTGAGCGTTCAAACATGTCGCGAGAGTTGCCCCTGCTTTCCGATCAAACCATTGGAGTAAATCACGTCTATGACGCTGCCCCCAGAAAAAGCTGGATATCCTTCAGACTGGCCCTCAAATCCCCTTGACCTCTCCGTCCATGATCGTCCCCACAGCTCATCGAGCACTGAATGGTGGTACATCAACAGCCATCTGGAAACCGTCTTGGGGCGTCGTTATTCCATCTTCGCCTCCTTTTTCCGAGTCAAGCTGGACCCGCAAGACCGCGTCGACGGCCGCGAACATGCTCACTCGTTGATCTGGGGAATCATCGACAAAGATCAGCGCCGATACCTGCCTTCGTCCTATTTCGAACATGTGGCACCGCAGATCGCGCTCAAACGCCTGGAGCGCGGCAAGGGTCCCAGAGACCCACGGATGTGTCGGGCCCTGCGCGAGGCGGTCTCCCGGGGGGAGATACCGCGGCCGGATCGTATGCTGAAGCGCTACCCAGTCGTGGCCCAGGACCGGCTTTTCCTTCAATTCGATGAGTCGTCGTTCTCGAAGCGAACGGATGGCACCTACCACCTTGAACTATTCGACGAAGAGACCAACGCCGGATGCTCCCTACGATTGAATCCCACCAAGCCTTTCGTCCTGCACGGGGACGAAGGGGTGGTCCGTGGCTCGAGTGGTGAGGACATGTTCTATTACTTCACGCCCCGCTGCGATGTGACCGGGGCCGTGACCATCGAGGGCGAGACGCAGGACCTCAAATCCGGGATGGGATGGTACGACCACGAATTCGGACGCATGGCCGAAAGGGGGAGCGAGCGCGACATCGGTTGGAGCTGGTTATCGGCGCAGCTCGATGACGGGTCGGAGTTGTCGCTCTATGACCTCTTCGACCGTCGCGATCCAGACAAGAACTGCGGACACTGGGCGGTGCATATTGATCGCGATGGTCACTGCACGCGATATCGGGAATTCACCCTAACCCCGCGTCGCTACTGGCATGGCTACCGGACGTTTACAGACTTCCCCGTAGACTGGGACGCGCATATCCCCGCCCTCAATCTCCACATCGAGGTGCGGGCGACCTTTTCGGATCAGGAGTTCATCACCGCCAACTCCGAGCCATCCTTCTGGGAGGGCGCCGTCTCGGTAAAGGGCACCAAGGGCGGTCAACCCATCGCGGGACCAGGGATCGTCGAATGCTCCGGATTTGATTTCACGGGTGATCTGGATGGGTTCTATCGAGCCGTCGGCAAGGCAACCCGGGGCGTGATCTCGGACATCCTGCCACTACAACCGGACCGGGCTGCGATCGAGTTTTTGACCGGAGCCGAGCGCCGTAAACACATCGCGGTCGGGCTGGAAGGCGACCTGTTGTCTCAGGTGCTCACCGCGCCCCTACGCGAGGTTTTAGATCGGGGCGGCAAGGCCTGGCGGTCGTACGCGTTGATGCTCTGTGTTGAGATCGTTGGCGGTGATCCCAACGATTTCGGGACGTATTTGGCCTTGCCCGAGCTTCTGCATACCGGGTCGTTGATCATCGACGATGTGCAGGACCGCTCTACGGTGCGTCGGGGTGGCCCCACCTGTCACGAGGTGCATGGGACCCCCCTGGCCATCAATGCCGGATGCGCGGCGTACTTCCTGGCCGAAGCCACCACCGATTCGATCCGCAAACAGGTACCCATCGAGCGTCAGCTCGAGGTCTATCGCCTGTATTTCGAAGCGATGCGGGCAGGACACGCTGGCCAGGCGCTGGATATCCGCGGCCTCACCCAGGTCGTCGACCAAGCCCTGGCTGAGGGGGACGTGCGAGGACTGCGAGAACGTGTATTGACGATCCACCGCCTGAAGGCGGAAATTCCTGCCGCAACCCCCGCCGAAATGGGCGCGACTCTGGGTGGAGGAGAGCCCGAATTGATCGTCGTCCTGGGAGATTACGCCGAAGCGATGGGGCTCGCCTTCCAGATCGTTGATGACATCCTTAACCTCCGCGGTTTTGAAGGCAAGCTCAAGGATCGGGGCGAGGACCTGCGGGAAGGCAAGGCCACTTTTCCGGTGGTCGCCGCCCTGGAGGCGCTCCCTCTCGAGCAGGCCCGGCGCCTGTGGTCGGCCATCCGCAACAAGCCCTCACAGCAGTACGAGATCGACGCGCTCATTCACCAGATCGACACATGCGGTGCGCTGGACGGCAGCATGGACCTCGCCCGCCGCATGGTGAACGAGGCCTGGCTCAAGTTGGATCCGCACTTCGAGTGCTCGTTCGCCAAAATTCGATTGCGGGCCTTCGGATATTACTTGCTGGACCGCCATTATTAGGAACACGTTATGGCCATCGACTACGAAGGCGCCGCATCACTGATGGTTATCGGGTGCATCCTGTTGATGTGGGGGATGCACCGCTTCGCTCCCCCGTGGATGCGCCGATGGACGGACACGCCGGCCTGGGACTATGTCGCGCTGTTGAGACCGCTCTATCACGTCAACTTCATGTTTGTGCTGATGGGCGTAATCTACCTCGAGCAGCCACTGACCTCGTCGGTGCTGGCTGACCTGGGTTATTTTTACATCAGCTTCAATCTGCTGCTGTACGGCGGCATCTACACCTTCAACGCGTGGATGGACCATGAGCAAGATGCAGTTCACCCGCGCAAGCGCCACCGCCCGATCGCATCTGGACGCATTCCACCTCACATCGCGCTGCTCCTCAGCGGCGTCGCCGTCGTGGCTGGATTGCTCACCGCCGCGCTTTGGTTCGGGTTGATGGTCCTCAGTGGATTCCTCGCGATTCTGGCCGTCAACGCCTTGTATTCGATGTGGGCGCGTCGCCTGCCCTACCTGGATGTTGCCTTCGGTGGACTGACCTACCCCCTTCGGACCTGGCTGGGCGCCCAGCTCGTCGGGGTGAACCTACCTGCGCTGGCCTTCTTGGCCGTGTACGCCCTCGGTGTCTTGCTGGCGTCGGGGCGGAGGCTCGGTGAGTTGAGGTTACTCAACTGGCAGAACCATGGTGGATACAGCCGCACCGCCCTTGAGCGCCTGGGCCTGGGAGCCCTATCCGTCACGGTGTTGCTGGCGGTGGCAGCGGCCCCCACGGAACTGTACCTGCACGCGCGGGTGATCTCGTTTGGCGCCCTGTTCATCTATGTCGCCCGTCCGATCACCCTCGCCTCGAGCGTGTGGATGCCTGCCGTGGTTGTGGCCGTCCACCTCGTCACCGTTCCCTACGCGATCAAGCACGGGAGGGACTTTTTCGTCGGAGATTCCATCGCTCTGTGTATGGTGACTTGTCTGATCGCCGCGTTCGCGAGGCGTCCGGCGTCAACGGTATTCGAACGCACATTCACCTCATGACCGCAAAGAAGACAGCAGCGAGATGATCGACCGCAACACCATTGTGTTCGACTTCGACGGCACCATCGTGGCCGTGAACTCATTCCAAACCTTCTACCGGCGTTTTCTCGAACAGCGACCTCTTCGTGCGCTGGCCAGCCTCGCCATCGGTTGCGTGCTGTGGCCGTGGCTTTTGCTGCCTCCGACCCGCGAGTTCGCCCTGACACTTGGCTTGTGGTCAACGAGCCTCGGCATCAACGCTGAGCGGTGGCGTCAATCCATCGAGGCGTTTGCCGCTGATCTATCCGCCACACAGGTCTATCCCCAGAGCCTCCACCACATCCGGCACCACCTGTCCCAAGGGCAGCGAGTCCTGATCGTGACGGGCAGCGCCACAGACCTCGTGACGGCGGTCTGCCACCAGCTCGGCCTCGAGGAGGTCGAGGTCATCGGCTCTCACATCAACACCCGCTGGGGTGGCCAATGGCTACTTAAGCGCTGCCTGGGCGAGTCCAAAGTGCTGCGACTGGTCGATGAACACAACATCCGCGAGTTTCACCGCTTGTACACTGATAGCATCATGGACCTGCCGTTGATGCGCCGAGCTGAGACGACAGTGCTGATCAACAGCACGCTTCGCGAACAATGCAGGGTAGAACAAGCGCTTTCTGACCGTGTGCTCGAAGCCCACTGGTTGCTTGACGATCGGACCTGACGCGCTCGCCCCCTAGCGAGCAGATGTTGTCATCCCGAACCGGGATACCTTGTAAACGTAGTTGTTGAATTGAGAGGGGAATTCTTCTGCCTTGCCCTGCTTGTTCTCCCTCACCTGCACGCTCGCCTCACGCTTTTTTGCCTCAAGCCAGGACGGGGTCTGGGCGTTGTGTGCGTCCAAGGTCTGGATGATGTTCAATACCGCCTCTTCATAGCGCGCTCCGGGACTCCCCGATGCCTTGGAGGTGCTTCAGCTCAGCCAGATTCTTGGGCCGCTTGGCAGCGATGCCCGCCAAGCGCCGGTTGGTCAGCACTCCATAGAGGGGGCAACCCTCCTGCTCAGCTTGCTTGACGCGCCAAGCCCACAGGGCATCATAGAGGGGCCGATCTGCTTGGTGCACCACCTTGTTCCTGTGCTGCCCCGCGCCCCAGCTCTGCCCACCTGAGCCTGTCGGGGGCTGTCCCGGTAGTTGAGCATCATCGCCCAAGCAGGCATCCCCCCGATGTTGAGCAACTCCCGGCCCACGTCCAGGATCTCTCGCCCCTGTTGGAAGGTAAATTTGCTTGATGAAGCAAACGTGCCTGTCTCTGGATCGATGTACAGTATAAAGGTCTTTACCTTGATCATCTTCACCTCCTGCATTTGCCGAATGATCAAGTGTTCAGCGACCGAGAGCGCGCTCTGGCCAAACGAAAGCCCAGGCAGTCGTTGCTATTGCCTGGGACGAACCTATTGCGGTAAGTAGCGCGTAGGTTATTAGACGCGGTGCTGTAACAACTGCCGCCGCGGTTGACGCGGAGAGGGTCTGAACGGATATCTAGACTGCCGTCGCGAGACGTGATTTCATAGTTGCTTGAATACACATCTTCACCCCACTCCTGTACATTCCCCGACATATCGCACAACCCCTCCTTGCTGTTTCCCCGAGGCTTTGAACACACCGATAAGGTCCCTCCTGTTCCGCACCTGTTACCAGACCCATTCCCCCTATCGCTCATCACTGCATACCCGCAGCTCGCCTCTGTGTTCCCCCAGGGGCACTTCCAATCCTTCCCCCGGCTCCGGGCTGCGAACTCCCACTCTGACTCACTGGGCAGTCGCCCCCCCGCCCACTCTGCGAACACCTTTGCTTGGTGCCAATCTACGCAGACCATGGGATGATTTGACTTCCTGAATGAATCTGGGAGCCGCCTGCCCTGATCCCAACCTGAGCCTCCCAGATGTAACACTCTCCATCGTCCCAATGGGGCCTGGAGCGCTTCCCTGCGTCTACGCAGCGCTTATACTGCTCCACCGTCACCTCGCTCTGGACTTGCTACGTTTGAGTGGACACCCCAGACCGGGTGAAGATGCCCGAGCC
>CAYLJJ010000070.1:0-38250 GCA_964384025.1 uncultured Nannocystaceae bacterium
CTTTCCTGTTGCCGCTTAACCCAGGCGGCTCCTACAGCGTCGATAACCACTTTAACTTCGAGGGGGCGATCCCAGGGACCTTGGGGGCCATCGTCGATGGCCTGATCCGCTTCTTTGGCACCAGCAACAGTGAGCGAGAGATCGCTGGGCTGATCTTTGATCTTGTGGAGAACTTAGCGCGGGAAGCGGCGGGGGTGATCGGGGGAGTGATCGTCGGCTTGGTGCGGGACTGGGTCGAGGATGATCTCAACGACATCATCAACAACTACATCGACCATGATGGTCCAGAGTGGCTCAGAGATTTCTTTATCATCGGTCGGGATCTGATGCAGGTGGTGGCTGAGCTTGAGGTGATCAGCAAGATACGCTTAAGCAAACCTCTAAGGGATGGGAGCTATCAAGGCAGCCAAAACTGGCTGGGGTTGGCGTTCTACTGGACCCTGCCCTGTGAGGGTCGCCGAGATCCCGAATGTCGCTACCCCTTCACTATGGATGAGGTGGACGCGGCCTTAGAAGATCTCAACTTTGTCTCTGGTAACTTCGGGGGTCGTATCCACAGCTATGATCAGGGGCTCATCGATCTTCATATTATGGAGCTGCGCTACGGTCGCCTGATCCTCTTTGTCCTCAACCACATCATCCTGCCCTGGATGGCAGATGGCGCCACCAACATCCGTGACGCTCTCCTTAATCTGGCCAACTGCCCAGGCTTCGCGCGAGGTATCACCGGGAGCGACGGTGAGTTGGACTTCATCGGAATCGAGATCGCCGATACGGGTGATATCGAGGGCTGGTGCCGTAGCGCGATGGGGTTGATCGGAGATGGCGCCGCAGCGATCTTGGGGCGCCTACGCATCGACACCCATCTGAGCCTCAGCGGGCAGATGGTCTTTGTCGAGGAGACCGATGATCTCATCGTCGATCAGCTCGTCGATGGTGTTTGGAGTGGAGTGATCCGCACTCAGGAGGGAGAGGAGGGGCCGATTTTCCGGGGTGACTTCTCCGGTACCTTTGATCGCATTGAGCAGCCAGAGCTGCCGGAGGAGCCAGAGACCCCTGAAGAGTAAGGCGCCTTAGAGTCGCGCTCTGATCTCCTCAAGCATCTGCTCCCGCTCCTGAACATCTCGCCAACGCTGTTGAGCAGGCTCATCCAAAAGATCGACGGGATCAAAATACCAGAAGCGCTCACCCGGTTTGACTGAGGGTGCTCCCCAGATGGAGATCCCACTCTCCTGATCGTAGAGTTCATAACTGTGAACATCACGCTTGCCTCCCCCACCAGGCGCGTCCATCACAAAGGTGGGTGTGTTATAGCCAGCGGTGATCCCGCGCACCAGCTTCTCCAGCTCGATGGCGGTCTGTACCGTCGTGCGCATATCCTCCGCCCCCTTTACCAGATCATGTACATAGACATAGTAGGGGTGAGCGTTGATATAACTCAGGCGCTTCACCAACAGGCCCATGCTCTCGAAGGTGTCATTGACCCCCCGCAGGAGCACCGACTGGTTGCGCACGACGATCCCAGCGGCGTGTAGACGGTTAAGAGCACGGTGAGAGAGGGCGCTGATCTCATTGCCGTGGTTGAAGTGGGTATGGAAGGCCACATCCTTACCCATCGCTCGACCTCGGTCGCTCACCTCCACCAGAGCGCGGAACCACTCCTCATCGCTCAAGACTTTCTGGGGCATCACCGCTAAGCCCTTGCTGGCAAAGCGGATCCGTCGAACATTCTCCATCCCAAGGAGCTGCTCACCGATCTCTCGAATCCAGTCAGCGCGCAGGTTGTAGCAATCCCCACCGCTGATAACGATATCCTCCAGCTCAGGGCGTGAGGCGATATAGGCGAAGGCTTGCTTCCAGCGCTCGGCCTTGGGCTTAAGGCTCAGCTTATCGACCTGCTCGGTGGAGCCGCCCACAGTGTAGGAGCGAGTACAGAAGCGACAGTAGACCGGGCAGGTATCGATGGCCAGGAAGAGGGCCTTATCTGTATAGCGATGGGTCAGTCCTGGGGTGGGAGCATCATTTTGCTCTCCCAGGCTGTCCAACTTCAGCTTAGGATGATCAGGAAGAAAACGTGAGGCCATAGGGAGGAACTGGATACGCAGAGGATCGACCTCTGGAGCGCTCCAGTCGACCAGGCTCAGCAGATAGGGGCTGACGCGCACCGCCATAGGGGCGCGCTTAAAGCCCTCAGCGACATCTGCCATAAAGCTGGGAGAAACCAAGCCCTCCATCGCCGCCAAGAGCTTCTCTGGGCGCGTGATTGTGTTCTTAGATTGCCAGCGGTGATCTAAGAAGAGGGCTTCATTCACATCAGCGTAGCGCGGGATGCGTCGCCAGAACTCTCCATCCAAGAGGTCTTTATGTTTAAGGCTGCTGGGATCAACGGGGGGCTTGAGGGCTTTGGGAGTCAGATCAAACATCTCTCTCCTTAATTTGAGGCAGCATGAGTGGAAAAATGTGGTGGCTCTCTCCTGGGAGAGATCAGATGTCAGGCTGATGGAGGACAGTGCCGAAGAACCACATAAAAGCAGGATAACGCTCTGATAAGGAGGGAGCAATCCCCAAACTCTGTTTGCGTTGAGGCATCGCTTTAAGGGCAACCCTGAGCGGTTTGGCTCAGATCACTGTGAGGGGATATACTGCAAAATCATGATCCCATCCCTGGAGCCCCCATGTTACAGTTGTTCAACAGATCCTTCACCCTGCTCCTTATCGCCCTCTTCTGTTTGCCAGGGGCTAAGTCGGGTTGTGGCAGTGAGGAGTCCAAGGAGACCATCGAGTCCCCTGTCCAAGCCGTTATCACCCTGCTGGAGCTGCCCACCGGAGAGGTAGAAGCTGAGCTGGTGCTCATCAGCACTCGAGGAGGCGCCCACAGCTTTGTAGACAGCGCCCAGGAGACTGAGCTGCGGGTCCCCAGCGGAGCGATGATCCCATTAACGCTGAAGAGCCCCGGACACTACCGCGCGCTCAGCACTGATCAACCTGAGTTGAGCTATCTCGCTGAGGAGACCTACAAGTTTCAGTTTGAGTTGGAGGATGAGGAGGCAGCAGGAGATGTTAGCGGCGCTGACTTTATGGGGGTTGCTGACGCGCCTGGAGATAAGGTGGAGTTGAAGATCAAAGAAGCTCCAAGCTTCGCGGGTGACATCAGCCTCCTGGAGTGGAGCCCTAAGGAGCATTTTGCTCTGATCAAGATCTTCAATGAACAGGGCAGCCTTATCTGGGCCAACTTTGACTTCCGCGATCCCGATTTTGATGGATCTAAGTGGGCGCGGCTTAAGAAGGGTGGAGAGATGGAGTTGGGGGTTGAGGTCTTCCCTGAAGTGGGAGAGTACAAAGTGCGCCTCTGTGCTGTCGAGAAGGTCAGCGACTTTGACAAATCTCTCTCTCCCGAGCTGGGCCTGCTCAGCGGCTTCCTCATCGGTCGCTGCGTTGAAGAGACTCTCGTGGTGCCCAAGTAGAGATCTCTATAAATCCTGCTTCCTCAACTCTCAGCTCAGCGGCAAGCTGTCGCTCATTAGAGCGGCACCAAGATATGACTTCGTGCGAGGCGGTTGGCGACCGCCTTGGCGAGGTTGCTGATCAGAGGACGTTCCCCCAACACTTTGACGGTCATACGTCGCTCACGACGAGCCCGCTGGGCATAGGAGGCGCTGACCAAAGGGGCACAGATCTGAGCGCTCCAGAGGAGCAGGAGGTCGCAGCCCTCAACGCGACCCTGGATGCGGATAGAGTGAGCCTCATCCTCTTCCAAGACCAAGCGAAGATCTACAGGTTGCCCCTGACTGAGGCTACGCAGTTGCTTATGGATCTCTGCTCCACCACCCACAATCAGGAGCCGCCGGATGCCGCTCCGTTTGCACTCCTCTACCATCCGAGCAAACCAGCGACGCTCCTCACTCCCGCCACAGATCTCACAGCTTTCTTCCTGGGCAACCCGCAAGATGACTCGATCCTGAGCGCGGCTCACTTGATTGCAGATGGGGTGTGCACAGGTCTGGCGGATCCGGCCAGCGACCATCCTCTCCAGAGCCTTGGCATCCACTTGTCGGATGGCGCGGATCAGAGGGAGGGCTGTGTCACGATGCTTGAGCAGCGCCATCAGAACCTGGGCTTGTTGAGCAAACTCCTTGATGCCGATGCTCTGAAGGAGCCCTGGCAGGTTCCCTCCAGCCTGAGCGACACGCTCCAACTCCAGGGCTCGCGCTCGCCAAGCCATCTCCCGCTGCATCGCGGATTCCAGCTCCTCCAGCATCGCTTCGCCGCGCGCCTGCTCAGTTTCTGAGTTCTCCAGCGCCTCTTGAGCCAGCTTCAGTTCTCTCTGAAGCTCTTCGCAAGCGTCTTCAAGGCCTTGTACCTGATGAATAAGGAGTGTTCGTTCGCTGAGAAGGTGAGCATGGCTGGAATTTAGATTGCTGTAGTTTTCTTCGAGTTGGTCATGCTCTGCTTTTCGCTGGATTTGGATGTTTTCAAGATCAACGCACTTTGACTTATAACCTCTAAAAGCACTTAACTCATTTTGTAGTTTCTTGAGCTGAAGGGCCTGTTTTTGACTTAGAGTTTGAGCTTCATGGGCTTGATGAAGGGCCTGATCTCGGGCACGCTCGGCCTGAGCAACTCTCAGTCGCAGCTCTGTTTGGGGATCTGTCTGTGTCACGGTCTTCTTTTGGGAGCGGCCTGCGCTCCGCGCCTTGGGGAGCGCTTGCTCCCCGCTCTCTGTACCTTCGGGGAGATGCTCTTTGAGAAGCTCGGCGAAGCTCAACTTAAAGCCCTGATCAGCAGAGAAGCTTCTAAGGGCTCGTTCTCTAAAACCGCGACTTGGGGGGGGGGAGCTGTCTGAGCGCCGCGCTCCTCTACTCCCCAAAGCCTCACGTGCGGCCTTGACTACCTCAGCGCGGATGGTGTCTGCGCGTCGCGCGTTGGGGTAACCATTGGCCCTGAGCCAGTTCAGTACAGACTGCTCTTGAATCCCCAAATCTGCTGCGAGCTTGTAGGCCTTGGTCTTCAAAGTTGAATATCCGGATTCACCAGCAACAGCCATGATAGATGGGGCGGGGCCTATTGTCACCGCCTCTCTCAGCGCTGTGGATGATGTACCCCTCCCCGAGTTCCTGTTAGGCTCTTGAAAAAAGCTGGAATCATCATGCGTCTCTTTATCCTCCTCCTATCTGGACTGCTCACCGGCTGTGGTTGGAACTATGCGGTTAAGACCGCCGCGCCCGTCCTTGAAGCGCCCTCGCGAGATCATCCCCGCTATACCCTGCCCAACCTCAAAGAGCGACAGCAAATGCTCAAAGAAAGCTTTGAGATTCGCCTCTTGGACACTATGAACAGCGCCTCCCAACGAGTCCATATCCGCAGCGGAAAGATCCTCAGTATGGAGCGGCAAAATCCCAGGCTCTTGGAGTTGGAACAGGCTCGACGAGAGGGGATTCCTTTGGGGCTTTGGCTCTTTGAAGTCGATCCCAGTGGCCAAAGCAGCCTGTATGCCAATCGCACCATCTATGAGCGCGTCGTCGTTCAACACCAACTCAAGTTTCTGCTGCGTCACCCCCAACGTGGGACCGCCCTCTACCACTATCTTGGTCCCCGATCTGGGGTAAAGGAGAAATTATGAAGGCGCTCCTGCTTTGGCTGGGGCTCTGGGGAGCGACGCTCGCGCCAGATGCCGAGCGTCAAGAGAAGCTTGGAGATCTCATCGGCCCGCTCAAGGGTCCGATCTTAGAGCTTCACCTCATCGATGTGGGTCAGGGGGATGCGCTCTTGATTCGAAGCTCCTCTGGGAAAAATGTGCTCATCGACTCTGGACCCCTCAAGGCGGCGAAGAAGCTGCTCAGTTATCTTGACGAACAGGGCGTCGAGCAGCTCGATTTGGTGATCAATACCCACGCTCACGCTGACCATATCGGGGGCCTTCCTAAGCTCCTCAAGGCTCTCTCCGTTAAGCAAGTGTTGGATCCGATCCAAGTTCACCCCTCCAGCACCTATGAGAAGATGATCGCCGCGTTGGAGGCTCATCAGATCCCTCTTAAGGCTGCTCGACGAGGGCGACGCATCGGCCTTGGCGCCGGGGCTCAGCTGCGCATCTTGGGCCCCCGAGAGCCCTTGATCAAGGGCAGCCGCTCCGACACCAACTCAAATTCTGTGATCCTCAAGCTGGAGGTAGGTAACTTAAGCTTTCTCTTTATGGGGGATGCTGAGCAGGATACTGAAGAGCGTCTCCTCAGGGATGGTGCGGCTGATCTCAGAGCGACGGTGCTTAAGGTCGCTCACCACGGCAGTGCTCACGCCAGCAGCGAGCATTTTCTTAAAGCGGTTCAACCTCGCATCGCCCTGATCTCCTGTGCGCTCAAGAACAACTACGGACACCCAGCACCCCCAACCTTAAAGCGCCTGAGCGCTTACGCAGCCCTCTTTCAAACTCCTCAAGATGGAGATCTTCTCCTGCGCACAGATGGAAAATATCTAGAGGTCAAGCTCAGCAAAGTCAAATCTGAGGCTAAGAGCGCCCAACCCAAACCGATCCAGGCAGAACTGATCAACATCAACACCGCAGAAGCTGATGAGCTTAAGCGCCTCCCTGGTGTGGGCAAAAAAACCGCCGCTCGAATCCTGAGTTGGAGGGAGGAGCATGGCCCCTTTTTGAAAATAGAAGATCTCCTCAAGGTGAAGGGGATCGGCTCAGGGAAACTGAGAAAGCTTCGATCCCGTGTGAGTCTCTAGGGATGAACCAACTGCTTGAATTTTTTCGTCAGGTTCCTCTCTTCCGCGATCTTAACGCTGAGGAGCTAAATGAGCTGATCAGAGGCATCAGTACCGTAGATCTGGGTCCAGGGCAGCGTCTCTTTGCTGCTGGAGAGTTGGGAGATGCAGCCTTTGTTATCCAGAGCGGTGAGTTGGAGATTAGGATCCCTCACGGGCCTCGCAACTTGAAGATCGCGCGACTCAAGCCGGGAGAGCTTTTGGGTGAACTCTCGCTGATCGATGGAGCGCCCCGCAACGCCTCAGTTTGGTCTCTAGAGATGAGCCGTCTCTACCGTATCGACAAGAGAGAGTTTGATTTTCTGCGCCGCAATCGTAGACCGGTGGCCTATAAACTCCTGCGCTCCATCAGCCGCACCGTCTCTCTGCGGATCCGTGAGACCAATGAGCAGATCTCAAGCCTGCTCGCTCCTCCCGAGCCCTCCGTTCCAGCTCAGGTGGAGCCTCAGACCCTCCCCTGGTGGAGAACTCTCTTCTCAAAAGGCTGATCATATGATGAAACACCCCTACGCCTGGCTGCCCCTGTTTCGTGATCTTGATCTTCAGGAAGCTCAGCTCTTGGAGGGGTTGATGACACGGCGCTCTCTTCGGTCTGGAGAGCTGCTTTTCTCAGAGGGTTCCAGCTCAGATGCATGTTATCTACTACTCTCCGGTCGAATTGGAGTTTATAAACGCCTGAGGACTGGACAACTGGAGAGGTTGGTGAGTTTGGAGAGAGGGACTCTCTTGGGACATATGGCCTTGGTAGACTCAGGTCCCCGCAGCGCAAGCTGTAGGGCGGAGGCCCCTGCTTCCCTTATGGTCCTCCACCGAGAAACATTTGATAGACTCTTCCACTCCCAGAGCCTCCTCTCCTTTAAAATCTTGGATGAGGTTGCTCAAGATCTAGTCTCGCGCCTGCGAGCAGTGACGCTGCGGCTCGCTGAAGGTCGAGAACGAAACTGGAGAGAGGAGGCCCGTGAGACCGCTCGCCTGTTGGCTGGTGCTCAAGGGACCGTTTAAGAATAACTCCTCAAATCCTGAACGCTGAAATACTCAAAATCCACCGCCCGATCTTCTCATAATCTCAAAGGAAACTTTAATGCCCCTAACCCTCTTCGCTCGAACCAAGCATCTGGAGAACCAGATAGATGAGTTTCTCAGCACGCTCTCTCACTCCGCGCTGCATTTTCAGGAAGCGATCTGCAGCTATCTGAAATCGGGCGTGACTGAGGCCTTTAAAGAGCAGATCAAGTCTGTCGCGCTTCTGGAGAGCCGTGGAGATGAGCTGCGTCGCTCCGTACTCACGGTGATGTTCTTAGAAACCCTGATGCCGGACGCCCGAGGTGACGTGCTCAAGCTACTGGAGGATCTGGATCAGATCCTCAACCGGATCGAGGAGGCTCTCTTCTACTTCAGCATTGAGCGTCCAGAGATCCCTGAACCTCTACGGGAGGAGTATGCAAACTTGACCCGCTTCAGTGCTCAGGCGGTGGAGAGCTTGATCTTGACCGCGCGTTCCTTCTTCCGCAGCGCTCAGAGCATTCAGGATCATATGCACAAGGTGCTCTTCTATGAGAGCGAGGCGGATAAGGTGCTTAAGAACCTGAAGCGAGGGATCTTTAAGTCTGATCTGAAGTTGTCCCAGAAGATCCATTTGCGCTTCTTCGCTGAGCGCATCGCCTGGATCTCAGATCTAGCTGAAGATATCGCGGATGATCTAGTGATCTACTCCATCAAGCGAGCGCCTTGATGGAGGTCGGCATTCTCCTCTTCCTCAGCAGCGGCCTCTTTCTGGGTTGGTCTCTTGGTGCCAATGACGCAGCTAACGTCTTTGGTACAGCGGTAGGCACCCGAATGCTCCGCTTTGGGACCGCCGCGATCATCTGTAGCCTCTTTGTCATCTTGGGTGCGGTGATCAGCGGCTCTGGAGCTGCTCATACCCTGGGCAAGTTGGGCGCCATCAACGCCCTGGGAGGCTCCTTTATCGCCGCCTTCTCTGCGGCCCTTACGGTCTATCTGATGACCAAGGCGGGGGTGCCCGTCTCCACCAGCCAAGCGATCGTAGGCGCCATCATCGGTTGGAACCTCTACAGCGGCTTCCCCACCGATGGCAGCGCTCTGCTCAAGATCGTGATGACCTGGATCGCCTGTCCTCTCTTGGCCGCCCTCATCGCTATCCCTCTCTATAAAGGGCTCCAGCTGCTCCTAAAGCTCAACGAGATCCATATCCTGCGCTTAGACGCTTACACTCGCCTGGGCTTAATCCTAGCGGGGGCCTTTGGCTCCTATGCGCTCGGAGCCAACAACATCGCCAATGTCATGGGGGTCTTCCTCTCTGCCAACCCCTTTGAAGATCTAAGCTTGGGGGGGATGGGGATCTCCGCCATTCAGCAGCTCTTCCTTTTAGGCGCCCTGGCCATCGCCGTAGGTGTCTTCACCTACTCTCGTCGGGTGATGATGACCGTGGGTGGGGGCCTTCTGCCGCTCTCCCCTGTCGGAGCTTGGGTCGTGGTAGTCTCTCACTCCATCGTCCTCTTCCTCTTCGCCTCCAAGGGTCTGGAGCATACCCTGGCGAGTTGGGGGCTGCCCACCATCCCCCTCGTACCGGTCTCCTCTTCTCAAGCGGTGATCGGCGCGGTGATCGGCATCGGTTTACTCAAGGGGGGTAGAGGCATCCGCTGGTCTGTGCTCTTTAAGATCTCCTCAGGCTGGGTGACCACTCCGATCATCTCAGGATTGGTCTCTTTTATCGCGCTCTTCTTTCTACAGAATGTCTTTCAGCAAGAGGTCTATAAAGATAACCAATACCTGATCTCAGTAGAGGTGGTGAAGCAGCTCAAGAAGGAGGGCCTAGATTTCCCTGTCTTGGTTGAGATGCAGGAGCATGAGTACCCTTCCGTGCGAAGTCTCCGCGAAGCCCTGGCCTTGGCGGGGATCAAAGGGGCTCAGGAGCGAGAGGTGCTGCGCCTCAGCCAGCTTAAGAAGTTGGAGATCAACCCGAGTTGTGTAGAGAGGCTCTCTGATCAGTTCAGTCAGGCACAGAGAGAAGCTGTTGAGAGGCTTCAAGGGCGCCACTATCGCTACGCGTGGAGATTGGATGAAGAGTTGGCTCAGCAGAGTGAATCTTGGCGTGCGCTCCCCGCTGAGCCGATCAACCACAGACACAACAAAAACTTAGAGGGGCTGCGAGCTCAACTTCATCGAAGCTGTCGAAGCTCTAAGGTTCCACCAGTTCGGCAGCAGCCTCAATGATCAGATCGATATAGAGGTTGCCTGGATCGGCGGGCTCGGTGCCGTTGCGCCAAGCCCAAGCTGCTTGATCTTCCCCTGGATCTACGGAGTCAGGGTAGTAGTGCCCCAACGCGATCCCTGCCAAACGAAGGCTCATCAGCTCATCAAACCAAGCGCTCAGGGCAGCACGGCGCTGCTCTAATGGGAGGTTGTTATGCATCGAAGCGCTGAGGATGATCAGCGCTTTGCCATTTGTGGTTGCTAGGTTGGCGTGGCTTCGGACCCAGGCCGCGCCCAGGTTGGCATAGCTGTTGGCGTCTTCAGGAAAGCTCAGAGCCTGAGGGTTCAGATGGATGCTGGCGAAGTCCACCTCGTTCAGGCGCAGGTTGCGCTGCCAGGAGGCGCCATGAGAGCCGTCCAAGAGGCTGGGATCTAACGATTGAGCCTCCTCTCGATAAGCGGTAGGGTTGACATCAAAGCCCATATCCCCTGTGGTCAGCAGATGTTGGGGATCATTAGCCTTAAGGCTTCGACAGATCTCCTCAAAGAAGGCGTAGAGGTCATCGCCTGTCTGATCAGCGAAGATCTCACGACCATCAAAGCCATGTAGCAACTCCCAAGCCATGATCGCGGGCTCTTCGCGATATTTGAGCCCCGTTAAGTGGTTATCTCTCCAGAGGAGGGCCTCGATGTGGGTCTTAAAATGATCCCTGATCGCCCCCTCCATGAAGAAGCGGCGCAGGTCATCACGAATCGGAGTCAGGTAGCCCCCCCAGCGAAGGTACTGCATGATCCCTCCATATGCCTCTCCCCCGTCGATGAGGCTGAGGATCAGCTTGATGCCGTGGTGAGCGGCGCGGGCGATGAGAAGATCCAGGGCCAAGAGCCCCTCCTCATTATATTGCCCTCGAGCGGTTTGAAGGGCGCTGGGGAGATCGGGGCGATCATCATGAGCACGAGCGCGGATCACGGTGACACCCAGGGCGCGGGCCTCAGAGAAGACCTCGTCCAGAGCAGCGTTGTCTCCGCTGCTGTGAGCCTGATAGGCGACCTCCAGCAGCGCTGGAGCATCTAGGCCGATAAAGCGAAAGGGCTGCTCGTTGAAGGTCAAGCTGCCAAAGTTGTTGTGGACATAGAAATCCAGACGGAAGTTGACCTCCGCCTCTCCTCGCATCCCCCCTTGCTCTGCGATGATCTTGAGTTGATGCTGACCAGCTGGGAGTTGGGGGTGTAGGCTAAATCGTCCCTCAGCGTTGAGGCTGACCTGCTCTCCGGGCTCCTCCCCGTTCAAAACCATACGCACGCGAATCTGCTCCTCGGCGTTGCGTACGCGACCGCTGATCTCGGGCTGTTGATCAAGGATCAAGCTGCCCGAGATGGGATTTTCAATCAGGACAGAGGGAGTCTGAGCGGGGACAAAGGCATCCTCGGGAGGGATCCAGGCATCTTGATCGCCGCCTCCGCCCGCTGAGCCCCCAACGCCAAACTCTCTTTCACTGGCGGCATCAACATCTCCGCCACTTGCGCCTCCTGCGCCTGCTCCACCGCCTCCCCCTGCGCTCGCGTCAGGTTCATCCGCTTGGATATCAACACAGTGATCATCTATGCAGCGCTCGTAGGGGTACTCACAGAAGCTCTGCGCGCATCGGATCACATAGACCCGTTGGACGCACTGCCCCGCGAACTTCTCCTGATCGCAATAATAGCCTTGGGAGCAATCCTGATCTGATCCGCAGTCGCTGTGGCCAGCGTCATTACAGCTCAGGAGGGGGTTGAGTAGGAGGAGGGTGAGGGGAGTGAGCAGTCTCATGTTGGAGAGTATAGCGCAGGAGATCTCAAGATTGGGAGCGGTCGAGGGATCGGTATAGAAGCCTCCTCTGAGCTTGGAGAGTGCTGCATGGGTACATTTTTTACTCCTCGATAGACCGCAGGCCTGAGGAGAAGCGGCTTGATTGACAAATCTCAAGCAGCCCCCTAGCCTCCCTGCTCTCCCGAGCCAAAACAGTAAAAGCTAAACTATGAAGCACTTTATTACGACCGCAGATTGGAACCGAGGGGCGCTTGAGTGGCTCCTGACTAAGGCCTGTGTGCTCAAGCGCCAGCCTTTCTGCGACGATCTGGATTCTAAAAAGATCGCTCTTATCTTCTTTAACCCCTCTCTTCGTACCCGTACATCATTTGAGATCGGGATCTACGAGTTGGGTGGACACGCGGTGGTCCTGGAGCCGGGCAAGAGCTCTTGGCCGATGGAGTTTCAGGAGGGAGTGGTGATGGATGGTGAGGCGGAGGAGCATGTGCGTGAGGCCGCTCGTGTGCTCTCCCGCTACTGCGATCTTATCGCAGTACGCGCCTTTCCTAAGTTTCAGGACTGGAACGAGGATCGCCAAGATAAGTTGATCCGCGCCTTCGCTGCTCACTCCACCGTACCGGTGATCAACATGGAGACGATCACCCACCCCTGCCAAGAGATGGCCCTGATGATGACCCTTCGGGAGCACTTGGGGAGGACAGATGGAAAAAAGTTCCTGTTGACCTGGACCTATCACCCTAAGCCTCTCAACACAGCGGTGGCTAACTCAGCGCTGCTTATCGCATCCAAGTTTGGTTTTGATGTTGAGCTGCTCTGTCCCAGCCCTGAATATATCCTAGATGAGCGCTATATGAGCCTCGCTCAAGGTTACTGTACTGAGCAGGGACGCAGCTTGAGCGTCAGCCATGAGCCTCAGCAGGCTTATCCTGGTGCCCATGTGGTCTATGCTAAGAGTTGGGGCGCACTGCCCTATTTTGGGCGCTGGGATGAAGAACGGCCCATCCGTGAAGCTCATAAACATTTTATTGTAGATGAAGCCAAGATGGCTCTCACCGACGCAGCTTTTTTTAGCCACTGTCTACCTGCCCGCCGCAATATAAAGGCTACAGACGCGGTGTTTGATAGCCCTCGCTCGCTCATTATCGAAGAGGCTGAGAATCGATTGCATGTACAGAAAGCTTTGATGATTCGGCTTTTGAAAGGAGAAGAATGATGAAAAATGAGGTCGTTCTTGCCTTTAGCGGTGGTCTAGACACCAGTTTCTGTGTCCCCTATCTAAAAGAGCAGGGCTATCGAGTCCAGAGCCTCTTTGTAGATACAGGCGGGGTCAGCGAGACAGAGAAGCATTGGATCACCAAACGAGCCCAAGCGCTCGGCGTCGAGGAACACCACAGTGTAGATGCTTCTCAAGCTGTCTGGAATGAGGTGGTGGTTCCTCTTATCTGGGGAGGTGAGCTGTATCAGCAGCAGTACCCTCTGCTCTGTTCGGATCGATATGTGATCGTGCGTGAGTCTCTTAAGTTGGCACGGTCTCGAAAAATCGAGCACTTTGCGCATGGTTGTACAGGGATGGGCAATGATCAGGTTCGCTTCGATCTCACCGTCAAGGCCCTGGGCGATTTTGAGATCCTGGCGCCCATCCGTGAAATTCAGAAGGGGCGAGAGAATGTGCGGGCCTATGAGACCGCTTATCTGGCTGATCGAGGCTTCTCGCTGCGCGCCAAAACCTCTCAATATACCATCAATGAGAACCTCTTGGGAGTGACGGTCTCAGGGGGGGAGATCGATGAGTTTAAGGAGCCTCGCCCCGAAGCTTGGCAATGGACCGCTCATGTTGGAGAGCGCCCTCTAGAGCCTCTGCGCCTCAAGATTCGCTTTGAGCAAGGGGTCGCTCAAGCCCTGGATGGAGAGCGCCTAGAGGGTCCTGCGCTCCTGGCTCAACTCAACCGGCGTTTGGCTCCCTACGGCGTTGGTCGAGGCATCTATACCGGAGATACCACCATCGGCCTCAAGGGACGCATCATCTTTGAAGCTCCTGGTCTCAGCGCCCTCCTAAAAGCTCATCGCGCCTTGGAGGAGGCGGTTAACACCCAGGCTCAAAGCTGCTTTAAGCCTGTGGTGGCGCAACGCTGGGTTGAGCTGGTCTATAAGGGCTTCTTCTACGAGCCGCTGAAGTTTGATCTTGAGGCGCTCTTGGCCAGCAGCCAGCGGGTGGTCAATGGTACGGTGACACTCCTGGCTGAGCCCGGCTCCCTGCGCGCCGTCGCCCTGGACTCTCCCCATATCCTCCAAGCGAAGAGCGCGACCTATGCTCAGTCTGCTGACTGGGGAGCGGAGGAGGCGGAGGGCTTTATCAAGCTTTTCGGGATGAACAGCGGCCTCTCTGCTCAGATCAACCCCCGCGCACTCCTGGATCGATGAAGCTCACCCTGGATCTGCTCCGAGCCTTGGTGGCCTTTGATACCCAAAACCCGCCACGCGCTCTGAGCCCCAAACATCCTCTCTTCTCCTGGCTGCACACCATGCTGCCCGACTTTCAGCTCCAACTAGAGGATCTGGGAGAGGGCTGCCTCAGCCTGTTGGCGACACGGGGAGAGCCCAAGCTTCTCTTTAACTGCCACCTGGATACGGTGCCGGTGAACCCAGGCTGGAGTCGGAATCCCTTTGAGTTGTTGGTCAGCGGAGAGCACGCTGTCGGGCTGGGAGCTTGTGATATCAAAGGGGCTGCGGCCTGCCTCCTGCGTGTGGCCCAGAGCAGCCAAGCGCCGATGGCTATCCTCTTTAACACCGATGAGGAGGCGGGGCAGAGCCGCTCCATTCGCCACTTCCTAGAGCGTGAGCATCCCTGGCGAGAGGTCCTGGTCTGTGAGCCCAGTGGCTGCCGTGCGGTGCTGGAGCATCGAGGCATCGTCACTTTTCGGGGGCGCTTCTCCGGGCGCTCAGGTCATGGCTCCCTACCCAGAGCCCTGAAGGAGAGCGCCATCCACGCGGCCCTTCGCTGGGGCGCGCGGGCCCTCACGCTGGCTGAGGCGGCTGAGGAGACCGAATATAGAGGTCTCAGGGGCTTGGCGCTCAACATCGGTCGTATCGAGGGAGGGCAGAAGCCCAATATGATCGCCGAGCACCTGGAGCTGCGCTGGGGGATGCGGCCTCTGCCCAATCAGGATGCAGCAGCGCTGAAGGCCGAGCTGTGTAAAGACTCCCCCCATGTCACCTGGACACAGGGGTTCTCAGGACCCAGCCTTCCTGCCCCCAGGAAGGGTAAGCCAGGCAGCTCCCGAGTCCCCGCTGTTGAGGCCCTGGCTCAACGCCTGGGTTTGCTGCTTCATCCTCCCGTGCCCTTCTGGACCGAAGCTGCTCTCTTCTCTGAGGCGGGCTTTGAGGCTCTGGTCTGTGGCCCTGGTGATATCGAGCAGGCGCACAGCGCCGATGAGTGGCTCAGCTTGGCGCAGCTTCAAGCGGGCCTAAACACCTATCGAGCCATCTTGGAGCGCTCCCTATGACCGAGACTCGCGGCCTGATCCTCAAGCTGCTTCGCAACTTGGGCTCCCGTAAAGAGGTGGAGCAGTATCTCAAGGAGTTCTCCAGTGTTGAGTCCCAGAAATTTGCCATCGTCAAGGTGGGCGGGGGGATCCTTCAGACTGAGTTGGACAGCCTTGTCTCCTCCCTCTCCTTTCTGCAAAGGGTGGGGCTCTACCCCATCGTGATCCATGGCGCGGGGCCTCAACTGACAGCGACCCTGAATGAGCGAGGCATCGAGACTCGACGAGAGGAGGGCCTGCGTGTCACCGACGCGCCGACCCTAGAGGCGGCCCGTGAGGTCTTCTTGCGAGAGAACCTCCGCCTCGTGGAGGCGCTGGAGGTTCAGGGTACCCGCGCGCGCCCCATCCCCAGCGGTGTGTTTCAGGCGGAACTGGTCGATCCCGATCGTTTTGGCTTTGTGGGGCGAGTCAGCGGGCTCAACTTGGAGCCGATCCGCTCCAGTATTCGCAGTGGAGCCCTGCCCATCTTGGCCTCTCTGGGGGAGACTCAGAGCGGCCAGATCGTCAACATCAACGCCGACGAGACAGCGCGGCGTCTGGCCCTCAAGGTGGAGCCTCATAAGATCGTCTTCTTGACCCCCACCGGAGGACTCCTAGATCATCGTGATCAGTTGATCCCATCAGTCAACCTCGCAGAGGACTTCGAGTTCCTCATGGAGCAGGAGTGGCTCCACTCTGGGATGCGTCTTAAACTTCAGGAGATCCAAGAGCTGCTCTCAGGGCTACCCCTCTCCTCTTCAGTCTCTATCACACGACCCGATCAACTCGCTCGGGAGCTGTTCACCCACTCCGGCTCAGGGACTTTGATCCGGCAGGGGGAGCGTATCCACCTCCATGAGCGACTGGATGGCTTGGATCTTAAGCGTATCCAGAGGCTCCTTGAGAGCTGCTTTGGTCGTGAGTTGGTACCGGGCTATTTTGAGTCCAAGCGCTTTTACCGTATCTATGTGACCGATAACTATCGAGCCATCGCCATCCTCACCCTGGAGGATGAGGTCCCCTATCTCGATAAGTTTGGGGTCACCCGTAGAGCTCAAGGTGAGGGCCTGGGGCACTCTCTCTGGCAGCGGATGTGGCAGGACAACCCTCAACTCTTCTGGCGTTCTCGCAGCGGCAACCCCATCAATACCTGGTACTTCCAGCAAGCAGATGGCAGCTATCGCAGCGATCCCTGGACGGTCTTTTGGTATGGCATCCATAACCTTGATGTTGCTTGGCGCAGCGTGGGGCGTGCCCTCTCCTTCCCCGCGACGCTGATCGCTCACTCAGCAGAGGGAGCAGAGCGATGAAAAAGCGCGTTGCCCTTATCGGCGCCCGAGGCTACACCGGGCGGATCCTTATCCCTCTGCTTGAGAAACACCTTGGGTTAGAGCTGATCTTCGCGGGATCTCGCGCTCAAGCTGGAGAGCCTCTCTCTGCTTGTATCCCCAGCTTTCAAGGGGATCTCTGCTTTGAGGCTCCCAACACTGAGCGAGTGAGAGCTTTGGAGGTAGATGCTCTGATCTTGGCACTGCCCAATGGCCTCTCAGAGCCCTACCTGGAGGGGCTCTCTCCTGAGATCGCCGTCATCGACCTCAGCGCCGACCATCGCTTTGATCCTGAATGGATCTATGGTTGGCCTGAGCGCTACCGCGCTGCGCTCAAAGGGGCTCGTCGGATCGCTAACCCTGGGTGCTACGCCACCGGGATGCAGGCCGCTCTTTGGCCGCTCCTTGAGCTGCTGGAGGGGGTCCCCAATCTCTTTGGGGTCT
This sequence comes from uncultured Nannocystaceae bacterium, assembly GCA_964384025.1. Taxonomy (GTDB): domain Bacteria; phylum Myxococcota_A; class Bradymonadia; order UBA7976; family UBA1532; genus CAYLJJ01. Next base: position 17,082 of record CAYLJJ010000070.1, read on the forward strand.
CAGGCTATAGCGGCGCGGGGATGACCCCCTCCCCCAAGAATGATCCTGAGGTCCTGCGCGACAACCTGTTGCCCTACACGCTCACCGAACACCTCCATGAACGCGAGGTCAGCCATCAACTGAAGCGACCCATCCGCTTCCTGCCCCATGTAGCTCCCTTCTTTCGAGGCATCAGCCTCAGCCTCTCGGCTCGGCTAAAGGCCCCCTGCAGCCCAGAGGTCCTAGAAGCCCTCTACCTCCAGCACTATCGAGAGGAGCCCCTGATCCACTGGAGCAGAGAAGCCCCTCTGGTACGAGAAGCCGTGGGGAACTATGGCCTCAATTTGGGAGGGCTCAGCCTCTCCGCTGATGGCCGAGACCTCGCCCTGATCATCACCTTGGATAACCTCCTCAAAGGCGCCGCCAGCCAAGCCCTTCAGAACTTAAACCTGGCCTTGGGCTTTGAGGAGCTGGAGGGGCTGCGATGAGCCTGCTTTGGGATAAGGGGAGCGCTGAAACTCAAGATGAGTTGATGAGTTTCTTAGCGGGGGAGGATGTGATTCTCGACCGCCAACTCTTCCTCTATGACATTCAAGCCTCCCAGGCGCATGTCCGCGGTCTGGGGCAGGCTCAGCTCCTCAAGGTTAAGGAGGTCAAGGCGCTGTTGGAGGCACTGGGAGATCTGGCAGAGGAGTTTAGGACGGGATGTTTCCTCCTGGATCAGCGCTATGAGGATGGGCACTCCGCCATTGAGGTTTGGCTCTCAGAGCGTCTAGGAGAGACCGGCAAGCGTGTCCATCTGGGGCGCAGTCGTAATGATCAGGTCCTCGTCGCCCAACGCCTCTGGATGCGCAATCAGCTTGAGCAGATCACTTATTCAGTCGAAGAGTCTGCACGGGTGGCGTTAAGGCGCGCTGAAGTCAGCGCTCTGATCCCGATGCCAGGCTACACTCATATGCAGCGGGCGGTGCCCTCCTCTCTGGGGATGTGGTTCGCCGCCTACGCTGAAGCTGCTTTGGATGATCGAGATCTCCTGCGTTACACTCAGCGCTGGTTGGACGCCTGTCCCTTGGGGACCGCAGCGGGCTATGGAGTTAATCTGCCTCTAGACCGGGAGGGTGTCGCCCAGGAGCTGGGCTTTGAGCGCTTGCAGCTCAACCCCATCTATGCTCAAAACAGCCGAGGTCGCTATGAGCTGGGCGCGCTGCATGCTGTAGAGCAGGCCCTCTTGAGCCTCCGTCGTCTGGCCTGGGATCTGAGCCTCTTCTCCACCGCCGAGTATGCCTTTCTGAGCCAGCCAGAGCGCTATACAACTGGCTCCTCGATCATGCCCAATAAACGCAACCCCGATGTGATCGAGCTGCTCAGAGCAGCGGTCGCTCCTGTGCAAGGGGCCGCCGCTGAGATCCGCGCCCTCCTGAGCCTCCCCAGCGGCTATCAACGGGACCTACAAGGCAGCAAGGGGCCACTCTTAAGAGCCCTGAGCGGCGCCGCTCAAGCCTTGGCCCTGCTCCCTGAGCTGCTGGAGACCTTAGAGTTTGACGAGGAGCGGATGCGCGCGGCGATCAGCCCAGAGATGTACGCTACGGATCGCGCTGTTGAGTTGAGCCGTGGGGGAATGCCTTTCCGAGAGGCTTATCGCCAAGTGGGGCAAAATTTGGAGGCGCTTGAGGAGCAAGATCCAATAGAGAGCCTTAAGGCGCGGATCTCTCTGGGAGGTTGTGGAGCCTTGGGCTTGGAGATTTTAAAGAAGCGGCTTTAACGTTGAGGATCTCTCACCAGACGGAAGCCTCTTTCATAATGTCGACTTCCAGGGACTGTTCTCCAGCGAAATGTAGCACGCATAGCCTCTGGCCCATTAAACCAAGCGCCGCCCCTGTAAGTTTTATTTTCTCCAGGCAGATGTGAGCTGCCATCTCTTGGAGTATGTTCATAATTATCGGCATAACCGTCATTAACCCATTCTGCGACATTTCCAGAGATGTCGCAGAGTCCTTGAACTGTATTCCCTTCAGGTTTTGAACATACAGGTGATGTATGATCTCCTTCGCAGCTTGAAACCACCGCATGATTGCAGCCTGGGGCTGAATCTCCCCAAGGATAGATTCTGTCCAGGCCCCTCCCTCGCGCTGCATACTCCCACTCCGATTCGCTGGGCAAACGAGCTCCCATCCACTCTGCATATCTCCTTGCTTGATCCCAATCAATGCAATTGACTGGGTGGTTCTCTCTACCTTCATAGCCCCAATTGCAATATGGATCATTGCCTTGGTCAGTGGGTGGGAAACACTCTCCTGTTCTTACACATGCATCATATTGAGCAATGGTCACCTCTGATCGTGACATTTCAAAGCCAGGGATGGTCACTTGATGGACAGGTAGCTCATTGGCTTCGCCATTTTCAGATCCCATCATAAAGCTGCCCCCCTCGATAAACACCCATTCTGGACAGTCTGTACCACATAGATGATAACATACCCCATCAGTACAGGAATGATTATTTTCACAATCTCCGCACCATGCTTGTATTCCACAACCCGCACTAAAACCTCCGCATTCCCAACCTCGATCTTCGCAGGTTTCAGGGATTTCTGGTGTGAGAATTTCCTCATTTCTATCAATACAAAGAACGTCTGTTTCTCGGCCAATCGTCGAAATCTCAGGGCAAAGACTTTCTCCAGTTAAAGCACAACCCATCTGACCAACAGTACAAAGTTCACCCGAAAGACCATTATCAGGATCCCCATCACAATCGTCATCAATCCCATTACAACGTTCTTCAGTCGCAATACACTCTGTACCAGCATCGACCGCACAACGAGTACCGATGCTTGGATAGCTATTGCTGGGCCATTCATTGTAACGTAGTGATAACCGTAACGGGAGGCCGGTATGAAGAAAACTTCCACCACGATTTATCCGATTTCTCCACGAACAATCATCTATACGAGCACTCCCATCAACAGGAGCCCCATGATAATTGTCATACCAACAATCCTCTACCCATTCTTGTACATTCCCTGCCATATCCATTGCTCCACTATATGATGCTCCCTGAACCCGACTTCCCACATCCCAAATTCGTTCTTCACCACATCCAGCGTTTCCGTTGTTCATAACTGCCCGTTGACAGCTCGCCACTTCATCTCCCCAGGGATAGGGACGATGCTCTGGGCCCGAAGCGGCATACTCCCACTCCGCTTCACTGAGCAGCCGCCCCCCGATCCAGGAGCAAGCAACCCTGGCTTGATCCCAGGTGAGTTGAGCTTGGGGTCGCATTGACTCTGCTCCGCTCTGTTCACGATCTTCGCAGATCCCCGCCGCTTCACAGCTTCGGTAGATCGCCTCTGTCAGCTCATATTTGGCGATAAAGAAGCCCTCGGCGAAGATCACCCTATGTACTGGACGTTCACTCTCTGAGGATCCCGTTTCTTCAATCGCTGCCCCCATCTGAAAGCTCCCTGGAGGGATCCAGATCCAGACGTTCTGAGCTCGCCAACCCTCTGGATGCTCTGGGGTGTACTCACAGTGCTCTTGAAGGTTACAGCGTAGAGTATAACCCTCCAGCAACGGGCAAAGATCACCTCCACAGAGTTCGCAAACCCCCTGCTCATTACAGATCATACCACCCTCACATACCCCACAATCGATCCTCCCCCCACAGCCATCATCCCAGACACCACAGTTCTGTTCCAACCCTTGACAGCTTGAAGGCTCTCCTGCTGTTAGAACTTGCTGGTTATCAAGATTTTCACAGTAAGGTTCTGCGATCTGGCCCGCCTCAAGCCCTTGAGGACAGGCTCGCCTGCCTTCTCGAAAGCACTCTCCCACACCAACAGAGCAGCGCTGCTCAGGCAGGTTGTCCCTCTCCCCATCACAATCATCATCAATTCCATTACAGTGCTCTTCAGCCGCGATACATCCCTGTTCAGGGAGAGCGACGCAACGAGCGCCAAGGCCGCTGTGGTGAGCTGATGGGGCGTTGCTGCTGCGATGAGCTGAGCGCATATCGGAGGCGGAGCTACCGAAGCTGCCCCCTCGATGGACCCGGTTCGTCCCCATACAATCATCTATCCAAGCTTCTCCCTCGCTGGGCGCTCCGGTATAATCCGAGTGCCAGCAGTCTTCGACCCACTCCCACAGATTTCCTGCCATATTCATCGCTCCAATATGGGAAGCTCCTCCAAGCTTAGAGTCGACATCCCAGCTGCGCTCGTTACCACAGCCTGCTCCTTCACCCTCATTCATCACCGCTCGCTCACAGTTCGCTGCCTCATCTCCCCAAGGGTAAAGTTGATGTACTGAGCCTGAGGCTGCATACTCCCACTCCGCCTCACTGGGCAGTCGCCCCCCAAGCCACGCACAGGCTGCTTGCGCCTCATCCCAGGTCATAAAAGCTTGGGGGCGCGCTGGGTTGACTTCATTCTGCTCAATGTGTGTACAAGCCCCTGTTGCAGCACAGGCCTGATAAATCCCCTCCGTCAGCTCATATTTTGCGATAAAGAAGCCATCAACAAAGCTCACTTCACGTACTGGACGCTCATCATCTATAGAACCAGGCTCACCCACCGGCGCTCCCATCCAAAAGCTCCCATCAGGGACCCAAATCCAGACGTTATGATCCTGCCAAGAGCTTGGATACTCAGGAGTATACTCACAGTGGTCTTGAGAATTACAGCTTACGCTATAACCCGATAGGGAAGGGCAGCTGAATATTCCACAGCGGATACAACGACCATTTTCATCACAGGTACCATTCCTACCACACTCTCCACACTCTACTATACCCCCACATCCATCCTCCCAATCTCCACACTCATAACCAAGTTCTTCGCATCCGAGAGGGTCTTCGGCCTCTAGTACTTCTAGATCATCACCAACACAAATCGGATCCAATTCAAGTCCAGCTTCAGGAGCGATGTGGCACAACATAGATCCTTCATTAGCACATAACCCTAAGCCAACAGAGCAAGGATGTTCCGACATCTCATCAATAATTCCGTCACAATCATCATCGATCCCATTACAGCGTTCTTGAACAGCAATACATCCATCTTCTGTCTCTACAGCAGCACAGCGAACACCAAGGGTTCCATCACGAACAGTGCGTGTGTTATATCCACGTCTCGCTAACTGCAAGCTAAAGGCGTTGTTGTCAAAACCACCTCCACGATTGAGCCGAAGGTCGATTCCATCACAGCTCCACGTCCAAGCTTCCCCATCAATAGGAGCATCGTAGTATCCATTATGCCAGCAGTCCTCTATCCACTCATGGACATTCCCCGCCATATCCATTGCCCCGACATAGGAAGCTCCCCTCAGCTTAGAGCCTACCTCCCAAGCGCGGAACTCACCACAGCCACTCCCTGTCTCCCCACCCATCACCGCCCACTCGCAGTTCGCCGGTTCCTCTCCCCAAGGATAGAGTAGATGCTCCGGCCCTGAGGCCGCATACTCCCACTCTGACTCACTGGGCAGTCGCCCTCCCAACCAGCCGCAGACAACCTGAGCCTCATCCCAGTCAATATTACCCTGAGGTCGCGTTGAATTTGCTCCACTCTGTCCAACCTCTGCGCAGACCCCAGCCGTTTCGCAGGCCTGATAAATCTCCTCAGTCAGCTCATATTTGGCGATAAAGAAGCCCTCATCAAAGCTCACCGCATGTACCGGACGTCCGTTCTCTACAGAGTTGGGATCCGATTCAGGTGCTCCCATCCGAAATCCTCCCGCTGGAACCCAGATCCAAACCTGGTAGGCTCGCCAATCTCCAGGATACTTTGGGGTATACTCGCAGTGGCTTTGAGAGTTACAGCTCGTGATATATTTTTCTAATAATGGGCAAGAGAATTCTCCACAAAGTGTACAGCCTCCCTCTTGATCACAACTCAAACCACCATCACATTCACCACAATCTATAGATCCACTACAACCATCATCCCAAGTTCCACATCGGTATCTGAAATCGTCGCATCTTTGCGGAATACATTCTTGGTCTATAAATTCCATATCGCGGGCAGAGAAGTCGATATCTTGATGAATTGACATATCTCTGACCAAAACGTCTACATTTTGGCGAATTTGAACATCCTGAATGGGAAGATTCGCATCTTGATAAATTGGAACATCCCCAATCAAAGCGTCTATCGATGTGTCTTCGTTGGTCAGGGTATCTTTGTCTGAAACATCAGAAGTTTGGCGAAGATCTGATGGTGTCATCACATCATAAGTTGTTAAATCTTCTAGCGCGCTATCTTTTAAATCTTCTGGTGGTGGAGGGAGGCAACCTAGAAATAAGATCGGCAAAGTCGATATTACTCTCTTCATCGAGTTCTCCTCTGGTTGCTTCAGAATTTTGCTCTTTGATGATCCTTGCTTCTCTTGAGCCCGCTGCCAAGCCCTAAATCGAATTTATGATGCGAGATCTACACATCGCTACTCACGGTGCTCTAGATAGATTCGACTGTTCTCTACATAGTGACGCCAAGAGTATTGGAGCTGCGCCTGCTCCACCGCGCTGAGCTGGCGAACCACCTTAAAGGGGTTCCCAAAAACCAGAGAGTTTGGAGGGATCACTTTTCGTTGGGTGATCAGAGTACCCGCGCCGATGATGGAGCCTGCGCCGATGATACAGTTGTCCAAGAGGATGGCGCCCATACCGATGAGACAATCATCCTCAATATGACAACCGTGGAGGATACAGCTGTGCCCCACGGTGACCCGCTCTCCGATGATGGTGTCTGAGAGCCCTCCAGTCATATGCACTGTGCTTCCATCTTGAATGTTGCTCCGAGCGCCAACCTCGATACGGCCCTCATCTCCTCGGAGAGTGGTGTTGGGCCAGATGCTGCACTCCTCAGCGATGCGCACTTTACCGATGATCACCGCGCTGGAGTGGATATAGGCGCTCTCAGCGATCTCCGGCTCGATCCCCTCATAGGATTCCAGCTTGGGCATACTCTGCTCCTCTCTCTAAAAACTGGCTCTCTGCTGTTTTATCGACTTGCACCTCGGAGCACTGTCCCTATGGTTCCGCTCGCCAAAAATCAAGCCAAGGATTTTTTGATGAGCGCAGAGAGCTACGAGTTCAAGACTGAAGCCCAGCAGCTGATGGATCTGATGATCCACTCCCTCTACTCCAGCAAGGAGATCTTTCTCCGTGAGCTGATCTCCAACGCTTCTGATGCCCTGGATAAGTTGCGCTTCGAGGCCCTTACAAACAGCGCTCTGACGGTAGAAGAGCATAAAATCTGCCTAGAAGCTGACGCCGAAGCTCGCACCCTGACGATCTGGGATAACGGCATCGGTATGAATCGGGAGGAGCTGATCAGCAATCTGGGCACCATCGCCCACTCTGGGACCCGCGCCTTTGCAGAGCGCCTAGCTGAGGCCCAAAAAGAGGGCAGCCCTGAAGCGCTCATCGGTCAGTTTGGGGTGGGCTTCTACTCCTCCTTTATGGTCGCCGATGAGATCACGGTCATCAGTCGTAAGGCGGGAGAGAACGAAGCGCACTGCTGGCACTCAAAGGGAGAGGGTCGCTTCGATCTTGAAGAGGCTGAGCGTGATGAGGCGGGCACCACCATCACTCTCCATCTCCGTGAGGTGGATGAGGAGAATGGCCTCTCCGATTTTACCGCTGAGTATGTCCTTCGCCAGATCGTTAAGAAATACTCCGACTTCGTCACCTACCCCATCGAGCTGAAGACTGAGCGGATGGAGAAGTTGGATCCCGAGGATGAGGACTCCGAGGAGGAGAAGGTGGTTCGCTGGGAGGTGATCAACTCCCGTAAGGCGATCTGGACCCGCAGCGCTTCGGAGGTGAGCAAAGAGGAGTACGCTGAGTTCTATAAGCATATCGCTATGGATTGGGAAGATCCCTTTGAGACCATCCCCTTTAAGGCGGAGGGGACCTTTGAGTATCAAGCCCTCCTCTTTATCCCTGATCGTCCCCCCTTTGATCTCTTCTACCGCGAGCAGAAGTATGGCCTGCGTCTCTATGTAAACCGGGTCTTGATCATGGAGAACAACGAGGATCTCCTCCCCGACTGGCTGCGCTTCGTCAAGGGGGTCGTGGACTCCCCCGATCTCTCCCTCAATATCTCTCGTGAGATCCTCCAGAAAGATCGCCGAGTCGGCAAGATCCGCGAGCGGATCATCAAGAAAGTCCTCGACTCTCTCACGCGTATGCAGAAGGAGGATCAAGAGCGCTACGCCCAGTTCTGGGAAAAGTATGGTCGCGTCCTTAAGGAGGGCTGTACAGACTCCAAGTACCTGGAAAAGATCAAGCCACTCCTCCTCTTCCAAAGCTCTCACTCCCAAGATGAGCTGACCTCCCTGACAGAGTATGTGGAGCGGATGAAGGAGGGGCAGGAGGAGATCTACTTTATCACCGGTGAATCTCGAACGGTGGTAGAGCGCTCACCCCACCTAGAGGCCTTCGCTGAGAAGGGGATCGAGATCCTCTACTTGGTCGATCCTGTCGATGAGATTCTGGTGGGGCAGCTCTCTGAGTTTCAAGAGAAGAAGCTCAAGTCCGTAGGCAAAGGCAGCGTCGAGCTGGGTGATGAAGAGGAGAAGAAGGAGGCTGAAGAGAACCGCAAAGAGAAGGCGGAGAGCCACAAAGATCTCTTTGAGTTCCTCAAGAACACTTTGGATGAGCATATCAAGGAGGTGCGTCTCTCCAGCCGCTTGACCTCCTCAGCTGTTTGCCTTGTCGGTGATGAGGGAGATATGAGCCCAGGGATGGAGCGCCTGTTTAAGCAAGCCAACAGCGCTCATATGCCTCAGCAGAAGCGCATCCTGGAGATCAACCCGAACCATCCGGTGTTGGAGAAGATGCAGACGCTCTATGCGCAGAGCCCCAACGCCCCGATCTTGGTTGACTACGCCCAACTCTTACACGGCCAAGCGCTCCTCTCCGAGGGTTCTTCTCTCCCCGATCCTGTGGCTTTCTCTAAGGCGGTCGCCGATCTCATGGTCAGAGACTGAGAGCGGGGAAGTTGACAGCCAGAGAGCTCCAAACATAGATTGCCCTCGCTTCATCAGCGATTTTTTAGACGAGGGTTTTTAATAGTTTGGAGCTGAGCCACAAGGGAGCACGAAGCGATAAACTCTGTGAGAGTCCTATCGCTTATGTCCAAGCGAGCCCCAATCCAGAGAGTGCCTTAGGCGGCGATGCCCGGTGACACCACCCTGACTCTTATGGGGCGAGAAGTTCGCCCCTCCCGCCACGCTGAGCAGATCATCGCTGAGCCCCCCATCCAAGCTGAGGCTGAAACCGCTGAGCATCGCTTCCTGGCTACGCTTATCTCTGAGGTGGTCTCTGGGGGCCGCATCGACGCCACGCTTGATGAGCTGATACGGGGGGTCTTCTCCCTACATGATGGAGAGCAGATTCAAAGCTTCGGCGATGTTCGAGTGGTGATCTTTTTTAAAGCCCAGGACGCAGCGATGGCGGCCTGTCAGCTCCTGGTTCGGATCCAGGAGCATGAAGCTCATCGTCCCCCCGAAGCGCGCATACAGCTTCGTATCGGTATCGACTTTGGGCCGATGGCTCACCTTGCAGAGCAGCTCTTTGGGGAGGCCCTGGAGCGCGCTGTTCAAGTAGAGGGTCTGGCTCGTGGTGGACAGATCCTCATCTCCGCTGAGAGCCATCAGCAGCTCAACAGCGACTTCCCCTACCCCTGCCGCCTCTTTGACGCTGTGGAGTGGGAAGAGGAGGTGGTGGAGGTCTTTCAGGTTCTCTGGGACCTGCGGCTGCATGATCAGGAGGGGCGAGCGATCGCCCGCTTCTCTCCAGGGGAGATGCTGGGTAGGCGCTTTAAGATCTTAGCGCCTCTCGGAGAGGGGGGAATGGGTCAGGTCTATAAGGCGATGGATCTGGCCCTGGATGATGAGGTGGCTCTCAAGTTCATCCGTATGGATCTGGCGGTCGATCCAGAGTCGGTCCTCCGCTTTAAGAATGAGGTCAAGCTGACCCGCTCTCTGACTCACCCTAACATCTGCCGTATCCACGAGTTTCTCACCAAAGAGGAGCATATCTTTCTCTCCATGGAGCTGCTCCGTGGACGCACCCTGGGGGAGATCATCGCCGAGGAGAGCCCCATGCCCGCTGAGCGTGCCTTGGAGTTTGCCTTGGGCATCTGCGCGGGGTTGGCGGCGGCGCATAAGCGGGGCATCATCCATCGCGATCTGAAACCCTCCAATGTGATGGTAGAGGCTCAAAGTGAGCGCGTAGTCCTTATGGATTTTGGGATCGCTCGCTTTGTGGATCAGGGCAGCGAAGAGATCATGGGCACTCCGGAGTATATGTCTCCTGAGCAGATTCAGGGAGGGGAGCTCTCCAAAGCCTCTGATGTTTACGCGGTGGGTGTGCTCATCTATGAGATGCTCACCGGTGAGCCCCCCTTTCTGGCCAATAACCCGATGGGGGTAGGGCTCAAGCATCTACATGAGAGCCCTCCTCCTCTGGAGAATCGCACAGAGGGGCTGCCCCTCTTTCTCCTCCGCGCCGTCTCCCAAGCCCTCTCCAAGAAACCCAATCAGCGCTTCCCCGACGCAGAAAGCTTGGCCTTGGCTTTGGGAGCACAGCCGCCAAGAGCACCTCGAATCAAAAAACGAAGCTCCGGTTTGCTCCTCATCATCTGGGTGGCACTGCTCATCGGAGGAGGGATCTGGTGGGGGTTTTACTCTGAAGGACACTCTTGGCGGCGACAGCGGCTCACCAATGACAGCCTAGTAGAGCATCAAGCTCGTTGGGGTCCTGGAGGACAGCTGGCCTTCCTCAAGGGGGGGGATCTCTGGCTCTTAAGCCCAGATGAGCAGCTTCAACGCCTCACCAGAGGGGGAAGAGCCACTGAAGCAGAGGAGCTGTTGGGGCTCTCTTGGGGAAAGGCTGGGCTCTACTTTGTCGCGGGGGTAGGTGCTCAGGCAGAGATCCTTAAGGTTCCCCTGAACGGGGGCAGTCCTAAACCCATCTTGAAAGCCGCTGCGGGGGTGGATCTCTCCCCTGATGGGCGGGAGATCGCCTTCGCGGAGCCCAACATCCACGGGAGCTGGAGCCTTGGTCTAGCGGGAATAGATGGTGCTCAACGCCATATCATCTTGGAGGGAGACTCCTCACGCGCCTATCTCTCTCCGCGCTTCTCTCCAAAAGGCAAACGTCTGGCTTTGGTGATTCATCAGAAGGGCTTTCAAGACACCCGTGACATCGGCATCTTAGACCTCAAGAGCGGGAAGCTAAAGCAGCTCACTCAGGATGGAATCCGAGACAAACTCCGCAACACGGATCCCACCTGGGCCGCCGATGGCCGCAGCCTCTTTTATACCTCTAAGCGCAGCGGACGACAGCGGCTCTGGCGCATCTCTACTCGAGGGGAGAACTGGGGAAAGCATCAGGAGTTGAACTTCCCTGGAGAGGGCTTGGAGAGCCACCACACCCCTGACGCTCAAGAGGAGGCCCTCCTCTTTCACAGCCGCCAAGTTGAGCTGGATATTGAGTCTGTCTCTCTCCCTGAAGGCGATCATTTTCACATCACACGAGATATCTGGCCTGATCGCTTCCCTGTCTTCTCTCCAGATGGTCAAATGATCGCTTTTAGAACTCAGCGCAGCCCCAATCCAGCTTCTCGGGCGCTCCTGCTCTATGATCTCCACAGCGCAGAGGAGACTCTGCTCCCCAGCCCTGAGGGTCTACGAGACTTTGCTTGGTGTGGTGAACGGGGCTTCGCCTTTGCTGCCACCGTGGGGCAAGAGCGGCGCTTGGGAGTGATGGATCAGGAGGGGATGGAGCAGAAGATCCTTCTGAGAGGTTTTTATCGCATCTGGTCTCCCAACTGCCACGCTCAAGAGATCGTCTTTGTTGGCCAGAAGCAGGAGGGAGCAGCCCGCCGCCTCTGGCTCATCAGCCCCAAACAATCTCCTCGCGCGCTCAGCTCTGAGGGCTGGGTGGCCTTCCCGGTCTTCTCAAGGGATGGTCGTCACCTCGCCTATCGCTGGGCACCCTCATCGGAGCGCCTGGGTGAGGCGGAGCTGCGCTTGATGGAGTGGCCTTCGGGGAAGATACGCTCCGTCAAGACCCCTCCCAGTTGGCTCAAATCTCGCCGTCGTCTACGCTTCTCCAAGGATGGTCGTGCCATCTATTTTATGGAGGCTCACGGTGCAGGGGGGCGTCTTTGGCGTCTGGAGTTGGAGAGCGGAGAGGCGCGAGCTGTCGTCTCTCTTGTGGGTCTAACCACTTTTGTCTTTTATCTATAGCCGGACGGCCGTCGCGGGATCTTTGCCAAGGCCAACCATCGAGGGGACCTCTGGGTCCTCCGCCCTGAATAAAAAAAGCACCCTCTAGTTTTGAGCTGCCTCTGCTGAGAAGATCTGTTCTCTTTGAGGCTGGAATTTCACTACGGCTGGAGGAGAAGAGGATGGAATTTCTTGAAGTCATTGAGCGCCGCGCTACGGTCCTCCTCTTTAAAGATGAGGCGGTGCCCCTAAAGTTCATCAAGGAGTGGGTGCGGTCAGCGGGGATGGCTCCCAGCCTCAACAATGCTCAGCCTTGGCGCTATCTGGCCATCTTAAACCCCAACCGCATCGACAAAATTGAGCAGCTCTTCTCCAGCCGCCAGGGGGAGCTGCTCCCTGAACCCGCGCTCCCCGAGGCTGCTGACGCAGGAGGAGTTCGGGCGCGCAGTAGACTCTTCTTCTTCTCTCGGGCGCTCAGGACTGCGCCTGCCCTGATCGCTGTAGCGATGGCCCCCTACGAATCCACTATCGATCCTGCCCTAGACCCCGCTGAACTGACCTCCAAAGAGGTAGAAGCCCTGAGAGGGCACCCTGAGCTTGCGGTAGGGGCCTCGATCCAAAACTTCCTCTTGGCGGCGACCAACTCAGGCTATACAACCGCTTGGGTGAGCGGACCGTTTATGGCTCGTGATGAGCTGGAAGCCTATCTAGAGCTGAGCCCCCCTTGGCGTCTCGCCTCTCTTATCGCGGTAGGACGCAGTGATGGTTCTTATAACCCTCGACCCAAGAAGACCTTTGAGGAGATCTTTGAGCTGCTCTCCTAGATTGAAAGCTCTATTCTCTGCCACGAGTTAGGAGATGAGATGCCCGAGATACTAAGCTTCCAGCCCAACAACCTCCTCTTTCTCTGTGTCGCCAACTCCGCGCGCTCTCAGATGGCTGAGGGCCTCGCACGCGCTCTCTTTAGCGAGAGCATGAGTGTCCAGTCTGCGGGCTCAAGGCCCTCAAAGCTGAACCCCTTTGCTCTACAAGCGATGGCCGAACTGAAGATCGACATCAGCTCACAGCGTGCCAAGTCGGTCGAGGAGATCGATCCAGAAGGAGTCGATCTTGTGATCACCCTCTGCGCTGAGGAGGTCTGTCCCTTAGTGCTGAGCGCGATCCCTCATTTGCACTGGCCTCTTCAAGATCCAGATCGTGGAGATGAGGCGCTGAAAGATGAGGAGCGACTTCAACATTTCCGCGTCGCACGCGATCAGATCCGTGCTCGGCTAGAGCAGCTCAACTCAGACAGCGCCGTAACTCCAACGGAGGAGCACCACTGAGGAGGATCTGATCCTCTTGGATCTGGATCTCAAACTGAGGGCTGAGTTCAGTGAGGTGCTGAGGAGAGCGCCCCAGGATCCAGAGGCGCTGATTCTGAGAAGAGCGCCAGGGCTTTTGACCGGGCAGCTCAACGCGGTAGGGACCATCTACCAGTAGATCCAGATACTCCAGCAGCTCCGCGCTGCCCTCAAAGAGCCCCGCTCGCAGCTCCTCTAAGCGGCGCCCACTGAAGGCCATCAACTCCAACTTCGGCCAAGCTTTACGTAGCTCCTTCAGCAGAAGGAGCAGGGCTGGAGCCTGCTCAAAAGGCTCACCGCCTGAGAGAGTCAAACCCTCATGAGCCTCCCGACCCTGGAGGATGCGCTGGGTGAGAGCCTCAACGCTCCATAGCTCGCCGCCTTTCCCCCAAGTTGAGGGGTTAAAGCAGCCAGGGCAGCGCAGACTACAGCCCTGAAGCCAGAGCACCATCCGGCGCCCTGGACCGTTGCAGCGGGAACCTTCCATAAAGCCTGCCACCGCGAGTTTCAGCTCTGACATCTCTCAGCTCCTTTAGAGGAAAGGGCGCAACAGCCCAGCCCCACGACCGATACAACAGCGAGGCTAAAGAAAGAACGAGGAGTAAAGGTTGAGATGAGTAGACTCTTGGGACAGAGCCGCATCATGCAAGATCTTCGCGCCCTCCTGAGGCGCTTCGCTCAGGCTCGCGGCGCCATCCTCCTTCAGGGAGAGACAGGTACCGGCAAAGAACTCTGCGCCGAGTATCTACAACGGCAGATACAAAGCGAAAAATTTGTAGCCCTCAACTGTGGTGCGATCCCCAAAGAGTTGGTGGAGGCGGAGCTGTTCGGAAGCCGAGTAGGGGCCTTTACGGGAGCGCGAGATCGCCAGGGCCTTTTCCATCAAGCGAACGATGGGGTCCTCTTTCTAGATGAGATTGGAGATCTACCTCTCTCTGCTCAGACCGCTCTGCTTCGTGTCCTGGAGACGCGGCGAGTGCGTCCTGTGGGAGGAGAGCATGATCTCCCTGCGCGTTTTCGCCTCATCTGTGCGACCCACCATGATCTCAAGGAGAGGGTCAACCAAGGTCTCTTCCGCAGCGATCTCTATCATCGTCTCGCCATCCTGGTGGTTCAGATCCCGCCTTTAAGAGAGCGCTTAGAAGATCTACCGATCCTCGCTCGGGCCCTCATCGGCGTTGAGGTGGATCGTCTGAGCTTCGCGGCGTGGAGAGCGCTGAAGGTGTACTCCTGGCCAGGAAACGTACGGGAGCTTCGTAATGTCCTGCTGCGCGCTCTGGCCTCCTCAGACGCTCAGATCCTCCCTCAGCATCTCCAGCTCCCAGAAGAGTGCCCCAAATTTGCTCAAAAGCGCCCCCTCAAGCAGCGCGTAGCGCAGATCGTCTCCGAGGTCCTCAAGCTTCATCAGGGGAATGTGCGCGCTACAGCTCGGAGTCTAGAGGTCAGCCCCACCACCATCTATCGCTATATGGAATTGGAGCGCCGAGAGGAGAGCTTAGAACTTTTCTTGTGAGGAGAAGAGAAAAGAGCCAACTCAAAGGTTACATGGTCCTCTTTAAGGAATCGTCGAGGAGAGGAGAGATATATGGGTTTGTAGAGATCGCTCCCCTCTTTGGAAGCGGCTACCCCGCTTGCTGAAGCTTGAAGATGAAAGCCAGCAGCCCAGCGACCTGAGGCGATTCCAAAACAGAGCGGAGTCGTGATAGATCCCCCAAAATCTGGAGAGCGGCTTTATGGATATTCGCTTCTGGGCAGCGACTGACACCGGGCTGACGCGGGACCATAATGAAGATAACTTCCTGGTAGATAAGAAGCTCAAGCTCTTTATCGTCGCTGATGGGATGGGTGGACATGCGGCTGGAGAGGTAGCCTCCTCTGTCGCGGTGCGAGAGACACGGCGCGTCATCGCTGAAGAGCGCAGCATCGTCGAAAGCTTCGATTTAGAGGACACCCCCAAAGGGAGAGTGCAGCTCCGAAACCTCCTAGAGCGGGCCCTGCTCGCTGCCTGCGCTCGAGTCTTTGAGATGGCGCAGGAGAACCCTGATCGCCGTGGCATGGGCACCACTCTTAGCCTTCTCCTCCTAGCAGGACGGCGAGGCTTTATCGCTCATGTTGGGGACAGCCGCATCTATATGAGCCGCCTGGGGAAGATCCATCAGATCACCGAGGATCATTCTTTGGTGAATGAGCTGATTCGTAGAGGTCGCCTCAAGCCTGGTGACGCCTTTGATAACCCCTATAAAAACGCGGTGACCCGCGCCGTGGGGGTCTATGAATCTGTCGAGGTTGACACGTTTGAGTTTGATCTCCTCACCGGAGACGCTTTCCTTCTCTGTTCTGATGGCCTGAGCTGCTATCTAGATAATGCGCTGCTGCTCTCCTATCTCTCAGACACGAACATACGAGAGATCCCCGAGCGTTTCATCAAGCATGCCAATAACTCTGGCGGCAAGGACAACATCACCGCCATCGTCATCCAGCTGCCTGAGGAGCAGGGAGAGCAGGCTCTGGAGCGGATGGCTGAGGTTAGACAGCAGATCGACACCCTACGTATGATCCCTCTCCTGAAATATCTGAACTATAAAGATCTGGTGAAGGTGAAGGGGATCACCCAAAGACGCAGCTTTGAGGCGGGAGAGATCCTCTTCAAAGAGAATACTCGCAGTGACACCCTCTATATCCTCTTGGAGGGGCGTGTTCAGCTCAGCAAGGGGGAGAGCCTTCTGACAGAGTTGGAGCCTGGCAGTCACTTTGGAGAGATGGCGATGGTAGACAAGGCCCCTCGTTCAGCGACCGCCAGCGCTCTAGGGCCGATCAAGACCTTGCTTATCCAACGCAGCGCTTTTTATGAGCTGATGCGCAGCGATCCAGTCCTCTCCGTGAAATTAATGTGGAGCTTTGTACAGGTGCTCAATATCCGCCTGCGCATCAGTAACCAGGAGCTGATGGTGGCGCGAGAGACGATTGAGCAGCAGCACCGGAGCCAAAGCGAACCGATCTTGACAGAGATGCCTCCTCTGATGGTGGGGATCTCCAGGTCGCTGCCTGTAAGCGTTACTGACGAATTGGTCCCTGGTTTCCTCTACACCGAAGCTGAGCAAGGCACAGATCCGCTCCTCCACGCTGAAGAGGAGCACCAAAGTGAAGGGTGATTAAGGCGATGAAGAAGTGGCTCAAACGTGAGTTCGTGCTCAAGGTGATGAAGAGGTGCCTCCAGCGCAAATGCATACTCCCTGTGGGGATCCTCTTTGGGCTCCTTGCTCTGCTCTGGACCGTCTCCTTGGTTCAGGCTCCTCGCCTTCAAAGTAGGGGAGGGCTCTTAATCTTCTCTGACGATTTCGAGCGGGGCTCTCCGGGCGAAGATTATCTTCAAGGTGCTGCTGACACCGGGTGGACAGCAGGCTCCTGGCGTATCGAGGAGGGGAAGCTTAAGGCGGAGAAGATCCATAACGCAGCGCTCTGGCTCAAGCGTCCTCTCCCGGAAAAGGTCCGCGTTGAGTTTGACGCTCGGGCTCTTGCACAGGAGGGAGATGTAAAATGTGAGATTTTTGGGGATGGTCTCACTCATCAGAGCGGCTACATCCTGATCCATGGAGGCTGGAACAACAGCATCAACATCATTGCGCGCAGAGATGAGCACGCTGAGGATCGTAAAGAGGATCGTCGCTGCTATTCTAGGGCAGGCAGCAAGCGCAAAACCTGCGTTGAGCCCGATGTTGATTATCACTGGGCTGTTGAACGCCGCGATGATGTGGTGGAGTGGTTCTTGGATGGGCGGCTCTTTCTGCGTTATCCCGATAAGCACCCAGTACGGGGGCTTCATTTTGCCTTCAACAACTGGGAGGCCCCTGTCCTCTTTGACAATCTGCGAATCTACGATCTCTCAAAATAGGCTCCGCTCTCCTGGTTGGCTCCTCCGGATGGCCTGAACCTGGGCCGCTTTGCTTCTCAAACCAGGTGTAGGATTAAGGCAGTTCTCGCTTGAAGCCTGCTCCTACCCATGATAAGAGGCGCTCCACTTCACCGGTTGATCCTGGGGAAGGGCTCTTTTGAGCCCTCTTTTTTTGTCGAGGATACATGGGAGAGATCTATATCGGAGCTGCTGCTCAGGGAACGCCTGCTCGCGTTCGAGCGCTCCTAGCTCCGATGGTTGAGAGCGCTGGTTTTGAACTCCTGGGTGTTGAGCTGCTCAACGAGGGCAGACGCCCCATCCTTTGGGTCTACATTGATCATTCCGAGGGAGTAAACATCCGTGATTGTGCTCGCCTGAGCCCAGAAATATCGGCTGCTCTCGACACTGATGATCCGCTCACGGGGACCTATGAACTTAGAGTCTCTTCTCCTGGATTGGACCGCCCTTTGATGAGCGCGACCCACTTTCAGCGCGCTCTAGGTCAGAAGGTGAAGGTTCAACTCTTAACCGCGCTGCGTGGTCGTCGAAAATTTACTGGGACCATCCTGGGCGTGGAGGCTGCGCGGCTTAAGATCCGCTGCTCGGATGGGGAACAGCTTATCCCCCTGGAAGCGATCCGTCATGCACGCCTTCAGGTCGAAGTAAACATCGGTCGCTGAGACTCGGTCTGGGGTACATATGGAACTCAACCTGAATCATGTCATTGAGCAGGTCGCCAAAGATAAGGGTATTGACAAAGAAGCCCTTCAGGAGACCTTAGAACAGGCGATCCTTCAAGCTGCTAAGAAGGTCTTTGGCCTAGAACGAGAGATCGAGGCTCAATACAATCAGTCTGAAGGCGTCGTTGAACTCTTTCAGATTATCCGTGTTACGGATGAAATCAGTGATCCTTATAATGAACTCACGCTAGAGGAGGCTGAGGAGCACGGTCTTGACGCTGAGATGGGCGATGAGCTGCTCTTTCAGATCTTCTATCTGCCTAAGGATATCAAGAAGGCACGAGATCAAGATGAGCGTTACGGCGACATTCTCCAACTCAAGTCTCAACGCTCCAGCTTTGGTCGAATCGCGGCTCAGACTGCCAAGCAGGTGATTACACAACGTATTCGTGAAGCGGAGCGTGACAACGTCTACAGCGAATATATCGATCGCAAAGGTGAGCTGATCACCGGGATCGTGCGTCGCTTTGAGCGAGGCAATATCATCATCGACCTGGGGCGCGCTGAGGCGATCCTACCCATACGAGAGCAGGTGCCCAGAGAGTCCTATCGTCCTGGAGATCGCGTCCAAGCCTATGTCTTGGATGTGCAGAGGAATGTAAAAGGCCCTCAGATCGTGATGTCCAGGACCTCTCCTGGACTGCTGATCAAGCTCTTTGAGATGGAGGTGCCTGAGATTTACGAGGGAGTTGTCCGTATCGAAACGGCAGCACGTGAGCCTGGGAGTCGCGCTAAGATCGCGGTCTCCAGTCGCGATCCCGATGTTGATCCTGTGGGCGCCTGTGTAGGGATGAAGGGCTCTCGAGTCCAAGCTGTGGTTCAGGAGCTGCGGGGAGAGAAGATCGATATCGTTCCCTACAGCGAGGACCCCGCGCGTTTCGTCTGCAACGCCATCCAGCCCGCTGAGGTCTCTCGTGTCCTTATCGATGAGGAGACCTTTACGATGGAGCTGATCGTCCCTGATGATCTGCTCAGTCAAGCGATTGGCCGTCGGGGTCAGAACGTGCGTCTGGCCAGCCAGCTTTCGGGTTGGAAGATCGATATCCACTCCGAGAGCAAGATCTTGGAGTTGGAGGAGGAGGCTCGTGAAGCCCTCTCTGCCCTGGAAGGGATCGACGCGGAGCACATCGACACTCTCTGGCGTCTGGGTTATCGTTCCCTTGAACATATCCTCAACACCTCTGAGGAGGAGCTGGCCAACATCCCAGGCATCAACTTGGAACGAGCCCAACGCCTCCGCCAAGGAGCTGAAGAGCTGCTCCGACGCAAGGAGCGCGGTGAAGATATTCGACCGCGTATCCCCTTCCCTGAGGGCTTTGATCCTGAGGTGGAGTGGAACCGTTGGCCGACAGATTCAGAGGTCCTCAAGCGAGAGCTCTTTGATGCCTGTATGCGTTTGGGGCGCTTCACTCTAGAGCAGCTCTCATCGGAGAGCCCTGAGGCCTTCGCCGAGCTGCTGGGAGTGGAGCCTGAGCAGACCGTCGATATCATCTATGCTGCTCGTGAGGTCGTCGCGGCTGAGCAGGCAGCGAGGGAGCTACACAGCGAGTGAGGGGGAGCCGTCGTCACCAGCGTGCGGCGAGACCTTCACGTCGCGGGATGCGCAGCTGTATCGCCTGCCGAGGGGCTCGTCCTCGGGGAGAGCTGTTGCGCCTCGTGTGTGATCCTCAAGGGAAGATCTATGTTGATCGGGATCTACGCGCGCCCGGTAGAGGGGCCCATCTCTGCTACTCTGCTCGCTGCCTTGAGGCGGCGATTCAGCGTAAGGCCTTTAACCGAGCTTTTCAGCGGAACATCCAAGCCTTTGACTTGGAGACCCTGCGAGGCTGGGTTTTAGAGGCGATTAAGGCGCGCATTTTTGACGCTCTCTCTCTGGCGCGCCGAGGGCAAACCGCCCTCTCCGGGACAGATCCCCTGCTTCGGGGGATGCAGAAGGTGAAGCTGCTGCTCCTGGCTGAAGATGGAGCCCAGGGCTCTTTGGATCGGCTCCTTCGCCGCGCCAGAGCCCTTGAAATCCCCATATATCGCTATGGGGAGGCGACCCTCCTGGGAAAAAGCCAGGGAAAGGGCCGCCGAATCGCCATCGGACTGATTCAGTCTGGAGTGGCAGAGCGATTGAAACTGGAGTTTCAGCGCCGTGACCGGGTTTTGGTTGCGGCCTAAATGGAAAAGCCGATAGATCACCATTCGGCTGCCGGACGGCTCGGCCGTCGAAGGTGGGAGAAGGCATGGCCAAGAGAGTCTTCGAGGTCGCGAAAGAGCTGGGCATCGATCATCGCCGGCTTATGGACAAGTGCGATGAACTGAATATCCAGGTCCGCAATTATATGGCGCAGCTCTCAACAGCTGACATCAGTCGCCTACGCACGGCTGTGCTGGCTGGAAAAGCTCAACGAGAGGAGCAGGTTCGCGCTCCAGGTGTGAGGGTACGCCGCCAATCTGGCCAGCGCTCTCCAAGCACCTCTGCTCGAAAAGCAGGAGCGCAGAGAACCGAGAGCCCTCAAAGCGGCTCCTCGCCACCCGCGAGGCCGCCCCAGCCTAAGCGAGAGCCTCGCACAACTCAGCGTTATGGACGCAGAGAGGAGAGGGCCAAGATCCTCTCCAAACCCGGCGGAGCTTCCCAGGCAAGGCAGCCCAGGCGACCTAGAGAAGAGCCCGTTCGCGCGAGGATCCTCTCTAAACCAAGCAGCCCCAAGCCTGCCGCTAAGCGTCCAGAGGCTCAGCCTGCTGCTAAGCGTCCAGAAGCTCAGCCTGCTGCTAAGCGTCCAGAAGCTCAGCCTGCCGCTAAGCGTCCAGAGACTCAGCCTGCCGCTAAGCGTCCAAAGGCTAAGCCTGTCGCCAAGCGACCAGACGCAAAGCCTGCAGCCAAGCGCCCAGAGGCCACGCCTGCCGCCAAGCGCCCACCGGCGCCGACTGCCACACAGCCCCCAGACGCGCCGCCTCCCGCCCCGTCGTAGAGCCGGAACACAAGGTCGGTGGCGCCG
>CAYLJJ010000071.1:0-38166 GCA_964384025.1 uncultured Nannocystaceae bacterium
AGGGGATCTTTGAGGTCTATGGCACCCATTTCTCGGATGTTGCAGAGAATCAGGGAGGCCCCAATCCCCTAGAGAGTCTGCTCGCGCTGAGGATTCATAATAAAGATCTGGTCTTCACCTTTGGCGGAGGCATCGGCCTGATCCCCGACTTTGGTTCACCTGAGTTTCGCGTCTTGGCGGGGCTCTCTTGGTTGATGGAGAGCGGGCCTGTTCAGGTTGTTGGGGGAGGAGGGATGGGAGATCTAGATAAGGATGGCATCAAGGATGCAGCGGATGCCTGCCCCAACAAACCGGAGGATGAGGATGGCTTTGAAGATGTTGATGGCTGTCCTGATCTGGACAATGACAAGGATGGCATTCTAGATAAGAAGGATGCTTGTCCCATGCATGCTGAAGATATCGACGGCTTTGAAGATGAGAACGGCTGCCCTGATGTAGATAATGACAAGGATGGTATCCTCGATATCCAAGATCGTTGTCCCCTTCTGGCAGAGACCGTCAACGGGATAGAGGATGCCGATGGTTGTCCTGAGAGCAAGGATGTACGTGTGCGTGGGGGCAAGCTGGAGATTCTCCAGAAGATCTATTTTGATAACGCCAAGGCCACCATCCGAGCAGAAAGCTTTGACATCCTCGACCAGATTTCTGCTTTCCTACATATGCATACGGAGATCAGTCGCATCCGCATCGAGGGGCACACCGACAACAACGGCGAGGCGAAGTTTAATAAATGGCTCTCCAAGCAGCGAGCTGAGGCGGTCAAGAAATATCTGATCCGTCGCGGCGTAGGCCCTCACCGTTTAAGCTCTGAGGGTTACGGTTTTGAGCGCCCCATCACCAGCAATGACAGCGCTGACGGCCGCGCTCAGAATCGCCGGGTTGAGTTTTTGATCCTCAGTCGTGGAGATGGTATGCCGGTAGAGAGTTCAGCGCCTCCTCCAGCAGCTGTTGATCCCTCCTCTCGCAAATCAGCCAAACCCCCAGCTGATCTTCAACCTGAAGCGGGCTAAGCTTTCTGGCTTTCTCCTTGAGCGTTGAGGGGCCGAGGAGCAGCTCGACTCCTCCACCATCCTGATGGTGGAGCCGATGGAGTTGGGCGATGGAAACAACAACATCGAAACGAGTGATAGAGAGGTTACGCCTATGCTCCTGACAGCTGTGATCTAAGCAGCGGCGCCTCTGGTAGCCTCTTCGCGCTGCTCCTGCTGTTTGTGCTCTTCATCCGGCACCGCAGATCTTAAATCCTGCCAGAGCATCACCCAGTCCGCTCCGCTGGACTTTTAAAACCAGAGCCAAGCAAGTAAAGAGCGGGCTTATGAACCTCTTACATCGAGCCCTCTTTGGAGCAGCAGTCCCTCTGGGCGCCATCTGGCTCCTCATCATCCTGGACAGCGCTACGATCATCTCAAGGGGGGGAGGCCTTAGCCTCATGCCCCTCAGCCTCTTATGGGCGGTGAGCCTGGGTTTGGTGTTGTTTCTGCTTTTGCTTCTGGGTCTACCCCCACTCTATCTCCTCTCCTGGAGCCTCTCTAAACTCAGCAGCTCGCTCAGAGGCCCACGCTTCCCTCCAGAAGAGGGGGTCGCCCTCCTCTTGGGTTCGGGGATCGCTGCTCTGCTCTTCCCTGCTCATATTCTCTTTGTGAAGCACAGCCTGGGCGCTTGGCTCCTCAGCGGATATGCTCTCTTCCCTGCCAGCCTCGCGACCCTCTGGGTAGTACGACGCTGGGGGGAGGGTGCGAAGTGGAGCACCCTCCCCCCTCTCCTCTTTGCCCTGCTCCTCCACGGGATCAATACTCAACTCTATGCTGGGCTCTACCCTCCTCTACACTGGGCGCTGACCGCCATCAGCCTCCTGGCCTTTGGAGCGGGGCTGTTCCTATTTTTGAGTCAGCGCTCCAGCTCCTGGTCTTTGGGGGTTCTCCTGCTGAGCCTCCTGGGCTCTGGGGCGGGGCTCTTCTTGGGGGAGATGGAGCGCGCCCGCGCACCGATCTTCTTTCACGGGACTGAGCTAAAGCATCTGGGGCAGCTCATAGATCGGCTCTTAGATGGAGATGGGGATGGCATATCCACGCACGCAGGAGATTGCGACGATCAGAACTCAAAGATCCACCCTCTTCAGTTTGAACTTCGAGGCAATGATGTTGATGAGAACTGTCGTCTGGGTCCTCGTCTTCCAGGTCCAGCGCGAATTCAGCGCCACGCTGCCGAGCCCAGCAGCTTGAAAGCTTGGCGGGCGGCTCATCCTCGACCCAACATCCTGATTGTCTTTATCGACACCCTTCGAGCGGATCATCTGGGCGCCTTGGGCTCTGGGCTAAACCTGACCCCCAATCTGGATGCCTTCGCTCAACAGGCCCTGCTCTTTGAGCAGGCGCGTACGCCTGTCCCTCGCACCCCTCATGCCTGGATGTCTATCATCCGTGGGCGCTTTAATAGCCGTAACCTACACTGCCGCAACCGCCTGCGCTCTCCAGGCTCAAATATCCTGCCTGAGCGTTTTAAGCGGGCGGGTTATCGCACTATGGCGCGTCTGGTGGGTAAGTCCTGGTCTCAGTTTCACCTGACAGGAGGTTGGAGTCGGCTGATCACCCGAAACCATGTCAATCAGCTCACAGGGCCCAGGGTCACTAAAGAGGCGATCAAACTTCTCCGTAAGAGCTCTGAACCTTTCCTGCTCTTGGTTCATTACGCTGATCCCCACGCCCCTTACCTCCACCCTGAGAAGCCTGAGCTTAAAGGCCTCGCTGCACAATATGGACAGGAGGTGAAGCGCAGCGATCGAGAGTTTGGACGGTTGCTTGAGAACCTGAAGAAGCAGGGACACTTTAAAAATACCCTGATTGTGGTCTTTTCAGATCATGGGGAGAACCTGGGTGATCATGGGGACGCTGGGGGACATCATGGAGTCTCTATCTACGATGAGGTGGTCCGTGTCCCCCTGCTTATCGCTGGACCAGGGCTTAAGGCTGGGCGAGTCAAGGATCCTGTCTCCTTGATTGATCTGGCGCCTACTCTTCTGGAGCTTAAGGGCCTTCCTCCTCTGCCTGGGGCTGACGGTCGCAGCTTGGCGGGCTACCTCTTGGGAGAACCCCCTGAGCCCAGCTTTAGCATCAGCGAATTCTACGACTTTGGCCACCGCCTCAGGAGCATAACCGAGGGACGCTTTAAGCTGATCATCGATCAACGCAATGGGACGCATATGTTCTTTGATGTCATCACTGATCCAGGAGAGCTGAAGGATCTCAGCGAGGTGCTGCCTGAAGATCGGGCGCGCCTTCAGAGGAACCTTGATCTTTGGATTGAGGATCGTGCAGACCCCAGCCAGCGGAACCCAGAGCGCTGTAAGGCTCTGGTCTATTAACCTCTGAGGAGGTAGGAGAGCGCTCTTAGGGTAGGGGTTGAGGAGATTGAGGCTGCTCCACACCGGGGGGCAGCTCCTCAACCAGAGGACCAGGGCTTCCGCGCCCTCCCAGAGCCAGAGCAAACCAGCAGGCCGCCATCACCGCTACGGCGATCACCACAAAGATCTCGATAGAGAAGCGGAAACTGGGCGCTGGGCTGAGAGCAAAGAAGCGCCCCCCGCTGCGTCTACGGACGTGGCGCTGTACTTTACGGAGGAAGTGTTGAGGCACCGGCTGAGGCCGCAGCCCTTGCAACAGCTCCAGCCCCTCCCGAGCCTCCTCAAACTCTGCGGCGATCTCTGGATCCTCCAGGAGAGACTCCGCCTCAGCCAGCTCCTCCTGATCGCTGAGCCTCTCCTCCAGGTAGTCGGTGAGGCGCTCTCCCTGAAGCTGCTCATTCATGCTTATCCCTCCAAGGCTTGGTAGGCGCGGCGGAGCGCCGCTCGCGCTCGGTGGAGTCGAGACTTGACCGTTCCTTCAACAAGCCCAGTGATGCCTCGAATCTCAGCATAACTCAGCCCCTCAATATCACGCAGGACCAGTAACTCCCGAAAACTGGGATCTACTCCAGCTAAAGCCTGTTGGATATTTCGCTCAGCTTGATTGCCTTGCAGGATTTCATCAGGGCGAGCGATCCCCTCTCCCACCGTTCGGCAGGGCGCTGCTCCCCAGGCCCGCTCTGGGACATCGTCGATCTGAGCGCTGCGTTGATAATGGCGTCTGCTGAGATATTTGATGCGGTTTTTACACAGGTTGACGGCGATACGGTAAAGCCAAGTCCCGATTTTGGATTCTTCACGGAAGCTATGGATCGCCCGAAAGCACTTCACGAAGACATCCTGAGCTAGATCCTCAGCCTCAGCGGCGTTGCCCAACATGCGATAACAGAGGTTGAAGATACGACCTTGGTAGAGAAGCACGAGTTGGCTGAAGGCCGCCTCATCTCTCCCCTTCAGGCGTCGGACGAGGCGCTTCTCGTTCAAGCTGATCTCCTCTCCAGTGAGAGCCTCCCAGAAGCTCAGCAGCTGCTCTTCCATCGCCTCTCCAGAACAGGGTGCGTCCAGGGACAACCGGAGAGGGTCTTCGTTCCTCAGGCTCCAGCCTATAGAGCTGAGCTTAGAAAAGCAGCCTCCTTAAGAACACAAGCCCAAGAAGTTTCACTCTGAACAATTTCGGTTAGACTCAGCCACCGGCATCTCTTCTGGAGCCAATGTGCAGTTTCTCCTCTTTTTTCTCCTGCTCTCTCCCATTAAAGAGAAGGATCTCAAGCCCATCGAGTTGAGCCCTGGAGTGCGCGATCTCATGGGCCAGAAGCGCTGGAGAGAGGCGGGAGAGAAGCTCAAGGTTAAAGGCAGAGAGCGTCAGCTGCTCAAAGGCTGGCTCCTAGAACGAGGGGGAGAGAATCGGGCCGCGTTGAAGATCCTCAGGGGCCTTGCTGAACATCTCCCATTGGTGGCTGACTTTATCAAGCTGACCCAGGCGCGGGCCGCGCTGGGCTTAGAGCTGTATGCTGAGGCCCTTGAGTTTGTTGAGGGGGAGCGAGGCTGGCCCGTCCTGCGTATTCGCGCTCGAGCCTTTAGAGAGTTGGGGAGCTTAAAGGAGGCTCGTAAAATCTACAAACGCCTCCTCAAGAGCCAACGCAAAGATGACCCTCCCTTCGCCCTCCTTGGTTTGGCTCGGCTGGAGACAGAGAGAACTCAGCCCAGGCAGGCGCTGCTCCATCTGCTGCACCTCGATCAGGAGTTCCCCAGTCATCCTCGAGCGGGAAAAGGGAGAAAGCTTGCTAAGCAGCTCATCGCAGGACGCCCCAAACTGGCCAAGCTGTGGCGCCAACGCAGCGCCGAGCGTTGGATCAGCCGCGCAGAGATCCTCTCACGCAAACATTGGAGTAGGAGCATCATCAGCTCTCTCTCCCCTCTCAACAAGCGGAAGCTCTCCTCTGCGCTTAAGTGCAGACAGCGCTATACCCTGGGGCGTGCTCTGCGCAAGCGTCGCGAATGGAAGCGCGCCCGTCCCCTCCTGAAAGAGGCGGTCAAGGCCTGCGCCAAAGCCAAACATAAGCTGGAGCCTAAGGCCCGCTACCTCGCCAGCCGCGCGGCGGAGCGTCTGGGCTTTGAAGAGGAGTCCTCCGCCTATGATCGTCAGCAGATTAAGAAGCACCCAGGGCACTATCTGACAGATGACGCGGGCTACTTTGAGCTGCGACATCTCATCGAAGATAAAGAGGATCTCAGGGCTGCAGAGCGCTGGCTTAAACGCCTCCTCAAAGGCTCCACCGAGGGAGATATGCTGCCAGAGGCGATCTTCTTCCTGGTCCAGAACCTGATCCTAGCCAAACGCTATAAGGCCGCGAGTCGAGTGTTGGCCTGGGATGAGCCGCTCCCAGCTCGAGATTTTGAACATCACCATGGCGGTCGCAGCCTCTATTGGCGAGCCCGCCTTGATCAGCTCCGAGGGCGTAAGAAGCGCGCGATTGAGGGCTATCGCAGCGTGATCAGCAGCTATCCCATGAGCTGGTACGCCCTGATGGCCTACAGCCGCTTGAAGCCCCTGGGGTCTAAGTCGGCTGAGGCTTGGTTTAAGCGAAGCCTTAAGGCCCGCTCTAAGATGGGTCCTCATCTCCCTTCAGGGGCGGGTAAAGCTTGGCGCTTTGAACATCAAGGTGCTGATCTTAAGCGCGCTCTCCTCTTTGCTCGCCTGGGGATGAGCGAGCCCGCTCTATCGGAGCTGCGCAGCTCTGATCCCTGGCTCCGAGCCTGGATTTTGGACCGAGCGGGGGCCTACCCCCTCAGCCATAACATCCTGCGACGTAAGCTTCTGGAGTTTCGCGCTCTCCCTCCAGCGGGATACAGCAAAAAGTATTGGAGATTGGCCTACCCAACCCCCTTCAAGAGCTTGGCGAAGCGCTACGAGGGGATCTCCAGCCTGGATCGCTACTTTATTTGGGCGGTGATGCGTGAAGAGAGCGGCTTTCATAACAGCGCTGAGTCCTCCGCCAACGCCATGGGCTTAATGCAGCTGATCCTCACGACGGCCAAGCAGATGGCGACCCCCGCCGATGGCCGCATCAACCGCAGCCGCTTGAGCATCCCCGAGCTTAATATCCGCTTGGGTGCTCGCTGCTTAGCTTATGCGCGTGGGCGAACTCAAGCCAACCCCGCCCTCCTGCCAGCGGCCTATAACGCGGGGCCTGGAGCCCTGAGACGCTGGATGCGAGAACGTGAACATCTGGATCTTGACCTCTTTGTAGAGACCATCCCCTATGAAGAGGCCCGAGGCTACACCAAGCGGGTGATCTCCTCCTGGGCCACCTACCGGCTCCTCTATGGCGATGGCAAGCTGCCCTATCTCAACCAAAAGGTGCGACAGCCTTGGAAGCCCAAGAAGAAAAAAAAGCAGGTTCGACGCAAGAAAAAGAAGCAAAGCAAGACAAAAAAGAGGCGTAGCAAGACAAAAAAGAAACGAGGTAAGACCAGGAAGAAGCGAGGCAAGACAAAAAAGAAACGAGGTAAGACCAGGAAGAGGCGAAGCAAGACCCCCAAGAAGCGAGGCAAGATCCCCAAGAAGCGAGGTAAGACCAATAAGAAGCGAGGCAAGACCAAGAAGGGCTAAACCCTACTCTTCAGGACAGCTCCCCGAGGTCTCCCAAGCCAACACCTGCCCCCGACCCACCTCAATAATCCCTGCATGTCGCGCCAGCCAAAACTCCTCAATGAGATCCAAACCAGCCGACTGTGAACTTCCATCCGCCCCATAATGACGCCCTAGAGCGTAGGGGTTACGCTGCCAGATAAAATCGGAGTGCTGCCGTAATAGGACCGGTAGAGGCTCACTGGCAAGGGCTTGAGCGCAGAGGAGCTCTGCTCCCTCCTCCACAGGCTGCGGACAATCCAAAGCCCCCCCTGTACAGGCTCCTGTGATCGACTCCCCTGGAATACGCAGCCCCATCAATTCAAAACCATCCTCACAGAGCGCGCGCTCCTCTTGGCTGGGGCAACGCAGCGCCTCGGGGCCTCCCGCTAAGCTGGCGAGGATCTCCTCAGCGCTTTGGCTATAGCCTCGTCGAGGATCGTCCAAGATTCCGCCGTTGCCTCCAAAAGCCTCCAGGTTGGCCAAGGCGCGGGTCTGAGCCTCCGCCCGTGCGCCCTCATCGGGGCCGATCATGGCGTAGATGAGATCAAATTTGAGATCCTGGGTGGGTCCACGGCTCTTCTCCCAATACTCCTCATGCACCGCCGCTCTTAAGCTCTCTCGGAGAGGATCCCCTTCAGGGAGCTGCTCGATGAGCACCCAGGCCACCGGATAACTGATATGCCCCCCATAAAAGCTCTGGCACCAGTGGGGCATGGTGAGCAGCGCGGCGGTATGAGCCACCTCCTCTGCGTACTGTTGGCCCAAAAGCTCCTCTTGGAAGAAGCGCTTATATTGCTCCTCTCCGGTGTAGCGCCAAGCTTGTAGAGCGAGGTTGAGCATCTGAAAGGCGTTGCCTCCCCGGACGCTGGGGGCATAGACATGATCGATCCCTCGGGGACGCTCAAGCTCCCCTGTGCGCATATCTTGAGCCAACTCAATCAGACGCGCGAGCCAATCCCCCGCCGCCAGATCGATAACCCGATCTGGTTCTCGCCAGATGCTCTCAGGGCAGCTTCGATCATAGCTCTCTCGGTTGAGATCGTTGAGATTGGGGTGAACCCAGGCGACCAACTCCTCTAAGCTGGAGAAGTCAAAGTCTCCTGGCTCGATGTTCAGCTCCCCACCCGCCAAGAGCTGCTGAAAAGCGTTGAGGATCTCTAGATTGGAGTGAGCGTTGATGAGGACCACTCGCTCTAGGCGCTTGAGGTAGCAGCTCATATGCTGGGCGATGCGCTCCTTCAGCCTTTGATCTTCAGGCTTGATCAGATCCCAGAGCAGCGGGAAGGCTACCTGCGGCCCTGTATACTGATCGATCGAGGGGTTACCTTGCCAGACTGGAGTGAGGGGCCAACGCAGCCCCTCGATCTCTGGGCCACCCTCCTCATCATAGACCTGAGGGCGGGCCTCAAACTCTCCTTGAATGAGATGATAACGGTGGTCATAGCTCTCAAAGAGGCCGCGCTCATAGTGGTGTTGAGGATCATTAGGAGCCCCTGGAGGCAACAAGCCAAAGAAGTTACGGGCTAGATGTCCAGGGATTTGGGTGACATCAAAGAGGCTCAGCAGCGCCCGGATTTTCTCCACCATCCGCTGATAGTCCGCCTCTGTCCCTGTCTGAGCGTAGCGGAGCGCATAGGCGTTGAGAGCTACCCCGCTCCAGATCGCAGAGTCTCCCATCCCTGCGTAGCGCTGAAAATGGCTGGGAGCGCCCCAAAGCTCCTCAGCGGTTCCAGCGGCGGTGGCCGCGTTAAAGTGGATCTCAGCGGTCTGTCCATCAGGCTGATGATAGAGGTCATACCAGCGCTCAAAGAGCAGGACTCGATGATAGAGAGAAGCTGGCTCTACAAAGGCAGCCTCCTCAACATCATAGACTCGACAGATCTGTCGCTGCCCCACCTCACAGCGCTCTACCTGATAGATCGAGCAGCTCTGAACCTCCCCAGCCGCGAGCGGATCAGGGATGGGGCTGAGGGGGGCACGGACAGGCAGGGGGGGGAGCGGCGCAACATCTATAGGCTCTAGATCCACCGCTTGAATATCCAGGCCCTCATCCTCTGATACTCTTCTATCCTCTGGAGAAGCACTGTCCCCTGCTGAGCTTAGATCTGGATTTCCAAGATCCTCTTGGCGGCCTCGATCTTGCTCAAGACCTCCTTGGTCCAGAACCCCCAGATCCTGAGCCTCAACATCCCCCTGGAGGTCTGAGCCCTCAGAGCTGCTCTCCTCCTCATCGTTGCAGGCGATAAGCGCAAGGAGTAGGGGCAGGATCAGCATCTCTCTCCACATCGTGTGTCCTCCTCGCAGGTTCAGAGGCTCAGAGTCTAGCAGCCTCAAGGGATCAAGGGAGCCATTGAAAATCAGGGAGCCTTGACGCTCCCGGGCCGCTCTGGTAGCTTCCCGCCTCTCAATTGTCAGCAACTCCGGCTTTGCCGGTTTTTCGCGCAGGTGAATCGGTGCCCAACCACAAGTCAGCTATGAAGCGCGTCCGGCAAAACGAAAAGCGCCGGCTCCGCAACCGTCACGTCATGTCCAACCTCCGCACTCAGGTCAAGAAGGTGCGTGGTGCTCTAGAGAGCGGTGACCTTCAGAGTGCTCAGAGTGCTCTACCTGAAGCGATCTCTGCTCTTTCTCGGGCGGCCAGCAAAGGGGTTCTCCATAAGAACACCGCTGATCGTCGCATCGGTCGTTTGATGAAAGCGGTTCATCACGCTCAGGGCTGAGAACCGAAGCTCTTTGATCACCCCCTACCCTCGCTGCTCTCTTCCATATTAAACTCCTCCTGTGTCTACTCTCCTCAGCCTGCTGCTCCTCAGTCCACCCCTGCTTTGGCAGTTTCCAGAGCGAGGGAGCCTTGTCCAAGGGGCGATCAAAGAGGCCCTTAAGGAGCAGCCTGGTCATCTCCTAGATGAGGCCAGCCTGGAGAAGCACCTCAAGGAGCTGAGCTGGCCTAAGCACCTGGGTTGTTTGGATGATTCCAGCCGCTGCGCCAACACCAAGAGTATGGTTAGAGCTGCGCTGGGCCTCTCTGGGGTGATGAAGGTGAGCCAGAAGGGGCGTCAAGTCACGCTTCAACTCCTCCCACTTAAAGGCAAAACTCAACGCTGGACAGGGAAGGGTGTTTCGCCCGAGGAGGCTGCTCGGGCTGCGGTGGGGGCCTATCTTGGACAGGGGCGCTTGATCCTCAAATTGAAGCCCAAGGGCGCTCACGCCGAGCTGAAGGGGGTCGCCCTAGAGGGTCCAGGTCCCTGGTCTTTGGCCCCTGGTCACCATGCGCTGCGTGTCTCTGCAAAGGGCCATCAGACCCTAGAGACCCAGGTGGAGATCATCGCTCAGAAAAACAGCCTCCTCAGCCTAGAGCTGAAGCGCAGTGAGGGCCTCCTTGAGTTGAACCTCAAGCCTCCCAAAGCACGGGTGCTGATCGATGATCTACCTATCTCCAAGCCAGGAGAGCCGCTGCCACTGGAGCCCGGCTCCTATACCCTGCGCTTTGAAGCCAAGGGCTATGAGCCTCATGAACACAAGGTCGTGATCAAGCATGGAACCCGTTTGGCTCTCAGCATCGCCCTTGTTCCTGCGCTGCCTGCTTGGCGCAAGGCCCTAAGCAAGCCTCACCCAGACACCAAAGCTTTTCCGGGCTATCTGCGTACAGGCCTCAGCTATAGCTCCTTGGGGTTGGGGGATCTAGAGGCTGAGAAGGGCCGTGGAGAGGATCGCGTCAGCCTCAGCCAACAGGAGGAGTCGATCTCTCTGCTGGGTCTGGAGTTGGGGATCGGTTGGCGTTGGAAGGAGTTTTGGCTCATCGAGCCCCTGCTGCTTCGTTTTCAGGGTGGAGGTGCTCAAGTAGACGCTGAGTTGAAGGATGATATCCCCGCCACCATGGATGGGCTTTCTCAGACTCAGCTTCATCTGGGCCGCATGGGTATTCGCTATCCCGCCTGGAAGCTCGTCCCCTATGCCTTGGCAGGCATCGTCCTAAGCTTTCAGGACTTTGAGCTTGAGCCCTCCAACGGCGAGCCGCTCTCGATGGAGCACACAGAGTTTCATCTCGGCTTTGAATTGGGGGTTCGCTACCACCACGACGAGCACTGGTTTGCCTCAGCAGCCTTCGACTTGGACCTCTGGTTTGGGGCGCGCAGCTTGAGCACCTTTATCCTGGGTGGGGGCTATGCCCTGGAGGTGCCTGCGTGGCTCTGATCTCCCTCTGCTTTCTCCTCCTGGCTCAAAGCGCCAGCTTGCCCAAGCACCCCGATGTTGAGGCCGCCAAGACCGCTTATAAGGCACGCCACTATAAGAAGGCGGCTCGCGCTTTCCTTGAGTTGGTCCAACGCTGGCCTGAGGAGGCTGCGCTCTATCGCGCCTTGGCGCGCACGCGCGTCTATGCTGAGGATCACCGAGGCGCGGTCTTGGCCTATCGCTTCTATCTCCAACTCCTCCCCGAAGCGGGAGATAAAGAGAAGATCCAAGCTGAGCTGGAGATGGCTCAAAAACGGGCGGGTGCGGGCGCAATCGCCCCTCCGGCTCGCGCTCGAAAGCAGATCAAGCGGGCCAAAGCAGGAGCCAAGGCGGGAAAGTTTATAGGCGCTCAAGGGGCCTTTACTGCTCTTAAGGCCGCGCTTAAAGCGGGCTATCTCGGCCCCGATCTGAGCAAGATCAGAGATGAACTCAGCGCCGCCCTTCAGCGTCACTCTATGAAACCCCTGGATGAGTGGTGGGCACCTGAACATCAAGCTGATCCCGATCAACTAAAGAAGTTGGAACAGGCTTGGAGAGTGCTGGCTGCGATCCGAGAGCTCAAGGCTGAGGAGCGTCAGGCTCAGATCGCTCTGGAGGGGCTCTCTGCGCTCTTGGAGGGAGAGTATAAAATGGCGATAGAGCGCCTAGCCCCCATCGCCGCAGGAGACCCCCGGCTGCGTTTTGCTCAGACCATCGCCCTCATCAAGTCGCAGCGCTTTGAAGAGGCCCTAGACCTCCTCAAGGCGATGGAGCGCCAAGGTCAAGATCCCCGCCTACCGCTCCTGCGCGGGCTGATCCTGCGCAAGTTGGGTCGGGCGGGAGCCGCAAAAGCCTTGAGAGCTGCGCTGGATTGAGTGCTGCTGCTGCTCCTCGCTCAGCTCCTCTTTCAGAGGGAGGCTGATCAGACGACCCTGATCAATCAAGGTCCTGCTGCCTTGGTAGGGGTCCTGATGGCTGATCAGAGCCGCGCACGCCTCGCCCCTGGAGATTCTCTTCAAGTCCCTTCGCCTGGGGAACCTTTCGCTGCGCGCTTTGCGCTGGAGGAGTGGGGCATCGCCCTCGCTGAACTGGGGCCTGAGCGGGCTGAGACTCATCTTCGCAGCGCGGGCCAGCTTCTTGATGCCCTGAGCCCAGGGGCGCCCGGCTTTCCAGAGGAGGCGCTCAACCGCCAACGCCTTCGAGAGACCCCCCCTGAGCTGCTTCAAGCTTGGATGGGAGCTCCCGCTCTGCGACTGGCTCTGTTGGCTTCCGCTGCTCGCTTCTGCGATCCCAACCTCTTGGAGATGCTCCTTGACCAGATCAGCCCTCAAGAGATCTCCCCTACTTGGCCTCCAGGCTATGAGAGCCTCCTCAGTCTACCGGAGCTGCTCCGTGAAGCGATTGAAGCCCAGGGGTCTCACGCCCTACCGCTCCTCTATGAGCGGCCAGACTGGGCCAGAGATCGGGGGCTCCTAAGCCCGCTTAAGGCGCCCCTCTCTCAGCTCCGTGAGGCTCTAAGGGAGGCGCGCTGGAGAGAGGCGGCGAGGATCGCTCTTCAGCTTTCACCCAAGGGAGTTGAAGCGGGGCGCCTTAAGCGAGCGGCCCTGGATCGCTACGCTCAACTCTGTTTGGCTCGGGGACAGCATCTCGCCGCTCAACAGGCCCTGGAGGCCGCTGCTCCCTACGCCGAGCTGCGCCTCAGCTTCCGAGAGCGCCTCGCTCAGCTCTACCGCGCGCGAGGAGACAAGGCGTTCCGAGCCGCAGATCTGGGCAGCGCGATGGAGTGGTATTCAGGGGCTCTCTTTATGGCAAGGCTGCCTCTAGATCGAGCGCGCTTGGTTGAGACCTTGGCGGGGCTGGCGCGGCTTCAGTTGGCGACGGAGCGCTACCCTCAGGGCAACATCCTCTTAAAGGAGGCCATCGCGCTGGCCCCTGAGCACCCTGCGGTCTTGGCGCTCCAAGAGGCTCACCCCAGTCCGGGCCTCAAGGTGCGCGTCGCCATCATGTTCATCTGTCTGGGT
Source organism: uncultured Nannocystaceae bacterium (assembly GCA_964384025.1). GTDB lineage: Bacteria > Myxococcota_A > Bradymonadia > UBA7976 > UBA1532 > CAYLJJ01. Next base: position 13,268 of record CAYLJJ010000071.1, read on the forward strand.
TTGGCCTTGGCCTCCTGGCGCAGACTGCGGAGGGTCTTTCGTCGCTGAGTGCTCTTTGCTGCTCTTTTCATTCAACGCTCTCCTGGATAAATTCCTGGGCGATTTTAGGAGCCTCTCTATGAACACCTCTCTCAAGGTCGGTGGCCCCCTTTTCCTCCTGGGCCTCCTCATCTCAGCTTTCCTGATCGTTCAGAGGAGCGAAGAGCCGAGTCCAGAGCCCAAACAGGAGGCCAAGCGAGAACCTCAAGAAGCTTTGCTTGTTAAGCTGGCTGCTGAATGCCGTGCCCTAAAGCTGGAGCCCTCATCAAGGGAGAGTTGTCCCCCTTGGCGCTTCCATCAGAGCCGCCTCCGTCGAGGCAAAAACAGCTTCGCGCCTAAAAACTCCGAAGCTCAAGCCCGTTTAAAGGCCGCTGAGCAGCTCCTGGGAGATCAAGATCCCTGGGTCCGCTCTTTGGCACGAGGCTTCTTTAAGTTTGCGTTGCCCCGCCTGAGCGCTCAGTCCAAGAACCTGAACGCTCTCCTGGGACAGCTTGAGGGCAGCTCTCCAGAGGAGGTTGCCGATCTCCTCAACATCCTCGGAGCCCATGGAGGAAAGGAGCTGCTGCAGCCTCTGAAGCGACTCAGTCAGAATGAGACCCCTGAGATCCGCGCCCTGGCCTGGCAGAGCCTCTCGCTCTGTATCCCGAGGGGCTGTCGTCTGGGCTCAGAGGAGCTGCGTGGGATCTGGAGCAAAGAGAAGGTACGCCAAGCGAAGGCGGGGATGATCCTCTACGCTGGGCGTCTAGGCATAGATGATCTCTTTCTCTGGTGCGCTGATCTCAAGGCAGGCCCTGAGTTAGGGGCCTGCCGCACGGTCCTCAAGGAGCGCGGTGGCCAACAGGCTTTTGACCTGCTCCTGGGCTGGGCTCGCAGCTTGGCGGATGGGCAAGACTCGAAGGCTCTGGCGCAGGCGCTGAGCGATCTGGGCCAGTTCTCCCAGCTCAAAGAGCGGAAGGGCTACTTTGAGCTGCTTGATCGTCTCTTGGGAGAGCGAACGCGAGGGCTCAAATTCCGCCTCAGGCTCTCCAGCCTGCTCCTCTTTGGAAAAGAGGATCCTCAGGCGCTTCAGATCGCCCTAAAGCACTATAAGAGCACCGAGGGCCAAGCGGAGGAGGAGCAGCTGAGGGCTACACTGAGCAAGCTGATCTATCAGTTGGGAGGAGGAGAAGAGATCGGCTATACCCGGAAGCCTCACCAGGGACACTCAGAGCATAAGGAGGAGGGGCATAAAGGGCATAAACATTGATCCGGGTTGAGGACCACCCAAGCTACACAGCCTCTTCAGGGGGCTCCTCAATCGCCGCGAAGTGTCCCAGTTTGAGGAGGATACTCAGAGCGGTACGCATCAGATAGAGGAGGTGGATAACACCATAGGCCCAGAGGAAGAGATCCATACGCCCAAAGGCGGCGAAGAGGGGCAGGGTTGTAGGATATTGACTCACCAAGCGAACCGTAACCTCTATCGGCCAGAGGGGGCCCTTCCGAGGAGCCCCCGCTGCCTCTCCATGGCGCAGAGGTTTGCTTCCGGTCGCTTTGGCGTACTCAGGGGAGCGTACAAACTTAGTGAGTGCTAGGGCTGCGCTCACCACCACTAAGCTGATCAGCCCCAAGTAGAGCGGCTGTAGCCCTCCTCCCCCTCGATGCCACCAGAGGCTGACCCCCAAGATGAGCAACAGGGCCTTCAGCTCATCCATGAGGAAGTCCAGCGAGGCTCCCACTTCGGAGCTGCGCCCAGTTACGCGGGCAAGCTGTCCATCAGTACAATCCAGGAGATAGCTGGATTCGATAGCCAGGACCCCCAACCAGAGGCCCCAGCTTCCAGGCAACAGGCTCAAAAACAGGGTCCCCAGAATCATCACTCCAAGAGAGACAAAGCTCACTTGGTTGGGATTGACCCGAGTACCTGAGAGGACCATCACCAGGGGGGCTGCTAGAGGACGAGCGAGGTAGATATTAAAGAGAGAGTCTCGGGGCTTGAGGCTCGCGGTGTAGATCTGCTTGATCCTTGAGTAGAGGTTGGGGTTGCTCATAGAAGAGTGCTTAAATCCCTGCGGCTTGTTTAGAGTACTGCTCTTTGCTCGCTGGGTCTATCTGGCCTCTGAGGAGGATGCGAGGAAAAATTTTTAATCGTCGTTAGCCTCTCTCATCAGCTTTTGAAAATAGCCCCTGGCGAACTCAGCGATTCTCCGGGAACGGCGGAGCTTGCCAAAAGCCAGGGTCACGATTGCGCTCCTCTGCTCTTTGATTTTGGAACGTCAAGCGGTACACACCCAGCGCTGACAGCAGTGGTTCGCGTTTTAAATATGTCGGTGAGTGGGCCGTATCGAAAGCTTGCTAAGAAGCATCCTGGCACAGCTTACTCGAACTGGATGGAATCATGATCAGATACACTCGCCTGCTCTTCGCCGCCCTGCTCCTCACCCTGCCTGCTTGTACGCTTGAGGACCAACTTTCGGATTTCAACGCCATTGATGAAGACTTTAACCGGAACAACCCTGAGACCACCGCTCAGGAGGGGGCGCTGGTCAAGAGCTGCTCGGAGCACTTCATCGCCAAACGAGATGAAGTATTTCAGCGAGCGCTGTGCCTGTGTGGTGACTTGGACAATGTAGGAGCAGGGGTCGTCACTTCATCCCACAGCGGCTTCCTTGGAGACAACCCTGGGCTGGCCCATATCGGCGTCAATGGTCGAGTTGACGTGGTCGGTGACTTCGACATTGATGGCAGCATGGACGTGGCAGGCGGTCTTGAAGGGGTGGGTGATCTCGTTGTTGGTCAGTCGCTCATCAGCGGACGCGGCGTTGATATTGTCGGGGAGTGGGCGGTGGGTGAAGATGCTTGGATAGATGGGGATCTCGACGTGGTCGGTGGCTTGAGGATCGGCGGGGATCTCTTCTTGACGGGTGACTTCGATGCGGTCGGGGATGTGAGCTACCAAAATGGTCGCCGTGGTTTCCGTTATCGAGGAGCGCCCTGTGACTGCAGCGCCAGCAAGATTATCGATGTCGTCTCCGAGGTAGCTCAACGACGGGTTGACAATAACAATAACCTGATCGCGGGCCTGGGCACCCAGAAGGTGATCTTCGAGAGCGGCGATTACTATTTCGCGAGCGGTGGCGAACTCATCGGCGACGGCACGCTCATGATCCAGGGGCGTGTTCGGATCTTTGTCGATGGTGATCTTGAGAGCGTCGGCGATTTAAACATCGAGATTGAACCTGGCGGTGAGCTGGAGCTTTGGACGAGCGGCACGATTGAGGCGGTGGGCAACTTGAACTTTGCCGCAGGGGGTGCTCCCTCAGCGCGTGCGTTCCGCCTCTACATGGGCGGTCGAGGCAACTCGCTTATGAGCGTGGGTGACGCGACCTTTGTAGGTGCCATCTATGCTCCAGAGGTCGATATCGACTTTGTAGGCAGCCTCAGCGTAGACGGCGCGCTCTTCGCTAACAAACTGGAGGGGACTGGCCGCCTCAGCATCATCTACGACACTGATGTCAGCGCACCAGACAGCTGTGTCGATGAATATAAGAGCCTATCCCAGTAAATAAAGGAGTGATCTTCGAGATCCTGGGGGTGATCTAGGCCCTCAGAGCAGAGGCTGCTGGGGCTGTAGCCCACAGGTTGAGGTCCTCAGCTTCAGCCTCTTGATGGAGATCTTGCCAGACAAGCGCTAAAGCGCCCAGAATCACAAAGCTTATTTTCCCATGAGCCCCAAAGAGTAAAGATGAGAGACCGACTCTTACCGTTGTTGCTGCCCCTGCTGGCTCTGAGCTGTGATGATGGGGGCTCATCTGAGCTTCCCTTGGACAGCGCCATCGATCATAGGGTCTATCTGGATAGAGGAGGCCTGGACCGCTCCCTGAGAGATCTAGAGGTGCCCGATCTGGACCCTGCTTTGGATCTGGGGTTTGATGAACAAGCTCCTCCTCAGGACGCTGCCTTAGAACTCCTCCCAGACCTAGAGTTGGACCTTTGCAGGGAGGTCCTCTGTGAGATCCATGAGATCTGTGATCCCAACTCTGGGCTCTGCCGTCCTCAACCTGCTCGCCCTGGAGGAGCTTGTGAGCGCTCAGAGGAGTGCGCCGAGGGAGAGTGTCGCAGTGAAGAGGAGTCTCGGGGGGCCTATCCGGGTGGGCTTTGTCGTCTCAGCTGTAGTGAGGATAGAAACTGTTTGGGAGGGCTCTGCCAACAGGTTGGCGGTGGCAATATCTGTCTCTCAGGCTGTGATCTAGAGCGTCCTTGCCGAGAGGGTTGGATCTGCCTTGAAGATCACTGCATCCCCGACTGCCGAGTGGCAGGCTGTAGTGCTCAGGAGAGCTGTGATCCTCAGAGTGGTCGCTGTGGTCCTCCAGGTCTGCCTTGTCGCTACGATTGTGAACCGGGCTCCTCCTGTGAAGAGGGACGCTGCCTAAGGGTGGATGGCTCCTGTGAGAGTGACTATCACTGCCCTAGAGGTTTGGAGATCTGCTTCCGAGGACGCTGTGTCCCTCGTGAGTTCAGCGCCTGCGGAGGAGATGAAGAGTGTGCTCCTGTGCAGCGCTGCATCGCCATTGAGACTTCGAACGCCTTCTGTCGATTTGCCTGTGAGTTAAGCTCTGATTGCCCTCTTGATCGCAGCTGCCGGGATGGAATCTGTGAGCCTCTCCTCTGTGATGAGCCTTTGGGGATCTGCCCCTTTGAGGAGAATCAGGGCAGCTGTATGCCCCAAGGGGAGGGGATGGGGATCTGTACTGAAGCAGGGAACTCACCCCTGGGAGGAGCCTGCGATGAGCAAGCCCTAGAGCGAGGAGAGGAGGCGCTGCGCTGTGTCGCTGGGGCGGTCTGCTATGGAGATCCAGATCCTGGTCTCAGCCCAGCACGAGGAGAGGGGCGTGGGCGCTGTGTGGGCCTCTGCCTGCCCTCCCTTGGGGACTGTGGTTTGGGTCCCTGTATCGACTTCAGCATCATCGATGATCCAGGGACCCCAGGGGATGAGTCGATCCCTCTGGGGCTTTGCCTCCCTGGGGATTGTGAGATGGGCAGCGGGGCCTGTGGCGAGCAGCGTTGTCGTCCTTACAGTTTTAGCGCTCCCTTGGGGCTCTGTGGTCCTGTAGGGGAGGCGCAATATGGAGAGATCTGTCAGCAACATGAAGACTGCGCCGGAGAAGCTTGGTGCGGAAATGTGGGGGGCGTCGCCATCTGTATGCAGATCTGCAAAGAGGGGCTGCCCTGTCCAGAGGGAGAGCGCTGTATCCTGGATGAAGGTTGGAGCTTTGGGGTTTGCCGTTAGGTTTTAGAAGGTGATCCCTGTGCCATCGCCCAGGTTCAGCTTAGGGGCCGCTCCCTCCTCCTTCTTGCCCTTTTGGGCCTTTCCTTTCCCTCTACGGCTGCCTTTGCCCCGCCTCCTTCTCCTTTTCTTCTTCTTTCCTGCATCTGGAGGCAGAGCATCGACGACTCCAAGATCGACCACCTCCGCCTCCTCCTCTTCCTGTTCAACATTGATAGCGGGGATCGCTGAAGGAGGTGCAGCCTTGATGACCATGGGGCTGCTGGGGATTTTAGTGTTGTGAACCAAAGGGGCTTCAGGTGGGGGCTTGAGGATCAGGACGATGGCGATGGCGGTGAGGCAGAGCACGGGGATCCCCACGACGGTGAGATAGAATCCGGTCCCTCGGCCCTGAGGCTCGGGGGGAGCTTGAACTAAGATCGGTGTAGGAGCAGGCTCTGGAGTAGGCTCCTCGATGATCTCTCCTCGCGCGCGCCGCTCAGCGATGTCGATCTCTTTAAGGCGGGCAAGGCGCTCCTCCTCTGCAGCTTGACGGCGCGCCTCTTCGGCGGAGAGTCGAGCGTTGATCTCCTGCTGTTTGCGAGCTTCTCGCTCCTCCTCTGCTCTCCTCTTCTGCTCCTCAATCGCTTGGCGCTCCGCCTTGATGCGCTCCTCCTCTGCCTGAGCATCGGCATCGACGCTGTTGAGGATATCAGCGAGGAGATCATCAGCCAGATCGATCCCAGTTGATGAGCGCGGAGCCCGCTTCTGCTCCTGCGGACGCTCCGGCTCATCGGCGGTGATATCCTTGAGCTCTTTTAAGGTAAAAAGAAGGGAGTTTTCCTTCCGTTCTTCGGACATTGGGATCACCTGGGGTTGGAGAATTTCTTTTTGAGTTTAGGGGAGGGGGATAGGAGGATCAAGATCCCTAATCCTGTACCTTGCTCCTCAAACCAAGCAGATAAAGCGCCTCAGACCAGCCGCGCTCTCAGCCTTTGAATGATCGTCCCAGGTGCCCCCTTGAGAGGAGGAGAGGGCTCTCCAGGGAGGATGGGAGCCTCGGAGAGGAGCAGCTCAAGGCAGCGCTCCAATGTACGCTCAAAGAGTTGAGGACTTGCCTCCAACTGTCCCGTCTCAGCGGCTGAGAAGTCCTGGGGGCTCAGATAGAGAGGGCTCAGCTTGAGCCGCCCCCCCTCGCCAGGGCTTAGGACGCTGCCTGCGTCAAAGAAGCGGATCCTCCCCTCGTGGAGGCTACAGTTCTCCGGTTTCAGATCGGTGTAGAGGGCCGTTGGTCCGAACTCAGCCTGGATCTCCTCTTGTAGCCTTAAGCAGCCCTCCTGGAAGTGAACTAAGAGCAGCTCCAACTCTTTCCAGCGCTGGGCTTGGCTCAGGCGTCGAGCTTGGAGCTGGAGCTGTGGCTCCTCCAGGCGCTCCATCACCAGGAAGATCTCTGCCCCTCGCAGCTTGGGAGGAAAGGATCGGGGTAGGAGAGGGTTTTCAGCGTAGAGCTGCTTATGGAGATGAGGAAAGAGATTGTCTCCCAGACGCTTCAAGACCTCAGCCTCCCACTCCAGGGTATTGCGCCGTCGTCTGAGGATCGCGAGATCCAGACGTTGAGGCTGGTCATACTCCATAAAGGGCAGCTTGATGACGACAGGACCTTGGGGGGCCTCAGCTGAGAGGAGGAGGCTCTCAGCGCCGAAGTCCATCAACTGGAGCTGAGTATAGGATCCTAAGGAGTCAGGGAGGCGCTGAGGAAGAAAGGTCGCGAGGCGCCCAAAGCCCCGCGCTTTAAGGCGCAGATCCAGATGTTCGCTTAGATCAAGCTTCTTGGGGTTGGCTTGGAGATCTTTAAGGCGCTGAAGGCCATCTGGGCGCCCGGCAAGGGCTCGTAGAGTCTCCTCTCCCAGACAGATGCTGCCATCCCCCATACGCTGCTTAAGATCCTCAAGGAGGCTCTCTAAAATCGCATCTTGTTGAGCCATCTCTTCTATATTTCGTTGGGGTTAGAGGTGTCGATGTCGTCCAGATACAGGTTTTTGGTACAGGTGGCGGCGTCAGCCTCAGCATAGCGCTGATCATCCAAACTGAGCTGCTCTTTTAGAGAGCCTCCGCGCTCTAAAATCTCCAGTTTGCGTCGCAGCGCCTCGATATAGCGCTGGGGACGCTGCTCCAACTCATAGAGCTTGATGCGGGCTTGAGTCGCCTCGATCTCATCTACCGTGGAATCTCCTGAGAGCCCATCGAGGCTCATCGCCATATTGGCGATAAAATCATCCTGTCGCCCCTGGTGCTCTCCCAGGGGCGCCTCCAACTCCAAGCTCATCTGAAAGGCACGCCCTCTAAAGAGCCCCTTTAGCTCCAAGCGCCCCAAGGGGATCTTGGCTTCCCAAGCCCGTAACTCCAAAAGGAAGAGGTAGGACTTGCGCGCCTCCATAGAGCCGATGGGGATCTCTAAAGAGAGCTTATATTGATCCGAAAACTCCCCTAAGAAGCGCTCCGTAGGACGGCAAGAGAAGATCCGGAAGCAGCTGGCGTGCTCTAAGAGCTGAATTTTAAGCAGCGCCTCGTGGATCAGGATGCGTTGGCTGGTGCGCGCTAGGTGGGAGAAATATTCGGCCAGCTGTCCACCCCCCTCTTCCACATAGCGGATGTTGCCCAAACTGGAGCCCCCCATCAGCTCCTCAGCTTGTTTTAGGGCAAAGTCGGAGCCAAAGCCCAGAAGGTCGACACGGATCTCTCGCTTGAATAGAGCCGCAAGCCCTAAGCGAGAGTCGATCGGATCGTCGATAAAACCATCGCTCATACAGAAGATCCGCGTGACTCCAGAGAAGCCGCTCCGTTGAGCCTCTTCAACCCCCTTCATCGCCAATCTCAGGGCGGGGCTCAGGCGGGTGGTGTAGAAGCGCCCCGACCAACGGTCCAGGAGCTGTGCCAGATCCCAGCCCTCAAGGGCGATCAGGGGCTGAGCTTGGATGAGCATCTCTGATGTCGTGGAGAAGGGGATCAGGCTGAAGAGATCCTCCTCGGCGATCGCCTCTCTGTAGTGCTGAAGGGCCTCCTTGAGTCGGGGATATTTATCGGGGCTGTTCATGGAGCCTGAGAGGTCGAGGATCAACAGGTGATGTACAGGCACCCGTGTCTCTTGATCCTGCTCCAAGAGAGATTCATTTGGGGTTAGGCGCAAAAGAGCGCACATCAGATCCTCTTGGGGGCGATACTGACCGCGATCCCAGAGACATTGAAGCTCCAAGATCTCCTCTTCAGGAGAGAAAATCTCAGGAGGCAACGGTGGAGGAGCGGGGCGCTGTGGTTTCAACAGGATTTGGAGAGCCTCCACACGCTCTAGAGGCTGCCACCCAGACATCCCCTCAATCCAAGCGAGGGTGCTGGGAGCGACCTTCCCCGACTTAAGGAGAGAGGCCAGCTGCTCAGCTCTAAAGGGGCCCTGGGCTTTGTCCTGGAGGATGAGATGGCAGCAAGGAAGCTCCTGCATCTCAAGGATGTTGCGGGGTGGCAAGCCCCAGACGCTGCCACCCAGGAGCTGCTCTTCCCCCTCCACCTGAGCGCTCAGGAGGCTACTCAAGCTGGAGAGGGGCGCTTGCAGCACCCTGGGGAGGCCCTCCAGTTCAAGGAAGATGGGCATCATCCCAGGGTAAAGTTTTGCTTGGGGCTCCAGGACCTGCCCGTAGGCGCTGGGGTTTTTGATCAGCTCTGGGTGGCTCGTACCTCCTTGAAGCAGAGCCTCAAAGAGGGCCACCATATAGCCCTGACTCTGCATCTCTTGAAGTTCTCGGAGGGAATCGCTCAGCTTTTGGGGGCTTATCTGAGGCTGCCTGAGGCTCTCTAAAACCTCTCGCACGACATCGCAGGCCAGCGCCCTTTGTCCTCGCTCAAAGCGGCTCAGGCGCTCATCCAGAGATTTCACAGCAGCTTGATCTGCCAATCGTGCTCTCTGAGCCGAAACCCCCGCCCAGACATCCACCACCTTCCCAGCGACAGGAATCTGCCGTGCAGCGCAGAGCAGGGTCTCTTTAAGGATCTGTTGGAGAAGCTTGGGAGTATTCATGGAGACCTCAATGCGAAAACCTCTGGGCTTTTAAGAGCCCCCCCGAGACTCGCCCTGTCAAGGACTCCCGAAGAGGAGCATTCAGTTTATTTCCAGACAGAAGTAGGGTGCAAATTCCCGCACTTCCTCAGAGAAATGCGCTGAGTTATTGCACCCGCGCTCTGGATCTTCGATACTGCGCGCCGGTCTATCCGGCCAGGATTGGGAGATCAATGACCCTGAAAAATGAAAACAAGGACGATCCTGTGTTGGAGCCGGAAGGCGCCAGGGAGCCTGTTATCCCTGAAGAAGCAGAGAAGAGCAGCGCTGAGAAGCAGGGCTTTGTCCCCTGGCCCATCGCCCCTCAACATGCCAGCGTAAGAGAGATGCTTCTGGAAGGCGAAGAGATCGATCTGGATGATATCGATGATGATTTCCAGAATCGTGGAGGCTTCCTCAACTTCTTTCTCTTGCTCTTGCTCTTGGGTGCCGCTGGAGGTGGAGTCTACCAGCTCCACAACGTCTCCGCTGCAGAGGTGCTGGAGGCCAAGCGAGCCGCTGCAGCTGAGAAGGAGCAGGCGGCGCTGGAAGAGATGCTCAAGCATAAAAAGCAGTATGGCGTCCTCCGCATCGAGACCATCCCCGCCAAGGCGACGGTGATCAAAGATGGCGAGGCAGTCAAGGTGATGAAGAAGGATGAGTCAGGCCAGCTCATCAAGGTTACAGGAACAACGCCGCTACAGATGCAGGATGTGGATGTCAACCAGGTCTACCGCATTCGCCTAGAGTTGGATGGTTATGAGCCCTTTGACTTCGCTGTCGCCAAGCATATCTGGACGAGTGAAGGTGGGGACTTTAAGTTCCTCAAGAAGGTTGAGTTGACCGCAGAGGCATGTGAGCACTGGTACCTCTACGATCCTCAAAAGAAAGAGGAGCAGAAGTTCCCTGGTAAGGGCGAGTGCAGCAAGTACCACGATGAGCATCAAGCCCTGGGCGTCTCCGTGACCCCTTGCACCTGTAAAGCTCTCCCTGAAGAGGGCGCAGAGCAGCCTGAACAGAAATAGGGTGTTGAGCTACTCCAACTCAGGCGCTCTCTTCCGCGAAGGCTCTCCTACTCCCCCTTTTCCAAGCGCTTCGATCTCCAATCTCTGAGTTCAGCTCTCCCGCAACAGAGACCACAAAGATGCAACCCCCGCTTGGCTAAGAGAGCCTCCTCAGAGGCTGCTGAGATCTCAAAGAGCTTGGATTAAAAAGAGAGCACAGAGCACCTCAAACATCGGTTGTCCTGAGTCGAAGGGCAGCTCAACAGCTCGAGAGGATAGAGGGCTCCAAGATCCCAGACCAGCTTTTTCTACGCAGCCCTCACCGCTGGCCCCGCTCTTCTCGCTGGTGTAACCTGCTCCGGTTTGACCGAGGTTGGAGCCTGAATGCGTCTGCTTATCTCAAATCCCCTCCGCATGGTCACCATGAACCCGGCTCGCTCTATATTGGAGGGGGGATATCTCTTGATCGAGGATGGGATCATCTCCTCCGTCGGGATGGTCCGTCCCGACGGCCCCTTTGATCGAATCATCGACGCTCGGGGCTGTCTCCTGATCCCAGGGCTGATCAACACTCACCATCACCTCTATCAGAGCCTCACTCGGGTGGTCCCCTTTGTTCAAGATGCCAAGCTTTTTGATTGGCTGTTGGGGCTCTATGAGATCTGGCGGGAGTTGAGCCCTCAATCTGCGCGTGTGGGGGCCAGCCTGGGTTTGGCAGAGCTGCTGCTCTCCGGCTGTACGACGGTGGCGGATCACTACTATCTCTTCCCTCAGAGTCAGCCTGAAACCCTGCTGGATGAATCGATCAAGGCGGCTCAAGCGCGGGGGAGCCGCTTGCAGCCTACGCGGGGGAGTATGAGCCTGGGGCGCGGTCAGGGGGGGCTCCCTCCCGATGATGTCGTACAGCCTGAGGCGCAGATCCTCGAAGATTGTCGTCGAGTGGTGGAGCGCTATCACGATCCTGAACGCTACAGCATGTGTCGTGTGGGCCTCGCGCCCTGCTCCCCCTTCTCTGTGACCACCAAGCTTTTGGAGCAGACCGCTACTCTGGCCCGAGATCTGGGCGTGCGGATGCACACTCATCTGGCGGAGACCCTGGACGAGAACGAGTTCTGTCTAAAACAGCACGGTGTCCGCCCTCTGAAGTATATGGCCCAAGTAGGCTGGCTGGGTTCAGATGTTTGGTACGCCCACGGTGTCCACTTCAATGATGCTGAGCTGGATCGTCTGGCGGAGACAGGGACAGGGGTAGCCCACTGCCCCATCTCCAACCTGCGCTTGGGCTCTGGAATCGCTCGTGTCCCTGAGATGCTGGATCGTGGGGTCCCGGTGGGTCTAGCGGTAGATGGCAGCGCCAGCAATGATGGAGGCAACCTCCTGATCGAGGCGCGGATAGCCACACTGATTCATCGGGTGGGTACTGGGGTCGATCAGATGCCCGCTCAGAGAGCCCTGGAGTTGGCGACCTTAGGCTCCGCGAAGGTCCTCGGTCGAGATGATATCGGGGCCCTGGCTCCTGGGATGGCTGCAGACATGGCCCTCTTTGACCTTCGAGATATTGCCTATGCTGGAGCCCTCTCTGATCCGGTCGCTGCCCTTCTGATGACAGCGGGGCCAGCCCGAGCGCGAACGGTCTTGGTCAATGGCCGCGTCCTGGTGGATGAGGGGCGACTCCTGAACATAGACAGCGAGGCCCTCTACAAGGAGGCCAACGCCATCTCTCAATCTATGCGAGAGCAGATGCAGCAGCGGACGGGATTAAACCCTCTTTTAAGAGAGAAGCGATGAGCGAGATTTCCTTTCTATACCCCAAAACTCTAGATCAGGCTGTTGCGGCCTTAGCCTCTCCTTCAGCCCGCGTCATCGCGGGAGGGACCGCCACAGCGCATGAGGCTGGAGCAAACAAGCTTTGGGTTGAGATCAACCATCTGGGCCTAAACAGCCTTGAGAGCAGCGCCACCGAGCTTCGCTTGGGCGCTGGGCTGCCCCTTACAGCGCTCTGCGACGGCTGGCTCCCCCAAGACAAAGACCTACGCCTTATCTCTGAGGCGGTTCGGGAGACCGCTACTCAGCCGCTGCGCAACATGATCAGCCTGGGTGGAAACCTGATGCATCAGTGCTACTGGTCAGATCTGCCGGTGGTCGCCTTGGCGTTAGGGGCTCGTGTAGCCCTGCGCCAGCATCAGAGGGGTGCTTTTGAGATGAGTTGCGCGGACCTCTTTAAGGCTCACCCCAGCAAGAGCCTCCCCCAAGGCAGCCTCCTGACAGAGCTGATCATCCCTCGCAGCCTCACTTCTCGAGGGGTCGCCTACCGCCGCTTTCGCACTACCCAAACGGAGAACCCCCTGCTCAGCGTCGCTGTGGTTCTCGATCTGGGTCCAAAGAGAGAGATCCTTGATCTTCGGGTAGTCCTGGGCGCCTTAGGGCCTCGCCCAGTACGAGCCCTTGCCTTGGAAGCTGCCATCAAGGGCAGGCAGCCCTCCGAGGAACTCTTCAGGGCCGCCTTGGAGCGCTGGGAGGCGAAGGCTGAGATCAAGATCATGCCTAACTTCCGTATGAGCCAAGCCCATCGCGCTCGGGTGATGCGACCGGTGATCCGTCGCGCCTTGATAGAGGCCCTGGAGAATGTCCAAGACTCAGAGGCTGAGCAGGGTCTCAAGCAAAGCTACACACCCAGTTGGAGCCTCGAACCTCAGCCAGGAGTGCTGAGCTTTCTGCTCAATGGCCAGCCTGTCTCCTGGCGTGTAGAGCCAGAAGGGATCCTCCTGGATGTACTCAGGGATCAGGGCTACAAGGGGGTCAAGCAGGGCTGTCGAGAGGCTCACTGCGGAGCCTGCACGATCCTCTTAGATGGTCGTCCTGTGCTCTCCTGCTCTCTTCGAGCGGGGCAAGTGGAGGGGCGTCGAGTAGAGACAATAGAGGGTCTGGGGAGCGTGGATGCACCCCACCCACTCCAACGCAACCTCGTAGACGCGGGGGGGGTACAGTGTGGCTTCTGCACCCCTGGCGTCCTGATGTCGGCCAAGGCCCTCCTTGAGGAGAACCCCAAACCCAAGAGGAGGGAGATCGCGCGCGCTCTAGATGGCAACCTCTGCCGCTGCACGGGCTATGTAAAGATCATCGATGGCGTTGAGCGGGCCGCTCAAGAGATGGGAGCTGAGGGATGAGTGATCTTAAAGTTGTTGGGACCTCGGTGCGCAAGGTGGATGGTTTGCCCCTGGCCTGTGGAGCCCCCCTCTTTGTCGCTGATGAGCTGCCCGCTGGGATCCTCCAGGCTAAGATCCTCCACAGCCCTCATGCTCATGCTCGGATTCTAAAGATCGACGCAACAGAGGCGCGGGCCTTAACGGGGGTGGCTGCGGTGCTCACCCATGAGGATCTGCCCCGCGTCGCCATCACCACAGCAGGGCAGGGCGCGCCGGAGCCCTCCCCCCACGACACCTTCGTCCTGGACTCTAAGATGCGCTTCGTGGGTGATACGGTAGCCCTCGTCGCTGCTGAAACCCTCACCATCGCTGAAGCTGCCTGTCGTCTTATCCAGGTGGAGTATGAGCTGCTGCCTGCGATCCTCGACCCCAAGGAGGCTCAAGCTGAGGGGGCGTCGATCATCCATGATGAGCCGGAAGCGCGGATGCCGATCCCTGTGCACTATGAACCTCAGAAGAACATCTGTGCTTTTGTAGACGTGAAGTCTGGAGATATCGAGGCAGCTTTCGAGAGTTCAGAGCACTGCATCGAGGGTGATTTTCAGGTCCACTATGCTCAACACACCCCCATCGAGCCCCACATCTGTGCGGGTTGGCTGGACCCTTATGGTCGCCTGATCCTGCGCACCAGCACCCAGGTGCCCTATCATGCTCGCCGCATCACTGCTCGCGCTTTGGAGATGAACGTGAGGCAGGTGCGGGTGATCAAGCCCCGTGTGGGCGGAGGCTTTGGCACCAAACAGGAGGTGCTCTTAGAGCCCTGGGTGGGCGCCTTGGTCAGGGCTACTCGGCGCCCGGTCCTGATGGAGTTGAGCCGTGAAGAGGAGTTCCTCAGCCGGACTCGCCACCCTCAGGCGGTGAGCATCAAGACCGGCTATCAGTCTGATGGCAGCCTTAAGGCCAGTCATATGAGCGTGCTCTCCAACACCGGCGCCTATGGCTCCCATGGGCTCACGGTGATGACCAACTGCGGCTCTAAGACCCTCCCGCTCTACCGTCGAGAGGAGGTCGCCTTTACCGGCACCACCGTCTACACCAACCTTCCGGTAGCGGGCGCCTATCGGGGCTATGGGGGTACACAGGCCAGCTTCGCTCAAGAGATTCAGATGGATGAGATCGCCGAGCGCCTGGGCCTGGACCCTTTGCGCTTCCGGCAGATGAACCATATCCAGGCGGGCGAAGGCTCCCCTGTCTTTGCCATGTTGGGTGAGGGCAAAGAGGGCGTAGAGCAGGTCGTAGAGAGCTGTGGCTTAGCGGACTGTCTGACTCTGGGGGCGGAGGCGATCGGCTGGAGTGAGCGTCGAGGCAAGCCGGGCGATGGAGTGATCAAGCGGGGGATCGGCATGGCGGCCCTGATGCAAGGCAGCTCCATCCCTGAGATTGACATGGCCTCAGTCAGCATCAAGATGAACGAGGATGGCTCCTTTAACCTCACGGCGGGAGCTACTGACCTGGGCACCGGCTCCGACACCATATTGGCGCAGATGGCCGCCGAGGTCTTGGGGGTGGAGATGGAGACTTTTGTGGTCTACTCCTCAGATACAGACTTGACCCCCTTTGACGTGGGTGCCTACGCCTCCTCTACCACCTATCTCTCCGGTATGGCCTCTAAGAAGTGCGCTGAGAAGCTGGGAGATCAGATCGCGGCGGTGGCCGCTGATGAGCTGGGTTGCGCGGCTGAAGCGATCCGCTTTGAGGGGGGCTATGCCCTGGGTCCAACGGGGAAGATCTCCTTTGCTCGGATCGGCTCCATCAGCCTCTATGAGCATGATCAGCATCAGATCGCGGCCACAGAGTCGGCCATCTCTCACAGCTCACCGCCTCCCTTCGCCGCCCACTTTGTTGAGGTGGAGGTGGACACAGAGACAGGGCTGGTGCGAGTGCTCAAATATGTAGCCGCGGTGGACTGTGGCCGCGCCATCCATCCCAAACTGGCTGAGGGGCAGGTTGAGGGCTCAGTCGCCAACGGCATCTCCTATGCTTTGACCGAGCGCTATATCTTTAATGAGAAGGGGAAGATGCTCAACGGCAACTTTGGGGACTACCGCATCTTCTCCTCGGTGGATATGCCGGAGATGGTGACGATCTTGGTTCCTACTGTAGAGCCCACCGGCCCCTTTGGCGCTAAATCGGTCTCAGAGATCAACATCAACGGCGCCTGCCCTGCGATCTCCAATGCGATCTATGACGCTATCGGGGTACGCCTTCGTCAGACCCCCTTTACTCCCGAAGCGGTGCTGGAGGCGCTGGAGGCTCGGGGTTAAGGAGTCTATCTTTGGCCGATATCTTTATAATCCCGTCAAGAACAGGTTGGGGATTGGTCAGAATCGCCCTGCTCCGATCTGCAAATCTCAATCGACTCAAGAGCAGGCACAGGACCCTTTTTAAAGAACCATTTAGCCTCAAATCTCGATAATGGAGGAGATAGGCTCGTTTGAACAGCGTACCAGCCACTCTTGCTCGGTTCGATCTACCCCTTATTAATTAAAGAGCTGAAATATAACTTCAAAGCTCACTCTCTCCTTTAGATTTAGATTCTGCTTTTATAGAACCTCTACCCTCATTCTCTCCTTTAGATTTGGATTCTGCTTTTATAGAACCTCTACCATGAGCGGGATCCATTGAATCAACGATTTAGGAGCGCGAACTGAAGCCTTGGGGTGCTCGAGAATCCTTAACCGGACGGCTATAAACGAGCACCAAGGGGAAAGTACCAGACCACAGGGCTGTTCAGGCAGCATGAGGAGCAGGGTGGAGGCCCCATCTTCCTCACCGGAGCCCTGGAACCCACCAAAGAGCAGCCTAAGCAGTCATCGCGAGGGTTGGCCCCTGCTACCTCCCTCACGCCCTCGGAGGCCCAGCAAGTTCTCTGGAGCCTCCGCGAAACCTCTCGTGAGCGGGATGATCAGATCTCTTGATTGAATCAAAGGCACGTGATGATACAGAACCTCTCACCCACTCAACTCCAAAAACACCTCTACACAACGGAGCATAAGCCACTCCTCCTCGACGTGCGAGAGCCCTGGGAGTACGACATCTGTCATATCAGTGGCTCTACGTTGGTGCCGATGCACAAGCTCGTCAGCAACGTCGACGCCCTCGACCCGGAGGAGGAGATGGTCGTCATCTGTCACCATGGCATCCGGAGCCGGATGATCGCCCGTTTCCTCTCTTCGCGGGGTTTCCAGAAGATTATCAACCTCCACGGAGGCATCGACGCATGGTCCGATCAGGTAGATCGAACCATGGCGAAGTACTAAGCCCACCGCTCACCGCAGTTCAGCACACCGCCCTCATCTGGATCTCAAAGCCGGAGGTGAGGGGGGAGATGAGCTTTCCCAGCGCCCACATCTGCTAGAGCCTGCTCAGGGAGGGCACAAGGAGTCGAGCCTCACCCGCAAAGGGCTGATGATGTTGGAAGGTGGAGGATGAGCAGCAACGCTCCCCGTTGGCTGAGGGAGAGCCTCAACAGGTGCCTCGGTCAGATGGCTTGGTCGCGCCCTATTGCTGGACCCTGTTGGAGAGATCCCCTGACCAACGAGAGATGATCCCTGATTTGACCTGGAGTGGAGGACCGTTACTTAGTTCATCCGGTCATGGCGGAGGAGCACCCATCCGCCATGGCGGACGGGCACCCTATCGCCCTCCCCGCTTGCGTCGGTTCCGCCATCCTCAGCTCCCTCATCAGTTCCATCACTGTCCACGTTGCCATCGCTGTCCACGTTGCCGCTGCTGTCTGCGACAACAGCATCACCATTACCATCATCACAGCCTGTAAGGACCAACACTGCGATGCTGAGTCCGAGTAGAAAAAACTTTATAGATTTCTTCTTCTTTAGAGTTTCTCTCTCAACTTCTTGTCTTTTCCGTTAGTCTGCTGAAGCTGAGAAGTTGGTTAATTTTTTTCGAAGCCTTGGAGGGCTCGAGAATCCTTAGCCGAATAGCGATGTCAGAGAGACAAATGAAAAAGCCATCCCTGAAAGTGGCTTCTGTTTTCTTTCTGTAGTTCTATCAAGGATAGAGCATGAATATATATTCATCCCACGAGGTATTCTGAGATAGTTTCAGCGAGCTATAATAGCTAACTGTACCAGGAAACAGATAATCGAAGTTTTCATTAGGATGAAAAATAGAAAGACCATGAGCATGGCGATAATCACCTCGAATATTGGTGTGGGCATAAGTCATGACCATTTCTTCCTTTAATGCAATCATTAGAGAAGCACATGACGCCTGTATATTTGCATCGATAATAGTTTCGGTGAGCTCTACGCAAAAATCAAAGAGGTCTATATAGTTTGACTGGAAATCACCCGGATCACTTTGCATGTTCTGAGTGTTATAGGCCACATCACGTAGTTGTTCTGCATGAATATCATCATCTTCGAAGTAAATCAGCAAGGCATTAGCAAGATGATCTAGTCCAGCAGCAACCGACTCGGCCCCGTAGTTATCTATTGCAGAATAAACCACATCAAAATTCATGTTGCCCGAATTTGAGAATTTTTCAACTGTAGCAACAGCCAAATCAGATACTGACATCTCTAAAGATTGTTCTAAAACGCCAATAGGTTGGTATATACAACCAACATTTGTTTCACCAGAAACAAAATAACGCACAACATCCTTCCATTCATAGGCATTTTCAAACATTCCGTTAATGCATGTACAAAGGTAGAAAAGATCGATAGGTTGACCCGTGAGTATCTTTAGATGGCCTAAAGCATCGGCTACATCACTGGGACTCAAACCATTGCCATTTGATGTTGCATCATAGCCCAAAATACCCATGGGGTGTGAAACGCCGCCACCATGGCCCCAAAATTCGATTACATAGCGCTGTCCTGGATGATGATTTACCACCCATTTGAAGAAATTTCGATAAGTAGATACCTGATTCATCTCTAACTCAGGCTTTATAACAACTTCACTTTGTTGAAGATTTATATGAGCGTATAAAGAACCAGTGTCTCCATAAGCATCACCCAGAAGCACGAGGTTGATGTTATCACTACTGCCGATCTGTTCAAGTTCTCGCAAATGACCATTGAGTGCATCGAGTGAGGGACCTTCATTTCCCCAAAGGCCATCATAGTCGATAATTCTAATATAGGTCCACAGCTTTTGTCGAGAATCACAAAGAGCTCCTTCGCTATGAACATCACCAGAAACGGCAGTAACGCGGTAAACATAACCTGCTTCTTGTGAAAAATCAACATCAATATATTCGGTAGTATTCGCAGGCAGCTCAGCAAGAAGGCTAAATTGCTCATTGTTTTCGGTGCGGCGTTCGATGCGGTATAGTTCTTCTCCTAAACTGGAGTCTACCCATCGCAATCGATAATTACCATCCAAATGAAAACCATAGAATTCTTTTGGAACATCTATCTCTTTTAGGTCAACACATTTTCTGTTGATGCATTCTTGTGTTTCGCCACATCTGTTGCCATAAGCAGTACATGATTCTAAATCACGCAGGGGTGGAGGGTTTTCAGCGTCAGTTTCTACATTTTTATCTAGATAGGAAACATTAGAGTCTTGGTTTTCTATAGAAAAATCTATTTCTGTATTATACAGTATGTTTTCATCATTAGAATCTACATGGTGATCCTCGACATCACAGCCACCTATCAAGAAGAATGATGATGCAGACAGAAAAAAACCTAAACATTTCAAGATTTTGCGCACAGCGGCTCCGTTCAGACTCGAGTCGTCATAGTTTCGTTGGTCCGCATCTAGTACGTTTGATGATTTTGCGAGTGTAAAAAATTCGTTTTTTTTGCATGGCTCAATCTGAGATTTAATCACTTGCGCGCGAGCATATGCAATTTTGCCCTGAACACAAAATTTGCCTAAATTTTGAAGAGCCACCAAACGAAGGTAAGCGATAATTAGACTGTTCTCTTTATTGAAAAAGAATGGATGCAGCCAAATCAATGCAAGAGATTAAACCTCAGGCCACTTCTGCAATTTGTCTACCTGCATCGCTTATTGATATGGATTCCCCTTCTATAATCGCCAATATAATGCTGAATATCTTCTTTAATTATGTAGTCAAAAAACCTTTGAAGACTTCAAAGATGAAATTTTTGACCAATTCTCTGAGTTTATTATCTATTTCGACCATATCTGGGTATTGACATAAAGTTTCAAGCATGTCGACCCCAATATTCACCAGTTGCTGCAGTGCATACGGCTGAATTGATTAAACCTCAGGGTGAAGACAAGAATGCGCATACCTACCTTCTGGTCTACCCCTCTGGTGGTGATAGTACAAGGTGGTAGGCTGAGGAGGTGAGAGCTTATGAGAAAGCAGGGGAAGGCACTGAGAAGCTTCAGGGTAGGGAGCTGTCCAGCGCGGTATTGAGCCCAGGAGGGGCAGAGAGACCACCGGTTACTGCGCGACGACCTCAAAACTAACCGGCTCAGACAGATTGCCCATAGCATCGTCTACTCGCACATCCATGCGGTAGGTGCCTGCCTCTGGAGGACGCAGGACCATCAAGAGCTGGATTGAGAACGTAACGGTATCCGCGGAGGCGGGTACGATAGACGGGGGTAAATCCTGACTGTTACCGTTCGGCAGATTCACAGTGGCGCGCAATTTGCGTACATCACCGTCGGGATCAGCCACGGTCACACTGCCCCTGGTTGTGAGATCTTCACCCACCGTCCCCATCAAATCTGTCTCAAGCATCAGGTTTGAGAGCACCGGCGCGGTGCCTGGATCAACCGACTCATCGTCATCGCACCCGAGCAAGAACGACAGGGGCAGAAGGGCGCATAGAAACCAGAAGTGCATCGTTTCTCCTTATTGTGTGTGCCGCCTTAGTGCATCTGTTGTTCCACGCTCAAAGGACATGTTTATGGGGGCGCGTTGGAGCATAAGCTGATTATTGGGTGCTCGATTGGGGTGCTCTGCCATGACAGAGTGAGCCAAGCAACAGCTCTCCTGGGCTTCGCGCTTGGTATCTCTCTACTGCGCTGAATGAGGCTGTGCAGGAGCTGGCTTCCCTCATCTCGGTCCAGTGTCGCCTTGAGCCCAGGGAGGCTCCATCCTTTGCACTCCAGCATCCCCTCCCAACAGATCAGCAACTCCTGGAACGCGGCGCTGAAGGGGGAGGCTGAAGAGAGAATTGGTAAGCATCCCCAAAATAATGCGGTGCTTGGCTCAGGAGCCGCTTGAAGGCGCTGAGAATTGCAGATGGCGATCAGGAGATCTAAAGGCTCAGGAGCGTGCTGAGGAGCAGGACCGCCGATGAAGAAGGAGTCCAGAGATAGAGCGCTCAGGGATCAGCATGCAGGGGAGTTGCTCATCTTCAGGGAGAGCAGGGAGACCCTTCACTTTCAAGGGCGCTGGGGAGGGTGCTCAGGGGGCTTGAAATCGCTGGGATCACGACGGT
Source organism: uncultured Nannocystaceae bacterium (assembly GCA_964384025.1). Taxonomy (GTDB): domain Bacteria; phylum Myxococcota_A; class Bradymonadia; order UBA7976; family UBA1532; genus CAYLJJ01. The sequence continues at coordinate 34,252 of CAYLJJ010000071.1, forward strand.
AGGACAAAATGGCGATGCGTTTCATTAGGACGATTTCCGCAACAGATATAGCAACACTATATTTCTTTGACCATCGTGTATTGAAATGGGTGGAATCCCATTCTATTCCAAAATGCAACAGAGGCCTCATTAGTTGAAGCAACATTAGCCTCTATCCTATTGATACTTTTTTCCTTGAACCATTTTTCAGATTTTTCAGCCAGAAGTTTTCCAATGTTTTTCCGTCTATAATCTTGGCTGATACAAATAGCTCCCACCATCCCATATTTTTCAATACATAAAACAGGAGGGCAGTTTTCAATTCTCAGATTAACAAAACCAACTATATCTTCTCCGTAGATAGCAAGTAAGCACACTTTATTTTCGTGATTAAGATTGTCTTTATACCAATTAATCCATGTCTCGCCAGCACCATCTCTTAATTTATAATAGCTGTCTCTTTCAGCATGGAATTCATGCATCTCTATCCATAGTTTTTTTACTTCAGGTAAGTCTTCTTTTTTTGCTTCTCTGACAGTGATATCAATCATTCCCGTCCCTTTCTATAGACTGTACTAGATCACTATCCCACACAGAGGAGGAGCGCAAGGGCTGGAGAACAGGAGCCGTGCTGGAGAGGCTGTTGATGAGGCGATCGGTGAGAGAGAACAGGAGTAGATCATGCCCAGAGGAGCGCTAGGGGAGCAGAGAATCTACTGGAGGGGGCCTAGCAGGACAACGCAGAGCGAGGCTGGCGGAGCAGGTTCTGGAGCTTCTGGAGGGTGGCTTTTACTCTGGAGCGAGGAAGATTGAAACTGCATTTAAGGAGGTGACTGCCCTCAACCTGCGCATCTTTAATGCTTAGTATGGTCTGGAGAGAGCTAAGAAACTTTCAGCCTTTTGAACAAGCGGGGGTAGATCGAGTAAAGATGTAACTTCAACTCAGCTCCACCCTCTCCAACCGCCAAGCTCGATCTCCAGGCTTTAGCGCTGTATCTGAGAGGCAGCCTCGCGCGATAACCCTCAAGACGGCACGTGGATCGCAACCATAGAGGCCGCTGCTCCAAGCGGGGTTGGCCTCAACCGCCGCCCAACCGCGCCCCCTGATATGCCCAAAGTCGATGACACAGGAGGGACAGAGGGGCAGTAGGGGATCAGCCTCTAGACAGGCGATAAACGCCTCTGCCTGCTTGCGCTCCTCAGGGCTACAGGGCCAGCCGCCATCTTCAGCCTGCGCTAAGGCCCCATGGCGAGCATAGATCGACCAGCTCAAGCAGCGACGCTCTCTAAAAAAGGCTCTAAACTCCGACTCCCAATGGACCGGCTCTGAGCAGAGGATTGGCAAGCTCTTTGGAAGCTGCACCAGATCAGAGAGTTCCTCTGGGGCCTGATAAACTCGCGCAGGAAAGGATTTGTCATCAGCAGGCTTGAGGAAGGCAGGGAGAGTGATCTCTGAGAGTCCACCGAGCTGCCCAAAGCGGATCTCCCGCTTTAGGTAGCGCTGAGGGAGTTGAGTGAGCCAGTCCAGAGGAGGTTCAAGGAGGTTCAAGGAGAGCTGCTCGGCGAGGCCGGCGATAAAGAGAGGCTCTCCATAGAGGATCAGCTCTCCTTGAGGTGGTGTGCCCTGAAGCCGCCACCCCTGGAGGCGCTGTGTTGGGTGTCCCTCTTGGCGTGCTGCCCTCCAGAGCGCGATAGAGTCCTCTGAGTACCTGGGGGAAAGGAGCAGGGTTTTTTTTGATGTGGTGATCATGGCTGTGTTTGAATGTTGGAGAGCGCTTCTGCGCAGCGCCGGGCGCACCAAGCGTTCTCGTCACTTAAGCCCCGCTTTAATGCTTCTTTTGCTGCTGAAGCTTGTGCTCCTAAGGCGCCAATCCCCAACGCCGCCGCTCCTCGAACATGGGGATATTGATCTTCTAAGGCTGAGATCATCGCGCCCAGGTGAAGCTGAAGCTCAGCGCCAGGTCCAAGATCCCTCAATGTTCGAAGCGCTGCCTCACGAAGATAGGAGGCTTTATCCTTGAGGCATTGATGGAGCCTTGGGCGCAGCCTATCCGGTTCAGGGAGTATCTGGATGAGCGTTTTAAGAGCGGCGAGACGGCACTGTTCATGGGGATCATTCTCTAAGATCCTCAGGAGCGGAGCCTCCGCTGCCTGAGCTTCAGTACCCAGAGATTTAAGGCTCTCGATGAGATTATAGCGGAGCCACTTATCCTCATCTCCGAGGTGTTCAATCAGCTCCATCGTCACCCCGCGGTGGCCTCTTAGAGCGCTCGCAGCCTCACGCCTGACGCTAAGAGCCTCATCATTCAGGGCTTGAACCAAGACTGAGGTGGGTACAGCATGACCGGCAGTGTACAGGAGCGTTAGAGCGTGAAGCGAAGCGTGGCGCAGCTCCTCGGAAGGATCCGTGAGGGCCTTTAGGAGCGCGAGTAAGCTGTGCTCAGAGGCGATGATGCCCAGGGAGCACGCGGCAGTTACCCTGAGCGCCTCTTCAGAGCCGCTCAAGATCTCCTCCAGGGTAACGATCACACGCTCCTCATCGCTCTCCGCCAACGCAGAGATGATCGGCACCTTGGGGGCCTCTGGTTGAGAGAGCGCGTCGAGCAGAGCGCTCACTCCCAAAGAACCTTCAGCGGCCAACTCCCGCGCGGCTTGAGCGGCGAAGCGCTCCTCTTTGAGTAGCTCATCAAGGCGCTGAATATAGGCTGCTCTGTTTGCAGGGAAGCCGACCGGCAGGATCGGCAAGTGCATTTGTAGCTCTTCTAGGGCTCGACAAAAAGCTTCCCCCTTTGCATAGCTCCAAGCCAGCTTATAGAGCGCGCTGAGGAAGGGCCACGCTCGATCCTCGCTGTTGGCTGTATCTAAAAGAAACTCTCTTTGCTCACCGCCGAGTTCATGGAAGTTACAAAGGGCGCGATAGCCATCACAGACCTGCTTCTCAAGATCGACCATCGCTTCAGATGGGCAGCGAGCGATCTCTTCACGAAAACCCTTCAACTCAGCGCCTGGAATAATGTAATGCTCGTGCTCGGTGGGCTGCTGTCGTGCAGGATCTGAGGCCCAAGCCTCTAGAGCCTCAAGGGAACTGAAGATCTCTCGATATTGCCCAAAGATCTCCAAAGAGATCTCTCCTTGCGCTCCCTCATCAAGGAGTTTGACTGTCAAAGGAAGAGAGAAGGAGGGGGTAAACTGAACTTGGTAGTGTCGAGAGCGCCTACGCTTCCATAACCTCGAAAACCAATTCATTCAGACCTCCTCTCTAGCGTTTGATCAACATCCAGAGTTTAAAAGTAGAAGAGTCTTTTTAGGGTAGGATAAAACAGCTTTATAGATGTTTTTTAACTCTCACGCCGATGAGATCTTCAACAATCTATTTTTTTAGTTTTCTGGGGATGGAGGATCTTCTGGAGGAGAAGGGTCTTCTGAAGGAGGAGGATCTTCTGGAGGAGGAGGATCTTCTGGAGGAGGATCGGAGGGGTCTACGCAGAAGTAACCGATCTCATCGTCGATATATGCGCAAGTCGTCTCTTCTTCTGAGCAATCATAACGTGCAATTTGACCATTGTCACACCATTCAGCAACATCACCATTACATCTTCCGAGAAAATCTAAATCGCCGCAATCTTCACCCATGCCACAGATGGCATCATGATTCTCTTGAAAGTAGACACAATCAGGGGCTGCCATATCTGATATCTGGGCAGCTGCTTCAGGATTCGACATGCAATCATTTGTGCATCCTGCCAACTGCTCTGCTTGCTCCTCTTCATTGACTTCAATCTCACACACTTGAGGGTAGCATGTAACCACGATGTTACAGTTACTCTCACAATCGCCCGGCTCACCAGCTGTACCACCACCACCAGCGACACCGCCCCTGCCTGATTCGCCACCACCACCCCCAACCGCCCCGCACCCAGCAACCCAAACCCCACC
>CAYLJJ010000072.1:0-32184 GCA_964384025.1 uncultured Nannocystaceae bacterium
GCGGTCGGAGTTGGAGTTTCTGCCGGCTGTGTAGGGGCCTGGTGGGGTGGTGATGCTGGGGGTGGTGGTGCTGCTGGTGGCGGTGAAGCGGGCGGTGGTGGTGAAGCGGGTGTTGTCCTCCCAGAGGGCTGCGATCTGGCCACCTTCTGCGAATTCATCGACTGTAGCTTCTTCTGTGCAGATCAAGCGTGCGCGCAAGCCTGTGCTGATGAGCATTGTGGCCCTGGTAATGAGGGCTGCCAATGTTCCCAAGAGATCGCAAACGAGTGCAGCGTTGAGATCGCCTGCGGAGATATTCCCAGTATGGGGGTAGCTGCTGATACCTCTTGTGATAGCCCCGAAGTTTGTGGTCCAGGTGGAATCTGTGTGCCTGGAGCTGATGGCAGCAGGACCTGTCGTCAGTTCTGTATCCCCCTCGATTGTGAAGATGTTTGTGGAGAAGATATTTGTATGCCGGGAGGAGACGCTCAGGGAAACCCACTTCAGCAAAGCGGTGTATTCATTGGCGCTTGTTCTCCAGCAGGAGATACAAGCCACTACGGTCCCTGTGATGCAGGAAATCCCTGTCAGGCGGGCGCAGATTGTATGGGTCAGGTCCAAGGGGGTCCAACCATCTGCCTCCCTCGCTGCGAAGGTCAGGGTTCAGCCTGCCCCGCACCTCCCAACGGAGGTGAGGTGGTATGTGGCATCATCACCGTACAGGGTGGTCAGCCAGATCACTGCGCTGCTCTATGCCCTGTCGCTGAGGTGGGCACCCAGAGCATCTGCCTTGAGGGCAGCAGCTGCCAGGCGGCTAACGAACAGACCGGCATCTGCATGCCCTGAAGCTCGCTGCTAGAGAGCGACCACAAAGCCCAGATACTCAGCCCAGGCCAAAATCCAACCTTTAAAGAGCAGGAACTCCAAGGCGGCCAGAGCCAGGAAAGGACCATAGGGGATCACCATGTGGGAGGCATGGTCAGGATAGAGATGCTCCTCTCCAAAGCGCTCATCCAGCTCCTCTGTGGTCATGGTGAGGCCCTGCTTTCGTCCAAGCAAGCGCGCCAGGAGAGTGACAATGGCGGTGATCAACAGGGCCTGGGTAGCGCTGGCAAAGAGGACAAAGGGCAGCGCCTCCCAACCCAGATAAGCGCCGATGATCGCCACCAACTTGACATCTCCCAAGCCCATCGCCTCTCGGCGAAACATTATCCAACCCACGACATAGAGAAGCAGGATGCTGAGAGCCCCTGTCAGCGCCCCAAAGAAGCAAGATAAGCTGTCGATCTGAGGAAGAGCAAAGGCGCCAAAGATCCCCAAACCCAAGAGGGGATAGGAGAGCTCATCTGGGATAAAAGTGTGCTCAAGATCGATAAAGGTGATCGCGATGAGACCCCAGACAAAGCTCTGAGACCAGAGCCAAGCGAAGAGGCCCTGGATAAAGGTGTCGGGATCCAGAGGGAAGACCAATTCCCGAAAGAGCACCACTGAGAGGAAGCCACAAGCGAGCTCCACCAACATATAGCGAGGGTTATAGCGCTCTTTACAGTGACGACAGCGCCCCTTCAACAGGAGGTAACTGAGCACTGGGATGTTGTCATACCAATGGATCGGCGTCAGGCAGCTGCTGCAGCGAGAGCCCGGTCGGACCAACGAGAGGTCCAGAGGCATACGGTAGATCAGGACGTTGAGGAAGCTGCCCCAGACCGCTCCCCAGATCCCTGCAAAGAGCTGAAGAGTGATCAGCAAAGGGCACCCCCTCTCGTAAGTCTGGACATCAGCGCACCCTGATCTTGCCCAAACGGGCGCGGTTGTCGTTGTCTTTGGGGCCTGACTTGATCTTCATCCGTGTACCCCCCCGAAAGAGCCCAGCATAGAAGGTAAAGTGTGCTGGAGAGACCGTGGATTTGACCACCTTATAGTAGGTGTCTTGGATCAGATCCCCCTTCTTCCAGTCTGTGGTCAAGAAGAGCCCCTCTACCGGTTCATGATCTCCATGAATCCGCTGCCCCGCTGAGTCGATGTGAACAAATACTTTCCAGTTATGGCTGATTTTCTGGAGCGCACGCCAGTAAATCGTGATGGTGATGGGGGAGCCCGGTCGGGGCTCTTTGGGCTCCACCTTCCAGCCCTCAATCTGAATCTTATCTTCAAAGTTTACGGTGACGGAGTGAGCCCCATCGGGCAGGCTGGGGACGAGAGCGCGCTTGATCGGGTTGCGATCCTCGCTCTCCCCCAACTCATTGGAGACCAAAAGGAAGCGCCAGCCCTTGTCATCTAAGACCGGCAGGGTCTTTCCTGTGGCGTTCCTAAACTCTGTATTGATACGGGCCAAGCGATCCCGCGGGATGATACTAAAGAAGCGACCCGGTTGTTTGGCCTTCTGAGTAAACTCTCCCGGCTTTAGATCGGGGAGCTTACGAGAGTAGAAGGAGCTGCTCTTATCTTTGAGTTTGTAGCGATAGAGCGGCTCACCCTCCTCAGCGAGATCCTCATAGATGCTCAAGATCTCCTTCTGGCTGAAGTTGGTGGTCAGGGCTTGAGCTACGAAGATGTTGAGGAAGAAGGCCCAAAGCGCCAAGATCCCCAAGAGGCCCCCCAAGCGGCCCAGGGGCTGCGTGACCAGATATTCAAAGTCGCTCGCCCAGGAGGTCGCGAAGCCTTCTCTGCGCCCCTTGAGATGTTTGACCCTCCAGTTCCAAAGTCCGAGTAGGATTAGATAGCCCAAGAGCCAGAGGATCCCAAACAAGATCAGCTGTCGAGCCTCAGGGATCAGGCGCCCCCAGGCACGCGCGCTGAGGATGCGCAGGAAAGCATCTGGGCGGTAGACAAAGAGGGGGATCGGGGGAAGCAGGGCCAGCGCCATCATCCAGCCGTTGAAGAGGCCCAGAGATCTCCTGGGATAAATGAGACCCCGAACTACTGGAACGATATAGCGGTGAAGTCCACCCTGGTGCAGCAGCAGCAGCCCCAGAAGGGCCATATTCAACATTCGAGCGAAGAACCAGCCGCTAAGCTTGGGAGGGAAGGCGTCCACTCGAGCGCTTATCAGGGTGTCGGCGAGGGCGTGCGTCTCATGCTTCAGGTTGCTGTCCAGGATGGCCACCAGGACCACCGTGGTCAGCACCAGGAGCGGTTGAGGCCCGGAACGCAGGACCCGCGCCAGATAGACCCCCAAGGCCATCGCCACCAGTGGTGGAGCCAAAAAGAGGCCATATTGGCTAAAATGTAGGCCGATGGCGGGGGCCAGGAAGGCGGCGGCGAAGCCCATCGCCAGGGCAGGGGCCAGGGGGCTTGCGCCTTGGGACTCATTATCCAGTCGAGGTCGCCAGATCAGATCGGCGAAGGCCAGCGGGAGGAGAGCGCCCAACGGAAAGAGGCCAAAGCCAAGCTGATGCACAAAGGCTTCAAAGCTGGGGCGCTTGGCGGCGCTCAGACCCGCTTCCAGGCTGTCGGAGAGGAGCAGGAGAGCGGGCCAGTTCTCTTGAGGTTGGTAGAACATCGCCCGCCACCAAGCCAAAGCCAGGATCAGGAGGCCCACGCCCAAAGCTGGAGAGAGGAGGATGCGCTTTGCCTGTGTTCTCTTTGAGACCAACCCTGCTCCAAGCAGCGCCAGCGGGATGATCAGTCCAGGGACCCCTGCAGTCGCCCCCGCCAGAGCCCAGGTGATCCAAGCCAACCAGATCCAGAGGGGGCTCGCCTCCTCATCTCCCAAGAGCCACAGGAAGGCCAGAGAGGAGAGGGCGATCCAGGCCATCGCCATCCCCCCGCCCAGGGCGAGACGCAGGTGGTAGCTGAAGAGGGGCATCCCCAGAAGGGCGAGGCTCGCCAACCAAGCCGCGGGGCGACCATAGAAACGGCGAGTGAGCCCAAAGAGCAGCCAGAGGACAGGTAAGCTTAGGAGCAACCCTGGCAAACGCAGACCCAGCTCATTGACCCCCAAGATGCTGGTGCTGGCCAGGACAGGCCACCAAGCATAGGGCAGCTCGGGGAGCAGACGCAGCCCTCCCTTCACTCCAGGGAGCTGAATTTTCATCCAGGCTCCTGTCTCTCGGAGGGTCTCTATGATGCTGGCTGTGCGTGCTTCCCAAGGCTCCCAAACCCCTAGAAAGGGGGCCATGAGCGCCAAAAGAAACAGCGAGATTCCCATCAGAAGCCAGGGATCTCGATCTTCAGAAAACCATCGCCTCAGGGCTATTTTTGTATTCATGGGGGCGGACCATACTCGATCCAGGCTTATGGACTTTATAAAAAAGGTCGATGAGGAGAGCCAAACTACCCTCTCAGCGCTGAAGGCTCCTTCTATTTGAGCTCATCTGCTGCTTGGGTGCGAGGTTGACAGCCGCTCAGGCCAGATCTAGGATCTCTCGCTCGCCGGTTGGAGGGAGTCCTTCCATTCTTTCGACGGTTCATTGGCTGTCATGGAGGTCCGGATGTTTCGAACGAAAGTAACCGCAATACTCCTCCTCGTCTTCTCCTTGGTGGCTGGGATGGTCTATTACAAGATCTCCGAGGCGATCGAGATGGAGACTGAAGAGCGCCTTGAACAGCGCCTCCACCTCGCCAAGGAGGAGCTGATTCGAGCACGAAGCTTGAGCGACTATGCGCTCTTAGCTAAAGCCACCCAGGTCGCCGAATGGCCCAAGGTGGTTGAGCTGCTCAACAAAACCCCTGAGAGCTTCGCAAATGATGAGGGAGAGCTGCCCAACGATCAGAAGTTCCGCTTCCTGATTCATCAACAGATGAGCGAAGAGATCGGGATCTGGATGAAGCGCTTTGAGGCTCAAGCCAAGGAGCGCGGGAGTGAGATCAATCAGCTCAGAGATTGGCGTCGAGAGAAGCCAGATTGGTTTGTGGTTTTGGATGAGCAGGGCCTTGGGGTCGCCAACGCCGCTGATCCCAACTGGCCCCGTCCTTTAGAAGCCGCGACCTTCAAGGAGTACCCTGCGGTGGATAAGGCTCTCTCTGCGGTGGAGGGAATACGAGATGTTTGGATGATTCGTGGTGCTCCGATGGTGGTCGCCATCGTTCCTGTCAAACAGGAGAAGCATGTCCTGGGCGTGGTGATCTTGGGCTATCGTCTCAGCTCGGGAGAGGCCAAGGAGGATAAGGCGCGAGTTGGAGCAGAGGTGGCCTACTTTGTTGGGGGGCGCCTTAATCAAAGCTCCAGCGTTGATCCCACCCAGGAGGCGATCCTGGAGAAGAAGCTGAAGAAGAACCTCTTCGCGCCTGGACGAGGCAGCATTCACTTTGAGATTGGAGAAGAGCAGTATGTTGGCTTGATGGCTCCCCTGCCAGGCTTCGCCAGCGCCAAAGGGGTGGGGCTCTTGGTGATGACCAATCTGGACACTGCCCGGCTGGAGGCGCGTGAGGTGCTCTTCTGGATCCCCGTGATAATCGCTTTGGGTTTTGTGGTGGTGTTGGGGATCTTCCTGCTCTTCTTCCAGAGGTTCATCGACCCCTTTGAGGGGATCGATCAGGGGATTATGGAGATCATCAACGGCAACTTGGACTACTGGTTTGAGGCGGAGGGCAAGGAGCTGTCCAACAGCATGGCACAGAACCTAAACATCATGGTCTGTCTGCTCTCAGGGCGCCCTTTGCCTGAAGATGATGAGGTCCCAGAGGGGGAGAACTGGGCTGAGCACCGCATGTTCATCGATGAACTCAACAGCAGCGAGTTTCACACTCGACCCATCGACTCTACTGCGGTGGTGGCAGGCGAGGTGGAGGGGATTCTGCCGGAGATCGTTCGTATGGTGAAGGAGGATGAGGAGTCCTACCGTCGTCGCCTTTTCCGAGAGTACACTCAGGCCCTGCGCTCTACTGGGGAGCCGGTGCAGGGGATCACCTTTGAGAAGTTCAGTCGGCACTTGGAAAGCAACGCTGAGGCCCTGCGTAAGAAGTATGACTGCACCCTGGTTCGCTTTGTTATCCAAGTAAAAGACAACAAGGTGACGCTTACACCTGTACCCATCAACTGATGAAGCTCCCTCTGGATCGTCTGGTTCAGGAGGGCTTTGAGCGCTTGAGAGGGCTACGTCTGGGGCTCCTCTGTCATGCAGCCAGCGTAGACAGTCGCTATCGCCATATCCTCCAACTCCTTCTAGACGCTGATCTAAAACCTCAACGCTGCTTTGGTCCTGAGCATGGGATCTGGGGTGAAGCCCAGGATATGATCCCGGTTGAATCGGGACCAAGGGAGCCGCTCAGCGGCCTGCCTCTGCGCTCCCTCTACGGAGAAAAAGAGGAGAGCCTACGACCTCGCCCTGAAGATCTCGAAGATCTGGATCTGCTCCTCATCGATCTCCAGGATATCGGCAGCCGCTACTATACCTACGTTTGGACCGCCGCGATGGCTGCCCAAGCAGCTCAGGAACAGGGGGTCCGTGTTCTGATCCTAGACCGCCCCAATCCGATCGGTGGGGCTGTTGAGGGAGGCTGGATTCAGCCAGGCTTTGAGAGTTTTGTGGGGCGTTGGTCGATCCCCAACCGACATGGCCTTACTTTGGGCGAGTTGGTCAGCTGGGTCGCGGCTCGAGAGGGCTTTGAGGTTGAGGTCTTAGAGCTGGAGGGTTGGAGTCGCGCAGAGGGCTTAGGGAGCGCTCCTTGGGTGCAGCCCTCTCCTAACATGCCCAGTCCCCAGACCGCCTTAGTCTATCCGGGAAGCTGCCTCTTTGAGGGCACACTGATGAGTGAGGGGCGTGGGACGACCCGACCTTTTGAGCTGCTTGGGGCGAACTTCGTCGATCCTTTCCGTTGGGCTCAGGAGATGGAGAGTGTCGCCCTACCTGGGCTTCATCTCCGTCCCTGTTACTTTCGTCCCAGCTTTCACAAGTTTGCAGGGGAGAGCATCGGAGGTTTAGGGCTGCATGTGATCGATCCTCTCCGTTTCCAGCCTCTGCGCTGTGGTCTACAGCTCCTGGGCGCTCTACGGCGTCTCTATGGAGCGGCGCTTCAGTGGCGGCGAGAGCCCTATGAGTTTGTGAGTGAACACCCAGCCATCGATCTCCTCTGTGGAGGAGAGGAGGCTCGGCTGCTGCTGGAGAGCGGCGCCAACTCCTCAGAGCTGGACATGCTCTGGGAACGTTGGCAGCGGGAGGCGGCGCAGTTTGAGGTCCAGCGTCAGCCCTTTATGAGGTATCCATGAGGCTCGCCTTTTTGGCCAATACTCACGGTAATTTAGAGCTTCTAGAGCGGGTCCTGCTTCGGCTCTTAGAGCTTGATATTGAGATGATCGTCCCTGTGGAATCTGCCGCTTATGATGTTGAGGCGGTTCTGAGAGGCCGTCGTGAGCGTTTCCCTGTTGAGGTCTCTTGGCAAGATGCCAGCTACCCTGATTTTGTGTTGGCCTCCATCCTCCAGGGGGTGGTGGATAGTCCCCCTGAGGCTCTAGAAGCCAACCAGCTTCTAGAAGACCGCGTGGCCTCCAATGGTGCTCCTGAGATGGGCCTTGAGATTGAGGGGCGACGGCTGGTCGTGCGCTCAGTGAAGACCCCTCTGGAGGCGACCGATTTACTGATCCTCTCCCCTCCAGAGCGCCCCAGCCTCCACAAGAACAAAAACCCAGCGCGGCTCTGTCCGGGGCATCTCCGAGCCGAAGTCTGGGAGGAGATCCCCGCCTCCTTTGCGCTGGTTGAGGTTGAGAATGGGGAGATTAAGATTCACTTTCTGGGTTTAGACGCTCAGGTCCTGAGTGAGGCGATGCTCCTGTGAAGATCGCGATCTATGGTGGTGCCTTTAACCCCCCCCAGTTGGCTCACCTCTTCGCCATCACCGCGCTCTTGACACGAAGAGATGTTGATCAGGTCTGGGTGCTCCCCAGCGCGACCCACGCCTTTGCCAAACAGATGGCCCCCTTTGATGCTCGAGTGGAGATGCTGGAGGCGGCCCTGAAGTGTTTTGACCCCCAGAGAGTCAAGATCTGTGACTTTGAGTTGGGGCGCTCAGGAAGAAGCTATGACACCTTAGATGCGTTGGAGGCGCTCCACCCCGAGCATCTGTTTTGCTTTGTTATGGGGGCAGACAACCTCAGCGAGGCTCACCGTTGGTATCGCTTTGATGAGCTGGTTGCGCGTTGGTCTCTGATCATCTTTGGCCGCCCTGGCCATGAGGCTGCTTTGGCGCGCTTTGAGAAGCAGCCTTGGTGCTGCCCTGGGCCCAGCCTACCCGCGATCTCCTCTACCGAGATCCGTGCAGCTCTAAGGGGAGAGGGCGATCCCAGCCATCTACGCTGGATCCCTGAGAGCTGTCGGGCTCAGGCGCAGAGGCTCTACGCTCAGAGAGCCACGCCCCCTCCGAAGGCTCCCAGCCTCTTTATCTTTGGAGCAGGGGCTGCTGGTCGCGCGTTGGCTTCTGCTTGCCGCCGTGCGCAGCTGCCCCTCTTGGGGCAGTGGAGCCGAAGCCCTCGGGAGGGCTGTACAGATCATGGAGATCTTCCCTCTCCAAGAGCTTCTATCTGGCTCCTGGCGGTCTCTGACGGGGCTCTATCTTCTCTGGCCCAGAGGCTCTCTGAGGGCAGCTATCTACCTCAGGTCGCGCTGCATCTGGCGGGTCGATTGGGCGTTGAGGTGTTGGCGCCTCTGGCGGCCTTGGGGGTCTCTACTGGCTCTCTACACCCACTCCAATCCCTCAAGGGTGATGGGGCTGGCCTCCAGGGAGCCCACTGTCTGATCGAGGGGGCGGAGGAGGCGCTTGAGAGCGCTCGTCGGTTGGTGGAAGCTTGGGGGGCGTATCCTTTCCAGCTGCCGCGACCAGATAGAGCCAGCTATCACGCAGCGGCGGTGTTGGCGGCCAACTTTATGGCTCCTCTTATGGGGCAGGCGGTGCAGCTCTTAAAGGAGCAAGGTCTTAAGGAGCCAGAGGCCCGTGCCCTATTGGCTCCTCTCCTGGAGGGCAGCGCGGCTAACCTGGGAAGGATGCCTGCTCGAGAGGCGCTGACTGGACCCTTTGCTCGAGGGGATCTAGAGGCGATCAAGGCTCACTGTCAGGCGCTCAGGAGGAGGGGGGCTGAGGCCTTGGCGCTCTACCAGAGCTTAGCCAGGGCGACGGCGCATTGGTTGGAGTGGAGCCCTGAAGAGATCGAAGCTCTGGAGTTGGCTTGTCCCCTTGAGATCTGAGGAACTGTTGTCTGCAGCAGAAAGCAGCGCTCTCTCCAAGCGCTCTCCAGGAGCGCGCAGGCTCATCTTTGGGGGCTCCTTTAATCCCATTCATGAGGGTCACTTGGCCGCTGCCCGCTACTGCCGAGATGAGCTGGGCTTCAGCCATGTGCTCTTCGTGCCCTGTGGAGATGGCAGCCGCAAACCGGAGCTTATCCAGGGCAGCGACCGCCTTGAGCTGTTGCGGGCAGCGATCCAGGGAGAGTCCAGCTTTGAGATCGAGGAGATGGAACTCTACAGCTCCGCGCGCCTACAGGTTCTCCAGACGCTGCGAGCGCTACGCGAACGCTGGCCAGAGGATCAACTCAGCTTATTCCGAGGAGAGGATGCATTGCGGCGCACACATCGGAAGCTTTTTAAGATCAGGGGGTTGAGGATACAGCTCCTCAGGCGAGCGGGAGCTGTGCCTGCGGAGGAGACCATCGCCCGAAGCAGCACCCTGAACCGCTGCCGCGATCGCATCGATCTAGACCATCACTTCTCTCTAACCCTCTCCTCCACCGCTGTGCGCCGCGCGATTCAAGTGGGGAGATCGACCGTGGGGATGCTTCCTGAGGCTGTCGCGCGCTTGATCCTTGAGCGTGGTCTCTATCGATGACTCACAAACACCATTAAAAAAGTAGGTGTTTGTTTAAACAAAAAGATATGATTTGACAAATCCAAATCCTTAAGGTAGTAAGAATATAACTACTACCCTTTATAGCAAAGAGAAAAGACTCCGTTTATGTTCAAAAACAGAATCATTTTTATCGCATTTTTAATGTTTGCTTCAACAGAAATGTCACATGCACAACAAAGACCAGATTCTGTTTGCGTTCAGGTCATTAATGCAGTGAGGGGGGGGAAGACAGATCTGAGCACTCTGTTGCCCATTGTTTTGCAGTTCGCGCTCTCAGGTCAAACACCAAATGCCATGATCAAACAGTGCCTTCAGAATTACCCTATGCTACTCCAGCAGGTCTTTGGTGGGGCAGCACCAAATACCTACCCCAACCCAAACGGAGGCTATCCGCCCCCTAGATATCCCAATGGGGGCTATCCACCTCCACCCCCGCCTCCTCGCTGGGCGACAGGCTGCTATACCCAATATGGAGGCTGTCGCTTAATGCAGCCAGTGCCTATGGGATCACCCTGCTTCTGCGTTATGCCCAACGGGATGCAAGCACCGGGTCAAGCGCGCTGAGTCCTCTCCCTTAAAAGTACAGAGCGCTGATTAAGTCATCACCCCAAATCAGACTGCCTGCGTCTGAGCCCTAAGGCCTCCCACTTCGACGAGGCAGAAGATCTCTGAGGCGAACCTCAGGATCATGGGCGCGGCGATACCAGCGCGTCAGCGTGGTGTAGCTAAAGAGGGTATTGATCCAGGGGATCATCAAAGCACGATGAAAGAGGGGATAGAACAGGACCAAACAGAGGAAAAACCAGAGGAGTGAGCCCAGGCTCAGGCTGTCACTCCAGAGCCAACCCAGAGGCAATAACCAGAGGAGGTTTAAGAGCAAACCCCAGGAGTGTCCCACCTCAATCGCCTTAGGAGGACAGTAAGCCATACAGCGCATACAGCTCTCACAGCTCAGGGTCCAAAAGGGTCGCTTCTGTGTACCCAGGGCTCTCATCTTGAGGGCGCCTACAGGGCAACTCCGAGCGCAGAGTCCACAGGCGTTGCAGCGGCTGTTATAGAAGAAGAGCCGGGCCAGGAAGAAGCGACCCATGAGGAGATATCCCAGAGAGATGGGTGACAAAAGCAAGCCAAGGCTGCCCTCATAGAGGAGGTTGCGACTCCACCAATATCGCCTCCCTCCAAGGATCTGCTTCGCGAAGGCGATGACCCTGGGGTGGGCATGTTCATGAACCGCCTGGAAGCTTTTTGGAGAGAGGGCCGGATGCAGTGACATCCAGTTGGAGGGCATGTTAACGCTCATCCCTCCCCGTACACGGTATCCTCGGAGCCAGAGAAGTAGAGCCAAGATGAGGAAGGCCGAGCCCGCGATCCCCGGAGGATGCCAAACACCCAGGTGTATCCCCGCTCGACTACAGAGAACATAGGCGGCCCGCCCCTCTCCTTTGGGCAGGCGCGTGACTGTGCGGATCAATGCCCAGGGGGCAGTGAAGCCATGGGTAGGCCCCAACACCCCCAAGATACTCTCTCTCTCCAGATGTTCAGGGGGGTAGAGGTGGATTTCGCTGGGGATCTCTCGACACTCTCCCTCCTGAGCCATCCAGCGGGCCAGCCTCAAGCTGTTCCCCGTCCCGCTCATCACCAGTAAGTCCTGTCTCTGCATTTTGGCTCCTCTTCCAGTCGCTGTAGCGAGCAGCTCAGACCACTGCTCCTCCTTAAGGCTGCTCAAACTTCAGCCAGGGTGCCCTTTCAGAGCCACCCAATCGAGCATATCTCCCTGGTACATTGACAAGCCTTCCTTTCTTAGGGCATCGCTCCTCAATGAGAGACAGCACACTCAAAGCGCGAATCATCAGGCGTGTAGAGAGGATCAGCCGAAAAGCCGCCGGTCCAAAGAGCGCGCCTCGTTCCTCTCCAGATCTACTCTCTCGTGTGTTGGCTCAGCTCCCAGAGAAGCTCCGTGGACGACTGCGAGAGGCCCTGGGACCTGATAAACGCCTGGGGCAGATGCAGCGAGAGTTGACACATCTGCGTGAGGAGAGAGAGTTCCTGCGCCATCGTGCGCGACGCTTAGATGAGATCCGCGAAGAGCTCAAACGCAGCCAGCGAGCCCTTGAGGAGCTTCGCTTGGAGATCAACGTTCAGGCGCGAGAGGGCGCGCGTGAGTTGGCGGAGGTGCGGCGTCAGGCCGAAGAAGCTCGGATAGAGCGTAGGGTGCCTCTCTCAGCGGTGCATTATGATCTTGAGGAGAGCCCCCGCCCCATCCGTGGCTTGGCTCGCTTGGCGATCAATATCAAGCGCTTTGGTCAGCTCAGCCCGGTCACCGCCCGCGCCCTGGGGGGGGGTCGCTATGCTCTGATCAGCGGCTACCGTCGGATGGAAGCGCTAAGCTTGGCGCGCTGTACTCATGTCTTGCTGCGGGTCGTGGAGATGGATGAGGAGACCGCCTCAGCCTTACAGATTGCAGAAAACTGTATGGTTGAAGGGATCCCCTCTAACGCTGTTCGCCATCTAGCAGAGCGGCTCTCAGAGCGCCCCGGTTTTCAAACGGTGCTTCCCTTGATCCTCTCTGATGATCAAGCCGCAGAGGAGGAGATGTATTTGGAAGAGATGGCTGATGAGGCTCGACATCATTTGGCAGAGGGAGCAGGTTGGATCTCTGCCTTACGCCCTCACTGGGAAGAATTGGAGGAGGAACAGCGTTTGGCGTTGGAGGCGATGATCTTCTACTTTGCTCAAATCTCAGCGCTCCTCAGATGAGGTACCTCAGAGAGCGACATATCATCCGTCGCGCTGTACGCGCTTTTCTAGATGCCCGCGATTATCTAGAAGTTGAACCTCCCCTGGCGGTCTCTTCTCCAGGGATGGAGCCTCACCTACGAGCCTTTGAGATCCAGGGAGGCAGGCGAGGCTATCTACATACCAGCCCTGAATATGCCCTCAAGCGCTTGCTGGGGGCAGGCTTTGAGCGTCTCTACTGCATCTGCCCCTGCTTTCGTGATGAGCCCCCTTCAGCTCATCATCGCCCAGAGTTCAGCATGTTGGAGTTCTATCAGCAGGGCCTTGATCTGGAGGGCTTGATGGATCTTACGGAGGGTTTGATCCGCGCTGCCGCGCAGGCACTCTATGGAGAGATGTCACTCCCTCTGGGGTTGGAGGCACCCTTTGAACGCTGGTCGATTCGAGAACTCTTTAAGGCGAAGGCTGGTCTGGATCCCTGGCTCTATCCCTCCGCGACGAGCCTCAAGCACGCCGCCCTCGCTGCGGGGCTCCCAGTCCACACCGACAGCCCTGAGTGGGATGATCTCTATTTTCAGATCTTCCTGAACGTGCTGGAACCCCAGATCAAGGCGCCCAGCTTCCTGTGGGGCTATCCAAGCTCTCAGGCAGCCCTCGCTCGCCTGGATCCAGAAGATCCCAGCCGGGCGCTGCGCTTTGAGCTTTATGCTGGGGGCCTGGAGTTGGCCAACGCTTTTGATGAGCTGATTGAGCCTGAGCTTCAACGCGCGCGCTTTCTGGAGGAGCAAGCTCTCCGCGCCCGCCTCGGTCTACCGATCTATCCCCTGGATGAAGCTCTCCTAGAGGCTCTCGGACAGATGCAACCCACAGCGGGGATCGCCATCGGCTTTGATCGACTCGTGATGCTCCTCTGTAGGGCGGATCATATCGATGAGGTCAGGATGGAGCCATGGTAGAGCCGACTGAGATCCTCTGGCTCAAGAGCTGTGAGAGCAGCAATGACCAAGCCTGGGAAATGCCAAAGCAGTTTAAGGCGGTCGGCACAGATCAACAGACTCAAGGTCGAGGGCGTCTTAGACGCCCCTGGCACTCTCCTCCAGGCTGTGGCCTCTATCTGAGCTGGCGCGTCCAGCCCCGCTTCCCCATCAGCCAGGGGGGCGCGTTGCCCCTGTTGGCGGCGGTCGCTCTTGTGGAAATCTGTGAATCTTTGGGGGTCTTCCCTGAGCTGAAGTGGCCCAATGATCTTCTCTTAAGGGGAGCTAAACTTGGGGGCATCTTGAGCGAGGCTCGCAGCGACCCCAAGGCTTGGAGCGCGGTGGTTGGCTTGGGCCTCAATCTGAAGACCCCCTCAGGGGGTTATCCCGAAGAGATCCCTGGGATCGCCCTGGATTCTCAGATTCTGCCCCCGACCGCCTATGTTCTAGCGCCCAAGCTATTGACACAGCTGGAGTCTTGGCTTGAGCAGGTCACTGATGAGGGGATGTCCTCCCTTATCGCAGCCTGGAGCGCGCGCTCTATCCCCCTGGGCAGCTTGATGCGCCAAGGGCAGCATCAAGGCAGCCTCCTTGGTCTAGCCCCCGATGGAGCCCTGCGTCTTCAGACTCAGGGAGCCGAGGTCTTGATTCATGCGGGAGATGTAGAGATGCTCTCCCGCTCTCCCCTTCATTAAGGAGCCTCTTATGCGAAACCTACTTTCTCTCCTCCTCCTCCTGGGCAGCGCCTCGGCGTTGCCCTCCTCTGTGGTCAGCGTAGAGACCAGCGCCAAGAGCAAGCTCAAGAGGGTCAAGCTCAAGCGCCAAGCAGATGAGCAGACCAAGGCTTTGATGGTAACCCTCTCTGAGTACATCATGGGAGATGAACTGCACCCCATGGAGGAGCGCAAGCCCAGCAACGGGATCGCCTTTTTGCACCTAGCGGCCAGCGCCAAGCAGCCCAAGGTGGTCGCTTTAGCGCTCCGTTCTATGGCTCGCACTTGGCGAAGCAGCCCCAGCAAGCGCAGCGTGCGCCCGGTGATGGATGAGGATTACCACGCTGTGGTGATGGCCCGCGTCAACTCCAAGAATCCTCAGATCCGCTCAGGGGCGCTCTCTGCTGGCCGTATGCTCCTGATCGGAAACCGCCCCAACCCCGAGTTTCTCAAGCAGATCTTAAAGATGGCTACCCAGGCTCCCATCCCCGATCAGATCGCCGCCATCGCCATGCTCTATAACGTAAGGGACTACCAGATCCCCAAGCCTCGCCCAGGAAATCGTAAGTCCAAGATCATCGCTGAGCTTCTCTCCAACCTAGAGGGAGATGAGACCCTCAGCATCATGGCTACCCTGCGCAGCCTAAACCGCATCTCCTTTGTGGGGATGCCACAGAGCAAGAGATTGAGCAAGGTTTGCGTGAAGCTCTTAGAGCACAAAGAGCCCAGAGTTCAGGGGGGCGCCGCGCTCCTGCTGAGCAGCATCGCTCAGGGTCAGAAGAAGGTCCTGATTCCACGCTTTCAGGAGATGCTCCAGAGCGAGTACAGCTTCCTGAGAGCGATAGCCATCACCGGTCTCGCGAGCTTCGGAGATCTCAGCTCCGCTCACGCCATGGTGAAGTTGACGGGTGACTCAGGGAAGAGCGAGAGCCTCTTGGGAGGCTTCAAGGATCTCAATGGGAAACCAGGGCGGATCAAGCTTCGTGTCCCTGGCGGAGTTCAGATCAATGGTGTAGCTCTCTTTGGTCTCCAACTCCTCACCAGAGACTGGAAGGCGCCTTTCAGCTATGAGAGCTTTGGGAGTCGTGATCGTCAGGAGGGGCGCAAGAAAGGCATCAAGGCAGCTAAGAGCTGGTATAAGGCCAACAAGGCCAAGCTGCCCAAGGCCCCAAAGCTCAAGAAGAAGGTCCCTAAGAAAGAGAAGAAAGCCAGCAAGCCCAAAGGTCCTATCAAAGAGAGGAAGCCCGCCAAGAAAGGGAAGAAGTAACCCTCTAAGGGGACTCCCATCTTGATCATACAGCGATGTTTTGGCTGTGATAAAACGATCTTCTCTGTGGATCCAGTGACGGAGAATCGAGATGAGGTTCAGCTTCCCACTCCTGCTCTTGAGCTGCGCTGATATAGCGATGGCTTCCGAGCTTCGAGATTTGGGAGAGATCCTTGATCAAGAGGTCATCGCTCCCTCTGCGGCTCCTCTGGGTGCCTCTTGTCACTGGGATCTTGAGTGTGTATTGGGTCTGCTCTGTATCGATCAGCGCTGCGCTGAAGAGGGGCTCACTTTGGATCTGGGTTCAGGGCCTGCTCGAGGATCTCCAGCAGATCAAAGGCCCTT
Organism: uncultured Nannocystaceae bacterium; assembly: GCA_964384025.1. Classification (GTDB taxonomy): domain Bacteria; phylum Myxococcota_A; class Bradymonadia; order UBA7976; family UBA1532; genus CAYLJJ01. The sequence goes on from CAYLJJ010000072.1 coordinate 15,792, forward strand.
GATCGATCAGAGACCGCCACTGCCTCCTGTAGATGCCGCGCTCAACTCCTGTATTTCGGCGGAGCCGGGTTGTCCTGTGCTCTGTAATTGTCAGGGAGTGTGTGGAGATGGAGATGGTCTCTTGAGGAGCTGTGATGCGGCGCTGATCGAATCGGAGCATCCTCTGCCCTTCTGTGCTCAGATCTCGGGGGATGCTGATCTCAATGGGCTCATCAACGCTGAGGAGGCTCAAGCGCATGAACGAAGATAGACATATGAGTGAAGAGACCCTTGATGGGGTGGTTCGAGCGCTCCTCCGAGCTTATGAAGAGGACCCACGGCCCAGCGGCTGCGTTCGTTTCCCTGATCAGGAGAGCATCGCTCAGGTGATGCGTGCGATCCGCCGCCTGCTCTTCCCAGGCTACTATGCCAAGGAGGCGCTCGCTAAAGTGGGCCGCCAGCATCAGGTGGGTACTTGGCTCTGCCAAACCTGTGAGACTCTGACACAGATCATCCAGTCCGCTCTTCAACATGAGCATCCAGAACTCTCTCCAGAGGAGAGTGGAGTGCGGGCGGCGAGGATCGCGGAGGGCTTGATCAAGAGCCTGCCCAAGATCCGCGCTCAACTTCGCCTGGACGCTGAGGCTGCCCTCGTAGGAGATCCAGCGGCTCAGAGCGTAGAGGAGGTGATCCTCAGCTACCCTGGCTTTGAGGCGATCACCCACCACCGTGTTGCTCATCAACTCTATCTAGCAGGTGTCCCTCACATCCCCAGAGTGATCACTGAGCGAGCACACCACAGCACGGGGGTGGATATCCATCCAGGTGCGCGTATCGGCGCCCGCTTTTTTATTGATCATGGCACAGGGGTGGTGATTGGAGAGACCACCGAGATTGGAGAGAGGGTCAAGATCTATCAGGGGGTGACGCTGGGGGCTCTCTCTGTACGAAGGAGCCTTGCTGGAGCCAAACGCCACCCCACCCTGGAGGATGGGGTCATCATCTATGCTGGAGCGACCGTGTTGGGTGGAGAGACGGTCATTGGAGCAAACTCAGTGATTGGGGGCAATGTCTGGCTCACCAACTCCGTCCCCGCTGGAACCGTAGTGCTCAATAACCCCCCTCCTCTAGATTATCACAGCCGCAAGCCCAAGCTTTCCTGAGCTATTACAAATCGAAAATAGGAGCAACTGGAGGACACTTGAAGATTCTCTGTGAGGGCTGTGAAAAGCGGCTCTGGATTGGGCTTTGGCACTGCCCGAGCTGTGGAAAGCGACAGGAGCAGCTTCTCTCTATGGGTGCCTCTCTGCGGATCATTGAGGCTCCTCAGCCGATCCCTTGGTCCAGCGTAGAGAGCGCAGATCTTTTTCCTCTCTTTGGTGATCTGCTCCTACGCTCCGATCCAGAAGAGGCGATGCTCCTGCGTCCAGGTCAAGCTCCGCTCTACTTCAGCGCTTGGCAGGGAGATGAGGTGATCGCGGTGGATCGCTGGGTGGTGATCCGACGCGGAGATCATCTTCACATCCTCCCTGCGCCTCTCTTTCACCGAGGTCAACTGGAGCATTGCCCGATCTTAGAGCATTCTATGCCTCGCCCTGAGGAGACGGAGCGGCTCCTTGAGCGGGCTCAGCGGCTCCCTCAGCGTCAACTCCTCTCCTCCATCGCGCGGATAGACCGCTGCTTAGCGATCCTCTCTGATCAGGGGGGAGAGGTCCGTCTACGTGTGTTGGATCTCAACTCTCAGGATCCTGAGCGACCCTGGTCTTCAGGCTTAAAGCTCCTCTTTGAGGCCAAGCTGCCCTCCGGCCCCTGGCATTTTGAGCGGGGCGCCAGCCCCGATGGGGGGCGTCTCCTTTTGGCTTCTGATCGGGAGTATGTGCTTCTGGAGGGGGCGCGTCGTCTGAGGCGCTACGCTGCTCCCGCGCAGCTCAAGTTGGGCGGCCTGATAGACACCGCCTTTGGTGTGATGCTCCTCAGCGAAGAGGATCAAGTTTGGCTGCAAATGGAGGATCAAGAGCCCCAGCTTTTGGAGGTTCCAGGTGTCCTAGAGGGTCTAGAGCGAACAGGAGAGGGGGATGAGCGCAGCGCTGTGGCTCGTATCGCTGGCGGTCGTCATCTCTTCAACCCTGCTGAGTTCTGCTTTGATCCTGATCCTCTCTATGGACCCAGCTGCAAGCGCCTAGAGCTGCTCCTCCCAGGAGGGATGATCTACCGCGCTGATGATCGAGAAACGCTTCACCTGAGGACCCCCATCTGGGACGCTGCACTGCCCTTAAGGAGCCCCCGAGGCTTACCCCCCCGAGCCTGTTTAGAGGGTCCTCGGCTCTGGATCCTCCTGCGAGAGGGTCCCTTTGCGCGCCTGCATCTCTTTGACGGTTTTGAGCTTTAGCCGCTCAGGAGCAGGAAGATATTGATATCGGAGCCCTCAAGGCTTCGATCCTGGATCAGGCCAACGCCCAGGCGTCGCGCCTGAGGCTCTAGGACCGCTTTCGGGATCTCAAATTGGGAGAGGAGGCTGATCTGTTGAAAGCTGGCCCCTGCCCAAACGGACCACTTGAGGGCTTCAAAGCGCTTTAGAGCAGCCTTGGGTGAAGGAGAAGCGCTGCCTGCTTCTTGAGTGGCGATCTTCTGAAGATCTGGACTGAACTTCAGAGCGGGCAGCCCTGCTCTCCTCCTCGCGGCGTGCAGCTGCGTTAGGATCTCAGCGCGCCCATGTTTGGGATCGATGACCGGCGCGGGCAGACTGAAAATCTGGGTGATCCACCAGCGTCGTTTCCCGCTTTGGGCTCCAAAGATCCCCACCCCCACATCTGTAAACTCAGAAGAGAGGAGGTTTTGACGATGCCCCAAGCTGCGCATCAGCCCCGCTTGGGCATCAAAGAGGTTCTCATTGAGAGCTAGATTTTCGGCTGAAGCAGCGCTCTTTTCTCCTGCACGTCTCAGACGTTGGCTGAGATCCCCGCTTTGAGGAGAGCGATGTCCAAAGAAGCCCAAATCCCGCATCTCCTGGCTGTGGGCGCGTGCCAAGGCTCGCAGGCGAGGGCAAAGCTGAAGGGGAGGCAGGCCAAAGCGCCCCCGATCAGCATTAAGGAGGCGCAGAGCCTCAACCTCAGCTTGAGCCTGAGTCTGGATCTTCTCTTCAAGAGGGGGAGCGGGGCTCTTATGCTCCAGGGGGAGAGGCGAGCCCACCCAGAGTTCAAGCTGGGCGAGGGGCTTGGGACCCAGGGCTGACTCAGCGATCAGTTCTAGGGTGTAGCGCCCTGGAGAGAGACCCAGAAACTCCGCCTGAAAGCGCAGGCCCTCTCTCTTAAGGGGTAACTCTAAGAGCTTAAGCTGAGGATCCATCTGGAGCAGAGAAAGCTTGGTTGTGGCTCGCTTTAGCTCTCCGCTGATCTGCTGAGGCTGCCCAAGGGGGAGGCTGCGTGGCAGGGGATCAAGTTGGAGTTGTAGGGAGGCGGAGAGGAGGAAGATCTTGCGTTGGGCTCCCTCCCAGCGCTCCGCCAGCCCCCAAATGTGATCGACAGGGATCTCAGCCAACAGACGCTTTAAGGGCGCCTCTCCTCGCTCTCCTGTGCTGAGCAGCTTGCGTTGAACCCCCCAGACAGTAGCGCCCCCTGAGTCCAGGAGGAAGGCGAGGGCAGCGTCAGAGATGGGGCCCAGATCTCGATGCGCAAGGAGGGCTCGGGCAGCATAGCCCAGGCCGGGATCATAGCGGGGACCTGAGAGCAGAACAGGATAGTGCGCCTCTTGGGGTTGCTGTTTTTGGAGAGCATAGCCCCGGGCAGGGGGTTCAGGGAGGCGCAGATGAAGCGAGGCGCTCTTGGGAGGCTTCAGCGAGGTAGGCGTGACCCCTGCTTCTACCGAAGAGGCATCTTGCTTCAGAGAGGGTACAGCGCCTGGAGCAGAGGGAGAGAGAACCTCTGTCTCCTGAGCATGCTCAGGGTGCTCACAGCTGCAGGGCGCAGGGAGAGAGAGCCAATAGAGCAGCCCAAGGAGCTGAAGCAGGGTGAGGAGATAGAAGAGGCTCTTGAGCATAACTCCGCTCTTGACAAGTTCAAATCGTCAGGGTCAGTCTGAATATTCTATGCGCAGGGGGAAGGAGAGAGCACGATGAATAAGCGCTGTTGTATAGTTCTTTTATCCACGCTGTTTCTAGGATGTAAACCGGAACCCGTTAAAACAACTTCAGCTGCACTTCCCATCCTCCCTCTTGATGAAAGCATCTCGGTCATAGATTCTAGTTTACTCAAAGATCCTGACCGTATCCGCACAGCTCAAAATCGTCAACAGCCCCTACTTCTACTCTCGAAAGATAAAGATGGACGCCTGAATTGGGAGGGAGGGTTTTTGGAAGATGGTGGTTTTGGAATTATTGGTGGATCGAAAAGAAATTACACAGAGGGTCCATTGATCCTGGGAGATGCTCCTATACTCATCGCGATAGGGGCTCATAACTGTCCTCCTTGTGTCGATGAATTGGGTGAGCTTATGGATCTGGCTCGGAGCCTGCGACGACGCTTCCAAATCCGCTTTCTCTTTATCCCTGCTGATGGGGCTTCCAGAAAGTATGCCCTCATAGGCTCTATTCAACGCCTCTTCGCCAAGTACAATCAGGGTCAGGGAGAAGCAGCCAAGCTCAAGCCCTTTCCTTGGATGGAGTTTCGCTCAGACTCCAACCTCTCTTGGCTTGACCTCCTTGAAGATGCCGCGAAGCGCTCTCCTGGACCTTCTTTTAAAGCAGGAGAGATCCCAGCGCTGTTACTGTTGGATCGATGTGGTGGTGTTCAGCTGGTGGCTCAGGGTCGTTTGACTCGAAAGATGGCTACTGCTCTAGAATCACAACTTGAAATCTTGAGAAAAAATCTCTCGATTTGGCCGACATGGTTAGGAGATCTAGGAAGCAAAAATCGCGATGTTTTCACTGACTTAAAGGCAGAGGAGCTTCGCTGTCCAAGATGAGAGATGAACAGGACTTTAGCAAGCTCTGCCCCTTCTGTTTAGAGTTTCGTCGTGGCGTTTGTTGGCACCCTGAATGCCCCTATGGCCCAACTGAGAGTTCTACCTCTCTCAGGGTTCCCGATCCTGAAGACACCCGACCCAGCGTGCAGAGCCAGCGCAGCTCTAGAAGCGCTCAGGAGCAAAAGAAACAGAGCCCTCCGATCCCGCCTGTCATCAGCCGGGCTGGGCTCAAGATAACTCCTCAATCCCCTCCACCCATCCCGCTTCAGGCCAGAGGCCCCAAGGTCAAGTGATGAGCCCTGGCCGATCCGTAAAGGGACTCTTCTCTCTCCTCGTTGGCTCTGCTCCTTTACTCTCTTGGGGGCTGCTTTGCCACTTTGAGCTGAATCAACGCCTCTTGGGGCCTGAGGCGAGCCCCAGGGCTCAGGCGTTGTTGCTTCTGCCCAGCCTCGCTTTGGCCGGGGGGATCCTGCTCTGGATCGCCTGGGGGCGCCTGCAAAATTTGGAGGCGCGCTGGCGCCCCGAGCTGAATCATTCTGAAGAGGAGAAGCTGCCCAAGCCGCCCTCTTTCTCCAACCCAACACTCGCTCCGAGAACAAAGGCCATCATCTCTCTAAACCTAGAGAGCGGAGTTGCTTATCCACGCTGGTATTTGTGTTGGGACGCAGGCGGCTTAGGGCAAGGGAAGGTGGCGCTGCCCTGGGGAGAGGCGATCCTCTTAGGGCGCGCCTCTGAGAGCCACTTGCAGGTTCAGTTGGAGCAGCTGAGCAAGCGGCATCTACAGTTTGACGTACGTGATGGAGAGGTGAGCGTCATGGATCTGGGCTCACGCAACGGGAGCTGGCTCAAAGAGGAGCAGGGAGAGAGGAGACGCTTGGAGCCTGGATCTCCTGAACCCTTCAACCTTCGACAGGAGCTGCTGCTCTCTGAGCCTCCTGTGATTCGCCTTCGCCTGGAGGCTCAATGAAGCGGATCGCTGGAGCGGGGGCCTCTCATGTAGGGGCACGAGGCTATCATGAAGACCGTTGGGCCCTCGCTGAAGGCCCCTGGGGCGCCATCGCTGCTCTGGCTGATGGGATTTCGAATCCTCAAGGAGATGGCCAGCGTGGTGCATCCTCGGCGGTCGCTGAGTTGGCTTGTGGAGCCTTTGTAGAAGAGGTCTGCTTGGCGCTCCCCCAACGAGGTCCTCAGGGCGCACTACTGGCGGGCTATGAGCGCGCTGTTCGACAGGCTTGGAGCTTCGCCCAGAGAGATCCTGGCGGAGCCAGCTTTTTGGGAATCCTCTTTGAGCCTGGGGGGCGAATCTGGTCTCTCAAGGTGGGAGATTGCCGCGCCTGGGGTTTCTTTCCCAAGGAGGGAGGCTGGCGAGATCTAGGGCCAGATGATGATGTGGGCGGCGATGGAGGGCTGAGCCGCTGGCTGGGGATCTCTCCAGAGTCTCTGGACACTCCAGAGATTCGCCAAGCTTCAGGCTGTGAGGCCCTGGCCATGGGCAGCGATGGTCTCTATCGCTGTGCTGGCTCAGAGCGGGCCTTTTTGGAGCGCTTGTTGGAGAGCCATCAGGGGGTTCAATCTTCCTTTGAGCGGGCTCAAGCTTTGGTGAATTACGCTCGCCGACAGGGAGAGCGTGATAACATCACCGCTCTGTTTCTTCAGCGCAGCACTCAAGATACCTTGGCTATCTGGAAGAGTCTGCTCCTCTTTCTCCTGGGTGTTCTCTTGGGAGGAGCGATGGTGTGGATGCTCAAGGGGAGCGCTCCGCTTGACCCCCTTCCCGTCCAAGAGCAGGGCTCGACTCAGGGCAAACCAGATCTGGAGAGAGGCTCTGCTCCTGCTCCAGACAGGAATGTTAAACTTGCCCGCCTTAATCAGGATGAGGGCCTTGAGTTCGATCTGGGCAAGGGGCTTGATTTGGAACAGATCTCCACGAGCGCTAAAGGCCAACTGGAGCAGGCTGAACATCGGCCCTCATCTGATGCGAAGCTGCTCTGGTGGCCTCGTCTGGCCCTCAGCCTGAAGCTTCATTGCCCTGCCTCAGCTCAGGATCAGCTTCAGCTCGCCTTTGTTCCAGAGGCTCTAGAAGCGGATCTCAGCGTAGGCGCCCTTCTAAAAGACTGGGGGCAGCGTTGTACCCAAGCCCTGAACGCTCAGGCCGTTCCCCTTGATGAGTTGCCGGGGCGTTGGTGGCGTCTCAAGGGTGCTTCAAACAACCCGCGTTGGGGAGCAGCTCTCCCCTGCCTCTCTATTATCCGACCCATCGGGCCTGAGAGCTGCTTGCTTCACTGTGATCCCCAGGGAGGTTGTCGACCATGAGGGCAGCGCTCCTTATCCTCCTCCTTGCGCTCCCTTGCTCAGGGCGTGACTTTCATCAGATCCTAGAGCTTGATGACTCTGGTTCTATGGAGCAAAGCGACACTCCCAATGATCCCCACGGCTTCGCTTTGGCGGTCCCCCTCCTCTTTCAGCGACTCCTGGTGAAACAGGGGCGGGGGCGCCTGGAGATCTTCACCGCCAGCTCTCCCACAGCCCTCACTCCCTCTCAGTATGGCCAATACACCCGCACTGGAGGGCGAGCCTACTGGCTTGAACCGCCACTCCAAGCGGCGCGCCGCTCCTCAGCAAAGGAGGTCTCTCTCCTCCTCTTGACCGATGGAGAGGATCACGGCAAAGCTTTGGATCTACAGCAGATCCAAAGCTTGGGCGCTCAGATCAAGTTCTCCTGTGTGATCCTTAAGCGGAAAATCCCTGAGATCTGTAAGGGGCGGGCGGTCAGCGCTCAGAGCGGCTTAGGGCTGATGAAGGCGATGGCCAGTCACTTGGCTCGCAGCATGGAGAGCCTGCCCAAATGGGGCAGTCTGAGCCCTCAAAGCCCCACCATCTCTATCCAGGTTGGACGCCTTGTACGAGCGGTGCATGTGATGCTGGTGGGGCAAAGCTCAGGGATCTCTTTTAAGGCTCAACTTCAAGATGAGCAGGGTCGCCTTTACAGCGAACCCGTGGAGCAGACTCGCCAGATGCTCAGGGGCCCTCTCTATCTACAGACCCTGAGTGCAGCTCACGATCCCAAGCGCGCTGACGAATGGCTGCTCTCCCTTCTACCAGGCGCAGAAGGAGAGGTGGTTTATGGGATCATCCTAGAGTATGACCTTGGACTGGAGCTGATCACCCCCGCTCAAGTTGGGCTCTTTGATGGAAAGTTTGAGCTGCGCGCTCATCTATTACACCACAGTTCCAAGACTCACGCTCAAGCTCAGGAGTTTATCGACTACTATCAGCTTCAGCCCAGCCTAGAACTGAAAGAAAATGGACAGGAACGCAGCATTCCGATGCATTTTGATGCATCAGGGTGGGCGCGGCTGGAATTGGAGCCTAAAGCTCTAGGGCTTATCTCGATGCGGGCAAACTTGACGGGGACCCAAGTTGCTCTACGCTCTCCTCTCGAACAGACCGAGGTGCTGAGCCATCTTAGCCTTAAGTTAAAGCCTCTACCTTCTCAAGTGCTTCTGCGTAAAGGAAAGATCGACACAGAGGCGATCCTGCTCCATAAGGGGCAGCCTGTCCCCACCGATTTCCTTAAGCGTCACCGCCTTCGGCTCAACTTAGAGGCTCAATATCGCTGTGAGCGCAAAGCCTGCCCTCCTGTTCGGTTGCCCATGGAACTGGAGAAGGGCGTCCAAGTTCCTTTCTCAGACGCAGGCCAACTCAGGCTTCAGGCTCACTTGAAGGGAGATGGGCTTCAGATCCACTCTGACGAGCGGGAAACTGAGATCATCCATCTTCCTTGGGCGAGTCCCAAGTTGGATTTGCAAGATTGGGTCTTTGAACAGCGAGAGATGCGCCTTAGTTTAAAGGCCCTGGATGGAGAGCAAAGAGAGCCCCTCTCAGAGCAGGAGCTGATCAGCTCAGGGGTTGAACTGGAGCTGATCATTGATGGCACACCGCAGCACCTCCCTCGGCAAGGGAACCATTTTGAGCTGCGATTTAACACCGGAGCGCCTCGACAAGCACAGCTCTATCTGCGAATTCGATCTCCAAAGGGGAGGATAGAGGGACCGATCCATACACTGGAGGTGGTGCCTGACGCTTATGTAAGGCTGCCGCCTATTTTGGACTTTGGCCCCCTGCGTTCAGGTTGCCAAGCTGAAGCTCACTGTCAAACTTTGGACTTCGGTGGAAGCCAGAGCTTAGAAGGGCTTCTGTTGCGCGTAGAGCGCCTCTCTGGCTGGTCTGATCTGGAGCTTCAGCTCCTCCATGAGCAGCGCTCAGAGCAGCTTGAGGTTGGGAGCACCCTGGATCTTCGCTATCAGAGCGCCCTGCCTCTTCAGATCTGCTATCGAGCCCCTGACTGCCAACGGCCTCCAGAGGAGCCCTCTGCGTTCCTGAAGATCAGCCCCATCGATCCCCGACTTCAAGATCCTCAGAGAGCTGGGCAGAGCCTTATGAGCGCTCAGGTAAAGGCCAACACATGGTGGGAGTGCCATCTTTGGTGGCTCCTGCTCCTCAACGGAGCTTTGATGCTGCTCCTGTGGATTTATGGCTTGACCAGCCCCGCCGCCTTCTCCTCTAGCGCTATGCTGCGAGTGGCCAATAAAGAGTCGATGCTGAGGCGCGATCCAGGGCGCCCGCTGCGCTCCCTGCCGGGGGGACGCCGAGGCTTCTATCGTGAGGCTCGCTGCTGCTTTGATCCCAGCGGCTACACGCCCTCTTGTCGTCGAGGACATATCCTCCAGCTCCGCGCTGAGGTGGGGTATCAGATCCGGGTGATCTCGAGGGGCAGCCAGATTGAGCGCCGCTCTCGAGGACGGTGGATCGACATCAGCAAAGGGACAGAGGGAGCAGAGCGACTGCTGATGCCCAACGCCATCTATCGGGTCAATCAGGCATTTTTCTTTGAGTTGAGCCTCTGAAACTGAACCACGACGGGAGAGATCTATGCTCTTGGGTACCCACGATATGCGCCCCACTTTCTTCATCGGCCTGGGCGGTTCAGGGGGGCGTGTCGTCGATGTTCTGGCCTCTCGACTTCAGGTTGAGCCCAAGTGGCCTCAGTATGAGGGGCTGATCCACTTTGTCTGTGTCGATACAGATGAGAATGATCTAAAGCGCCTCAAGGCGCGAATGGCGGTCAGCTCCATCAGCATACGAGAGAAGCCTCGACGCATCGCCCTCCTGAGAGGAGAGGGCGGAGATGTGGAGAACCGTCGCGTCACCTCCTGGGTTCATCCCTGGTATGGTTTCCGCGAGGTCTCCAGCGCAGGAGCGGGGCAGATCCGCTTGGAGTCGCGCTTCTCTCTACACTGCCAGTTGGCTGAAGCGACCCAAAACAGCCTGCGACAGATCATCAGCCGTCAGCTCCGCCGAGCTTTGAGACCCCAGGAGGCTCATCGAGGTCAGGGCGCTGTACGCTTCTTTATCTATGGCTCCATCGCTGGGGGCACTGGCAGCGGCGCCAGCCTGAGCTGCGCCTATCTGCTGCGCTCCATCGCTCAGAGTCATGGCGCTCCAGCCGAGGTCTATGGCTGTTTTTTCCTGCCCTCTCTCTTCCGCAGCAAAGTTCAAGGCCCTCTTATTTCCAAGATCAACGCCAATGGCTATGCGGCTCTCAAAGAGATAGAGCGCTTTATGGAGCTGCGCTACGAGGGGGGACCTGGGGAGATGGAGTTGGTCTTTGATCCTGGCTTGAGCGACGCCAGAACACCCAGCTCGGTTGATCGAGTCTCCGAAGCTCCCTTTGATTGGATCTATCTGGTGGATCGCCCTGAGGCGATGAGCATCGAGCAGATCTATGCCGCCGTGGGCGAGGCAGCTTATTTCCAGCTCTTCAGCCCCATCCTTGGTTTTCAAGAGCGCGCCGCCGACAACTATAGGCAGCTACAGACTGAGCTGGCCCGCGGCGCCTTCGCCCTCCAGTATGGCAGCATCGGCGCCTCTGTCCTTGAGCTGCCCCGTCGTCGCCTCCTTCGCTATTTCGCCCGGCGCTGGACCATCGAGCGCTTAGAGCGCCTCATCATCGCTCGAAGAGCCCAGGATGAGGGGATGCTCGATCCCCGCAGCCCTGAGTTTAAAGCCCTGAGCGATGGGGAGCAGAGCAAGCGCCTCGATCAGGCTTTTTGCCGCTATGTGGAGCTGCAAGCGCGGCGGGAAGAGCAGGAGGCTCCAGGGATCTTCTCGGAGATAAGAGCCCTCAGCTCTGGAGGGACGGCGCTCATCCCTGCCTTCCGAGAGCTGCTCCTGCAGGAACTGAAGAGCGCTGAAGCTGAGATCGAGATTGAGAGCATCAACTCCGCGACCCTCACCATGGAGAACATCTCCCTCAACGCCGCGCGCAACAACTTCAGTCGGGACTTCGCGCGCTCTCGTCAGCGCCTCTCCGCTCGGGCAGAGATCCTAGAGCGAGAGATCAGCGATGGACGCCTCCTGGGGGAGTTTTTTAAACAGCATAAGGTCAGCCCCTTGACCCAGCGCTATCTGCTGATCGAGCTGGATCGTTTGGCCAGAGAGGAGCTGCAGCTGGGTGAGGAGGAGGGGGCGCTGATCCCCTGGTGTTTTAACCCTTATGAGGAGTCGGAGGCGGGGCGCTTCCTGGCGGAGCCTCCCATCGATCCAGGGCGCTATAAGATCGAGTCCCCTGAGGTTCAGAAGATGATCGCGGGGCATGAGCGGGGCCTAGTAGAGGTCAGCCGCAAGCGCTTTGGGCTCTTCCAGCGCGAGCGCGCCTTTATGGAGCGCAGACAGTCGGTCATCTCCTTCTTTAATGCCCTCTCAGGAGACGCTTGGACCGCCCTGATCCTGGACTTCTGGCAGCAGATCAGCCGCGCCCTACAGGGGCAGATAGAGCAGCGCCTCGACCTCTTCCGCTCCCTGGCCAAGCAGGGGGTTACTCTGGTGGCTCATCTGCGTGAGCAGGCTGAGGTTTGCCGCAAACAGGGGGATGAGGTTCCAGAGGTGGGGCAGAGCGTTGGAGAAACTCAAGAGTTTCATTTGGGAGAGGAGCTGTTCTACGAGGCCCGCCGAGGACGGCGACAGTGGGATCGTCTCTATCATCTCTTGGTAGAGGGTCAACTTGGGATTGGAGCTGAGGCGCAGCTGGCGAAGGTGAACCAGCGTCTCCAAGAGGGCAGTCAGGGCCGCACTTCAAAGGCGCGGCTCGCGAGCCGAACCCTGGAGGCCATCGCCCGAGATCTGGATAAGCTGGCCCGTGATCGCCTCAAGATCCTCCTGGCCGAGCAGCTTGATCTGGGGAAAGGGCTGATTTTAGAGGCCCGCCTCGCTCTGAGTGAAAGCCCTAAGCCTGATAGAGCTGAGCTTGAGAGGGTCGATCCAGGCGCCTTAAGAGACTACTTGAGCGATAAGCTACGCCGCGTCATCTTGATGTCCAGGCCCTTGGGGCGCTTTGATGCTCCCGTCCTCGCTGGAGCCGCTGGGAATGTCAAACCCTACCCTCCACTCTTCTATGGAGTTCAACTTCAGCATTTGGAGCAGAGGCTTGATCCTGAGGAGCGAGGAGGAGAGGCCTGTCTGGCTGATCTCTTCGCGGAGGCTGCTGAGGGCTTTGAACGGGTAGAGGACTGGGATTCTCCCGATCTGGTCTCTTTCTACCAGGGCCGCTTGGGGCTGCCCCTCTATGGCTATCTGGATATCCTGGGGCCGCTCCAGGACTCCTATGATCATGAGGTGCAGCGCTCGGGGCGCTCGCAACCTCTGCATATCGACGGGCGCTGGGAGCGTGAAGGCTTCAGGGGAGCTCAGGGCCTGGGGCTCCCCGATCTTGATCCTCTCCGGCGCCAGCGCTGGGATCGGATGCTGGCCGAGCGCCAAGCCCATCAGGAGCACAGCTTCGCCCGCTGCTTGGCCGCTGAGATCATCTCCTGGAAAGAGGAGCACTATCTCTGGAGTCACCGAGGACACAGCGAGGCTCTGGGGGTGAACATCTTGGAGGCTCTGCGAAGCTTTGAGGCGCTCAGCGAACACCTACGCGGACCTTTATTAAAGGCCGCTGAAGCTCGCTTAGCTGAAGATGGAGCGCTTATCCCTCGCTGCCTGGAGAGCTTGGCGGGCTTAGCCTTTGATCGAGAAGCGAAGCATAAGAAGCCTGAGGCGGTCGCCTTACAGCGCCTCTCCCAGCTCCTTGAGGAGGGATGAGCTTCCCTGTCCTGGTCATCGTTGGAGAGACTCAGGAGCCTCAGCTCTCAGCCAACGCTGAGGCGATCTGTGAGCGCCTGGGCTCTTTGGCTGATCTGCGCCTCGTCTGGAGCCTGGGCTTCAGGGCTCAGGCTGACTTTGGAGCGCGGCTGCTGATCCAACAGGATGCCATGCTGAGGGCTTGGAGGGGGTCTGGAGAGGGGGGTTATGCGGAGCTGATTTTAGCGGGCTCAACGCAGGAGCTGATGCAGATTGTACCTCTCCTCCCTCCTGCGCCTACTGAGATTCCACGACGAATGCGCCTGGGCATTCTGTTGGCGGAAGAGCTAGAGAGCCCCCTCGAAGGCTTTGAAGCGATCCACATCATCCCTCAGGATTTGGGTGGCCAGCGTCTCAACTTAAACCAACGCGCTCAGAGCGCTGGAAACCTCCTGGGGGCAGCTCTAGAGCTGATCCGGCTGCCTGAGGCTCAAGAGCGCTGTCAGGAGTGGCTCAGGGCCTTCTCAGGGCGGCGACGTAGCCTCATACAGGTAGCTCGCTTCAACGCCCCTGCCGTCCAGCGTATCCTCGCCGCTCGGTTGGCCGCTCGCCTCAGCCAGAAGATCAAAGCCTCTTTGGAGAAGGGCTGCCCCCTCAGCGCCCTTGAACTTCCCCAGGCTCCAGACTTTAAGCGTCTCCAGGATCGGGCTCAGGAGTTGGGGGCTCAGATGGCTCAGAGGATCTATCAAGGCGCCCTTAAACTTGAGGAGCTCAAGAGCAGACAGGTAGAGGCGCTGAGAGAGCTGCCCGCTCAGGTGGAGGTGGAGATCAGGGCGCTGGGGCAAGCAGCTCAGCGAGAGACTGAAGCTTGGCTTGAGGAGATGGAGGCTTGGACAGAGAGCGGACTGCGCCGGGGGGGCTTTGCAGCCCTGCCCCCGCTCCAGGAGGAGTTGGCGCGACGCCTGGAAGATCTAAAGCGAGCGCTCAAGCCCCACGAGCGGCGTGCCCCTGAGGAGCGCCCTCTGAGCCTAGAGAGCGTCCAGATAGAGCCTCCCCCTTTAGGGAGGCTCGCCGAAGCTCAGGGCGCTGTTCAGAGCCTTCCCCTCGATGATGAGCGTTCTCTAGAGCTGTATGGGGCCTGGGGCCTGTTCTTGGCTGCTCTGGGGGGGCTCCTGGGACAGGCGCCCATCCAGGCGCTTCACTCCAGCCCTCAGGCAGCCAAGCTGCTGAGCCTCCTCCCTGGTGGAGGCTATAGCCTCTTAGCTCTCTCTCTCCTGCTCCTCGCTTTTCTCATCTTGGGCGCTCGTAGCCTGCTTCGCCGTCGCCACGAGCGGTGCCTCAAAGAGCGCTTAAGCCAAGCTCAAGAGGCTCTAAAGCAAGCCTGGATCAAGGCTCTATCCCAACACTTTGAAGCCCTGGGCACGCTCATCCAACAGCGGCTCTTTCACAGCTTGAAGGAGGCCCTGGAGGCGGAGCAGCGCCGCGTGAAGAGCATTGTCCAGCAGCTGAAGCTCCTGGAGCAGCTTTTTAAAGGAGAAGCTCAATTACCCCAACGCCCCCCACAGCTTTTTGATCGCGATGTTCCCATGGGGAGCGGCTTCTTCGAGGCGGCGACTCTAGAGCCTGGGGCTCTCTTTCGAGATTTTGAGGAGGGGCTCAAAGAGCCAAGCTGGCGCGCTGAGTTGGAGTTTATGGAGATAGAAGCCTTCTCAAACCGCTGCTTAGCAGCCTATGCCGACTTCGCTGAGCACCTCCCGCTGGAGCAACGTCAAGATCTCTGTGCACAGTTGAGGCAGCCTGTCAGCCTCTCTATCACTGAGATGCGTGAGGGCCTCAAGCCCTTCTTTCCCCCCTACGCGACGCGGCTCTCCAGCTTCCTGCTCCTGCCACCCGTTTTTGAAGTGCTGAGATCCGAAGATCCCAACGAGGTCCTGCTCAGCCTCCCCGCCCAGGGAGATCTCTTTATGGGTCTTTCAGAAGATCTGGAGATCCCTCGGGGTCTCAGAGATGCTCCATGAACTTGAGCCTGCTCATCGCCTTGGCGCTCTCCTGGGGCCTCCCTCTGCTCTGGTTTCTGCTCCTGCGCCTGCTCCCAAATCTTCTTAAACCGGGGCAAGGCCCCCTTTGGTCCTTGGCGGCTCTGCTGCATCTGCTCCTCTCTCTCTCCGTTATTCTCCTCTGCCAATTCCTGGGAGAAGAGAGCTTGGGCTTGAGGCTCTCAGCTTGGTTTCGAGTCGCCGCCTCAGGCCCTGGAGCGGTCACGACCCAACTTAGTTTGGCCCTGGCGCTGCTCATCGCCCTGGCCCTGCTTCTCCATCTACCCTTTCGTCTCTTACGGGGTGATGGGCACCGCCGCCCGCCCTTCCCCAAGCTTTTTCTGTTGGCTGGCGTCGCTCCAGATGGCTCTCCTCTGCAGCGCTTTCGAGGCGCGATGTTCTGGCTCACGCTCCTGCTCCTCTCCCTGAGCCCCTTTGCCCTGCTCTGGCTGGGTCCTCAGGAGGATCCCAGCCTCTGGAGCTTCCCTCAAGCCAGCTTAACAGGGCTCCTCCTGGGCTTTATCCACCCCAGCCTCCCCCTCTCGCTGCGAAAAAAGAGGGATGACATCTCCCCAGCGCCTCTCCTCTCTCGGCGCCTTGCGCGCCTCCATGAGTGGCTGGGGCAGCCTGAGCCGCTGGAGCATCTCCCTGCGGTGCCTGCCTTGCGCGAGCATCCACCGCTCTTGGGCCTAGAGCCTTACGCCTTTCAACGTCGTCTCTATAGCAAGCCTCCCCAGGCAGGGGTGCTCTATGGTCCCGAGGGGAGCGGAAAGAGCAGCGCCGCCCTGATGCTGGCCGCTCGCCTCTGCCTGGAGCGGGGTGGGAGCTGCCTTTTTCTGATGGTCACTGTGGCTCAGGCTGAGTCTCTCGCTGCTCAGGCCACCGCCCGCTTAGCCCAAAGCAGCGCAGCCCTGGCCCTCAAGATCCAAGCTGGCCCCCCGTTGGAGGGAGCGGACCTCTACCTCCTCAGCCTGGGTCAGCTGGAGAGGCTCTTGGAGAGCCAGCGCAACCTGAGCGCGAGCCCCGCCCTGAGGCAGATCAGGGCGCTTTTTATAGAGGATCTGGAGGAGTTCTCCGGTGTTGAGATCTCACAGCTGCGCTTCCTTCTCCATCGCCTCCTGACCGCTTCCAGCCATGAGCCGCTCAAGCTTCTGAGCTGCGGCTTGGGCCGCGAGGCGGCTCAGGAGGCAGCGCGCTGTGTCCTGGCTGAGGAGCCTGAACCGCAGCCCCCCCCCCCAACCCCGCAGGGGAGCCGCCCCAGGGCAAAGCCGCATAAAACCGAACAGCGTTCGACCCCC
>CAYLJJ010000072.1:32194-38131 GCA_964384025.1 uncultured Nannocystaceae bacterium
GTGGTGGGGGGGCTTGGTGGTTTCGCCGGCGGCCCCCTCCTATCCGCGCGGGGCGCCGCGCGGCGCAGGCTCTCAGCGGATTCAACGCTACCTGCTTGCTCCCCAGAGGGTGAAACACCTGGGGCTCAAAGAGCTGGAGGCGGGCTTCCTGCGCCTGTTGGAGGAGGATCAGCTCCAAGGAGAGCTGTGTGGCCGTCCCTGGCGGGGAGGAACTCGCCTAAAGGCTGCTGAGGATCTGGAGGTCCTCCTTGCTCAGATCGATCCCAGCACAGCTTGGCGTCTCTTGGGACAGCGACGCAGTTATAACCCCAGAGCGGATCATGTTCGAGAGTATCTGCTCATGGGACGAGATCCTTTGGCGCGGCTGCTGAATCCAGCTCAGGGGGGCTGGCCCTCCTGGTTCCCTGCCCAGCGCTTCCCTCGGATGCTCAGCGCCGTTCCTGGCGAGCAAGGGGCTCCGCAAGGCTTGGAACAGATCGCCCTAAAGCATCTCCGCGCCGCTCTCCATGAAGCTCCTCAGTCCCGCGAGCGCTTACGACAGGTCTTCTCTCCCCGGCTCCTGGAGCAGGAGCTTCAAGCAATTCGGGAGCGGGGTCTCTCCTATGAGGGGCGGCGTTGGCACCCCAGCTCCGCCGGGGTGTACTCAGAGCCCTATCTGCGGGCTCAGGGAGGACAAGCCCTCCATCGCGCCCAAGAAGAGCCGGAGGGTTTCCTTTATGATCCTCGCAGCGGCGCACGCTTCTCCCTGCCCGGAGCGCTGTTGGACCTCGACTGCTACCCTGGCGCCATCCTCAGCTTGGAGGGGCGCCGTTTTATGGTGGATCGAGGGGCGCGTGGAGCGGAGCGAGCCCTCAGCCCAGCCCCCGAGGCTCACAGCGCGCCCATCCGACGCGGTCGCGGTCAGTTGCCGCCTGGAGAGACCCTAGAACAACGTTTTCACAGCTTTGGGGGTGCTCAGGAGTTAGGCATCCAGCGTGGTCGCGTGCAGTTAGAGCTGAGCCATTTGGGATGGCGACATTTTGATCTGGAGGGAGAGCTTATGAACCAAGAGCGTCTTGATTGGCCTCGGGTCCTGAGCCCTTTCAACACTCAGGCGGTTCTCCTCAGCTTCCCCGGGCAGAACCCTGCCATCCTCCACACCCTGAGCCATCTGTTGCGGGAGATCCTCGACTATTTCTATCTCCGCGCCTCACGCTCCATCGCTCTGAGCTATGTGGGGGCGGATGAGATCGTTCCAGGCGGGCTGCTGCTCTATGACAAGCACCCTGAAGGGTTGGGCTTTGTAGATGATATGGACAGCGGGGAGGACTGGCATGCGCTCTTGAGGGCCGCTTATGAGATCTTGGGTGCTTGTAGCTGTGAGCGTCACTGCCCACGCTGCTGTGAATCTGTCACCTGTAGTTTCCTGGAGCGTGATGAGGCTCTGGACCGCCCTGGAAGCTTAGCGGTCCTAGAGACACTCCTGGATATATAAGGAGAGTTTGTGAGCATGGAGCTGATCAGCAGAGGGAGCAGCTTTGAGGTCTTTAAGGGGCTACACAAGGGGCGATGGATCGCGGTGAAGCTGCCCTCTGAAGAACCAGAGATGGATCCGGTCGTCGCTGAAGAACTCCTAAAACGAGAGTATAAGATCCTCAAGAGTCTAAAACATCCTAACATAATCAAGGTACAGGATTGGATCTATCTGGATGATGGCCGTTGTGCTCTCTATATGGAGTTTGTAGAGGGGCAAACTTTGGAGGAGAACATCCAACGCTGCCAGCGACGACACAACCATCAAGGGGCGCGGCGGTGGGATGCCTCTACCCGAGAGATCCTAAGGCAGCTGGGAGCCGCGCTGGGCTATCTTCATGAGCGAGGGATCCTTCATAACGACATCAAACCCCAAAATATCCGCCTGCGCTTAACCGCCGAAAAGAGGCTCAAGTTGGTCCTCTTGGACTTTGGTGCCAGCGGAAGCGCAGCCCAGGGAGGAACCCTCCGCTATACCGCTTATGAGCGTCTCCGGGGCCGCCCTCCCAGTGAGCGCAGCGAGGTCTTCAGCTTGGCGGTCCTGATCTATTATATGCTGAGTGGAGCTTGGCCCTATCACGCCAATGGCCGCGCCGAGGCACTCAGGCAGCGTAAGATCCCCATCGAGCGCCTTGATCCCAGGGTCTGGAACAAGCTGCCCAAGGAGATCAGGCCAACGCTGCGTCGCGCCCTGAGTCATCAGCCCTGGCGTCGCCCTCTGAGCGTGCGAAGCTTCTTAAGAGCCCTGGGTGTCGAGGAGCGAGGGAGACCCTATGGCTTCCTCCTGGTGTCTGCTCTGGCGCTGACAGCGGCCTCATTCCTGAGCTTTCCCTTGATGGGTGGTCGTATGAGCCAGCGTATGCTGGAGCGTTCGCCGCCTTCTCTCTGCACAGAGCAGCTTCAACACCACAGCCAACGCATCTGTGAGGAGCGCAGGAGTTGCCAAGAGGCTTTGATGGCCCTACCGGTAGAGGGGGCCTGTGACCTACGGGTTAAGCAACTTGTTCGCTGCCAGAGGGGGAGGCCCTGATGTCTACCTCAGAGCGCTGGATTCAATATCTCCTCCTTTTCTGCTTGCTCCTCTTCAGCGCCCTGGGGAGCGTCGCCGCTCTGATCACTCTGGAGCGACGCTATGAGATCAGCCTCAGCTTGGAGGTGGAGGCTCCCAAGAGCTGCCACAGCCAAGAGAGCGGCGAAGATGGCTGCCAATCAACTCTGACAGATCCCAAGTGGGGCAGCTTCCAAGGGATTCCGGTGGCTGCCTGGGGAGCGGGTTGTAGTCTCGTAACCCTACTGGCCGCCCTGCTTTTAAGCCTGGGACTGGGCCTACGCCGGGATGGGCTCCAGATCTTCTCTCTCAGCGTTCTGCTTCTGATGGCAGCCCTGATGGCGGCGGCGAGCCTCTTCTTTATCCTGTTGGCGCACTTCATCCTCAAGAGCTTCTGTGCTCTCTGCTGGACGATGCACGCATTCAACCTGATGAGCCTGCTCTTTATCCTCAGTCTCCTCTGGCCTCGTTGGCGGCGGGTGCTGCGCCTGGGGCTCTGGCAGTTCGAGGCCCTGCTCCTGACCCCCTCCCTCTGCTTGGCCTTTGCCTGGAGCGCTCATCAACTCTGGGAGCGGCGCGCTCAAGGGATCGCTCAGGTTCAGGAGAGCCAAGGGGCTCTCTTCCTCTCCACCTTCTCCAGGGAGTGCAGAGCAGCGAGCTGCTCTAGAGAGCTGCTTCACAAAGAGGGGCTCCCCAGCCCTGAACAGTCTCTGATCCTCAGCGAGGGAGAGCATATTGTCCTGGTGGAACTCTTGGATATGAGCTGTGAGAGCTGCCGTGACCATCATCATCTACTCCTCCCTCTCTATAAAGAGATCATCCAGGATCCTGAGCTTGGTTTGCGTTTGGTCCTTTATCCTCTGGATAAAGATTGTAATAAAGAGCTTAGAACAAAAGCTCAGGGAACTCATCAAAATGCTTGTTCAGCCAACTTAACGTTGTTCTGTGCCTACCAGCAGGGAGGTACCCAGAAAGCGCTCGAATTTATGAAGTATCAATTTGGAAAAAATGGGCCTTATCGTGCTCAAGATCATAAAAGTTGGCTTGAGAAAGAATTTGGGGTTAAACAGCTAAGGCATTGTTATAGCCGAGCCTATCTAAAAGGCCGCAAAGGACCTTTAAGTGCTCATATTGATTATGTGATTCAGCAAAGAGAAAAGCTCAAGTTGGATCCCAAGCGTCGCTGTGACTCTAAAGCTTGGTGGTGTTTTGAGGGGACGCCCAACTTTGCTCTCTTCTCCAAAAACACAGAGATCCCCCTGATCTCTAATCTGCCCATCCAAGAGAGCAGCATGGCTGAGCGTCTCAATGATCTACGCGCTTGTTTGCCTTGATCTGTTTTTCGTCGCTGCCTGATTCTGATCACTGCAGTGATCTTCCTAAAAAAAGGAGCAGAGATGTCTGCAAAGAGAAAAGGGGCTTTGTTGTGGCAGCTGCTCAGCTTGATGCTGAGTTTGGGCTCTCTGTTGGCCCTGTTTTACTGGCTCTTCTGGAGGTCTCAAGCCTGTGGAGATGGGCACTGTGTACCGGGCGCCGGTGAGAACCCTCAAAGCTGTCCAGAGGATTGTCAGCCTTTCTTGGCTTCAGGAGGGAGCGCTGTTTTAAAGCCAGACTCCGGTCCGATACCGCCCGTTCCGATGCCACCTACTTCGATACCACCTACTTCGATACCGCCCGGTCTGATACCACCTACTCCGATACCACCTACTCCGATACCACCTACTCCGATACCACCTGCTCCGATACCACCTGCTCCAAAAACAGACTCAGGATTGTTTGCTCAAACAGATGCTGGGTTGATCAATCAGAATTTAAGAGTAGTCCCTAAATCTAGAAATTTATGCAAAGACCCTACCTTTCAGGTGGCTGTTTTAGATATAATCAAACAATGTCAAGGCGAAAACATATGTAAAACGATAGATAATCCAGCGGCTGGGCTCACAAAACTGCAATTTATGCAGATTTTCGGGCAATCAGATGACAAAGACGTTCGATCAATGTTTGCCGTTTTTGGGTGTAACCTGTATTCAAACACAAAACCGAAAAAATGTAGAGATCCATACGGTTTTTTTGCAAACCCGAAAGGAAAAATCCCAAAAATCTCCAACTATTGGATTCCTAACCGACCAATAAAACCAGAAATGATCAGGAAATGCAATCTTTCTCCAAATTGTGTTAAATATGCAAAACCATTATATGATGAACTTTTTAAGTTTGTAGAGGAAAACTATAAGGCTAAATATTTTATAATACTTGGGAAAGCAAGTCATATCGGAGATTTTTCATTGGATAAGTCAGGCAGAAACATCAAGATAAGAGATGCATATCAAACAAAGGTCTATAGGATGTCCAAGGGCAACCAGCGTTTGGCAAGCAACCGAGCGAATTCCGTAAACGAAGTAATTGAAGAAGCCCTCCAGAATAAAATAGATGAAAATAAACTTGATATAAATAAGAGAGGAACGATTATTACTGCGATTGTAGATAATGCTAAGGTTGATTATTATCAGGAAGAGGATTTTAAAATAAAGGTCAAGGCGCAGATAGACAAGCTCAACAGTACTATTGACCGAGGGTTTGAAGTCATAACCGAGACAGGTATCAATCGCTCCGCGATGATTCTTGCCATCCACTGCGATCTTCCAGTGAGCAAGACAAACTAGGTCGCAATCGGTGCTCATTCACCATAGCAGAGTGAGCTAAGCAACAGCTCTCTTATGTTTGTTTGAGGCGATCAGTATCCTGATCTACTTGGAACCCTTTGCGGAAAGCTGGCCTAAGCACATTCCAAGAGTCTACCCCAAAACTAGCTGATCAACATAAACACGAATCCGACACATCCAGCGAAGAATTTCCCCTTTCGCTCCTATTTTACAACAATACGCCTAAAACCCCATTCTCCGAGTTTTCTATGAGCCGTCGTTCTTGCAGCCCATTGTGGGCCAATTGGTAAATCACACCAACGAGATCCAGTAATGAGGATAAAAATATCGAGTTTAAGACAGTACGATTATCTGCTCTGGCCCTTCCTCTGCCTCTATTTACTGTGTCCTCGTAGGTGGAGCTTCGTAGCGATGAAGGTTGGTACGGTTGGCCCGGCCCCGGAAGGCGAAGAAGGCCGAGAACATCGCCAACAGGAATCTCTTTTGGGGCTTGGCAAGAGCTGCGAACTGGGCGAGGATCTCGGAGACGAAAGTCACTGGGGCATCCTTGGACTTTGGATTTGTTGTGGTAACTATCCGCTACCACGGATGCCCCTCCTTACGCTGCCCCCTTAAACTTCGCTTGCCTTGTTTTGCATCTCAACCCTGGCCGGAGTATTGTGCGCCACGAAAGGAGTTTAAAGGCTGCCTATGGCAGCCGCAAACGACGAAACT
>CAYLJJ010000073.1:0-37590 GCA_964384025.1 uncultured Nannocystaceae bacterium
CTCTTGTCCTCTGGCTTCCACTCGACAGTCATCTTCCCGCGTGCCATTCTTCTCCTCCCTCGTGTTAGGGAGCGACCGCAGATCTTGCTTGTCGGTTGAACTGCGGTCGCAGCTTCCATCCTGGCTCTCCCTCACCTTTAATATCAGGATTCAGGCGACGCGATAGTCGTGGGAAGCGATGGTGACTTGACCGCCAAAGGTCCTGAGCAGACGAGTGGCGGGGGGAGCTAAGCCTTTAATATAGAATGGGAATATCGGAAACGGAACGAGTGGGCTTAAGCCATCTACAGTCCCCAAGCTCAGACCCAGACGGTTTCAAAGAATCCGAAGAAACAGGAGAAGCGGAGGTTAAGCTCAACTCAGGTGTTTTGGGAGAATCTCAACGTAGGGAGAGCGGGCGACTCCATGTTCTGTGATGATGGCGCTGATCAGTTCGGCGGGAGTAATATCAAAGGCAGGGTTTTCTACAGGGACGCCTTCTGGCACTAAGCGCTCTCCTCCAATATGGCTGACCTCCTCCCTTGGGCGCTCTTCGATGGGGATCTCCTCTCCTCGAGGACAGGCCAAATCGATGGTGCTGCTGGGGCCGACAACGTAGAAAGGGATCCCGTGATGTTTACAGAGAATGGCGAGGCCGTAGGTGCCTATTTTATTGGCTACATCCCCATTGGCGGCGATCCGATCTGTCCCCACGATCACCGCGTCGATGGCCCCACGCCCCATAAAGTGAGCGGCCATATTGTCGGTGATCACCCGCACCGGGATCCCATCTCGCTGTAACTCCCAGGCGGTCAAGCGCGCCCCCTGGAGAAAAGGGCGGGTCTCATCAGCGTAGACCAGGGAGAGGCGCTTTTGCGCCCAAGCAGAGCGGATCATCCCCAAAGCGGTGCCATAGCCCCCCGTCGCTAAAGCTCCAGCGTTACAGTGGGTCAGGACTCGAGCCCCCTCAGGCAGGAGCTTCGCGCCCTGAGCCCCCATCGCTTTACACATGGCGAGATCCTCAGCCTTGATCTTCAGGGCTTCGGTCAGTAAACCTGCTTTGATCTCTGCAGGGTGCTGCCCCTCAAGAGCCCGCAGTCGTCTCCTCATGCGCTCTAGCGCCCAGAAGAGGTTGACCGCTGTCGGACGGGTCGCAGCTAAGCCTGTAAAAGCAGGCGTTAGGTTCTCCTCATCAGGGGCCTCTTGAGCCTGAGCGGCCAGAGCGATACCCATCGCCGCAGCAATACCGATGGCGGGAGCACCTCGAATGGCCATCTCCTTGATCCCTCGCCCCAGCGCCTCCCAACTTTTACAGAGTAAGAAACGCTCTTGGCTTGGCAGGAGACGCTGATCCAGCAGTGAGATCCCCTCAGAGAGCCACTCAATCGTTTCAAAGTGGATCACTTCTCCTCCTAAGGCGCTAGGCGCTCTAGCTTGCGCCTGATCATATGGGACTTGCTGCCCAGAGGGTGCTGCTCCAGGTATTCCTTATAGGCCTCAATCGCCTCCGCTCTGCGCCCTGCGGTCTCCAGAGCGCGAGCTTTACCAAAGAGGGCGTCAGCATAACGCCTGCTCTTTCTGAGGGCGCGCTCAAAGTAGCCCAGAGCTTGGCTGGGGCGGCCATCTGCCAGATCACACCAGCCCAAGTTGGCCCAAGGCTCAGGGCTCCGAGGCCTGCGATCCACAACCTTACGGAAGAGCGCCCGTGCTTTACTCGTGCGACCATTCTCCAAGGCGGTATTGCCCTGTCGGATCAAAACATCCACGGAAAGCTTCTTGGGTTTCCCCTCCTTCTCAACTTTGGGTTCCCCAGCGTCGGGCTTCTTCTTGGGAGCCTTAGTTTTTGCGGTCTTCTCCTGCTTAAACTTCTTCAGCAGGCGTGTCCCTGGTCCATGCTCTGGGTTAAGGCTCAAGAGCTCAGTCAGCGCCTGTAGAGCCTCCTCATGCTTCTCCGCTCGCTTTAGAGCGATGACCCTTAAAAAACGAGCTCGGGGGAGCGAGCGGGCTTCAGAGGAGAGCTGCCCCAGCTGTTGAGCGGCGCTCTCAGGAGCAGCTGGGCCACTGAAACTGAGAGCAGTACGGATAAAGGAGAGTTCAACAGGATCCGCCCCCTCCTCCTCCGCCTTATGAAGCGCGCGCTCTGCGGCTTTGAGTTCCCCACTCACGCGATAGAAGTCAGCGTAGAGCAGCTGCAGCTCCGCTCCCTCTGAGTCCGCCGCCTCCTCCAACTCCAGAGAGGCTTGGTTGAGCGTATTCTGAGCCCCACGACCCTCCAAGAGTTCATATTCAGCTTGGGTGATGGCGACACGAGCCCGGCCCATATGGGCGCGGATGGCCAGCTCTGGGTGGGCGGGAGGGCGCCCCAAGGCCGCGAGGACCTCAGTATAGGCTGTCGCCGCTTCGCCCAAGCCCTTCTCTGTGTCTCGCTGCCAAGCGACATTGGCGCGCCTCAGCCGAGCCAAGAGACGAGGGCTGGGGCTGGTCGGCTCAAACTGCTCTCCGATCTGAGGTGGAGGACGCAAAAACTGGTCGTAGACGAAGTAGCCCACGCCCACCAAGGCCAAGGTCGCGAAGACCCCCAAGAGGAAAGAGCCACCTCGATGTGGTGGAGCTTGTGGGGGGAAGCTGATCGCCGCGCTCTGCCCTGTCATCAGCGGAGAGGGAGTGTAGAGTGCAGGTATACCTGGAGAGCTGCCGCTCTGGAGGTCAAAGTGAGGCTCAGACCAAGAGGGGCTCTCAGGGAGCTGCTGCTGAGGTCCTTCTAAGCGAAAGTCTCCGCTGCCCAGAAGCTCAGAGCTTCCAGGAGGAGGAGGAGGGTTGGGTGCTGAGAGGAAGAAGTTCGCTAACTCAACGATGGAACCTAGAGGTTTCCAGTTCTCACCGCTCTTGGAGATCTCATCACTCCGAGAGACTTTACCCTGAACGATCCACTCCTGGAGAGTCGCCAACTCCTGGAACTCTCGGATCTCCCCCTGCACATTGCGTATGCGCCAGTTCTGGAGTTGGGGGGGGAGATTGATAGACTCATCCTGCTCTGGAGCCCGCTGACGGCTGACCCGGAAGAGGTGACCACAGTGAGTACATTTGACCGTGATCCCTGCCTGGGTGACCTTGCTGTCATCAAACTCGTACTCAGTCCCACACTTTTCGCATTTAACGTCCATGCTGTTCCGCCCGAAGCAGGGCCCGTCGATATTCCGAGAGGGCTTTTTCTGCTTCTATTTTTCGATCAGTTTGGTAGAGCGCGAGGGCTTGATAGCGATAGATCTGAGGATCTTTCTCTCTCTGAGAGAGTTCCCTAAAGAGTTCTGTCGCGGCGGTGTACTTCTTCTCGTTGAGAGCTCGAAGCGCTCTCTTAAAACCCTTACTGGGATGAACCTGACCGAGGCTCTGAGATTCGGGGAGGCTAAAGAGGCCCATCTTAACCCCCCCCATGACAAGCCCCAGACCTAAGATCAAACAGGCCAAGCTGAGGGCCAGAAGGAACCCCATCCCGATGGGGTTCTCGACGCGCTTACGGGCCTCCTGTACTCGAGAGCGCGGAGCTGCCTTTTTCTGCTCTTTGTTTCCTTGATCCCGAGAGAGCGCAGGAGAGCGCTTGGGTTTAGAGCGTTCTCGGCTCAGAGTGAGAGCTGGAGCCTCGGGGGTTGTAGGCTTGGGAGCTGCGCTGGGGGGACGCTGATCACTGATCCCCAAACGTTGAGCCAGCTTGGGATAGGCTGAGATGGGCTTGAACTCTCCATCTGCCTCAGAGATCAAGATCCCTTGAATATCGCTCTTTCCGCCCAACCAAGCTACTACCGCGTCTATGCTCATCAACTCGTAGATCAGGCCTCGCTCGCTCTTGACCCGCCAACCAACACCCGCTGCAGTGCTGCCAAAGGCGCGGACGACATCAGCAATGTCGGTGTTGACCACACGGGTTGGCTCCTCCTCACCCATCCCTAAGATCTGATCGTCAAAGTTGTCTTGTTCAAAGGAGAAGGAGGAGCCCCCCAGGGTGTCCATCTCCGCTTGATCCATCAAAGCAGAGAGGTCAAAGGGTTGAGCGTTCCCTGTTCTTGAGCCCAACTCCTCTCCAGAAGAAAGATCTTCGAAATCTGTAGACCCCAGCTCTAGACCCGCCAGCTCCTCTAAGCCAAAACCCCCATCATCTATCTGGATGTCGTGACCGCAGGAGTGGCATCGCTTGGGTTGAGCTGAGAAGTCGCTCTCATTCTCGGCGCCACAGCGCCCACATCTGATCTGCATTTGAGGAGGTTGCCATAGAGCGTCAAAGAGCGCCAGTTGGAAGGAAACTGGAATTAGGAGCGCAGGAGCCGCAACCCAGAGCTGGAGAGGAAACAGGAGACCGCCTCTCGGTAGAGCTGTGCGAGGCGTTCAGGCTCAGGATGCTTGAGAGCGCTGTAGTAGGCTGGGCGCGAGGTGGCGGGGATGATGGCGGGGGGATAGCCTCTGGAGAGCAGGAGGAGATTGGTAAAGAGCCGCGTAGCGAGCCCAGGATTTCTACGGAAGGGGTAGATAAACATGAGGCGGTGATGAATGCTGGCGGTGAAGTCTACCGGATCTGAAGCCTCATCATACTCCTGATGGATCTGCTCAAAGAGCTTACGGAGATGGTAGGGGACCTTCTCAGCAGAGCAGATGCGCTGGTAATAATCCCTGTGGACTGGAGAGGTCTTACGGTAGAGCCCTCCACGATCCCGAGAGCGAGGGGTGAGGATGCGATGGATCGCCTTGAGATTCTCTAAGCTGACCTCCTCTGGACCCCTCTGGGCTCGCTCCCAGATAAAGAGGATCGCATCCCGAGAGCGTCGAATCTCCCTCATCAGGGGGTGGAGATAGGGATCCAGCTCACTGTCTTTACCTCGGAGCGCTTGGGCGATCTCATCTGGGCGGTAGAGCCGTCCCTCAAGCATGCTGTCATGGTGTATCCAAGAGATGAGCACCCGATCGGAGAGAGGCTCGATCAGTGGACTTCGCTGTGACAGGGTGAGGGCTCGATGATGCTCCAGCGCGCGAATGAAATCAGATCCCATGTAAAGCTCCTCAAGACAGGCCCTTGGAGGTCAATTGCCAATTTTATTCCAGGGAGATGAATAAAAATAAACATCTTTAGAATCGAAGGCTTAGCTGACGACTTGCTTTTAAAGTCCCGCTTGAGGTTCTTTGGAGGCAGGGAGAGCAGGACAGCGCCGTCAGGGAGCAGCTGAGATCTCAAAGTTGAGTAGAGAGGGAGAACAGAAGCTCGTAGAGATTCTACTATGACAAAGATGTCATAGGACCAGATATTTTTTTCAGGAGAACTTAAAAACCCAACCCTGCTCATCAGCTCTTTGGCCAAACTGGATCTCCTGTAACTCATTAAAAAGCTTGAGAGAGAGAGGGCCGATCCCCCCCCCTGAGATAGAGAGATCTTCGCCTCGATAGTGCAGCACACCCACAGGACTGATCACCGCTGCGGTGCCTGTCCCAAAGGCCTCCTCTAAAGACCCATCAGCCTGAGCCTTTAGAACCTCATCAATGCTGATACGGCGCTCGCTCACGGGCAGACCCCAACTTTCACAGAGTTTGAGGACTGAGTCCCGCGTTATGCCAGGGAGGATTGAACCCTCCAGGGGGGCGGTGATGATCTCTCCTGCGATCTTAAAGAACATATTCATGGTACCCACCTCCTCGATGCTGCGTTTGTCGCAGGCATCGAGCCAGAGCACTTGAGTGAAGCCTCGCTTCTTGGCCTCTTCGGTAGCCAGGAGGCTATGGGCATAGTTGGCCATCGTCTTGGCATCCCCCAGGCCTCCTGGAGCAGCACGGATATAGCGCTCCTCTACCCAAATCTTCACAGGGTTAAAGCCCTCAGCGTAGTAGGCTCCCACGGGACCCACGATCACGTAGAAGAGATACTCCTGGCTGACTTTAACCCCCAAGCAGCCCTCGGTGGCGATCACTGTGGGGCGAATGTAGAGGCTGGTCCCTGGGCTCTTGGGGATCCACTCCTGCTCGATCTTGAGCAGACTTGAGATCATCTCCAAGACCAATTTTTCAGGGAGGGCAGGGATGCAGAGGCGCTTACAGGAGCGGTTGAGACGCGCGATGTTCTCCCAGGGGCGGAACATACAGATCTGATCTTCTGCTCCTCGATAAGCCTTCATCCCCTCAAAGACCCCTTGACCGTAGTGGAGAACTAGGGCCGCAGGGTCCAGCTGAAGAGGAGCGTAGGGTTGTATTCGGGGCTCATGCCACCCCAGCTCTTTAGACCAGGGCATCATCAACATATGATCGGAGAAGATACGCCCAAAGCCCAAGCCGCTTTCGTCTAGGGGTTTCGCTTTGCGCTCCTCCAGAGGCAACAGATCTAGGTTCAGCTTCATCTCTTCTCCTTCTCCGGCTCAGCCGGGCTGGGTGAACACCATCTCGAAACATTCTCGGACAGCCCCCACCTCTCGCTGATAATCTCTGAGGAGCTGTTGGGCTGGCTCTCCGGCCTCTCCTCCATAACCCAGGCGCTTGGCGATACGCTGAAGCCCCTGAGACTCATCGCGAAGCTCAGTCACCGCGCGCCCCCGTTCCATCCGCAAGCGGTGCTCCAGGTTGCGAAGAAAGCGCCAAGCAGAGAGCAGGCGAGAGGCGCAGGGGAGCAGGCGCTGTTGGGAGAGGCGTTGGAGCGCGCTCACCGTATTGCTGCTCCTTAACCTGGGATCTGCGCCCTGCTCGATCTGGAAAAGCTGGGTGATGAACTCAATCTCCACGAGCCCTCCTCGGCCCAACTTAGGGTTATATCGACCCGGTTTTTCTCGGGCAAGCTCACGCTCTATACGCAGCCTGATTTTTCTGATCTCCTCTCGAAAGTTGGGAGGAAGCGGATGCTCATAGGTGAGGGACTCTAGGGTTCGGATCAGGGTCTCTCTGAAGGGAGGAGCGCCAGAGATGGGGCGCGCGCGCACCAGCGCGAGACGCTCCCAGGGCGCTGCCCGCTGATGATACTCCCGAAAGCGTCCCAGGCGAGTCACCAAGGTCCCCTGCCGCCCTCCGGGACGTAGGCGAGTGTCTACTTGATAGAGGGCGCCCGCGCGGGTGGGGAGCCCCAAGAGGCTGATCAGCTGCCGGGCGAAGCCTCCAAACCAAGCCAGAGCTTCAGAGCCTCGGTCTGGGGGATCTTCGTAGATGATCTGGATATCTAGGTCGCTGCCGTAGCTCATCGCCCTGCCCCCCAGCTTACCCATCGCCAGGACTGCACAATCTAGGGGGGCTCCATCGCTGCCTCGAGGGCGATGGAGTTGAACCTCCAGTGCCTGAGCGATGAGAACCTCAAGGATCGCCTCAGCCAGCGCCGTGAGTCGAGCCTCCAGCTCCTCCATCTTCAATAAACCCGCCAGATCAGCCAGACCGATCTTCAAGGTCTCTCTCAAACGAAAGAGCGCTAAGCCCTCCAAGAGCGCCTCTCGCCCTACACCCAAGGGGAAGCGCCTCAGCTCCTCGCGATAGCTTTCCGCTCTTAGAGGGCTGTAGAGATCATCCACCAGGCTGGGGCGACGGATGAGGGCCTCGCTGAGCAGATCAGAGCTGGCGAAGAGGTTGATCAGCAACCCTGCCAAGGCGGGGCGTTCCGCCAAGCTGCTGAGATATTGAGGTCGTCGAGCCACGGTAGAGATAAAAGCGGTGAGGTGGTTGAGGGCTTTATCAGGATCATAGGAGCGGAAGATCCGGGTCAGGAGATCAACCCCTGCCTGGAGACCGCTGGAGGGAGCACGGAGAGAGAAGGGGCTGGTGGGTCGTCGTCCAGCAAGGCGCAGGAGCTGAAGCGCCTGCTCAGGATCCCTTAGGCCGCCCTGCATCAGGGCCTTTAAGCGGAGCGCTGTTGAGCTGTCCATTGAGAGGGCTGCTCGCGCCAAGAGGCGCTCAGGCTCCTCCTCTTGCCCTCCTCCCAACAGCTCACAGAGCTGCTTTGAGACCTGGGCTCGACAAAGATCTAAGCGCTCCAACAGGGCAGAATCAGAGGGAAACCCCAGACGCAGCGCCAGATGCATCAGGGCCTCTCCTTGAGGCAGGCGATGAAGCTGTCGCTCCTCCTCCATCTGGATTCGGTGTTCTACTCGACGAAAGAGGCGATAGGCCGCCGCGAGTTCAGCCTGTGCTTGAGCATCTAGGAGCCCCTGAGCTTGGAGCCGCCGTAGCCCTCCCAGGGTGGAGGGATCTCGCAGGAGGGGTTGACGTCCAGAGTGGATGATCTGAAGGGTTTGAACAAAAAACTCCAGGGCGCGGATACCACCCTCATCCAACTTAAGATCTAAACTCTCTCCCCAGAGGCTGCGATCTCGCCGATGCCTCCTGAGGATCTGATCTCGGAGGGCGCGGATCCCCTCCAGGGTGTTGGCGTCCAGACTGCGGCGGTGGATCCAGGGCTCCAGACGCTTGAGGAGCTCTCGCCCCAGGGTCAGATCTCCAGCGACAGGCCGAGCGCGGAGCCAGGCCATCCGCTCCCAGAGGCGCCCCCAAGCTTCGTAATAGCGCTCGGCGCCCAACAGAGAGTTACAGAGAGGGCCACTCTGCCCCTCAGGGCGGAGCCGTAGATCGACCCGAAAGACAAAACCCTCAGCGTTGCGTTGATGGAGAAGCCGGGTGATGATCTCGCTGACTCGGCAGAAATGAGCGTGGCTGCCCTCAACATCGCAGCCATAAAAGTAGATAAGATCAACATCGGAGCTATAGTTCAGTTCCCAGCCCCCCAGCTTACCCATCCCCATGACAACAAAGGGGATCTCCCGACCTCTATCATCTAGAGGAGGCCCTAACTTCGCGGTGATGCTCTTGAGGGCGAAGGCGGTGGCGATCTCCAAGCAGCCCTCAGCCAGGAGGCTCAGAGCGCGGCAAGTCTCCTCCAGGGGAACCGAGAGGAGCACATCGCGGGCGCAGATCCTCAAGAGGGCCTCAGAGCGGCCCTGCCTCAGGGCCAAGGAGAGCCTCTCTTCATCGGGTTCCACACCGCTCAGCTCCTCTACGCGAGCGATCAAGGCTTGAGGGTTTAGAGGCTCATGGAGCCGCGAGGGCCTCAAACAGGAGAGGGCCTCAGGGTGACGAAGGAGAAAAGCGCCCAAGCTGCGGCTGTTGCGCAGGACTGGGATCAGGGCCTCCAGCACCCCCCCCAAGGGGGCCTGCTGAGCCAGGCGTTTCAAGCGAGCGCTGATCATTGAAGCCTCAGGGAGGCCGTTCAACTCGTTGGTGAATTTCATCAGAAGGTGAAGCTAGGGCTTGCTTGAAGAGAGCGCTAGAGCAAAAAAGGTGATGAAGAGCCCGCTTGAAGGGACCAAAGAGAGGCCCCTCAGCCCAAACAATAAGAGAGGAGAGGCGATGAGCCCCAAAGCAGCGTTGATCATGGCCGCAGGCCGAGGTACGCGGATGCGCTCTAAGCTCAACAAAGTCTTGCACCCCGTAGCGGGTCGTCCAATGATCCACGCTCCAGTGGAGCTGGCCTTGTCGCTGGGAGCGGAGAAGATCGTGGTGATCTTAGGGCATCAGCGAGAGGCGGTGGAGGCGGAGCTGCATGCTGCCTTTCCGGAGGCCCCCATCCATATCGCGGTTCAGGAGCAGCAGCTTGGGACCGCTCATGCCGTTCTCTGTGGAGCAGAAGCTCTGGCTGGCTTTCATGGGCAGATCTTGATCCTCTCGGGAGATGTCCCCTGCCTTCGCCTGGAGCAGCTTAAGGCGCTGGAGAAGGTCACAGGAGAGGCCGCCTTGGGGGTGATGGGGATGCGTCTGGAGATCCCCGCTGTCTATGGTCGCCTGATTCGTGATGAGACGGGGAGCTTGGTGGCGATCAGAGAGGCCCGCGATTGTCGCCCTGAGCAGCTCAAGATTCAGGAGGTCAACGCGGGGATCTACTGCGCTCAGGCCAGCTTCCTCTTTGAGGGTCTGAAGCGCCTGGGACAGGAAAACGCTCAGGGGGAATACTATCTGACCGATCTGGTAGCTGAGGCGAGGAGCGCGGGGCTGGAGTTGCGAGATTTGGTGTTGGGAGACCAAGCGGCGCTGGAGCTGCGAGGCATCAATGACCGCCTCGATCTAGCCCAGGCTGAAGCGATGATCCAAGCGCGGCTGGCTGAAGAGCTGATGCAGAGTGGGGTGAGCATCCAAGATCCTCGTCGTCTGCGTTTGGAGTGGGGGGTGCGAGTAGAGCCTGACACGATCATCGGCCCCGATGTTGCGCTCCTGGGAGAGACGCGGGTGGGGCGGGGTTGTGTATTGGGGCAAGGGGTCTGGCTCAAGGATACGGAGGTGGGAGAAGGCTCTCAGATTCACCCCTATAGCCTCGCGGAGCGGGCGCAGATTGGTCCCGCCTGTGCTGTGGGTCCCTTCGCGCGGCTCCGAGAGGGGACGATCCTCAAGCGAGAGGTACGGGTGGGTAACTTTGTAGAGACCAAGAAGGCTCAACTGGACGAGGGGGTTAAGGCCAGTCACCTCAGCTATCTGGGAGACACTCATATCGGCGCGGGCAGCAACATCGGAGCGGGGACGATCACCTGTAATTACGACGGAGTCCATAAGCACCACACCGAGATCGGCGCTGGAGCTTTTATCGGCTCAGACAGCCAGCTTGTTGC
Source organism: uncultured Nannocystaceae bacterium (assembly GCA_964384025.1). GTDB lineage: Bacteria > Myxococcota_A > Bradymonadia > UBA7976 > UBA1532 > CAYLJJ01. The sequence continues at coordinate 10,578 of CAYLJJ010000073.1, forward strand.
TCCTGTGGAGGTGGGAGAGGGGGCCTATGTGGGAGCGGGCAGCACCATCACCGAGGATATCCCTAAGGATGCCTTAGCGCTGAGCCGGATGCGACAGAAAAACATCGAGGGCTGGGCTGCACAGCGCCGCGCTCTACTCAAGAAGGAAAAAATTTAAATGTGTGGAATCGTTGGTTATGTAGGCCCTCGTCAAAGCGCAGAGTTTCTGCTCAGCGGCCTGAAAAGCTTGGAGTATCGCGGCTATGATTCAGCGGGTCTGGCCATCTACGACGGCCAGCAAACCCAGACCCTACGCTCTGTGGGGAAGCTGATCCATCTGAGCCGAATGTTGGCTGAGCAGCCGCTCTTTGGCAGCTTGGGTATCGGTCATACTCGATGGGCTACACACGGGCGGCCCTCGGAGATAAACGCCCACCCTCACCGCGCGGGGTCAGTGCATGTGGTCCACAACGGCATCTTAGAGAACCATCTAGAGTTGCGAGCGGAGCTGGAGGCGCGGGGACATCTCTTCCAGAGTGAGACAGATACGGAGATCTTCAGCCATTTCATCCGAGAGAAGATCGAAGCGGGGAGCCCCTTAGTTGAGGCGGTGCGCGCGGTCTTGGCTGAGGTGCGGGGCAGCTATGCCCTCCTGGTTCTCTCGGAGACGGAGCCAGACAAGTTGGTGGTCGCTAAGAACGCCAGCCCGATGGTGATCGGCTTGGGAGAGGGGGAGATGTTTTTGGCCAGCGACATCCCTGCGTTGATCAACTACACCCGACAGATGATCTTTCTTCATGAAGGAGATCTGGCGGTGGTCACCTGTGACAGAGTTGAGATCAGCGTCGATGGGGAACCTGTCGAGCGCCCCATCAAACGGATCAGCTGGACTCCAGGGCAGGCGGAGAAAGGGGGCTATAAGCATTTTATGCTCAAGGAGATCCATGAGCAGCCCCGCGCCCTGGCTGACACTCTCCGGGGCCGGATCTCTTTGGAGTTGGGGGATGTTCATCTGGAGAATGTCCAACTGACAGAGGCGGAGATCCAGGGCTTTGATCGCATCACTCTCTGCGCTTGCGGGACCGCTTGGCACGCGGCTCTCTTGGGTAAGGTGCTGATCGAAGAGGCTACTCGGATTCCGGTTGAGGTCGATCTGGGCTCTGAGTTTCGCTATCGAGATCCCATCATCGATGAGTACAGCCTTTTTATCGCCGTGAGTCAGTCGGGGGAGACCGCCGATACCTTGGCGGCCCTGCGCGAGGCCAAGGGGCGCGGGGCGCGGATCTTAAGCATCTGTAACAGCATCGAGAGCAGTATCGCTCGTGCCTCAGATGATCTGATTTACACCCATGCAGGCCCAGAGATCGGGGTGGCCAGCACCAAAGCTTTTCTCACTCAGGTCACCGCTCTCCAGCTCCTCTCTCTCTTTCTGGGCCGCCGTCGAGGGCGGCTCTCTGCTGAGCAGATCCGCGAGCGCCTCCAGGGCCTCTCACAGCTCCCTCAGCAGATCGAACAGGTTCTCAAGCGGGAGCCAGAGATCAAGCTGATCGCTCAGCGCTTTATGGGCGCCCGAGATTTCCTCTATTTGGGACGAGGGATGAACTTCCCCATCGCCCTGGAGGGCGCCCTTAAGCTCAAGGAGATCAGCTATATTCATGCTGAGGGCTATGCTGCGGGCGAGATGAAGCATGGACCCATCGCCCTCATCGATGAAGAGATGCCTGTAGTGATCATCGCCACCCAAGACCAGCACTATGAGAAGACCCTCTCTAACCTCGAGGAGGTGAGGGCTCGGGAGGGGCGCATCATCGCGCTGGCTCAGGAGGGGGATGAGGCGATCTTAGGAGTGTCCGATGCTCAGCTCTGGGTCCTCAAAATCCCTAAGCTGCTTCAACCCATCCTAAACACAGTGCCTCTTCAACTCCTGGCCTATCATATCGCCGATCTCAAGGGTACAGATATAGATCAACCTCGAAATCTGGCCAAGAGTGTTACCGTCGAGTGACTATGAAAAAAACCTGTACACCTCAGCGGCGCTCTCTTCTCACGTTGCTCTAACATGGCGGAGAGGGCAAAGCTCTCGGGGCAAGTGGCGCAGCCGCAGGCTGTGTTGCTGGGGAAACCTGTACACCTCAGCGGCGCTCTCTTCTCACGTTGCTCTAACATGGCGGAGAGGGCAAAGCTCTCGGGGCAAGTGGCGCAGCCGCAGGCTGTGTTGCTGGGGAAGAGGATGTGGTGAAGTGGCGAGGATATTGTTGAGAGGAGATCATTGACGCTCTAGAGGAGCTGATGTATTTTGCGCGGCCTCTAAGTCCAACCCCCAAGTTTCTAGGACGTTTCTATGTACGCAATCATCAAGACAGGCGGGAAGCAGCATCGCGTGAGCACAGGCGATCATCTTCGCGTCGAGAAGTTGGAGGGAGAGGTCGGCTCCTCTGTCCAGCTTGATCAGGTCCTGTTGGTGGGTGGTGAGGGCGAGACCCACATCGGCCGCCCCAGGCTTGAAGGTGCTCAGGTCCAAGCCCGCATCTGCCGTCAGGCGCGCGGGGCCAAGATCATCATCTTTAAGAAGACCCGCCGCCAGGGCTACCATAAAAAGCAGGGTCATCGGCAACACTACACCGAGCTTGAAATCACAGGCATCCAGCTTTAAGGAGGCTCAAAAATGGCCCATAAGAAGGGACAAGGAAGTACTCGCAACGGTCGTGACTCCAACGCACAACGCCGTGGAGTGAAGCGTTTTGACGGTCAATTTGTTCGTGCAGGTAATATTTTGGTTCGTCAGTGTGGCACGCGCATCCGTGCTGGAAACAATGTTGGTTTGGGACGAGACCATACACTATTTGCGTTGATCGATGGGACTGTTAAGTTTGAGTCCTATGGCCGCAAACAGAAGAAGCGGGTCGCGGTTTACTAGAGGTCCTTTAAAGCTTTCCCACCCGAGCCATAACCACCCCTCCTCTTCCTATCCAGAAAAAACCAGGTAGCATCATGAAGTTTATCGATGAGGTCCAGATTTATGTGTGCTCTGGAGCAGGAGGAGCGGGCGCGGTCAGCTTTCGACGTGAGAAATTTGTCCCCAGGGGAGGCCCCGATGGAGGCGATGGAGGCCGTGGAGGAGATGTAAGTTTCTACGCTGATCCTGCCCTCGCGACCCTGATGGATCTGCGCTACAAACGCAGGCATATCGCACAACAGGGGCGCCCAGGAACGGGTAAAAACTGCACAGGAGCTGGGGGCCGCTCATTGGAGATCTCCGTTCCGGTGGGTACTCAGATTAAAGACGCCGAGAGTGGTGAGTTGCTTAAGGATCTCGTAGAGGCGAAGCAGCGTTTTGTGATCGCCCGAGGGGGCTTAGGAGGGCGAGGAAACTCCGCCTTTGCCACCCCTTCACGGCGCAGCCCGGACTTCGCGCAGCCGGGGCGCCCTGGAGAGGAGCGAGAGTTGCTGCTGGAGCTGAAGCTGCTGGCTGATGTTGGCCTCGTGGGTTTCCCCAACGCGGGCAAATCAACCTTGGTGAGCCGTATGAGCCGCGCCCGTCCTCGTATCGCCGATTACCCCTTCACCACCCTCCGCCCCAACTTGGGTATGGTCCGCGTAGATGAAGAGCGCAGCTATGTGATCGCTGATATGCCGGGGCTTATCCGAGGCGCGGCCGAGGGAGCGGGTCTGGGGATCCGCTTTCTCAAGCATATCGAGCGCTGCTCTCTCTTTGTCTTTCTGGTGACTCAGGACCTGGAGCCTGGGCGAGATCCTTTGGGAGATTTTCGAGCCCTTAGAGAGGAGCTGGGGCGTTATCAACCGCTGCTCTTAAAGCGACCCTATCTGGTGGTGCTCTCTCAGATGGATCGCCCTGAGGTCAGCGAGCAGCTCTCAGCGCTTCAGGAGGCCCTCAAGGAGGAGCCTGCTCTCTTGGGTCTCTCTGCGATCACCGGTCAAGGGCTAAAGGAGCTCCAAGCCGCTGTGGCTCAGGCGCTCCTGGATTCAGGACGTTGGGGAGAGTACTCCTAACGCGAAATAAAACAGGCAGTCGTGAAGATGTGGTAGTTTGAAGGTCTGAGAGCAAATGTAGTCACTCAGCTTTTACGAAATTTGATGACTTTTTTTCTAGGCTCCTGATTACGCCCTCTCCGATCTCCCTGCTGTTTGGTGGGTTGTATCCGCCACTGCGGAGAAGCACCCATAAGACATTCGCGTTCGTGCATCCAAAAACTAGAACATCGAGTGCAACCATCGATCAAGGAGCCTGGATTCTTCAGGGGTGCACTACGATCCGACGGCGCGCGACGATTCGGGTATTCCCATGAGTGTCGGTGGCACGGATCTCAAACAGATGGGTCTTGGAACTCAGCTCTGAGAGATCCACCTCCCCGTGATAGCCCACTTGGGGGCAGGCGTTATAACCAGGATAGACTCGGCAAACATCGGGGCGATCTCCTCCATACCCTAGATCCGCCAAAAACTCCCCATCCACCAGCAGCTCCACCCGCTCCACCCCGATGTTGTCCAGGACCCAACCCCTGAAGATCGTCCGTCCAGAAGCGACCTCCCCCTGAGCGGGGCCGTCCAGGACCCCAAAGGGGGGCAGGCTCTGATCCAGGAGGTGGGCTCGGGCATGGATCGTCTGCTCTGAGCCGATGAGGAGATAGGCCCGGGCCACTACAGTCCCTCGAGGGGGGAGGCCAAATAGGAAGCGGGAGCGCAGGTTGTTGAAGACCCCCTCCAGTTGCCAGGCTTGGAAGCCCCTCAGCTTCCCCTCGTAGTAGATGCCCACACCGTAGTCCCGGGCGTCGTTCTGGAGCATAGTCCAGCCCTCGGGGCTCTCATAATTCTTCATAAAGAAGCCATCGTTGGCGGGGATATCCACCTCGATCCGCTGCCCGTTGGAGTCCAGGATGTTGCGTAGGTTGGAGAGGCCATGCCCGCCCCAGGCGGCGTAGAGGGTGGGGAACTCCTGAGCGGTGGGGGGGTGATCCATATCGGTGAGATTCTCCACCTCCATCTGCATCTCCACCACCTCGGTCTGCACAAAGCGCAGGCGCTGTTGGTAACGCACATCAGCGCGCAGGCGGCGAGTCTCGCGGCTGTCGCAGCCGTCATTTTGGCAATCCGCACGCTGCCAGTCCGGGTTCCAGTGTAGGGGTCGTGTATGGAGGCTGATGAGCCCAGGCTGGAGATCCAGGCCCTCAATGCCTGAGCCTTCATTGCAGCGGTTGCCCCCCTGCACTGGGTTCCAACCCAAGTAGGAGATGCTGGCGGGGCAGGCTCCGATGGCCTGTTGGCAGGAGGCGTTGTGCGCACAACCCTGGCGGACACGCAGGGGATCATAGAAGGCCACCTGCACCTCTCGCCCAGTGTCATTGGCGTCGATGACATTGCTGGGGTTCATTCCAGGGCCTGCGTCCGTGAGGCCAAAGAAGATGATGGTGCCCCCCCACTCCCGGCGAATTCCGATCTTCACGTTCCCGTTGGGGGAGATGAGATAGTCATCAGTTGAGCCTTGGCGCTCTATGGTCTCCGTAGCCCCCAGGGGCTCCAGGTCGGGCAGGGGCGCCATGGAGACCTGCTCGTCGGGGCAGGGCCCACAGGCCCCACCGCAGCCATCAGGATCTCCACAGCCTCGCCCCTCACAGCTCGGGATACAGCCGGGGGGCACATCTGGAGAGATGAGAGTGTCTTGGGGGATGAAGGCATCTTGGGGAGGAACCCCCTCCTCTTGGGGTTGCTGATCTTCAAAGGGCATGCTGTCTTGGGGAGCGCCCCCGTCTTGGGATTGCTGATCTTCAAAGGCGCTCAGATCCTGCACCGCGCCCTGATCCAAGAGCCCCTGCTCTGGAGAGGCGTTGTCTACGAGGGAGCTCAGATCCTGGAGCGTAGCACCTCCAAACAGGATCTCTCTCTCAGCCCTTGGATGATCTTCAAGGGAGGGTAGATCCTGAGTGGCCTTTGGACCCAGGTCGGGAGCTTCGTTGAGATCGGTACAGGCCCAGAGGGCGAAGAGGAGAAGAAGGAGCGTAGGCATGGAGGATCCTAAGACCACAGAAGACCTCATCATACGCTCTTGGGATTGAGGGCCAAGCTTCAGGGAGAGTGTGCGCCTGTGAGCAAACCCTCTGCTCACCATCAAAAAACACATTTTAACGAGGAGTTCATCCACCTAAAATTATAGGTATAATGATCCTAAGATCGAACTTCAAGACGCAGCTCATGGGGCAAAACTGGTTTGGTGGCGATCATGTTTTACAGCTCTATTTTATCAGTTGAGCTTAAACTGAGATGATGTCGTGACCATACTGCTTTATTCGATGATCAGCGGTGACAAACTGCATCCGCTCGGCTCGGGCCTGCGCCAAAAGAATTCGATCAAATGGGTCTTTGTGTAGGAGAGGAAGCGTCTCAATCAGCAGGACGTGGTCCGATGTCACCGACATCTCAATCCAGCCATTGGCAATCAGCAATCTGCGGAGCCGAGCTGGGTTGACACGAAAATCATCACGACCCAAGCCCGATTTTATTACGATCTCCCAGATGTTTACAGAAGAGAAGTACAGCACATTTTTCTCATCCTCAAGCAGCTCACGAGTTGCGCTCGACAGGCGCTCAGGCTCTCCAGCAGCCCACAGCAAAATATGAGTGTCGAGTAAGAGCTTCACGGTTGTTGTTCCTCAAACAGCGCGACGATGCCTCCAGTGTCCATCTGATCGAAGTCATCTGGAACCATGATCTCCCCTGTCATAAATCCAAGCCGTCGACAGCCGCCCTCCTCTTCAGCCACATAGGGGATCACCTTGACCAGCGGTTTTCCAGCCTTCGCGATGATGAACGCCTGACCACGCATCGCTTGATCGACAAGGCGAGATAGATGGGTTTTGGCCTCGTGCATGTTTACAATCTGCATCACCGCCCTCCAGACTAGACTTAGAAGACTTAGTTTATTACTTTGCTGGGCAATATCAAGCTAAGTATTGGGTATATATCGAGGAGGGACGGTAGGCGGGCAAGGCATCAGCACTTCTATGCTGATGACTTTGCTGTCTTCGTAAAGAGCGAACGGACTCTATCGAGTGGCTGTTTGAAAGGGTTTCTATGTTGGATCGGATTCATAAGGAGAGAATGGCGGCCCAATGGTGAAAGAGTTGGAAAAATGATCCCCTTCATTCAACTCCCAGAGCTGCCTTTTAAGCCCTTTGGTCTTCTAATCACTCTGGGAATTCTCCTGGGGCGCTGGATGATCCTCAGGCAGCGCCCCGTTGAGGAGCGAGCACAGGGAGACAGCTTTCTCTTGGGGGTGATGGGAGGTGCGCTCCTTGGCTCTCATCTCGTTGAGCTGTTTTTCTACCACCCTGAGCGCCTCAGAGATCCTCGTGCGCTCTATCGCTTCTGGGTGGGGTTCTCCTCTATAGGAGGCTTTGCGGGAGCCGCCTTGGTATTCTTCCCCCTGAGTCGTCGCCTGGGTTTAAATCGCCTCGCCTGGGGAGATGCCCTGCTCAAGGGGGGGCTCTGGGGCTGGCTCCTTGGTCGCGCAGCCTGTGCTCTGGTTCATGATCACCCTGGCTGTCTCAGCGATTTTCCGCTCGCTGTCGCCTTCCCAGGTGGCGCGCGGCACGATCTGGGGCTCTATGAGCTGTTTCTCACTCTGAGCTTAATGATCCTGATCAGGCCGGTTCGAGAGCCCCCTGGCCGCGCCACCGCCCTCCTGATCATTCTCTACGGGAGCGCGCGCTTTCTCCTCGATTTCCTCAGGGCTTGGGATCTGCCTCACTCCGATCCCCGCTGGTGGGGGCTCACAGCAGCTCAATATGCCTGCCTTCTTGCGCTCCCTCTGGGTTTTGTGTTGTTGCGTCACAGCAGAGGGCTCGGTAGATCTTAAGGCTCTTTGAAGGTAAAGGAGAGCCCCTTTGAGGCAACAGATCGAGCGTAAGATCTTATCCGGTTACTCCCAACTCCCTCAGCCTGTTCTGCGCCTCATGGCGGGGCGAGCGATTCGCCGGGATCGTCTCATCCTCGATCTTCATAGCCAGGTATTTCTTAAGCTCATCCGGCGCACAAGGACACGGATCCAGGATCAAAATCCCAAACAAGCACGCGAGACTTTTAAGGAGATCATCGATCTCCTTAAACCCATCCGCCCCGCTCAAAACCTCCAGGTTCAGGATCGCGTGATCCCTCGCCCTGATGGCAGCGAGCTGCGAGCACGCCTCTATCAGCTTGAGGGTCTCAGGCAGCCTCCCCTGCTCCTCTTCTTCCACGGGGGCGGCTTTGTCTTGGGTGATCTAGATACTCATGATGCTCTCTGCCGCTGCTTGGCAGTCGAGGCTGAGGTGATGGTCTTGGCGCTGGATTACCGCCTGGGTCCCGAGCACCCCTTCCCTGCTGCCCATGATGACGCTGAGTTGGCTTATGAATGGGCTCAGGAGAAGGCCTATGCTCTGGGTGCTGATGAAGAGCGTTTGGTGGTCGCAGGCGACAGCGCGGGGGCCAACCTCGCCTTTCATCTGCTCAGGATCCACAGAGGAGATCCTCGCCTCTATCGCCACCTGCTCTTTTATCCAGCAGCAGATCTGACCGGCGGGCACCCCTCCCGGCAGATCTTCTCTGAAGGCTTCCTGATCGATGAGGGCAGCTTGGCTTGGTTTCAGAAGCACGCGATCTCAGACGCAGATCCCCGTGATTTTCGCCTCTCCCCCCTGTTGGCACCCGATCTAAGTGGTTGCGCCAAAGGCCGGGTAGTCACCGCTGGCTTTGACCCGCTCCGAGATGAGGGCGAGCGCCTCGTCGCTCGCCTACGAGAAGCGGGGGTCTCCACTTGTATGCGTCGTCATCCTGGTCTGATGCACGGCTTCGCTGAACGAACTCGGCTGATCCCCAGAGCTCAGGCGGCAGTTCGCGAGGCGATCCACTGGCTCAGAGACTCTCTGCACTGATCTGGCTCTGAGGCCAGCGCCGATCAGCTGAACCAATCTTTGAGGGTGTCCAGGAAGGAGCGACGGCCTGGAGCGATCTCTAGGCCCTCAAACTCCTCCAACAGCTCTCGCTGTCGAGGGCTGAGCCTCTTGGGGGTCTCGATCTGTAGCTTGACAAATAGATCTCCGCCGCGCCCTCGAGTGTTGGGCAGGCCCTTGCTTCTCAACCGCAGGCTTTTGCCTGACTGGGTGCCCGCTGGGACCTTGACCCGTACTTTTCCGTCCAGGGTGGGCACCTCGATAGAAGCCCCCAGGGCGGCCTGAGGGAAGCTGATGGGCACCTCGCAATGAAGGTGAGGCCCCTCTCGCTCAAAGAAGGGATGGGGCTTGACCTGGATCTGTACATAGAGATCCCCCGGCTGCCCCCCTCGACGACCCGGCTCTCCCTCACCATCCAAACGCAGCTTATGCCCTGTCTCTACCCCAGGAGGAACAGGGATGGTGACCGTGACCTCTTGACGGATGCTCCCCTGACCACCACAGGGGCTACAGGGATCCTCGATAAGCTGCCCGGTACCGTGGCATCCAGGGCAGACCTGTGCCATGGCGATAAAGCCCCGCTGGACTCGCACCTGCCCCTTTCCCCGGCAGGTAGAGCAGCTCTTCGGCTCACTGCCTTTGCGAGCCCCCGAGCCTCGACATCGATCACAGCTCATGTTGCGATGGATACGAATCTGCTTCTCAACCCCGCAGGCGACCTCCTCTAAGCTAAGCTTGATCTCCGCTTTAAGATCGCGACCGTGGCGAGCAGGGCTGCGACGGAAAACCGCCCCAAATAGCTCCTCAAAGAGATCACCACCAAAGAGATCTCTCAGATCTGCGGGATTAAAGCCGGTTCCTGTAAAGGGCTCTCCCCGAACGGCGCTGTGGCCATAGCGATCGTAGCGCGCTCGCTTTTCTGGATCTGAGAGCAGCAGATAAGCTTCATTGATCGCCTTAAAGCTTTCCTCGGCGCCTGGATCATCATTGCGATCAGGATGATATTTGAGGGCCTTGGCTCGAAACGCTTTCTTGAGGGTCGCCGCGTCGCAGTCTTTGGGGACTCCCAGCAGCTCATAGTAGTCCTGCTTCTCAGACACTGAGCAGCTCTATTCGCCAGCCTGGGAGTACATGATATCGGCGATACGATAGGCCGATTGCTCCAGGTTCTGGATCGCGAGCCGCAGCTCCTCTGGATCTACAGTCTCCAAAGCCTCCTGCAGCGTTTGAATGTCACCCTGAATCTCCTCTACATCCAGAGGAGAGAGGAGATCTCCATACTCCTCCAAGGAGCGCTCGGTTGTGTAGATCAAGCCCTCAGCGTTGTTGCGCAGCTCCACCAACTCCTTACGCTCGTTGTCAGCCTGCTTATGCATCTCCGCGTCATCGATCATATCCTCAATCTCAAGCTCGGTGAGACCGCTGGTAGGCCTCACCTCGACTCGCTGCTCTCGGCCTGTGCCGCGATCTCGAGCGTGGACATGGAGGATTCCATCCACGTCGATCTCAAAGGTCACCTCGACCTGAGGGACCCCTCGGGGAGCAGGGGGGATACCCAGAAGCTCAAAGCGAGCCAAAGAGCGGTTGTCCTTGGCGAGATCACGTTCACCTTGCAGCACATGCACCGAGACCATCGGCTGATTGTCTACAGCGGTGCTGAAGATCTGACTCCCGCTGTAGGGGATGGTGGTGTTCTTCTCGATGATGCGAGTAAAAACCCCACCCTGAGTCTCAACGCCCAGGGAGAGCGGGGTCACATCCAGGAGGAGTACATCCTCCACCTCTCCGGTAAGCACTCCACCCTGAATACAGGCCCCTGTAGCGACCACCTCGTCAGGATTGAGGTTCTTGCTGGGAACCTGCCCAAAGAACTCCTCCACGCGCTTCTGTACTCGAGGCATGCGGGTCATGCCACCCACCAAGAGCACTGCATCGATATCATTGATGTTGAGCCCAGCGTCATCTAGGGCGATCTGGCAGGGCTCGATGCTGCGATCGATGAGATCCTCAACCATCGCCTCAAAGCGGGTACGGGTAATGCGCAGATTGAGGTGCTTGGGGCCGGTCTCATCAGCGGTGATGAAGGGCAGGTTGATCTCCGTCTCCAGCGCGGAACTCAGCTCATGCTTGGCCTTCTCCGCCGCTTCTTTGAGGCGTTGAAGGGCCATCTTATCCCCCCGAAGATCGATCCCCTCAGCCTCCTCAAACTCCTCTAAGAGGTGCTCAATGAGGCGGAAGTCAAAGTCCTCTCCCCCCAGATAGGTGTCTCCGCTGGTGGAGAGCACTTCAAAGAGATCTTCGCTGAGCTCCAGGATGGAGATATCAAAGGTGCCTCCGCCCAGATCGTAGATGGCGATACATTGATCCCCCTCCTGATCCATGCCGTAGGCCAGAGCTGCGGCGGTGGGCTCATTGATGATGCGCTGAACATCCAGGCCCGCGATACGCCCTGCATCCTTGGTTGCTTGACGTTGTAGCTCATTGAAATAAGCAGGCACGGTGACCACCGCCTCAGTGACCTCCTCTCCCAGGTAGTCCTCGGCGGTCTGTTTCATCTTGCTGAGGATAAAGCTGGCGATCTCAGCAGGGCTGTACTCCTTAGCTCTCAGGCGAATGCGCGCATCTCCATTCTCAGCGGCGACCACTTCGAAGGGGAAGCGATCCAAATGGTCGTAGATCTCCTCACTCTCAAGTTGGCGACCGATGAGCCGCTTGGAGGCGAAGACGGTATGCTCTGGGTTGGTGATCGCCTGTCGTTTAGCAATTTGACCGACCAAGCGCTCTTCAGACTCGCTGATCGCCACCATAGAGGGGGTCGTTCGACTCCCCTCGGCGTTGGGGATGACCACAGGTTCTCCACCTTCGATATAAGCTACGCAGGAGTTAGTCGTCCCAAGATCGATTCCAATGATCATCCCTCAACCTCACTTTAATTTTAACCGTTTTCTGTTTTTTCAGAGACCGCCTTAGAGACGATCACCATCGCTGGACGAACGAGGCGGTCATGGAGCTTCCAGCCCCTCTGAAAGACTTGAACGACGGTGTTGGGCTCAACATCGTCCCGCTCCACCATGGTCATCGCCTCGTGCAGTTGAGGATCAAAGGCTTTATCAAGCGCATCAAAGGGTTTTGCGCCATAGTTTGCGAGGACTTGAGTCATCTGCTTGAGGACCATCCGCACTCCGTCCAGGATGGTGTTATCCCCGGTGTGCTCCATGGCTCGATCCAGATTGTCCAGGACAGGCAGGAGATCTTTGAGGAGATTCTCTGTGCCGAATTTGCGAAGCTCACTCTGCTCACGTTGAAAGCGCTTACGTGCGTTCTCTAGGTCGGCGGCTTTGCGATAGGCCTGAGCTTTCCAGCGATCCACCTCAGCCAGAGCTTCATTGAGCTGAGTCTCCCAAGCTGGATCGGAAGCCTCCAGGTCCTCCAAATCCACCTCCACCTCGATCGCCTCCTCCTCGAGGGCAGGTTCTACTACAGGGAGCACCTCAACCTCAGGGATCTCGATCTCTTGAGCCTCCTCAGCTTCAACGCTCTGCTCCTCTGGCTGCTCAGCAGACTCTCGCTTCTTCTCAGACATCATGCTCTGGCTCCTTACTTTTAATGATCAGGCGGCTCGTTTTAGGCGAGTCCTGTGATGCGCAAGAGCATGAACACCAGAGCCAAGCCTGCAAGGAGCAAAGTCAGATTGCGCTGGGCGAATGTAGTGCCCTGCCCACTCGAGGATCAAGAAGAAGCGATATTTCAGCCTCTTGGCTGAGTTCAGCAGCACTCTTCAAACAGCAAGAGCAAATCAGAGCACCCCTCATATCTTCGACAGAGAACTCAATGGCGGGAGATTTCTCTGTTTTTCTCTTGACGATCTGGGTCCAAGTTCTTCAGTCTGCTCTCGCTTGCTGCGTCGAGGAGATCCATGAGCGAGACTCTCGAAATCGCCATCCAGGAAATATCTCAATCCTTCGCCAAAGACAGCTCACGCATGATGGATGTCGTGCGTGCGGTCCAGGAGCGTTTTGGACATGTACCTGGAGAGGCCCTTGATCTCATCGCCCGAGAGTTAGGGAGCCACCGCGTCGAGGTGGAGGGGGTGGTATCTTTTTATGCCTTCCTCTCAAAAAAGCCCAAAGGCAAGGTGGTGATCCGACTCTGTGATGACATCATCGATGAGATGGCCGGAAGCCAAGAAGTTGCTGAGGCGCTCCGGGAGGAGTTGGGCCTTGAGTTTGGCGAGACCAGCCCCGATGGACTGATCAGCTTGGAGTGGACCGCCTGTATGGGTATGTGTGATCAGGCGCCAGCGGCCCTGGTCAACGAGGTCGTGATCCCTAAGCTGTCCAGCGATCAAGCCCGCAAGATCGTCCGGGAGCTGAGGAGCCACGGTGATCCCAAGCGCTTGATCAAGACCGTGGGGGATGGAAACAACGCCCACCCTCTGGTACGCGCCACTGTGGTCAACAACCTCCGCGGTCCAGGTGCGGTGATCTTCGCCGGAGAGCAGCCGGGAGAGGCTCTACGTAAGGCCCTGGCGATGAGCCCAGTAGAGGTGATCCGCGCGATCAAGGCGTCCAGGCTGCGGGGTCGCGGAGGCGCGGGCTTTCCCACAGGGATGAAGTGGGACTTCACCCGCCAAGCTGTGGGTCGAAATAAGGTGGTGATCTGCAACGCAGATGAGGGCGAGCCTGGGACCTTTAAGGATCGCGTGATTCTGACAGAGCGCCCCAACCTGATCTTTGAAGGGATGGCGATCGCGGGCTATGCCATTGGGGCCAGCGAGGGGATCCTCTATTTGCGCGGAGAGTACGCCTACCTGCAACCCTATCTAGAGCATGTCCTGGAGGAGCGACGTAAAGCGAGGTTGTTGGGCCAAGAGGTGATCGGCAAAGCAGGCTTTAACTTTGATATCCGCATTCAGATGGGCGCGGGGGCTTATATCTGTGGTGAGGAGACCGCGCTGATCAGCTCCTGTGAGGGAAAGCGTGGTGATCCTAAAAACCGCCCACCTTTCCCCGCCCAGAAGGGCTACTTGGGGCGACCCACTACGGTGAACAACGTGGAGACCCTCTGTTGTGTCGCTCGCGTCCTACAACATGGCGCAGGCTGGTTCTCACAGTTTGGCTCCAAGGGCAGTACAGGCACTAAGGTCCTGAGTATCTCTGGGGACTGTATGAGCCCTGGTGTCTATGAGCCCCCCTTTGGGGTGACCTTAAGGGAGATCCTCAAGCTGGTCGGCGCAGAGAACGTGGCGGCGGTGCAGGTAGGCGGCCCCAGCGGCCAGCTCGTCCCCCCCAGGCGCTTTGACGAGATCATCTGCTATGACCGCCTCGCTACAGGGGGCTCGATCATGGTCTTTGGCCCGAATCGAGATCTCCTGCATGTGATCAAAACCTTTATGGATTTTTTCGTAGAGGAGAGCTGCGGCTATTGCACCCCCTGTCGGGTGGGGAATGTCCTGATGCGGGACAGCCTAAAGCGCTTTATCGCTGATGCGGTCGATCAGCGCGACATCGAGACCCTTAAGACCCTGGCGGAGACGATCAAGGCCACCAGCCGCTGCGGTCTGGGGCAGACCTCCCCCAACCCGATCTTAAGCGCTCTTCGAGACTTCCCCCAGATCTTCGAAGCCCACATCAGAGAGCATGATGATGGCCTGATGCCCTCTTTTGACCTCCAAACCGCCCTGAGTGAGGCCAGAGAGATCACCGGTCGAGGAGCGAGTTGAGCCATGAATAAGGTGATCATCATCATCGATGGGGTCGTGATCGAGGCGAAGCGTGGATCGACGATCCTCCAAGCTGCTGAGGCGGCGGGCGTCTATATCCCCCGTCTCTGCTATACCAAGGGTCTTAAGCAGCCCATCGGCTCCTGTCGGGTGTGCAGCGTTAAGGTCAATGGTCGCTATCAGGCTGCCTGCACTCAACCTGTAGCTGAGGGGCAGATCATCGAGAATGACTCTGAGGTGATCCAGGGCTTCCGCAAGAAGCTGCTGGAGATGCTCTTTATCGAGGGCAACCACTACTGCATGTTCTGCGAGAAGAGCGGACACTGTGAGCTACAAGCCCTGGCCTACCGCCTGGGCATCATGGCTCCTGAGTATCCCTATATGTTCCCCAAGCGGGAGGTAGATGGCAGCCATCCAGAGATCCTCATCGATCGCAACCGCTGTGTGCTCTGTGGGCGCTGTGTTCAGCTCTCCAAAGATGTGGATGGCAAGAACGTCTTTCAGTTTGTGGGTCGCAGTGGAGAGAAACGGGTCGCAGTCAACGCTGAGGCCCTGCTCTCAGATACAGACGTCAGCGCCACAGATCGCGCCATCGAGATGTGCCCGGTGGGGGCGCTCTTAAAGAAGCATGAGGGCTATAAGGTGCCCATCGGTCAACGCCCCTATGATGCGGCGCCTATCGGCTCAGAAATCGAGGCTGAGCAGAGGAGTGAGAATGGCTAAGCCCAAAGTCGCCACCACCTCCCTGGCCGGTTGCTTCGGCTGCCACATGTCTATCCTGGATATCGATGATCGCATCCTGAAGCTTGTTGAGCTGGTGGACTTTGACAAATCCCCCATCGATGACATCAAGGAGTTCAGCGGTCGCTGCGCGGTGGGCCTCATCGAGGGGGGCTGCTGCAATGAAGAGAACGTCAAGGTCCTCCAAGATTTTCGTAAACACTGTGATGTTTTGGTATTGGTGGGAGATTGCGCCACCATGGGGGGGATCCCCGCCCTGCGCAACACCATCCCCCTGGCTGAATGTTACGATGAAGCTTACCGCAACGGCCCAACGGTCTATAACCCCAGCGGGCAGATCCCCAAGGATCCAGAGCTGCCGCTGCTCCTTGATCGGGTCTATCCCTGTAACGAGGTGGTGAAGGTCGATTACTATCTCCCAGGCTGCCCGCCTCCTGCGGACGCCATCTGGGAGGCCCTGGTGGCCCTGCTCAGCGATAAGCCAGTGAAGCTGCCCTACAGCCTGATCAAGTACGACTGAGGATGGAGAGCAAAGCGATGCGAAAGATCGTCATCGAGCCGGTCACGCGGGTGGAGGGGCACGGTAAGGTCACCATCCTCCTGGACAAGCAGAACCAAGTTCAGCAAGCTCGCCTCCATATCGTGGAGTTTCGAGGCTTTGAGCGCTTTATCCAGGGCCGCCCCTATTGGGAGGTCCCGGTTCTGGTACAGCGTCTCTGCGGCATCTGCCCTGTGAGCCATCACTTAGCTGCTGCTAAGGCGATGGATCTCATCGTAGGAGTAGATCAGCTCACGCCCACAGCAGAAAAGATGCGTCGCCTGATGCACTATGGGCAGATGTTCCAGTCTCATGCCCTACACTTCTTCCACCTCTGCTCTCCAGACTTGCTCTTTGGCTTTGGAGCTGATCCCGCTATCCGTAACGTCATTGGGGTGATTCAGAAGCACCCTGATCTGGCGGTGCAGGGCGTGATGATGCGCAAGTATGGTCAAGAGATCATCAAGGTTACAGCGGGGAAGAAGATTCATGGCACTGGGGCGATCCCCGGGGGGATCAATAAGAACCTCTCGATCTCTGAACGAGATCAGCTCCTGAGCGAGGTGGATCAGATGATGGAGTGGTCTCGTGGGGCCTTAAAGGTCGCTCGGGATTACACCCTAGAAAACTTTGAAAAGGTCAAGGATTTTGGTTCTTTCCCCTCCAGCCATCTAAGCTTGATCCGCGCTGATGGGGCGATGGATCTCTACGATGGCAACCTGCGCGCCATCGACTCTGAGGGGGCCTCGATCTTTGATCAAGTGAACTACCAGGACTATACCAACTACTTCGCCGAGGAGGTTCGCTCCTGGTCCTATATGAAGTTCCCCTTCATCAAGAGTATTGGGCCGGAGAAGGGTTGGTATCGAGTAGGTCCTCTGGCCCGATTGAACACCTGTGACTTCATCGACACGCCCGAGGCTGAGGCCGCGCGGGTGGAGTTCATGGCGATCACGGAGGGCAAGCCCAATAACGTAACCATGGCCTACCACTGGACCCGGATGATCGAGCTTCTCCACTCCATGGAGAAGATCAAGCTTCTCCTCAATGATCCTGATCTTCAGGGCGCGGAGCTGCTCCTCAAGGGTGAGCGTCGTGGGGAGGCGGTGGGGATGATCGAGGCGCCTCGCGGGACCCTTATGCACCACTATAAAGTGGATGAGCATGATCGCGTCACCATGGCCAACCTGATCGTCTCAACCACTCACAACAACGAGCCGATGAACCGGGCTGTAGAAAGAGTCGCTAAAGATCATCTCTCCGGTCAAACTGAGATCACTGAAGGTCTACTCAACCATGTCGAGGTGGCCATCCGCGCCTATGATCCCTGCCTCTCCTGCGCGACCCACGCTCTAGGGCGTATGCCTCTGGAGATTCAGCTGCTCAATGCCCAAGGAGAGCTGCTGGACAGCGCCGGTCGAGGCTTGGGGATCTGTAACCTTCAGCCGTGAAGATCTTGATCTTGGGTTATGGCAACCCAGGCCGTCAGGATGATGGTTTGGGACCTGCGCTGGCCGCTGCGATAGAGGCGATGGAGTTGCCGGGGGTCTCTGTGGATGCAGACTATCAGCTCGTAGTTGAGGACGCCGCAGCGGTGGCCGAACATGAGGTGGTGATCTTCGCTGATGCTCACCTCTCTTTGGAGACCTCCTTTAAGTTCCAAGCCATCCAGGCGGTAGAGGAGATCAGCTTCAGCAGCCACAGCGCTCGCCCTGAAGCGATCTTGGGCCTAGCTCAAAGGCTCTTTGGAGCTCAAACTCAGGGCTACCTGTTGAGTATCCAGGGGGAAGCCTTTGAGCCCTTCGTTGAGACGATGACCGCCTGCGCAGAGCACAACCTGGAGCAGGCGGTCCGCTTTCTCCACCACCTCATCACAGAGGGCTTCAAGCCAACTGAAGGAGAGATGCGCCATGAGAGATGGCAAGCACATCATTCTCTGCATTGACGATGATGATGACATCCTGGAGAGCTTGGAGCTGATCCTGGAGTCCAGCGGCTATATCTTCTTGAGAGCTCCTACCGCCGAGGAGGGGCTTCAGCTCTACCAGGAGGAGAGCCCTGATCTTGTTATCGTAGATCTGATGATGGAGGAGGTGGACTCCGGGCTGAACTTCGCCCGAGAGCTGCTCCTCCTAGGCAATGATAAACCTGTCTATCTGCTCAGCTCTGTGGGGGACAGCCTCAACTACACCACAGATCACGCCCGCCTGGGGCTCACAGGGGTCCTTCAAAAGCCGATTGAGCCCAGGAACCTCCTGGGTCTCCTCAGGATCAGGCTGCGCTGATCGAGGCGAACTTAGGGCTTGAACCCCAGGCGTTTGAGGGGCGCCGAGAGGCGCTCCTCTAACTCCAAAAGAGCCAGAAAGAGGGAGGCGCGGATCGCCTGGAGCAGCTCCGAGATCCCCTCCAACAGCGGGGCGCCAAAGGGAGGCTCAGTGTGGAGCATAGAGAGCTGGCTGAGGCTCCGAAGATAGGGGCGCAAGAGGCTCAATCGCGCTCCCTCTTGGGTCTCTTTTAGGAGCTGCTCGAGCTGTTTCACCAGCGCCTCAGAGAGGGCCTCCAAGCGACGCTCTCCTCTTGGTCCCCAGCTCCCCAGGTCCTCCTGTTTTAGACGCAGGAGGAGATGTTCTAGACCCCGAACTCCCTTCTGTAGGGTCTCTCTCCATCCCTCTAAAGCTTGAAGCGCCTGTCCTCGCAGCCCCTCCGCTTGGCGGCGTAGGCTCTGGGCTCTCAGGTGCTCAGCGCGACGAAAGAAGTTTGCCTCCATAGCGGCACGCAGCTCCGTGAGTCCGCTGAGCTTAAGGAGCCCAGCATCTCTCTGTTGAAGCGCGTCTAGGGCGAGGCGCGCGCTGAGAGAGAGCACCATCAAGGCGCGACCCTCTAAACGCCGCTTAGCCTGCTCACGGACCAAGGAGAGCGCCCCCTCAGGGACGCGATCCTGACGGCTGACGATGGCGAGGGTGGGTTGCCCTGAGTGGGCGACCTCCTGCCAGCTGCGCTCAGGCTGATCGGCGCCCACCAACCAGAGAAGGGCATCAGCGCGATCAAGCAAGCTCTGAGCGCCGAGATCTAGGGGAGGGCTGGGCAGATCCAGGAAGCGCGCGAAGAGCAGCTCCTCGAGGGGGAGCAGGATCTCCACGAGGCGCAGGTCTCGACGTGAGGCCAAGGCGCGCAGCTTTGAGAGAGGCAGGCGCTCTTGGCGACCATCCTGGGTGTGGATGCGGCTCTCCGCTTCACGTCCAAAGCGCAGTAGATGGGGGTGTTTACTGGCCTCTGGGATGATCTCCTGCCTCAGGAGAGCGTTGAGGAGCAGGGTCTTGCCCGCTCTGGCTCGCCCCAACACCGCGATGGTCAGCGGGTTCTCCGCTCTGCTCATCAGGCGCTCCAGTAGCCGCCGCTGCTCTCCCAAGAAGGGCTCAAGGCTCAGGAGACGATGAAGCCTCTCTAAGGGGTTCTGTTTGGCTGCCTTGAGCTGTGGAGGGCTGGGGGTGGGCCAGAGGGGCAACGGAGAGGAGCTGTGCTGTGGGGGAGGTGGGCGCTCTTGATGGCTGGGCTTCTTTTGAAGCAGCAGGGCGTTAACTTGGGCCTCGACGAGAGGAGCGATGGGGCCGGTGATCGGGCTTCTCTGTCCCAGGCTGGCGAGGTGGTTACTGCCATAGCTCCCCAAGCTTTCATCCAACTGCGCCTCCTCCCCTTGGGGGAAGGGGCGCTCTAAGATTCTCCTGAGGGCTGGGAGAGGTTCCTGCTCAGGCTCCTCTCGTAGATCGTAGAGCAGGGCCAAGAGCGAACGGATCAGGCCATCTCCAGGCCGAAGACGAGCCGCTTGCATCAGGACCTCTAGGCTCTCCTCATAGCGTCGCATGGCCAGAAATGAGCAGCCCGCCGCGCTGAGGAGATCGGCAGAGCTGTCACGCAGAGGGAGCCCAGGCGGCAGCCGCATCAAAGCCTCCTTCGGGCTTGAATGGAGCAGCTTAAAGAGGATCTGGCTGGCCTCTGCGTCCTGATCATTTGGAGAAAGGAGCAGAGCCCGTGCTCCATAGACCGCAGCGGCCTCCTGACGACCTCGGCCACGAGCGGCGCGCATCGCCAACTGAAGCGCCTCCAGAGAGCCCAGGCTGAGATCAGCGGCCAAGGCCGCCGAACTCTCAGCCACGTCCAAGCGTCCTCTCCTGAGGTTTACGCGCGCATGAAGGAGCTGAAGCTCCACCTGTTGAGGAGCCGCCGCTAGGGCTCGTTGGGCAAAGCCGCTGGCCTCCTGAAGGCGCTCCTGAGCTTCCAAACAGCGGGCAACTCCACTCAGGGCCTTTTGAGACTCAGGCCAATCCCTGAGCACCTCCTTAAAGTTGAAGAGAGCTCCCTGAAAGAGCCTTAGGGAGAGCTGAGACTCTGCCAAACAGAGCCTGAGTCCTGTGTTAGAGCTGTTGTTGAGGGCTTCTTTGAGGAGAGAGATCGCCTCTTTAGCTTGGCCTTGGTGCTGAAGGAGCTGAGCCATGCTCTCCACGAGAAGCTCAGAGTGAGGGGCCCGTCGCCGACTCTGCTCTAAGAGCAGCCGCGCTTCTTGAAAGCGCTCTTGATCGAGAAGCGCACGAGCATAGAGATCTGCACCCAGGGGCTCTAGCTCTCTTGAACTGCGACCTTCAAAGAGGGAGACGATCTGTGCCTGATCTCCCAGCTGAGCCAGGACTCGGGCCAAAGCCTCGCGCAGACGGCTGAACTCTGGGCGAGCGCTCAGCGCCGCTTGAAACAGCTGCTTGGCCCGGAACAGATCTCCTCGGCTGTGGTGCGCTAGACCCCTGAGATAATGAACCTCGGGGCTCCTCTCCGCTTCACTGAGGAGGGCTAGGCACTGTTCAGGGCTGCCCGCGCAGAGGGCTTCATGAGCGGCTCTCAGCTGCTCACTCACCTCCAGATCTTCTAAAGCTCGCAGGACCCCCGTCAGCATTTTAAGATCTCGAAGTGGATCATGGCTTCAACGGCGCCAGGTGTTTTAAGGCTCTCTGACAGCCCACACCCAGACCCTCGCTGCTGTCTGTGTTCTTGATAGAGCCCTGAGCATCTTGCATCAAGCATCCTGGCTCTGGGCAGTGCGGCAGCCCCAACACATGCCCCGCCTCATGAACCGCAGTGGTGGCCAAGCGTTTGATCAGGTGGTCGCGATCTCGGGCAGATCGCTTGTGGCGGAAGCGGGAGACGACAGCGGCGGCCCCCCCCAGCTCCCCCAAGCCGAAGATCCCCCAATCCTTATACTTCCCCTTGGTCGTGGAGATATCCTTGGAGGTGACTCCCAGGATCTTCTCTCCTGGGGGAACCTGTGGAGCCAGGAAGTCGAGGAGACGATCGGCTCGCCAACGTTTGCGGGGGGCATACCAAGCCCGCTTAGGCAGAGGGATGGGGGCTCGACGAACCACCTGCAGCTTGAGGCTCTGCTGAAGCGCCAGCTCCAACCCCTCCAGCAGATCTTTAGAGACTCGACCCAGAGGTTGAATATGAAAAGTGGCGCGTGTAGGCGCAGGGCCTGCGAGGAGTAGAAGAAGCAGAAGCGATGGCATTAAGAGATCTCCTCCTCAAGTGAAGGGCTGGATAGATCCGATTCTAGGGCAAATCTGGATCGGAACGAACAGCCCTCTTGAGCTAAAAAGTCAGACATGATCAAACTCCTCTTCCCTCTGCTTCTCGCCCTGGCCAACCCAGAAGAGCATTTCCAAAAGAGCTGCCTAGAGGAGATCCGCGCCTCCGCTCTGGCGCTCACTGCGGATGCGGGAGGAGACCTTCATCTGATCTGGGTGAAGAAGATGGGAGGGGTCCTACACTATGCTCGCGTTGATGCCACGGGGCTTTGGGAGGAGGAGCGTGTTGCTGAAGGGATCAGCCGCTCTCCCAACTTTCTTTTGGGCTATCCTGGGCTGCTTTTGGACCCCGAGGGGGCGCCTCTGATCTGCTTCCACAATGTTATGCTCGGGCAGCTTGAGTTGGCGCGACGAGGTCCGGAGGGTTGGAGCAGGGAGGTGTTGGATGGAGAAGCGGCAGGGCAGGGTTGCGCTCTCGCCTTTATTGAGGGGCGGCTTAACCTCTTCTACGAGCGTAACGCTGCACTGGCGCGCCTTGAGGAGCAGCCGGGAGGTGGGTGGCGTCGGGAGTTCTTGGATGATCCAGGGTTTTCGGTGGGGGGGATGCCTGCGATCGCTCAATCCCCAGAGGGAGCCCTGTTGTTGGCTCATCGAGGAGAGCCCCCTTCCCTTCGCCTGAGTCTATGGCGGGGTGAGGGTTGGCAAAGTTGGAGCCCTGATCTGCCCTGGGCGCGGAGCGGTCGTGAGCCCTTCCCGATCTTTGAGGGCGAAGAGTGGCATGTCTATCACGGGGTTGATCCTGAAAGTCCAGGCATCGATGCAGATCTCTTCCTGGTTAAGACTTGGGAGGAGGGGAGTCAGCTCCTCCCAGAAGAGAGCGTAGGGGGCAGCTTAGGAGGGGAGCAGATGGGCGAGCAGGTCCGACTCATCAGCCGTCGTCGCTTGAGGAGCGCCCTCTTTGGCTCTCAAGACAGCCTGCTGCTCTATGAAGGGGAGCCCTTAAAAGCCCTCACCTTGGAGCACAGCAGTGCCGCTCAACGTCGTCATCAATATCGCCTGACTCGACTCGCCCATGACCCCTTTGCTCTCCCTGTGCTTGCTTGGCTCGTTGATCTCAGCCCCTACATGGGAGAGCCCGCCGAGAGCCAACTCTGCCTGATGCGTCCCTGGGATCGAGATAGAGATCGGATCCCAGACGAAGTGGAGCTTGAGTTGGGCCTTGATCCAGAGGAGGCAGATACAGATGGAGATGGTCGCAGCGATGGAGAGGAACTGCTCCTGGACGATACCGATCCTCTACATCCTGATGGCTGCCAAGTAGCTGAGGAGATCTGTAATGGTTTAGATGATGACTGCGACGGAGAGACCGATGAGGGCCTAGATGAGGCCTGCTACTCAGGCCCTGAGGGCAGCGCGGGGCGGGGCATCTGTGGAGCTGGAGTGCGCTCTTGTCGAGGGGGTATATGGGGGCTCTGTGTCGGTGAGCATCTTCCCAAAGTAGAGAGATGCAATGGCCTGGATGATGACTGTGATGGAGAGCTGGATGAGGGCTTCCAGGAGATGCGCGCCTGTGACACTGGGCTCCCCGGTCATTGCGCTCAGGGAACCCTGAGCTGCGCTGGACGCTTAGGGTTTCGCTGTGAGGTCCCTGAGGCTCAGCCGGAGATCTGTGATGGGGAGGACAACGACTGTGATGGAGAGATCGATGAGGGCCAGCGAGCCTGTGGTCAAGGGGCTTGCTATCGAGAGGTCGCAGCCTGTGTTCAGGGCGCTCTTCAAGCTTGTATCCCGGGGCCTGCGGCCCCCGCCGATCTGCGCTGTGATGGGGTGGATGAGGATTGCGATGGCTTGATTGATGAGGAGTATCCAGAGGGGATCAGTCGCTGTGGTTTGGGGGCGTGTATGCGGGAGGGTTGGCGTCGCTGTGAGGCGGGACAGGAGCTTGATGACTGCCAGCCTGGAGCACCAGCCCTAAACGACGCCCTCTGCGATGGGGTGGATGAGGATTGTGATGGGGAGATCGACGAGGAGTATTTAGAGCGGGAGAGCCGCTGTGGTTTGGGGATCTGCCAAGCCTTCGGCCTACGAAGCTGTCAAGGGGGTGAGGAGCTTGACAGTTGTAGAGCTGGGCTTGCTCAAGAGGAAGGGCAGAGCTGTGATGGCCTGGATCAAGACTGTGATGGCTTGGTGGATGAGGAGTATCAGCCTGAGGAGATCTCCTGTGGTTTGGGTGCGTGTCGCCGCTCCGGTTGGCGTCGCTGTCTAGAGGGTACACTCATCGAAGAGTGCCAGGCGGGACTCCCCCCCGCTGTTGATGACCGACGCTGTGATGGGATCGATGAAGATTGCGATGGAGAGATCGATGAGGAGTATCAGCCTCGATCGATCTCCTGTGGTTTGGGGGCCTGCGAGCGCGAGGGATTCATTCGCTGTGAGGAGGGTGAGGAGCTGCTCGACTGCCAGCCGGGCGCTCCAGCGGCTCTAGATGAGCGCTGTGACGGGATCGATGAGGATTGTGATGGCTTGATCGATGAGGAGGTACAGGAGGAGGAGATCCGCTGTGGCATTGGGATCTGTGAGCGCTCAGGTTGGAGGCGCTGCCGCGAGGGCCAGCTGATCGATGTTTGTAGCGCAGGAGAGCCTCAAGAGGCGGATCTTCATTGTGATGGCCTGGATGAGGATTGTGATGGTCAGATCGATGAGGAGGCGGCGCCTCGCCCTTGGCGCTGTGGTCTGGGGGCCTGCGAGCGCGAAGGGATTAGCCGTTGCATTCAGGGGGCTTGGCGCCTGGAGTGCCAACCGGGGCAGCCCGAAGAGGCTGATCTTCGCTGTGATGGGATCGATGAGGATTGTGATGGTCAGATCGATGAAGGGGCACTGCCACAGCCCATCTCTTGTGGCTTGGGTGCTTGCGCCCGTGAGGGAGCGCAGCGCTGTGAAGGGGGGGCCTGGGTGAGGGATTGCCAGCCAGGGCCAGCGGTTGATCTGGATCTACTCTGTGATGGGATCGACGAGGATTGCGATGGAGAGATCGACGAGGAGGTGCTTCCTCAGCCTCTGAGCTGCGGTGAGGGGGCCTGCGCTGCTGAGGGGCAGCGCCTCTGCCTGCTTGGGCGCTGGATTGAGCGCTGTGCTCCTCAACAGCCCGCTGAGGCAGATCTCCTCTGTGATGGGATCGACGAGGACTGTGATGGAGAGATCGATGAGGAGGTGGAGCCTCGGGAGATTCGCTGTGGGGAGGGCGCCTGTGAGCGGCTTGGCTTAGAGCGCTGTATTGGGGGTCGTTGGATCGAGGAGTGTCAAGCGGGCAGCCCAAGCACCCTAGACCTGATCTGTGATGGGATCGACGAGGATTGCGACGGAGAGATCGATGAGGAGGTCCCTGAGCGCCCCAGCCTATGTGGAGCGGGGGCCTGTGAAGCACAGGGCGTTGAGCGCTGCGTGGCGGGTCAGATGCTGGACAGCTGTGTCCCCGCTCCTCGACAGGCGGAGCAAGATCTGATCTGTGATGGTTTGGATGAGGATTGTGATGGCCAGATCGATGAGGAGGTCTCCTGGAGCGCTACGACCTGCGGCCTGGGGGCCTGCGCTCAAACAGGAGAGCATCGCTGTATAGAGGGCCAGATGCTGGACAGCTGCCAGCCTGGGCGACCTGAACCGGCTGATCTTCGCTGTGATGGGATCGATGAGGATTGTGACGGCCAGATCGATGAAGAGGTCCCGCCCCAGGAGATCTTCTGTGGCCTGGGTGCATGTGGTCAGGAGGGGGCTCGGAGCTGTGAGGGGGGGCGGGGAGGGACGGCCTTCCCCGCCTACTCGACACTCATGGACACGTCTTCAGGCCATCGCGCGCGGCTCGGACGTCGCCACCGACTTCCGACGGCGCTTTCGCTTCGGAGTTGCGCGCACCTTGATGCCCAACGCCAACTGAAGCACCTCTTCGATGCGCTCCACGGGGTGGAAGGTCATGTGCTGGCGCAGGTGCTCGGGGATCTCCTCGAGGTCGCCGGCGTTGCGCTTGGGGAGGATGATCTCCGTGATGCCGGCGCGCGCCGCCGCGAGCACCTTCTCCTTGATCCCACCCACCGGGAGCACCACGCCACGGAGGGTGATCTCCCCGGTCATGGCGAGGGCGTCCCGCATCGGCTTCCCGGTGAAGAGCGAGGTCAGCGCGACCACGATGGTCACGCCCGCCGAGGGCCCGTCCTTGGGGATCGCCCCGCTCGGCAGGTGCAAGTGGATCTTCCGCTCGCTGAACACCTCGTCGGGGATGTTGAGTTGCTCGGCCCGGGCGTGGATGAACGACAGCGCCGCGTGGGCCGACTCCTTCATCACCTCGCCGAGTTGCCCCGTCAGCGTCAGCTTTGGCGTCCCCTTCATCAGGGTCGCCTCGATGAACAGGATGTCCCCCCCCACCGGCGTCCACGCGAGCCCCACGGCGACCCCTGGCGTCGCGATGTCCTCCTTCTGATCGGTGAAGTACTTCTGGGGCCCCAGCGCCGCCCGCACCCGCTCGCAGTCCACCGTGATCGGGCCCTCCGTATCGCCCATCGCCACGTCTCGCGCCACCGAGCGCAACGTGCTCGCGATCTGTCGATTGAGCGTCCGAACGCCAGCCTCGCGGGTGTACTCGGCGACGATCAGCCGCAGCGCCTCCTCTTCGATGGCGACCTGCTCAGCGGTGAGCCCGTGCTCCTCGAGCTGCCGAGGCAACAAGTGCTTGCGCCCGATCTCGATCTTCTCCTCCTCGATGTAGCCGGGGATCTCGATGACCTCCATGCGGTCTCGCAACGCGTGGGGGATCGTGTCGAGTCGGTTGGCGGTCGTCATGAACAGCACGCGCGAGAGATCCACGGGGACCTCGAGGTAGTGGTCGCTGAAGCTGTTGTTCTGCTCCGGATCCAGCACCTCGAGCAACGCCGAGGCGGGATCGCCGCGGAAGTCCTGGCCGAGCTTGTCGATCTCGTCGAGTACGAACACGGGGTTCATCGTCCCCGCCTTCTTGAGGCCCTTCACGAACCGCCCCGGCAGGGACCCGATGTAGGTGCGCCGGTGCCCGCGAATCTCGGCCTCGTCGCGGACACCGCCGAGGCTGATGCGCACGAACTCGCGCCCCAGGGCGGTGGCGATCGACTTGCCCAGCGACGTCTTACCGACACCGGGCGGCCCGACGAGGCAGAGGATCGGCCCCCGCATATCGCCCTTGAGCTTGCGGACCGCGAGGTACTCGATGATCCGCCGTTTCACGCGGTCGAGTCCGTGGTGGTCTTCGTCCAGCAACTCGCTCGCCCGCTTGATGTCGAGCGTGTCCTGGCTGGTCTCGTTCCACGGGATGTCGAGGAGCCAGTCGATGTAGGTGCGCGAGACCGTGAACTCGGCGCTCTGCGGGTTCATCCGCTTGAGCCGCCGCACCTCGCGCTTTGCCGCCTTGAGCGCCTGCTCGGGCATCGCCGCGGCGAGAACGCGCTCCTCGAGCTCGTCGACGCTGTCGTCGTCGCCATCGTCGCCGCCGAGCTCCTTGCGG
>CAYLJJ010000074.1:0-37187 GCA_964384025.1 uncultured Nannocystaceae bacterium
AAAGTGTCAATTCATCTCAGCTCCCTCAACTCTCCCCAATGGATCGCACCTAAAATTTGGCCCCTAGACTGAGCTGAGCGTCCCAGATTTCAGCCATATCGTAGAGCTTAGCGAGAGGATCAAGGATGGGGAGCAGGAAGGTGAAGCGGCCATAAAAGGCCCCCGAATGTATGCCCATCAGGGGTCCTATGGCGGTCTGAATATTCTCAAAGAAGGGCTCAGCCTTGAAATTGACGGCCCATTGGAGGCGACCACCAAACTCCAACATCTCGCCCATATGAGAAAGATCACAGGCCACTTGACCAAGAACGCTCATATTCTCCTCTACAAAGATCATCCCCACGCCCATCTCGCTGAGGACTCGGAGCTTCCCTCGCTGGAACTCAAGATCCCCCTCAAAGACCAGGGCGGAGTCACGGGACCAGAGCCATCCGTTCCAGAGACCAGAGTGAAGAAAGCGCGCAAAGCGAGCGCTTTGGGGTTCAGGCTCATCTGAGCCTAGAGGAGAGCCAAACCCAGCCAGGATGCTGCCAGAGTATTCAGGACCTTGATAGCGCTTGCCGATCGCGAGATAGGGAGAACCCAAAGCAAAAGCGCCACCTCCCTCTAAGCTCCCCTGAGCCATCGGGAGAGTGAAGGCGAGATTTGTACCGTTGTAGGGCAGCTCCAGTAAGCCTTTAAAAACAAATGGAGTGCTCTGGCCCTCTCCCGCCTTGCCATAGCCTGTCTCTAACTTCGCACGCCAGTGTAGGGGCGGCCTGACTCGAGGGCTTCGGTTTGGCTTGGGTTGAAAGAAGGACTGCCCCAGAGCGAGGCCAGGGAAAAAAAGAATCCACCACCTCATCAAAGACCTCCGCAGCTGCTTTAAAATCCGCCCACTACATCTCCTTCCCATCTATATATTCAAAATATTTTGCTTTAACGATCTTCTCTGCAAACTCTAGAGCGAGATTTGAGCCCGCTCGCCATCTTCCAGATCATCGTTTAGACTCCTCCAGCATCGAGCAGAGAGGATGAAAGCCCTATGGTGAGCGCTGCGTTCGCGGTGATGATGATCCTATTTATGGTGCCCAGTGCGGCTGGAGCGAAAGGGATCAAAGCCACCAAGGAGTACAGTTTTGATGGTTTTAAGTTGGGGGATAACTACGCTGAGAAGGTGAAGAGTCGCAGCCCCTATGACAAGCCCTGCGACAACGATCCCATCGACAACCGAAGCCGACGCTTCATGGTCTATGGGGCTGAGCCCTGTCGAGGCTTGAGCTTCCCCGAGAAGACCACCCTGATGTTCTACCTCAAATATTCTCAGACTGAGCGCTATGCTCAACCCATCGAAGCTTTTGCCTTCATGGGTGGTGGCTACTTCAACGATAAGAGCGACCTCTTCATCAAGGTGGGAGACCGAGTTGATGAGGCTCGCTCAAAGCTGGGAGTCCTCCTCAGGACCTTTAAGATCAAGAGGAAAGGTTTTGAGCTTGGTGTTCATCAATCTGCCGGGGATCTATATGTGCTGTTTAAAGAGTCTCAAGTTGTAGGGCTCGTCATCGGTCCCATGCCAGAGGATCCTGAGAATGAACAGTGGCGGGGGTTGATGCAGATGTATGCCCGCTATACACCAAAGCAACTCGAGCTGCCCGAAGCCTCAGGCTCCCAGCCCAGCTCTCAGCCGATCAGGGAGCAGCCTAAATATCCAGATTCTCAGCCACTCAGGGGCAATCTTAAACACCCAGGCTCCCAACCCAGCTCTCAACCGTTCAGGAGCCATAAAAAGGGCGGGGATCCTCAAATCGCCGACTTCTGTAGACACGACGTGGACAGGCGCTTTGAGTGCATGGATAAAGCTGGGCAGCTTCCGCCTGATGTGAAGGCGAACATGGAGAGAGAGAAGCGCTCCTTCCTGAAGAAATGCAAACGGCAACTCCCCCTGCTCTTTAAAGGTAAGCCTCCACGCTTTATAGAGGAGGCTCATAAATGCTTAGAGCTGAGCTGCGCTGAGCGGGGTCCCTGTCTAAGAACCCTCTTCTCTCCGGACGGACCCTCTCCTGAGCCGAAGTAGCTCAAGAGTCCATCTAACGGGGTGAAGGACTCTTAGCGATGCGAAATCCCAAGCTATAGTATATGTAGCCTGGGCCTCGGCCATTACGCAGGGTTGCACGCAAGAAGGGGACTGGGCTATTCCAACTTCCGCCACGACGGCTGCGATTCCTCCCAGATTTGACATAGGCTGAACCATCCAGAGGCGCCGAGCTATAATCATCTTGATATCTATCTTGTACCCACTCCCAAACATTTCCGGCCATATCGCAGAGCCCCTGTTTGGTGTTCCCCTTTGGTTTTGAACAGACCGGCCAAGTTCCATCTTTACCACAACCATCTCCCCCCTCATCCATCACCGCGTAAAGGCAATTCGGCTCCTGATCCCCCCAGGAATAGTTCTGCTCCTGACCCCGACTCCTCGCCGCAAACTCCCACTCTGCTTCTGTAGGCAGTCGCCCTCCCGCCCACTCGGCAAAAATGACAGCTTGATCCCAATTCACACAATTGATGGGGTGCTCTCCCCGCTCTAAGTGCCTCCAGTTGCACTCATCCCAAGCGCCGCCGGGCTGTGAACACTCTCCCGCCTCAACGCACGCTCGATATTGAGCCACTGTCACCTCGCTCTTGGAGATCAGAAAATTGGATAAGCTGACCGGATGCACAGGTCTTTCATTATCAGCTCCCTCCTCAGATCCCATTTTAAAGTCACCGCCTTCTATCTCCACCCATTGAATGCGCTGTTGTTCAATCGTTGCATCGACATATTTTGTCTCATTCTCTTCATATTTAATCCAAACCCACCAAGTCATTATCGATAATATAAAGATGATCACCATCCATAAGAGCATTTTCTGCCGATTTACAGCTTGATTCTCTCTACCTTTCTGTTTTTGCTTTTGAGCAAAACTCTTCTGCTCAGCCTCGAGTTTCTCTGTCACTCTCTCCAGTACCGTCTGTGTGCTCTCCTCTCTGGTGCTTAAGCACAGCTCATCTTGCAGTACACCCCGCACCACTTCCTTTAGCTGATCTTTTGATGCCGAGAGCAGCTCCCTAAGAGAGCTGCTCTCCCTCTCTGTTCTGGCTCTATCCTCCTCCAGCGCCGTCCGTGCTCTGTGTTTCGCCTGATCCACCTCCGCCGCTCGAGCGATCGCCTCATCTACGCTCTCGATCCCCAGAGTTTTCCCCACCTGCGCTTCAGCGCGCCTCAACTTCTCTTCCCAATCAACCTTGGGGAGCCCCGCCAGCTTGGCTTCTATCTGTTCAACCTCGACCTGCGCCGCGAACACCTCAGGCAGCAACTCCTCCAGGCGTTCCATGTCCAGCTCGGGCAGCTCTGGATGGTTGCTTATGAAGCACTCAGCGGCGAACTCAGGCAACACTCCTCGATGTCGCGCCGCGAACTTCTCAAGCAACCCCTCTTCAAGCACCTGCTTCCAACATCCACGATAGCGCTCATACCGCAGCTTCCGGCGCAGCGCTTCAGCGGGTGGTATAAACTCTTGAGCCAGCGCCATCGCGTTTTGGTAGCGGTGGCCTAAATCGTGTTGAAGTGAGCGCTCGAGCACCGGGCGCAGCGTCTCGGGGATCTCTCCGAGTTCTAACTCCAACATGCCGATCTGAGTATAGAGATCATCGTCAGAGGAGTCTGCGAAGAGGGAGCGTCCAGCGAACAGCTCGTAGAGGAGCAGCCCAAAGGCCCAAATATCTGTTTCAGCTCCTCCCCTTGGGCTCTTGAGCTGCTCAGGGCTCATATAGAGGGAGCCCTTCAGCGCCTCCTCGCTCTTACCCAGCCCAAAGCCTGTCAGTTTGATCTCAAAATCATCTCCAAGCAGGACATTCTCCGGTCTGAGATCCTGATGGCTCAACTCCTCCTGGTGTAGAGCCTGTAAACCCTCCAGGATCTGCACCGCCAATAGAAGCTTCTGCTCGGTTTCTAAGCCTCGCAGCATCAGATCTCGGAGCGTCAGTCCGCTTAGATTGGGCATTGAGATCCAAAATTGAGCAGGGGGAGGCTCTTCGAGCACTCCGCCCCCCAAACAGCTGATCAGGTTGGGATGTGAGACTCGCTGTATCGCCTTCATCTTCTGATCGAAGTACTGAGGATCGTAGAGATCCCCCACCTTTAGAGCGCAGGTTCGCAGCGCTGCGCCCTCTTCATCGAGCTGATGAGCGAGGTAGACTTCAGCGAAATCTCCTTGGCCTAAGAAGGCGGTGAGTTTGTGTCCAGGCACCAGAGGCCAACGCGATGGATGAGGCGCCCGCCGCCCTCCTGAAGTAGCTGGCGCCATCATCTTGGAGATCACCGCCGCACCCACCAAGCGCTGTTGAGGAGAGCGCTTCTGCGCTTGCAGATGCAGCCCTGTCCCCTTCAGCATATTGAGGTTGATGCTCTCCAGCATCTGTTGCGGTTTGGGCTTGCTCCGCAAAACCTCCAACATCCCTTGCACCGCCTGGGCCTCCAGCCCTGGCGCGACCTCCTGGATGAGGGCTCCCTGCCCTTCTACGCTCATCTCTCGCGCCGCCTCGCAGAGTGTCTCTCGATCTTCAGGTTGAGCGGAGCTGAAGATCTCATAAAGACGCTGGGCGATATTTAAGCGGAGCTGGGTTGAACCTGGGAGCGTTTGAGCGGTCACATTTTGGAGCAGACCTTTGATGAAAAGCCTGAGTTTTTCTTGTGCATTCATCTGCTTTCAGTTCCCTCAAGATCCTCAGATTAGAGCCCAGATTGCCACCGCTCTCCTGAAACCACCAGCGAGCATTTTTAAGCTCAAATATAGGGTGTTTATATCCTCTGAAGATCTCGAAAATGTTAGGATCGGCGCTGGTTTTAAGGACACTCCAAACCTTGAGAAGCCCTCTTCAAAAGCTCCCCCACTGCTATCGCCCCTTCTACCGCAGTTTTCAGGGCCTCCACGCTCATCAACATGAGGCGATTGCCCCTCTTATGGCAGGGCAAGATCTGCTGCTCCAAGCGCCCACAGGGGCAGGGAAGACCGAGGCGGTCTTGGCACCGATTCTGGAACGGCTTATCCAAGGAGGTCGACAATCCAGCGCCATCTATATCGTACCCACCCGCGCCCTGGCTGGAGATCTGCGTCGTCGCTTAAGCACCCCTCTCAAGGAGTTGAGCCTGCGGTTGGCTCTTCGTACAGGAGACAGTCGTTGGCGAGGAGGAGCGCTGCCTCATCTCCTGATCACCACCCCTGAGTCTCTAGATGTGCTCCTGGGCAGCCCCAACTCCGATGTGCGTGCGCTGATGATGCAGATCCAGAGCTTTATCATCGATGAGGCTCATATCTTTGTAGGACAGCCCCGAGGAAGCCACTTGAGCCTGCTGCTCAAGCGTCTTCAACGTCGGCAAGCTCAGAGGATCCAACGGGTGGCCCTCTCAGCGACCCTGGCCGCCGCTCCAGAGGTGATTCAGCAGTTTGGCCTGGATCCCCAGACTGTGCTCCTGGCAGATGCTCGCCAGCGCCCGATTGAAGCGCGTCTAGTCCTCCTCAAGGAGCAGCATGAGCTGATCTCTCTCCTGAGAGATCTAAATGGACACTTTGGCCATAAGAAGCTGCTGGTCTTTGTCAACCGCCGCAGCCTCTGTGATCAGCTCTTTCAGTTGATCCAGGGGCAGGTCGATTTTCACTGTCATCTGCACTACTCCAATATCGATCTAGAGCAGCGCCAACGGGTTGAGCGAGAGTTTCGCGCTCAGCATCAGGCCCTCTGTATCGCCACTTCTACTCTAGAGCTGGGGATCGATATTGGGGATGTGGATGGGGTGCTCTTAATCGAACCTCCCAACAGCGTCGCCAGCTTCCTTCAGCGTGTAGGTCGCGCCAACCGTCGAGGAGGCCGTGCTCAGCTCTGGGGGATCTGCTTGGGTCGCGCCTCTGAGCTTCAACTGCTTCGCTTTCGTGCCCTGCTTAGGTTGGCGCGAGAGGCTCGCTTTGAGGGGCGCCCCGCCTGTCATCTCCCCAGTGTTCAGGCTCAACAGATCGTCTCCTGCCTTTATGAGAAGCGCAAGCTCTCTCTGGAGTCGCTTCAAGATCTCTGGCCTGAGGCCAAGCGGCAACTTGAGGAGATCATCCCCCTGATGCTGGATCGTCGCTGGCTGCGGCAGGACGAGCTGGGGCGGCTGAGCGCAGGGGGGGTGTTTATGTTCCACCTCAAGAAACAGCGCATCTTCTCCAACTTCCCCGTTCAGGAACGGGAGCTGCGTCTCCGGGTAGGAGATGAGGTTATCGCGGATCTGCCTCAGAGTGTTATCCAACAGCTTGAGCTTGGAGATCGGGTCTATCTCATCGGGCGCCGCCTTCAGATCCTGGAGATCAATGAGGAGAGGGGCTTTGTCCTGGCCAAGCTTTGTCAACAGCCCGAGAGCAAGCAGATACGCTGGTTTGGGAGCGGGCGGCTCTTCTCCTGGGATATTGGGCAGGCGGAACGGGCGCTGCTGTTGGAGCCGGAGGATCCCAACGAGGAGTTGAAGCTCTTTCGACGGCCTCAGGTTACTTGGGAGCAGCTTCGCCAACGCCTGATACGCGCCATCCCTCTTGAGAACGGCCTCTATCTGGAGCGCCTCTCCACAGGGCTCTATCGTTATTGGAGCTTCCTGGGCTCCTTGGGCAACTTTATCTTGCGTGAGTCGCTTCAAGAGCGCAGCCCAGAGCTTGAGATCAGCCACGATGAAGCGGGCTTGAACTGCTCCGAGTTGATCTCCTTTGAGGAGCTGCCGCTCCCCAATTCTCGTGCTGACTTTCGCGCCTGGCTTCTGGGTAGAAAAAGTCGCCTGCGTTCTATCTGTAGCCTCAATGCCTTTAGTCGTCTGCTCGGCCCAAAGCTGCTCAGCGAGGAGATCGAGCTGCTGCTCTTTGAGCCTCAGCTCTCCAAGGCTTTTCTTAGGCTCAAAGAGCAGCCCATCAAGTTAAACTCAGAGATGCTTCAAAAGCTGGAGCTGGGCGGAGCAGATAAGCTCCCTTGGGCGCCTCAAGCGCTGGCGCAGCTCCCTCCCTATACCGAGGCGCTCAGCCCTTGGTTGGCTTCCTGGTCTGAGCAGCTTTGCCCTCCTCCAAGCTCAGCTCCACGCCGCAGCTTGGCTGTCAGCCAGCTCGCCAACTTTATCAAGCGGAGGGGCTGCGCTCGTGCGCTCCAGAGGGAACACTTCCGTCTCCTCTCCCCCTCGGCTCCCCAAGGATTTCTTGATGTTCAGAAGGCGCTCCAAGAGCAGGCTCACAGCCAAGGGCGTGAGGCTGAGGCTCAGATCATGGCTCAGCTACAGCAGCGAGGAGAGCCCATCATCCAGCTCTCTTCCTTGAGCCTAGATGGCCAGCTCCTGCCTAGACCTCAGCGTCTAGAGATGAGCCTAGAGGCGCTGCGAGAGGCGATGAGGCTGCTTCAAGAGAAGGAGTTGCATCAGGTCTGGATCGCTCAGGGCTTCTTGACGAGCCCCGGCCCGGATCCGCGCTGGAGCCTACGTGGGATTCCCGATCTGATGGCCCTACGCCTGAACCTTCAGGGCGCCTTGGAGATCTCTTTGGCGGAGATCAAAGCCTCGGGGAGTCAAGGCTACGCTCAGCGCTGGCAGCTCGCCGCTTATGATCGAATCCTACGAAGCTGTTTGGAGAGAGAGCCTGGCTTGGAGAAGCTGAAGCGGGCCTCAGAGGCGATCCTGCTTCGACCAGGTGAGGCGCAGCCTCTTGAAGAGCGCTTTGCCCTGAGGCCCTATCGCGCTGCTTGGCCTGCGCTCTTGGCGCGGGTCATAGGGCTCTTGGAGGCCCCTGATCAGGGAGGGCACCAGCTGGGCCGTCACTGTAGTGCCTGCCGTTTTCTCCCCTGCTGCTATCCAGAGGCGCTCCATGGTCGGGAGCTGCGCCTCGCCTTTCAGTTGGGGCGGGGCCTTCAAGCTTGGCTGGAGAGGCAAGAACTCCTCAGCGTCGAGGCTGCTTGGAGCAGTGAGATCAGAGAGCAGCTTCCACTCCCGAAGCAGGAGC
The DNA here is from genome assembly GCA_964384025.1 of uncultured Nannocystaceae bacterium. GTDB lineage: Bacteria > Myxococcota_A > Bradymonadia > UBA7976 > UBA1532 > CAYLJJ01. Next base: position 8,019 of record CAYLJJ010000074.1, read on the forward strand.
GCCTTAAGTGGAGCCTGCTTGCCCTCAGAGAGGGGCAGGCCCTGCTGATCAAGGAGGAGAACTGGGCGCTCCCCCAACCGCACAGCCCTATTTTTTGGCAGGGGGCTCAAGATCCCTTCAGCTATACGCTGATCGCTCTGGGTTGGAGCAGGGGCTCAGCTCAAAGGATCTTTGAGCGCGCCTCGGTCAACAGCGAGGCGCAGCTCTGGGAACAAGCCTGTCGCGCTCTGGCTCAGATCTGGGCCGAAGAGGAGCTGCCCATTCTCTTCGTAGCCACCTCAGAGCAGGCCCGACAGATCCAGGAGCAGCGAGAGCGAGAGCCTGAGCATTGGAGCTTTCTCCCTGAGGATGAGGAGCCTCAGGTCCTGCTCAACCTCTTCCGGGACCATCTGCTCTTGCCGCTCCTGGGTTCCTGGTCTCTCAACAGCCTGGGTGCGCTCCTCTCCCTGGAGCCTAAGCTCCGCCAAGGGCTCAGCCTGCTTCATCAACCTCCCAGGGGATCTCTGGAAGAGGAGCTGCTCCTTCAGGAGCGCCTCTGGGCTTGGCTGCGCCCCCATCTACGCTTTCCCCGCCCTCCCCTACATATAGAGCGCTCCCCCTCAGCCACCGCCGCGCGCTGGATCCGCTTTATCTACAATGAGCGGGATCTTCAGCTCCTCAGGGGCTTAGAGATTCAGCGTCGCCCTTTGGCGCAGCGTATCGTCGAGGGGCACACCTTAGGACCTCTCAAGCTGAGCCATGGCGACCTCTCTCGAGATGGCGAGGTCCTGAGCTGCTTTGAGCTGTTGGAGCCTTGCCCCAGCATCCGCTACCGTCCTGGGGACTTCCTGATCCTGGCCCCTCTGGGCCTAGAGGACCTTCAGCTGGGGATCCCGGTGATCTTGGAGGAGGAGGCGCTGCATGAGGGTCGCGTTTGCCTGAGCATACGGAGTCGGCGGGAGCGGCCTCGACCGGGGCAGCGCTACACCCTAGAGCGGGATCTCACAGATTGGACCAGCGTAAAGATAGAGGCGGCGATCCGCGCCGCCTTTGAGTTTGATCCCCCTCGAACCCTCATCACTTGGCTCCAGGGAGAAGCCCCTGAGCCTCTAGATCCTGAAGAGCTCAAATGGTTAGGCCGTTGGCTCTGGCTGGAGCAGTGTACTTTTCAGCTCAATGCTCGCCAAAGAGAGGCTTTTGAGTTGGTCTTTCGCTCCCCATTGGCGCTCATTGAGGGACCTCCAGGGACAGGCAAGACCTGGCTCTTGGCTTGGATCATCATCGCTCTGTTGGATCAGGCCCACGCTCGGAAGCAACCTCTCAGGATCGCCGTCACCGCCCTAACTCATAACGCTGTGGACACTCTCCTTCACCGCTTTCAGAAGCACCAGGGACAGATGCGGGGGCGTCGTGCAACCCCCTGCTTCAAGTGGGGGCGCCCCGCTCGACAGCTTGAGGAGCGTGTACCTTCCCTAGATGATCCTGAATTTTTGAAGGAGCAGCCTCGAGTAGTCTTGGGAGCAACAGGCTTTGGTCTCCATCGCCTCTCCCATCAGCTCAACCATCCCTTTGACCTGCTCATCTGTGATGAGGCTTCTCAGATGCGACTCCCTGAAGCGCTCTTGGGGATTAACTGTGCTCGAGGGCGCGCGCTCTTTGTTGGAGATACTCAACAGCTCCCACCCATCTCTCTAAGCCAAACTTCAGGGCGTGGGATGGATCCCAGACGCTCCATCCTGAAGCATCTAAAAGCCCAAGCTCCTCAGCGCTGCGCTATACGCCTAAATCAAAGCCATCGAATGAACAGTGTTCTCTGCGCGCTCCCCAGCCAGCTTTGGTATGAAGGGGAGCTTCAGCCTGCCCCTGCGGCCAAGGATCGACGATTAAAACTTCAGGATCTAGAGCCAGAGCCTTTGGATATCTTCCTGAACCCAGAGCAGCCGGTGAGCCTGATTCTGTTAGAGCATGAGGGTTGTATACAGGAGGCCCCAGAAGAGGCTGCTCTGAGCGCCCGTCTGGTCGAGCGCCTCTATCAGCGTGGGCTCAGTTCGGAGCAGATCGCCATCATCTCCCCTCATCGGGTCCATAATCACAGCATCCTCAGCGCGCTCCGTGAGCGCGCCAAAGCCGAAGAGGATGCCTTCCCCATCATCGACACTGTAGAGCGTATGCAGGGGCGCGAGGCGGACTGTGTGATCCTCAACTTTGTGGCCTCAGACTTGGAGCATGTCGGGAGTGACTTTATCAATGATCCTCACCGCCTCAACGTGGCTCTCAGCCGGGCACGCTCCAAACTGATCGTGTTGGGGAGCTGTGCGCTCTTTGATCAGCTCCCTGCTGGTGTTCAGGAGCTCAGGCGTCACTTTCCCCTCAAGGCTCTTCTTTTGAGTTGCCAGGAGCGAGGAGCGCTGTTCAGGGAGAGCCTTGAACCCAGTGAGCGTGTGGGAAGACAATAGCTTTCATGCGTTCTCCGTTGGAAGCCAGGAGCGGCTCAAGCCTCTACTCAAGCGCTCCCTAAAACACCTCAAAGGTCATACTGCCTACACCGACCCCTAGAGAACTACAGGGCCTCCCCAGAGCACAGACAGAGAGAGAGTACAGCTCTCCTCCATCACGCTCATCCTCCTCGATTTTTAGAAGGTCACCCACCTGAATCTCTCGCTCAAAAGAGAAAGAGAGCTGCCCTCCAAGCATCGAATAGGGCCTTCGCTCAGCCTCCTGGAGCCAGGAAGAGGGGAGCATCGTAGGCTCAAGACCCTTTAAAGGCTCCCAAGAAACTATAGTGTTGATCGACAGCCCCCCTGGCTCCAGATGGATCTCCAGGAGATCCAGCCCAGGACCCCATTCAGGGGTGATAAGGTCAAGCTCCTCTGCTGGGGTCAGATCATCGAGCCGAACCCAGGCATAGTTGAGCGTTTCTGAGCGCTGAGGGGTCTCTGAGAAACAGCGCCCCTCTGAGGATTCAAAGCCTGTAGCACACTCCTCTTCCTGAAGGAGGCAGCCCAGGCAAAGTAGAGGGATGGGGAGGCTGACGCTCCAGAAAAATACACGATTTGGTTTAGCCAAGAGCGTCTCCTGTCGAAATAAGGATCTCATTTTATACGAAGGACAAGGGTGCTGAGTTTGACCATAAAAATGAAGTTTTTCATGTTGTGTTTGGGGTTTGGTTTGTTGCCGATTCTGTTCTATGGAGGGATCAATATTTACCTAAATAAAACAAACTCTAGAGAGGAGGCTCGCTGGGCTCAAAAGAGTCTAGAGAAAGGGGTTCAAGCCAGACTTAGAGCCATCAGGGCTAATAAGAGCAAGGCTATCCAAGACTATTTTAAAAACAGCTTTGGTCTACTCAAATTACTCTCCGAAAATGATGAGATTAGAAAACTTGTTCCTGACTTAAAGACAGGTTTTGATAGTTATCCTGATGGAGAGATTCAGGAATTGCGTGACTTTTATCAAAATGAGTTCGGATCCAAGTTTAAAGAAGAGACTGGAAGTCCTGCACCTATCGACCGTCTACTTAATATCGGCGCTAAAGCAGCTGGTTTACAAAAAACATATATCGTTTCAAATAAATATCCTCTTGGACAAAAGCATAAACTGGCAAAGGCTGGAGATGCTCCATATGATGAAACTCATGAAAAAATCGATATTCTCAAAAAAGCGGCCAACCAAATAGGATATTATGATGTATTCATCGTCGATATTGAAAATGGTAATATTATTTATAGCGTTTATAAAGAGTTAGACTTTGCAACATCTCTAAAAGAGGGTCCATACGCAAAGACTGGTTTAGGTGATACTTGGAGGGCATTGAAATCAGGAAAGGAGTTCTTCTTCTCTGATTTTCAGCTCTACACGCCCTCCTATGAAACCCCCGCAGCTTTCGCAGGGTTCCCCATCCGAGGAGAATCTCAGCAAACAATCGCAGCTCTGATTGTTCAACTCCCTCTCGATCAGATCAATGGAGTGATGAGCGAAAGGACTGGCTTGGGAAAGACAGGAGAGAGTTATTTAGTTGGCAACGACCGACTCATGCGCTCCAACTCCTACCTTGACCCCAAGAACCACGGTGTAAAGGCTTCATTCCGCAAACCAGAGACGGGGCGAGTCGATACTGATGCGGTCAAAGAGGGGCTGGAGGGTCGTCCAGGCCTGCGCATTATTCAGGATTACAATCATAACCTCGTATATAGCGCCTGGACACCGCTCAAGATCGCTGATCGCAAATGGGTCCTGTTGGTGGAGATGGATGAGGTAGAGGCAATGGCCCCCATCATGGCTCTCTCAAAGAGAAGCAAACAAAAACAGAAGGAACATCTGTTTGTTGCTTTGGGGATTCTTCTCTTCGTGGGTTTTCTGGTCATCTTACTCTCGTTGCTTATCGCCAAGAGGATGGTCCGACCCATTCAAATAATCATAGATCTGCTCCAAGCGGTCGCAAAAGGGGATCTAACCCAGCGCTTGAAACTCGACTCAACTGATGAGCTTGGCCTCTTGGCTGAAGCCCTCAACGAGATGTTGAGCAAGCTGAGTTCCATTATCCAGGGGGTTGAGAGAAACGCATCGGTTTTGGCTTCAACCTGTGTGCAGCTCTCTGAAGGATCCAGCTCTATGAGTGAGGGCGCTGAGACCATGACTGACAGCGCTCTAATCGTCGCGAACACAACAGGGCAGCTCTCAGGCAATATCAAAGCGATGGCAAAGGCAGCGAACAGCATGTCAAAGGATGCGCAGCAGATTTTTCAGGCTTCAGATGAGGCTGCTTCCAGCATGAATACCATCGCAGCAGTAGTAGAAGAAACACAGATCAATATGGCAAGCATCGCCAGCGCTTCAGAGGAGATCTCCGCAACCGTGAATGAGATCGCCAGGAATGTAGAGCATGGTCGTTCTAGATCAAGCGTTGCTGTTGAATCTGTCGGTAAGGCAAACGCACAGGTCAAACTGCTTAAGAATGCCTCTACCGAGATTGGAGAGGTGGTTAAAATGATCGCTGGGATCGCAGAGCAGACGAGGCTCCTAGCGCTTAACGCGACAATCGAAGCAGCGCATGCAGGGGTCGCAGGGAAGGGTTTCGCTGTGGTTGCCGATGAGGTCAAGAACCTTGCCAAAGGAACCAGTGACGCTACTGATGATATCCGTGAACGTATTGAAGCGATGATATATGCCGCAGCTGAAACAGCCGTTGAAATAGAAAATATTAGTGCTGTTATTGGAGATCTTGATGAGACTGTTGTCCTGATCGCGACCGCAGTAGAGGAACAGAGCGTAACCATGCGAAACAACTCGGACAGCACAGTTCAGATGGCGGAAGGCATGAATGAGGTTTCAAGAAATACAAATATGACCAATGAGCATATCTCTTTAATCGTGGATAATATCCATAAAATGTCAAATGATGCGGTCAATGTAGCAAACAATGCGTCACAGGGAGCAATTGGAGCAGACGAAGTAAGAAAATCGATTGATTCTATCAAATCCATGGTTAGTCAGAGCAAAAACAGCTCCGAAGAGATTGGTTTATCGTCTGATGAACTTTCTGCAATGGCAATTAGGCTTAAAGAATCTCTAAGTTTTTTTAATCTGTAATTGTTTCAGTTTAACAAACAATCTCCATTTAAGCTGATCCCTTCCAGTCTAAGGAGGGTTCGTTTGATGGAAAGCCCTCCACCATAACCGGTCAAACGTCCATTTGCACCGATCACACGGTGGCAAGGGATGATGACCGGGATGGGATTGGCCCCATTAGCAGCTCCCACAGCACGTTGCGCGTTCATGGCCGATCTGCTGAGCCAACTCGCCATAGCTCAAAGTGCTACCATAAGGGATCTTCGATAGAGCAGCCCAGACTTTGAGTTGAAATGTTGTGCCTTGAGGTACCAAGGGCAGCTCAAAGCGATAGCGACGACCCAGGAAATATTCCTGGAGCTGAAGCTCCGCTTGCTCCAATATCTGAACCGCTTCCAAACAACTCTCCGCTACAGAAGAGGGTTTCTCAGGTTCTGTAAAGCTCAGATGGCGTAGGCCCTTGGCATCTGCTGCCAAATAGAGCAGCCCCAGTGGACTTTCAAGTTTGGATCTCTGAATTTGCTTTACCAAGAGAGCACTCCGGTTTCCAATCATCCTGCAACCCTTATCCAAAAACCTGGAGGGATCCCAGCTCAAAGATTTTTAGAAGAAGCAGCATTGCGGTCTCCCTCTCCCCTCTGTTAAAAGCCCGCGCCCTCTCTGTAGGGCTGCACAAAATCAAAACATGCCCTGTATATTAGGCTTTGTCTGGTTTTCCTCAGTCGTCAAACCCAGACAGGACCTAAGATCCTGCCTTGCTCCAGGAGGTCGCCATGCTGCGCCTACCTCTCCTCTTACTCCTCCCTCTCCTACTCCTCTTTGCCTGTGATGACAGCGCAGGGAGCGGCAGAGATGATCCTGATGCCCAACTCCGCCCCAGCTATGATATGCGATACCCTGACGCAGCCCCCCTGATCCGAATGGACCAAGGGAACCTCTCAGAGGGAAAAGAGGACAGCGGGCCCGAAGAGGATCTCTATCTAGAGGGACGTACCCTAGAGATTCAGGGTGCTGAGACCTTGAGCGTAGAAGCAGGGGGGAGTCTCTCACTCTCCTACCGACTCTTGGATGCCTACGGTGTGGGAGTCCCCCACGGCTCTGTTCATGCACGTTTGCTCTATGAGGGAGAGAACTACTTGGGGCGGACGCTCCAAGGGACCTATCTGGAGCAGCCAGTAGAGATTCTCAGTTCCATCGAGGGGGAGGGCCGCTTTCGACTCGTGGCGGGTTTACAGCCGCTGGAGCTGGAGGTGGAGTTAAGCGCAGCTCAAGCGGAGCCAGTGCGTTGGAGGATCGAGGTTGAACCTCTCCCCCAAGGGCAGATTGAGCTGAGCTTGAGCTACTCTGGACGTTACCCACCAGAGCAGCTCACTGAGGCTCGACTGCTGCTCATCGAAGGCCCCTGTGAAGAGGCCCATCAGGCCCCCATCCACAGCTCAGCAGAGCCCTATGAGGGGCACTTTCAGCAGGGACTTCAACTCTCGGCTCTGGCAAATCGTGAGGTGGAGGTCTCTGCCTACGCCCAGCTGTTGGGTCCTCAAGGGCATCTCCTCGCCAGCGGCTGTATGGAGGGCCTACAGGTTCAGGGAGGAGAGTTCCTGAGCGTTGAGCTTCAACTCAGCGATCAACCCCTGCAGTTTAAGGGGATCTATAAAATGAGGCACTACCTGGAGATCAGCGAACTGTTGGCTGAGCAGGAGCAGACGGGAGAGTTTGTAGAGATCTTGGAGATTCTGGGCGCCATCGGGGGCGGCTTTGGAGAGGGACCTCACCCCCGAGGAGATGGCATAATTCGTCTGGCCTGTGAACGGGGAGGCATCACTGAAGAGGAGTGCATCATGTTGCGACTCTTTGGAGCAGAGATCATCGAAGAGATGGTGGCTGAGGTGGCTCCCCCAGAGCTGCTTTCGGTCCTGGACTCTCTGGGAGATATCTACCGTATTCTGTCAGAGTTTCAGATCTTTGGAGAGTTTGAGATTCCTCAGGAGCTTCCTGATGCTCAGGGTCTGCTCAAGGAGAATGCCAGCCGCTGGCATGGCCTCAGCTTTGTCTGGCGAGAGGGTTGTCCTCATGACAACTTGTGGGAGTGTAGGCGAAGCTTTGATCTTCGTGAAGCTGGCTTTGGATACCGCAGCCTAGAGGCCGCTTTTGACGCTCGTTTGGAGGAGGATCTGCTCCTCATCCAGCCTCATCAGCTTCAGCTGCATCTGGGGCGTCTGGCTCAAGCCCTGGTGGAGCAATGGATCCTACCTGAGATCTTGGGAGCACCCGCTCCGGTGAGCTTTGATGCCTTCTTCGCCGCGCTCCTAAACTGCTCCTCCATCAACGAGGCGCTGCCGCCCTTTGATCCCCAAAGCGGGGCCTGTGAAGAGCTGCTGGTGCAGCCACTCTCTCTCCTCCTGCGACAGCAGTTTGATAACTTGGGATCCCGCGCGCTGATGAGCTTCAGCGGTCAGGTGCGAGTGATGGACCTCCTCCCCGATGCGCGGACAGATGCGCTTCTGGATGGAAGTTGGGATGTGGCCTTTGGAGAGGAGCAGCAGCTTGTCCCCGAGAGCGGTCACTTCTCAGGCTGCCTCTTGGGGAGCTGTGAGCGCTTGGAGGCTTTAGAGCAACCTTAGCAGCTTAAACCGAGAGAAAATCTCAGCGGTCTACACTCTCAAGCAGAGCTGCTCTTAAGATATCTCAAGCTCTCTTCTCCAGGCCATCATATGCTCAACAGCTATTTCCGTTTGATCTTGAAATATCGTGGCTGGGTCCTGCTCCTCTGCTTGCTCCTCTCAGTGCTCTCTCTCTTAAGCCTCAACCAAGCAGTGATTGGGACCTCGCTGGCGAAGCTCTTTTTGGGAGAGAGCCCTGCCTATCGTGCTTATCTCAAGCGGGCTGATCTCTTTGGCAATGATGAGGTGCTCTTGATCGGCTTTGGTGCTGAGGACCTCTTGGAGCCCAAGCTTCTGAAACGCCTAGAGGGGATCGTCGAGAGGATCGAGGAGGAGGAGGCGGTCTCTCGGGTGGACAGCTTGCTCAATCTACAACACCTTCAACAGCGAGGAGGGAGCCTCTCTGTACGCAGCTACCCTGAAGAGGCCCTTGAGTCTCCAACACGGAAGCCTGAGCTGTTGGCTGAGATGCGCGAAGATCCTCTGGGTGGGGGGCTGCTGATCTCCCAGGATGGACAGAGCGCAGCGCTGATCATTGAGCTGATCAGCAACAGTGAACGTCCAGCGGAGGAGGGACGGCGTCTCGTAAAAGTGATCCTTCAGTATTTTGAAGAGGGTGGGTTCAAAGCAGAGGAGATTCATCGCTCAGGCATCGTGGGGCTGATCTCTGAGGTGATGGAGCAGACAGACTACAGCTTGCAGCGTATCTTCCCCTTTGTAGCGCTGCTGCTGTTGCTGACGGTCTGGCTTCTATTTCGGAGGCTCTGGCCCGCCGCTGTCTCTCTGGGGATCGCCCTATTGGGGGTGCTCTGGACCCTCGGTTTTATGGTCCTGCTCGATCGACAGATCAGCGTGTTGGCGGCGATGGTGCCCGCGGTAGTACTGATCGTCAGCTTCTCCGACGTGGTGCATCTCTGTAGCGCCTACCTCCTGGAGTTGAAAGAAGGAGTTGAGAAGGAGGTGGCGATCCTGACCGCCGCTGAGGATGTGGGTCGCGCTTGCTTCTTCACCTCCTTGACCACCTTTGTGGGCTTTATGAGCATGTCCCTGATCCCCACTCCCGCTTTTCGCCTCTTGGGTTTGAGTCTCGGCTTTGGGGTGGGGGTTGCTCTGCTCTTAGCGATGACCCTGGTGCCGATCCTCTTCTCCTGGATGCCACGCCCAAGGCCCCTACGTATGGGTGCTGGCCCTCAAGCTCAGGATCTCTTAGATCGTCTCCTGGAGGGGATGAGGAGGCTGGCGATGGAGCGGCCCAGAGCTGTGCTCTTTGCCTTCGGGCTGCTTTCAATCGCTTCGCTGTTGGGGATTTCGAGGCTCAATATCGAGACAGACTTCGCTGAGCGCCTCTCTGAAGAGAACCGAGTACGCCAAGATCAGGAGTGGTTTGAAGCTCAATTCAGCGGGAGCAACTTCCTGGATCTCTATATCGAGGCCCCAGAATCGGGGGGGCTCTTGGAGCCTGAGCGCTTTGAACAGATCGCCCGTTTTCAGGAGGCGGTCAAGGAACTCCCTGGGGTTGATCAAGCTTTCTCGGTGGTTGATCTCATTCAGCGAATCTACAGAGAGATGATGGGTCCCGAGGCAGAGGCTCGTTTCCCTAAAACTCGTCAGGGTCTTGCCCAACTCCTCCTTCTCTTTGAGATGGCAGGGGGCCAGGAGCTGGGGCGCCTGATCGACTTTGATCAGCGCCTGATGCGCATCAATCTGCGCTTAGGGGAGAGTGGTGTCCGTGAGAGCCACGCTGTCGGCTTAGAGGCCGCCGCCCTGGCGAAGAAGATCGTCCTGCGACCCAGCCAGATCGAGCCCACCGGCCATCTCTTTCTCTTGGGAGGTTGGCTGGGAGATATCATCAAAGGGCAGCGGGATGGTCTGCTGCTCTCTTTGCTGCTCATCAGCTTGATGATGATCATCGCGGTGCGCTCTCTACGCAACGGCCTCTGGTCGATGCTGCCCAACCTCTTACCGCTCCTGGTCTTGGGAGGCTATGTCGGGGGCTTCTGGGAGCAAGTCGATTCAGACACCCTGATGATCGCCATCCTGGCCATTGGCGTTGGAGTGGATGACACCATCCACTTCCTGCTGCGCTATCACAGGGAGCGGGCGCGGAGTCCAGATCCTGCGGCTGCACTTCGGAGGAGTTTTCATTTCGCGGGTCGTGCGATCCTAATGACTACGGTGATCCTGGTGTTGGGCTTTCTGCCTTTCCTCAGCAGCGACTACTTTTCCACCTGGATCATGGGCAGCCTCCTGCCCCTCTGTCTTATCGTCGCCCTCCTGGCCGATCTGCTTCTGTTGCCCGCCCTGGTCAGACTGGGGTTGATGACTTAAGACTCTCTTGGGCGGCTTGAATCTGAGCCAGAAAGGGCTCGGTTCGTGCTTTGATTTGAGGGAAGAGCGCCTCTGCTTCCAGGATGGTGGCGCGGGCCTCCTCATAGCGTTGATGTTCAAAGAGAGTAACAGCTAGGTCCCAGCGAGGATCCAACCAGTCGGGCTTGATACGGATAGCCTCCCGCACCGCCTCTAAACCCTCCTCCAGCTTCCCTAGACGCGCCAAGTGCAGTCCCAAGCCTTTATGAGCATAGGCGCTCTCTGGTTTGATATTCAGAGAGCTTCGGCACAGCTCTACTCCCTCTTCGTGGCGGCCTTGGAAGAAGTAGACAAAGCCCAAAAGATCCAAAGCTCCTATATCTTCAGGGCATTCTCGCAACAGACGCTCTAGGATGATCTTGGCGCGATCCAGTTCTCCTCTCTGGGCAGCGCTGCGGGCGATATTAAAGAGGCGGTTGCGCTCTACAGCTTCCATAGCTGCTCCTTGCGTTGATCTGAAGGTTTTGTATCCTGATCTTCCTGAGGAGTTGAAGCATGAGAGCGATCATCTTTTTCATACCGTTTCTCCTGGCCTGCACTGAGCCTCCCTCGGAGGAGGAAGATCAGGAGAATGGAGGCAGCACGGGTGAGTTTCCGATCTGGGATGGAGGCCTAAGCGGGACGGGAGGAGGCAGCGCTGGGATCGGGGGCAGCGCTGGGATCGGGGGCAGCGCTGGAGTTGGCGGAGATATTGAACACTGGTGGTGTCAGCCAGGAAACCCTGAGATTTGTGATGATGAGATCGACAACAATTGTGACGGTCATGTGGGAGAGGGCTGCGCCTGTCTCGCTCCCGAGCAGCCCTGCTACTCAAGAGATCCCCGAGAGCTAGAGCAGGGTCCTGAGGCGAGCTGTCGAGCAGGTACTCAACGCTGCCAGATCGAGTTTTATGGCCCCTGTGAGGGAGAGATCGGTCCCAGCCCTGAGATTTGCGATGGCCTAGACAACGATTGCAACGGCCAGATAGATGATATCGTTGAGGGTTGTGGAGACAACAGCCCTCCCCAGCCACTTTGCCCTCCCAACCAGACAGGGGCACCGATGGCCACCTATGCCATTCTAGGGGAATATGAAGATCCTGACGGAGATCTTATGGGTTCAGCTCGTTGGGAGATCATCGCGGCGCCGCCCGGCTCTACCGCTGTCCCTGAGCCAGCGACAGGCCTTGAGGCGACCTTCTACGCCGATCTTCAGGGAGAGTTTCTGTTTCAGTTAGAGGTAGAGGATGAGCATGGGGCTCGAGGACGCTGCCAGACGCGGATCATCGCCACCGCCAGCGATGATGATCTACGCATTGAGTTGGTCTGGAATGTAGGAGAAAACGGAGACCCCTCAGATGTAGATCTACACCTGCGCAGAGCACCTGGAGCTTGGTTTGATCTGGAGGATGACTGCTTCTATCGAAACTGTCGCATCTGTCAGCAGGACTACGATATCGGTCAAGAGGAGGTGGAGCAGATCTGCCGAGAGGAGATCTCTCAATATAACGCTGATCCCAACCGCTCTCCGCAGCCACTCCTGATGTGGACCCCCCCTCTAGATGATGATGATCCCCGCCTGGATCTAGATGATATCCAGGGTAATGGACCTGAGAATATCAATATCAAGCATCCTCGAGATGGACGTTATCGTCTGGGGGTTCACTATTATTGGGATGAGGGGAGCGGCTCTGCCTCGGTGAGCTTGCGGATCTTCTGTGGAGGCGAGGAGGCTCACCGCTTTGCTCCAACGCTGATGGAGACACGTGGGGGACGTGGAAATGGGTTGACCGACTTTTGGGAGGTCGCTGAGATAATTTGGCGAGAAGGAGGCTGTGAGGTCCAACCTCTGGGTCCCCCTCAGTGTCCCCGCATCTGCACTCTGGAGGAGCTATCGAGAGGAGGCTGCCCCGAGGGGCACTCGAGAGGAGCGCTCTGTCCTTGAAGAGTTTAAGATAATATAGAGGGCAGAGCTTGAGTGAGAGCTGATATTACCCCCATGATTCTAAGCGGGAGGTTCGCGATGCGACGCTGTATATACCTGCTTCTTTTGCTCTTGATGGCCTGCTCTGGGAGTGATGAGGAGGAAAAAAAGAGCTATTTCATCACAATTATCTCCCCTGGACCCGGAGAACACCTTGGTTGCCTAGATGATCTGGACCTCAGCACAGAGACGGTACTGGAGCAAGAGATCGAGGTGCTCGCGCTTCCCGTTGATCCAGGTTTGAGTCTACAGCTCTCTCTGGACAGCGCTTCCACCACGCGTGTCCTACCCTTGAAGAGCAACGGGCGCCTTATCTTCTCCGACTTCCCTCTCCCCCGTGGACGCCCCAGCATCCAAGTCGCTCTCTTGAACAGGGAGGGAGAGGTCTTGAGCCAGGCGAGACACAAGGTCTTCGTCAACCTTGATCCTGAGATCCCCTGTGTCCAAGAAGAAACTCACATCAGCATCTTAAGTCCTCGCGCTGAGCGTATTTTTACCTTGAGCGATGTAGAAAATGGAGAGCTTGATCGAGGGCTCTACACTGATGTGGAGATCTTAGCCCAGGGGCCTATGGATGGCCCGGTTCAACTGTTACTCAACGGAGTTGAGGCGGGCAGCGCAGAACCTCCTCCCTCGGGTCGGTTGCGCTTCTCTCGGGTGCGCCTCCCCATCACCGCTGATCTGGTCAGCCTCAACGTTCAGGTTCCAGCGCCTGGGCGAGTAGCCAGCGCTCAGATCGACATCTTTATCGATATTCAGGGCTGTGATCTAAGCTTGGAGCCTCCTCATAACGCCGGCGAGGGTTGTGACTATACATCCAAAGATGATGTCAACCCCGAACAAGCAGGTCTTCAGATCCTGATGGCAGCTCAGAGCAACTGCAGCAACGTGATCTTTGAGGTCAACGCGGTTCCTCAGCCTCCTCAGCCTCTGTTTGAGGGCCGTGCGGAGATGGAAGTTACGGTCTCAGATGGAGAGAACAGCGTTCGGGCCTCCAGCAGCACAGAGGAGGGGCTCAGCGGGATCTCTAAGACGATCCGCTTCTCTGCTCAGAGCATCGCCCCCGCTCTTGAGTTGGAGTTGGATCCTGAGAACTTGAACATACTGAATGAAGCTGCACTGGAGGAGGGGAGCAGCAGCTGGGTGCTGAGGGGAGAGGCCCAGGGTTTTCCCAGCGGGACAAATATAACCCCCATCTTTCTACCTGATCTAAATGAGCGGCAGCCCAGCGTTAAGGTCTCAGAAGATGGCAGTTTTCAGTTGAGGATCGACACTGAGATCTGGTGTGGTACCTTCAAAATGCGGGCGGTTGATCCCTGCGAGATCCTCTTTGAGAGCGAGCCCTACCCCATCTGTTTTGATCATTTCCGACCTCGAATCGAGATCTTGAGCCCTTCATCTGGAGCTGCCCTCACGCATGAAATGGATATAGATCCGGAGCGCTTGGGAACTCAGATTGAGTTTAGGATCAGCGTGGAAGATCGCCGCCCTTCTGAGATTGACTACGAGATCTTCCTCTTCTGTGGTTTCAGAGGAGAGGAATTACGCAATCGCAGCGATCAAGGCATCAGCCGTAGAGATCTTACTCGGCTTCCAGGTGGCTTGGCTCAGGGCAATCTGCGCATCACCCTGCTTCCCTTAGACGCTGGCGATCTTGAATGTGAGCTGCGTTTCTCCTCAGACAGCAACTCCCCAGAAACTCAGTCTGTCCCCTACTTTTACGTTGCTGAGAACCCCAGCTTTTACCTCAGCTCTCCCCAAGAGGGGGAGTGCTTCCAGGAGGAGGTTCACTTTGGAGGACTCGGAGAGCATCTCGAGGAGAATCACGCTCAGCTCTCGGTGGTGATCAGCCCCAGCGATCAAGCTGATCTAGAGCCTGTAAACCTTCAACGGGTTGGAGAGGGGGCCTTTGAGTTGATCTTTGGTGGTCCCCGAGGAGTCCCAGCTCTTCCAGATGGGCGTTACAGCGCTCGGATCGAGGGGGAGATCATCGGAGGCTTACCGGTGGAAATCAGCCCAACACAGGTCTCTTTCCTGGTAGACACCACCGCTCCTGTTCTCAGATTAGAAGCGCCCAGTACCAGAGGAACTCTTGGACTAGAATCGGATTACAACCAAGATCTTTCTGACTGTGTTCAGACGGGGTTAACGCTGGAACTTGCTGATACAACAACAAGAGAAATATGCTATAATGTTAATGGTTTCTCTGGTCAATGCAGAGAACTCGAAGAGATCGGATTCTTGCACACGGAGAGATTTACTCTGCTGAAAGGAGAGAATAATATATTTATCTGGGCTGAGGACTGCGCAGGCAATATCAAAAACCTCTCGGCTGTGATCTCCACCTCCGATGACTGTCCTCCAAAGATCGAAATCATCAGCCCTACGGAAGGTCAACGCTTCAGCCAGAGTGATGATGAAGATCAGGAACAGGATGGGATCCAGATCAGCGTAGAGATGCATACCCTCTTACCCCCCCGCACTCCTCTCGAAGTGCTTCTGTTGGATGAAGGTGGAGAGGAGAGGATCTTTGATGGTGGAGATGTCAACCCTCTGGGACGGAGCAGCCTCCAGATCACCCTACCCGTTATAGAAGGAGAGTTTTGGATCTGGGCCCGCTCAGGAGAGAGTGAGGTTGAGGTTCCTCAAGCGGAAGGAGAGAGTGAGATTGAGGTTCCTCGAATTGAAGGTCCTCGACAAGCTCTCAGCGTTCGATCGGAATGAGCATCTCTCTTCTCCTTCTCCTTCTCTTTTCTGTGTTAGATGAAGATCTCCCCGGGGTTCCCCTGCGGGCAGACCCCAGTTTGAGGAGTAAGATCGGAGCGATCCTCAAAGATCCCAAGCTGAAGGGGGTCAAGCTGAGTCTCGCGGTAGCCCGTGCTGAGGGAGGGGCTCTCCTCTACGGGCAAGCTCCCAACCGTCGCCTCCACCCTGCTTCTAACGCTAAGCTGATCACCACTGCGGCAGCGCTCTCTCTCTTGGGGGCAGACTATACATACAGCACTGATTTGGCGGTGGATCGGCTCAAGGAGGGGCGCGCGGGCAAGCTCTATCTTATCGGTCGTGGTGATCCCAAGCTTTTTGAGGAGCAGCTCTGGAAGCTGGTGGAGCAGGCTCGTAACGCTGGACTTAAGTCGGTGAGCGGAGATCTGATCTTAGATGAGAGCTTCTTTGGCCCAAGACACCTCGCTCCAGGCTTTGAGGAGAAGCCTAGAGATGATGCCTCCTACCGCGCAGCCAGTGGCGCTTTGGGGCTGAACTTCAACAGCATCACTCTGAAGATCAAGCCTGGGGCTCGGGTGGGCAGCAAGCCTCGGATCTCACTTGTGCCTGGGGGTGGTTATGTCAAGGTTATCAACCAAGCCAAGACCACCAAGAGAGGAAAAGAGCGGCTCTCTGTCCAAGCTAGGGCCTCTCAGAAGGGGTGGCGAACAGAGATCAAAATCTCGGGGAAGATCCCCATCAAGCATAAGGGCTTAAAAGTTCGACGGCGCATTGACAACCCCGCCTTCTTTACTGGCCTTGCGCTTAAGCAGCTCCTTAAACGAGCAGGGATCTCCATTAAAGGAAAACTCAAGTTAGGAAGTGCTCCCAAGAAGCGCAGACGCTTAGCACGACATATCTCCGCTCCTATGGCTCGCCTTGCCATGGACGTGAATAAATACTCAAACAATTTTATGGCAGAGCAGCTTCTGCGCACCATTGGGCGGATCAAAGGAGGCAAGGGAGACTGGGTGACAGGGCGTAGGATTGTGATGGAGTTTCTCAGGGATAAAGTGAAACTTCAAGGACCTTTCCAATATCGCAACGGATCAGGGCTCTTTGGAGACACTGCCCTCTCAGCGCAGCAGTTTGTTCAGCTCCTCCAGTATATGCACCGACTGCGCCCCAGGCTCCCTGAATACCCTGCCTCTTTGGCTGTTGGGGGTGTGGATGGTACGCTGAGAAAGCGCCTCAAGTTCTTAAAACCAGGGCAAGTGCGAGCCAAGACCGGGACCCTCTCTGGAGTGACCAGCCTATCTGGCTATATCGAGTTCGCTGATGGAGAACTGGGGGTCTTTAGCTTCCTCTTCAATAAGATCAAGGTCCCTGCCTGGAAGATCTGGAAAATCCAAGATGGGATCCTCAAAATCCTCAGCCGCTACCACCCGCCCAAGCGATGAAGTTGGCGGTGGATGTTCAGTATGAGCAGACCAGGGCTCGCGCTGCCGGTCTGCTCTTTGATGCCTGGGAGGCTCAAGAACCGCTGTTGGCACAGGTTTTAGAGCTGGATGGGGTCGCGCCCTACCTCTCAGGCCAGTTCTATCGTCGGGAGTTGCCCTGTATCCTCCCTCTCATTCAGAAGATCGCCGAGGAACACGCGCTGGAGAGGATCATCATCGATGGTTATGTAGACTTGGGAAGAGATCGACCTGGGCTGGGGCGTTATCTCTACCAAGCCTTAGAGGGCTGCTTTCAAGTGATCGGGGTGGCCAAGAGTCCTTTTAGGGGCTCAGAGGCTCTACCGCTCCTGCGTGGGAGTTCAAAACGCCCTCTTTGGATCAGCGCAACGGAAGATCCAGAGGGGGCGGTCGCCGCCATCCGCTCGATGGCTGGAGAATGGCGCTTTCCTAAGCTGCTTCAACATGTAGACGCTCTGGCTAGAGGACGAGCTTAGCCACCTCCGGCGGGAACCATTAAGATCAGGGTGACATTCTCTGGTACCTGTCGATGATGCCTCAGCGCCAGCCCATCCAGGAGCACAGTTACAAAGCGGCCCTCCTCCTCCTCAAAGCCGAGAAGGCTCAACAACTCTTGGACAGAGAGCCCCTCCTCCACCTCCAAGATCCGACTGGCCTCAGGCCAGGGGCGACGGATGGGGCCTGTAAACTTGACCTCGACCTTCATGAACTCTCTCCTTCAGAGCAGCAGGGGCAATCAGGATCAGCTTGGACCTCCAAATCGAGCAGCTCTCTATGCCAGGGATCAAAGCTGAGGAGACGAGGGCGAGGCTGAGCTTGTCCTCCCAGCAGCTTGAGGGCTTCAGTCGCCTGCAAAGCACCCAATAGGCAGGGGAGGGTGTTTAGGACAGCGGACGGCGCTGTCGCTGAAGGGGGCAACTCAGGGAAGAGGCAGCGCCAGCAGGGACCCCCAGGCAGGAAGGTCATCAGCATCCCTTGACTCTCCTGTAAGCCTCCATAGATCCAAGGAAGCCCCGCTTGCAAGCAGCGCTCATTGATCAGCGCACGGCTTTCCAGCTGATCGCAGGCGTCGATGAGCAGATCAACCCCCTCCATCAGCGCCTCGGCGCTCTCCGCCTCAAAGCGACCTACCCGCGCCTCGATCTTCAGCTCGCTGTTGATCCTCCTGAGACGGCGCGCGGCGATGAGGACCTTGGGGGCTCCTCCAAGATCTCGTTCGTCGTAGAGGAGCTGACGGTGCAAATTGTGTAAGGCTACGCAGTCTCCATCCACGAGGCGAAGATAGCCTAAGCCTGCGCGAACCAGGAGCTGAGCGACGCTGGAACCCAAACCTCCACAACCCACAAGGAGCACGCTGGAGCGGGCCAAGCGCTCCTGCTCCTTGGCCCCCCAATCTGGAAGCGTCAGTTGACGAAGATAGCGCTGAGATCTCGGCTCAGATCTCTTGGATTTCAAGGATGTAATCCCCCTGGCTCCCCTGATTCCCATCAATGACGAGGTAGTAGACGACCCCCGCTTGAACAGGAAACTCTATCTCAGAGCGCCCAGTGAATAAGCCATAGTCGTCATTACAGGCCACCTCTTGTTCCAGATCACAATCAGCCAGAGCGTAGAGCACAGTGTCAAAGTCAGAGCCCGAGGTCGATGCGAAGATGCGAGTATTTACCGGAGAGATAAAGGCGAGGATCTGCTCTGGGGAGCCTGAGCCACCGCAGGAGCCCCCGAGGTTATCAGGAAGACCAGAGGTGCTCCCTCTATCCAATAAATTTCTCTCTTCCAAAATTTCAAAGAGGCTGTATAGGAAGTAGCCTTCAAGGCAGGCGGCAGGGACCTCCTGCTCGTTTATATTCAGCTGAGCTTGGCCGCTGGCTCCATTGTAGCCATCTACGACTGCGAAGTACTCTCGACCAGCGTCACCCACAAAGGCGCTCCATTCTTGGAGGCCCAGGGTATCATCTTCACAAAACAGCTCGGTGGTTTGATCCTCACAGTTTCCGCGCAGCGAGAGGAGGGTGTCAAAGCTGGAGCCTCGAGTATCCAAGGTCACGACGGAGAGGGTCTCAACAGTAAAGGCAACGACCTGCTCTGAGCCGGTGTTCTCTTGGCAACTGTTATTCAGCTCATCGCGCCGTCCTTCGGTGGAGAAGTTAATCGAAGGCTGGTCTAGGATGAGCACATCCTGACAGCTCCCTCCCTCATCGCAGCGCCCCGCCAGACAGCTCAGCCCCTCTTCACAGTCGCCATCTTCAGCGCACTGAGCGGGCCGACAGCCGCCCTCTTCACAGATACGCCCCTCTCCACAAGCTGCATCTGCCTCACAGGAGATACAGCTGCCCGCCTCACAGAGTTGCCCAGTTGAACAGTCTCCCTCTCGGCGGCACTCTACACAGTGCCCCTCTGCGCAGAGACGATCTCCAGTGCAGTGCGAATCCTGTTCACAGGGAGCATCCACACAGCGCTCATCCTGACAGAGACGTCGCTCACCGCAATCTGTATCCTGTCCGCACTCTGGGGGCTGTTGGCAGTGGCCTCCTCTGCATACCAGCGCGCCACACTCTGAATCTTCACTACAGGGGACACAGTGCTCCTCTCGACAGAGCTGATCCCCACAGTCAGCATTTTGGAGACATTCAGGGGGAGCGACGCAGTGATTTTCTTCACAGAGCAAGGCTCCCGGGCAGTCATAGTCTTCCATACACTCTGCACTTACACAACGTTGCCCATCACAGATCTCATCTGGACCACACTGCCAGTCTTCTTCACAGCTCAGAGAGCCGATGATCTGAAAATTGAGGCTGAAAGGTCCTACTCCAAACAATCTTCCATCTACGAATATGAAATAACGAATACCTGGCTCTGCATCGAATTCCACAACAGGACCACCTAAATCTCCACCCTCTTTATCACAGGCAAGCTCTGACATCTCGTCCCAGCAACTTGTGCGCACGAAGATGGTGAAAGGCATGAAAGTGTTCTGAGTCTCGAATCTCACCCGCTGCGGCTCATCCACCACGAAATTATAGATCACCTCAGGTTGCAGGATCCCGCTTATGCTACAGTTCCCAGTATGCAGAGATAAGCCCCCAGTAGCATCTCCAGGGTAAGCTCCTGGTCCAGAGATAGGAATAGGACTTTCACAGCTCCCTTGGCCTCCGACCGGGTTTGGATTGGGTCCGGGCCCGATCCCTCTAGAGATACAGCTTCCCTCTTGGCAAGCATCTGAGGGTGGGCAGTGGACATCCTCGCTACAGCAGCTCTGGCCTGGAAAGTCCTCGTCCACCTCTCCATCACAATCATTATCTAGGCCATCACAGGACTCTGGCTGAGCTTCGGGGAGATCTCCTGTACAGCTCACCCCTGTACCACCCTCATTACAGGCGTTGATGCCATTGGCGCTGCAACCATCTTGCTGAATTAAGCAGCCCATCCCCACAGGGAAGGCTTCATCGATCTCTTCATCGCAGTTGTCATCGTGGCCATTACAGCGTTCTGGAGAGGGCTCACACTCCCCCCAGACCGACTCTAGACAATGCTGAAGCCCACAGCTCTCCTCGCAGATCCGACTCGCTCCCTCCTCACATCCAGAAGCAACCGGGCTGCTGTCTTCAGGCTCGGGTTGGCTGTCTGGAACCAAGAGATCACTCACCGCCACATCTTGATAAACGGCAGCGTCTGGCCGAGGAGGAAGACGGGGTCCAGTCTCGTGCTCATAGAAGCCTATGTCACGGATGTTCCTGTCCGGCTCCTCTCCCTCGGGGCTCTCTTCAGAGCAAGCGAGCAGGGGCAGGAGCAGGGGCAGAAGGATTTTGGTCGTTACGCGCATCTCTCTCTCCTCGGCTCGGGAAACTAAACTGGCCGCCCATCTCGATCAACAAAGGATCCAGAGATGAGCCCTTTGTGGCAACTCTGGAGCTGCTTGGCTTTAGAGATTTTAGGCCAGAGATGAGGAGCAAAGCACTGCATGTGCATATGTGCAAAGTGTGCGTGCACATGTGCATGCACACTTTGCACATGTGCATGCACACTTTTTTCGAAGGGAGTTCTACGGTTTTTAAGGGTTTTATCTCTGGAACAAAGCTTGCGTTAGTTCTCCTCCACTCTCCAAAGACCTGTGCTCAGAAGAACGCTCCTGAGCACAGTTTTTTGGGGTGGGGACTTCAACCCGGTCCCTGCATGTAGGGCATTCGCAGGGACCGGGTTCCCTTTTTTCCACAAATCAGAGAGAAAGGGTTCGTTTTCCTCACGAACTTAAGCAGAGAGATGAATCCAGCAGTCGAATCGATCCTAGAGCGCAATCAAGAACTGATAGCTCCTCCCAGCCTCTCCTTCGCTGAACGTGTCTGGAATACGAACATGGAGCGTTACCTGAAACGCCTGAGAGCGGTTCAGCTTGATGGTCTTGATCGTGTCCTTGACGCAGGCTGTGGCTTTGGGCAGTGGAGTTGGGCCCTCAGCCTCCTTAATCAGCGAGTAGAAGCCTGTGATCTTGCTTCAGAGCGCCTGCTCTTAGCGCAGGAAATTGTAAAGGCTCTGGAAGAGAGCGCACAGATCCATTTTCAGTACGGCGCCCTGGAGAGCCTGCCCTATCCCAAGGCTTATTTTGAGGGCCTCCTCTGTTATGAGGCGATCCACGCGAGCTCTTGGCGGGAGAGCTTGGCTGAGTTTTCGCGGGTCCTGCGACCCAGTGGTCGAGCTTATATCACCGCCAATGGTTTGGGCTGGTACCTACGCTATTTTCTAGAGCAACCCCGCCGAGAGCCAGGGCACGATCCACGAATGATCGCGGCTCAAGCGCTCCTCAACACGGTCAACTATGAACGGAACCAGCCCATCACCGCTCAGGGGCAGATTATTCAGCCCGATCTCTTGGCCCAAGAGGCAGAGAGCCTGGGTTTCCGAGTCCTGGGGCAGGGTCCCGAAGGCAGCCTGGATCCGGGAAAGGCTGAGCCAGACCCCTTCTTTCAAGCCAGCTACCACGGACATATTGGCGTACATGAGATCCTCCTGGAGCGTCTGTGAACTGGGTTGAAGAGGGAGAGCGTCTCTTCAATTCAGGGGATCTGCGGGCTGCACGGAGCTGCTTTGAGCGCGCTTTAGGGCTTAAAGATGATCTCCCTTCTGCCCTGAGCAATTTGGGCGTGGTGGCCTTTCAGGAAGGACAACACCAGGAGGCAGAGAGTTGCTTTTTCCGAGCCTTAGAAACTGATCCTCTCTATCGCCCCGCCCTCCTCAATTTAGCTCCTATCCTAGAGCAGAGCAGGAGCCTGCCCAAGCTGCTCCCCTGGCTGGCTCAAGCTCTAGAAGCAGAGCCCCTTGATTTCCAACTGGGAGAGCTGCTGCTTCAGATCGTTCAGAGCCGTCCCCGTAAGCAGCGCTTGGCCTTCTTCTGTATCCCCAAGGGTGAAAATTTTATAAAGGAGATCGTCCGAGAGTTGAGCGGTCTCTACGAGGTTCGACTGTTGATCACCCAGGGGCAAGGCCCAGAAGTAGAGGAGGCGATTCTCTGGGCAGATCTCATCTGGTTGGAGTGGGGGGATCACCTGGCCGTACAGCTCAGCCAGCAGGCGCTCCCTCCAGGAAAGCGAGTGATCTGTCGGATCCACAGTTGGGAGGCGGTAGCAGGTATCGTCGCTCAGCTCAAGTGGGAGCGAATCGATCATGCTCTTTTTGTCGCTCCCCATATTTTAGGGATCACCGAGGAGCTGGTCCCTGATCTCCACAGCCGGGTGGGGGCCTGTCATCTGATCCCCAACGGAATCGATCTGGAGAAGTTCAGCTTCCTTGACCGTGCACCAGGCAAACGCATCGCCTATCTCGGTTATATCAATTATAAAAAAGGCCCTATGCTGCTCCTCCATGCCTTCAGCGCTCTAGTTAAAGAGGATCCAGAGTTTGAGCTTCACCTGGGTGGGGTTTATCAAGATGCTCGCTATCTCCTCTATCTGAGACAGATGGCAGACCCTTTGGGGATCAAGGATAAGGTCTTCTTTCATGGTTGGATCGAGGATGTAGCTTCTTGGCTCAAGGACAAACACTATATCATCTGCAGCAGCGTCCTGGAGGGACACCCTGTAGGGCTCTCTGAAGGGATGGCTCGGGGCCTAAAGCCTCTGATTCATCGCTTTGTTGGCGCAGCAGGGGTCTTCCCTGAAGCGCTGCTCTGGGACAGCATCCCTGACTTTGTTCGCCTGATTAGAGAGGACTCCTATGAGCCGCGACGTTACCGGGAGTTTATCCAACGGCACTACAGCTTGGGCAAACAGCTCCTTGGAATCATGCTCCTCATCGAGGAGAGCGCGGCGCGTCTCCCTGCACTGAATTTTATGCCCCCCAAGGAGGCGCTTCGCCCATGTGTGGGCTGAGCGGTGTTTTCAATCGAGATGGGAGCCCGGTCTCTGCGCCTGTTTTGAGAGAGATGAGCGCGACCTTGAGCCACCGAGGTCCGGATGGCTCTGGGCTCTGGCTGGGAGAGGGGATCGGCCTAGCCCACCAGCGCTTGGCGATCTTAGATCTCAGCCCTCAAGCACATCAGCCCATGCTCAGTCAGGATGGTCGCTTCTGTCTGATCTATAACGGCTGCCTTTACAATTTCCGAGAGCTGAGAGAGGAGCTGAAGGCGGAGGGCTGTCAATTTCGCAGCAGCGGAGACAGCGAGGTTGTCTTAGAGGCTCTGGCGCGATGGGGGATGGGTTGCCTTTCCCGTTTTAATGGGATGTTTGCTTTGGCGCTTTGGAATATCCAGGAGCGTCAGCTACATCTGGCTCGAGATCGCTACGGAGTTAAGCCTCTCTACTATTATGAGCGGAATCAGCAGCTCCTTTTTGCCTCGGAGATCAAGGCGCTGCTTAAACATCCCAGTTGCTCCAGGCGCCTGAGCATCCCCGCCCTGCATGAGTACTTTAGCTTTCAGAACATCTTCAGTGATGGTTGCCTCTTCGCGGGTGTTCATCTGCTGCCCGCTGGCTGTCGCCTCTCGATCAAGGCTGGAGGAGCAGTTCAACAGATCCGCTACTGGGACTATCACTTCCAAGATGATCCTAAGTTGGGAGAGCAGGAGTGCCAAGAGGAGCTGGCGCGGCTATTTAAGCAGGCGGTACAGCGGCAAACGGTCTCTGATGTTGAGGTGGGCGCCTATCTCAGCGGAGGCTTAGACTCAGGCTCGATCACAGCGGTCTGCGCCCAAGAGGTCCCCCACTTGCGCAGCTTCACCTGTGGCTTTGATCTCAGCTCCGCCTCCGGCTTGGAGTTGAACTTCGACGAGCGGGTTAAGGCGGAGGCGATGTCCTATCGCTTCCGTACAGAGCACTACCAAGTGATCCTCAAGGCGGGAGATATGGAGCGGGTGATGCCCGATCTGGTCTACCACCTAGAGGATCTGAGGGTAGGGCAGTGCTATCCCAACTACTATGTCTCTCGCCTCGCCAGTCGCTTTGTTAAGGTGGTGCTCTCTGGAACAGGCGGAGATGAACTCTTTGCAGGTTATCCCTGGCGCTACGCTGCCAGCGCTCTAGGCAGCCAGACTCAAGCGGAGTTTATCAAGCGCCACTATGCCTACTGGCAGCGCCTGATCCCCGATGAGATCAGGGCTGATTTCTTTCGCCAGAGGATGGATCCAGGTTTCAGCTTTGAGATCTTTAAGGGAGTCTTTGGGGAGCAGCTCAGAGAGAGAGGCGCTCGCCCTGAAGATCATCTCAATCTCTCTCTCTATTTTGAGAGCAAGACCTTCCTGCACGGCCTCCTGCTTATGGAGGATAAGATCAGTATGAGCCATGGCTTAGAAGTGCGTCTGCCCTTCTTGGATAACGACCTTGTGGAGTTCGCTCAGCGGATCCCTGTGCGTTATAAGCTGCGCAGCTTGCACCCTCAGCGAGTGGATGAGAATGATCATCGCGGTAAGGCTCGCTCCTCCGAGGGCAAACAGATCCTCCGGGAGGTTTTAAGACGCTTTGTCCCTGAGAGCATCACCCAAGCAGAGAAACAGGGCTTCTCCGCGCCTGATGGAAGCTGGTTTAAGGGAGACAGCATGGATTATATTCGCCGTCTGCTCTTTGGACGAGAGGCGCGGCTCTACGACTTCCTTGATCGGAGGCGGGTACAGGGGCTCCTGGAGGAACACTTCCAGGGGCGCAGCAACCGCCGTCTCTTTATCTGGTCCTGTATCTGCTTTGAGTGGTGGCTGCGGATCTTTGAGCCCCAAGGTCTAGAGCGCTGAGCTGGAGAGTAAAAGTAGCTCTACTGGAACCCCTCCGTTTCTCAAGGGGTGTCGAGCCTCGATCGGGCGCTCTAGGAGAGAGGCCCAAGCGGGCTTAGGGCAGAGGATTGCCGCTCGCCAAGCACGGAAGGGGCCCTTGAGTAGAGCAGCCAGAGCTTCAAAGGCCGCTTCTCCTCCTCCAGCACGACGATCATAGGGGGGGTTGCAGATCAGGAGCCCTCGCTCAGCGGGAGGCTGCGCCTCCTGAGCCTCACAGCGAGAGAGAGCGAGCGAGCGCCCCGCACGCTGAGCATTGGCTCGAGCTACACCCAGAGCAGCTCCAGAACGGTCGCTGCCCTGAATAAGAGTCTCTTGAGGGATCAGCTTGGGGGGCAGCTCTGTTCGCCACCAAGATTCGCAGGCGAAGCCTCGCAGCGATCCGGGCGCTTGTCCCGCCGCTGCGCGGGCGGCTTCAATGAGCAAGGTCCCTGAGCCGCACATGGGATCATAGAGGGCCTCACCAGGACGCCAGCCCGCCAGAGCCAGGAGCCCCGCCGCCAGAGTCTCTCGTAGAGGCGCCGCGCCTCCTTCAAGGCGCCAGCCCCGCTTATGGAGCGCCTCACCGCTGCTGTCTATGCTGAAGGTGCAGAGATCTCCGTTGAGTCGCACCCAAAGTTGACCAGGTCCCTCTGGGATCACCGTTCGTAGACGCTCCGCCACCGCGCCGCTGTGATAGAGTCGAGAGCGTCGTGCGCTGATCCGCAACCTACAGCCCCCATAGTGTTGCCAATCGACCGACGCTGCGCCCTTGAGCAGCGCCTGAAAGTTATCAGCGGAGAAGCGCGTCAGAGGCATCAACAGGCGCTCTGGGATGCTCAGGAGGCGATTGGCCCGGAGCGGAGAGCCTCTCAACTCGACGAGGCCCTCCAGCGGACGAAGGCTCCGAAAGCCCAGACGTTTCATCTCCTGGAGAGCGACTTTCTCCAGCCCAGGGGCTACTTGGGCCAACAGCTCGGGAGGTTTTTGGCCTCGTTTTTTAGGCATCTTCAGTGCAACTCAACATCCAGATCATAGACCTGTCCAAGCTCTCCCTGGACCCGATAGTAGACATCCTCCCCCTGGCCTGGAACTCGAAGGCGCCCACAGCCTTCTCGGCTGGGTTGGCACTCGCTGAGGTCGGGATGATCGTAGCTCTGCTCTTCGATGCTCTCGCCCGAGAAGTGGTAAGCGAGGAGGGCTGGAGGAAAACCATCAGCGGAGACCATCACCCAAAGCTCTTGGCCCTGAGGGACCATGGTTTTATACCAGTCTTGATCTCCACAATCGTTCAGGTTGCGATAGAGCTCTGGAATAAGGGTTTCAGCGGTGAAGAGGCTGTCGTTATTTTCTAGACGATCAGGCTCACAGGGAGGCGGGGGCTCAGGTGGAGTCTCCTCTAGGCTGAGACGATAGGGGGCGATGGCGCTGTCGTAACCGATGATCGTCAGAAGATAGCGACCATCGGAGGGGAGCGTCAGGGTGAAATGCTCATTATCGTCAGAGCTGCTGCTTCGCTCATTATAGTTATTGGGGCCGGCGAGGATGGCGTCTAGATCTCCCTGAGCATGGCTGAACTCAACCTGGAGGTCGATCTCCGTGTCCGCCAGCGCTTCTAGAAAGAAGAGGTCTAGATCTCCAGCGCAGATCTGCAGATCTTGACCCAGGGCTGTTCTCAGGTCTCTGGCCTGCTCCTCAAGCTCATTGGGCTCAAATGGATCGGGCTCACAGGGGGCCGCGCGTTCCAGGCTGAACTCCAAGCCGTACTCAGGGGTACCTTCCCAGGCGCTGGCGATCAGAGTGTACTCTCCACTTTGGGGAGCCAGAACTCGAAGACGACTCTCATCCTCTCCTGTTCCCAAGGCTCCGATGCTGACCCCGATAGGATCCAGAAGCTCTAGGTCTAAATCACCACCGGAGAAGCTGGCCTGTAGATCGATATAGAAGTTCTCCTCAATCTGAATGAGGTAGCGATCTTCATCATCTGTGGGGCAGATATTGGCGCCGATAAAGGAGGTCTCTGCTTCCAAGCTGATCGGCTCCTGAGCTTCCAGCTCATCAGGTTGGCACTCAGGGGGTGGCTGCTGTAGAGGGAGGACCTGAAAGCTGACCCGCTGCACCACACGAAACTCGCCATCTGTCACTTGAAAAATCACCGCGAAGGCCTGATCAGCCTGCTCTGGACTGGGGGTCCAACGGAAGGTATGGCTGGCGGCGTCAAAGGTTGAGCCCTGAGGGCTGGGGGGAACTATAGAGTAGATCAAGCTTTCTGGATGATCATCGCTCGCCTCAATGACCAGGATCTTCTCTTCTCCCACCTGTAATTCCTGATCTGGAATAGATCGGATCTCAGGCGGGAGGTTGTCTGGAGTTGAGCTGCCTGAGTCTCGAACGATGAGAGCGATGAGCATCTCAGCCTGTAGCTCTCCATCTGAGACCCTAAAGTTGATCTCATAGCGCTGCCCTCCATTTGCTTCGCTGGGGATCCAACTGAAGATCCCCCTCTGCTCGTCCAGCAAAGCGTCCTGAGGTGCTCCCTCCATAGAGAAAGTGAGGAGATCTCCGTTGGGATCGGTCGCTACCAAACGCAGATCAAAGGGTTGACCCACCTCCAAGAGCTGATCTCCCAGAGGTTCCAAAACTGGGGGTCGGTTGTTGCTGCTCCCCGCTGCAGTTATGGCGATGACGATGGTCTCCTGATCCTTAAGCTCTCCATCGCTGACCTCAAAGGTCAACAGCAGCTCCTCTCCAGCTCGAGAGCTGGGTGGGCTCCAACTAAAGAGCCCGCTG
The DNA here is from genome assembly GCA_964384025.1 of uncultured Nannocystaceae bacterium. GTDB lineage: Bacteria > Myxococcota_A > Bradymonadia > UBA7976 > UBA1532 > CAYLJJ01. The sequence continues at coordinate 35,753 of CAYLJJ010000074.1, forward strand.
TTTTTATTGAACTTGGCGCCCTCTGGCTTCTCTGAACGCAGGTTAAAGCGCAGCGCATCACCGTCGGGATCTTCAGCCCTCAGCTGAATCTGTAGCTCCTGCTCAGCGGGAATCTCTCGATCTCCGATTCGTTCCAGAATAGGGCGGTTGTTTTGAGAAGAAGTGCCACCCCCTCCAACACCACCACCTCCAGCGAGGCCCCCACCTCCGGCGCCCCCAGCAACACCTCCCCCTCCAACGCCTCCTCCTCCAGCTCCAGCTCCTCCGCTATCTGACTCAACATCCTCGGAGCTGGGCTCATCACAGGCGAAGAGGAGACCACAGCTCAAAACAAAGACCGCGATGCGCATAAACAACTCTCCCTGAAACCACAAAATTATAAGAGATCGAGAGAAGCCATCGCCACCCTCCTGAAGAGCCGCCAGTCCGGCAGATCTCCTCCTCCCAGCCAGAGTTGATCTCCCTGACGCCTAAAACGGTAGCGCAGCTCAGCCCCACCATCGGGCCGGAGCCAAAGCGCACCATCTCCTTGGCGCCAGCGTCCCAGAGTCTCTCGCCCCGGCCTCTGCATCTGAAAGCGTCGGCCTGGGGCTAGGTGAAGCAGCAGCGTGGCCCTGGGACCCTCAAATCTCCAGAGGCCCTCCAGGCTCTCTGAGGAGTTCAAGCCTCCAGGGCTGCTCAGGAAAAATGAGAAGATCATCAGAATCCACATAGAGTATCCGCTCGTTGAAGAAGCTCTTCAGTCTAGGAGCAAAGCTCAGGGTCAGCGCGCCGATATTCACCCTCCCCCAAAATCGCTGCGGTTCTAAGCTGTCTCCATGAGTTGCCTCTTGGCGTTCATCAGTCGCCCCTCAAAGGGCAGCTCTGTTGCTGAGGCCCAAGCTGCTAATATCAGTTGAACTCGTCCTCCACTTCAAATTTCTCCCTGACCCAATCGATGGAGGTGGCGTCGGCGGCTTAGCCTCCATTGCCAGTAGTTCAAGCTTGGAGAAGATGGGATGGGCTCTGAGCAGCTCAAGGTGAGGAGAAATAACAGCAGAGGCAGAGGTATGGATGTATGCTCTCGACTCTTATTTTTGATCTCGGCCCATACGCTCTCGAAGGTTCCAACGTCGATGAACGACGCACCCTACTCGATTCCGGTCCACTGCTTCTTCTCCCATGGCGGCTTGGGGCCCGCAGTGCTGAAACACTTAGTACTCTTGATACCGTCGAACACCCCGTTGATGACATCCTTGCACGTCCCCCTGACACCGATGCCTTTGGGGATGAATCCGCATGTTTTGTCAGCAATCTCAACTCTCTTGGTGGACCTGCTTGATCTTTTCCAAAAGCACAGTGTCCTCCTGAGTCCTCAGACTCGGTTCACGCTTCTTCCAAGCATAGTAGCCGCTAGTAGATACGCTGAGTTGATGGCACATCCAAGCAATCGGGA
>CAYLJJ010000075.1:0-36977 GCA_964384025.1 uncultured Nannocystaceae bacterium
GCGCCACCGGCGTTGAGGTTGCCAAGCGAACACAGATCGCCATCGCTCCTCCTCCGCCGCCTGTAAGAAAGCCTGACCGCTTCGCTCGACGGAGCAGAAATGGACGTGGGAAGGGTAACGCCAAAATGAGCAGAAGGAGCCCCAAAAAGAGGAGTAAACGCCGTGCTCCTAGAGCTGCTCGCGCCGAAGAGATGATGGCCAGATCTGCCCCAGCGCCTGCTATGGCGATGGCTGATGATGATGATGATTCTGGAGTCGCTATGGGAGGAGCTGTTCCAGAAGCGAAGGCTGTCCCAAGAAGAGAGGTGTTTAAAGAGACAGAGGAGAGGAGCAAAGCGGATGACAGCAAGGGTATAGAAGCTGAACCTGTCGCTGAGGCTCCTCCCGCCATCGCAACCAAGACCGTCCGACGCCGACCTCCTCCTCCTCCTCCCCCTCCTGCGATTCAGCAGATCGCCGCGCCAACCGGGGAGAGTCAGGGCCGCCGAGAGCTGCGAGATATCGAGAAGGGTCGCCCCGCTCTCTCTGGCGAGATGGCCAAGATCGATAAGCTGCTCAGAAAGGGTCGCGCTAAGAAAGCCCTCAAGGCAGCTTGGGCTTGGCGCCTCAAAGATCCCAGCGATCTCCTCGCTCTGGTGGCTCTGGGTCGCAGCCTCGCTGGCGCAGGAGATCGAGCAGGAGCCGCCCGCGCCTTTGGCAGCATCCTAGATCTCTATCCCTCCCGCGCTGATATGCGTCGCTTGGCAGGCAACTGGTTGGAGATGTTGGGAGAGGCAGGGCTGATGTTGGCCGCTGATGACTATCAGGTCGCCAAGGAGCAGCGCCCTGATCACCCTTCGATCTATCATCAACTTTCTATGGTTTTGGTTCGCCTCGCTCGCTATGAAGAGGCGCTCAGAGTTGCTCTCTCAGGCATCAGCGCTCGCCGTGTCGAGAATCGCTTCCCTGGTGTGGTTCGCATTCTTCAAGAGGATGCTCAGCTGATCGCTGCTGCTTGGATCGCCGCTGAGCCCAAGCGCGCAGAGGAGATCAAGAAGCGCCTGAAACACTACAATCTGCACCCAGACAACTCAAAGCAGATGCGCTTTATCTTGACTTGGGAGACCGACTCTAACGACGTTGACTTTCACATCTTTGATAAGCGCTTTAACCACGCCTATTACTCTCGTCGCAGCTTGGCTACAGGTGGAGAACTTTACGCCGACGTGACCACAGGCTATGGCCCTGAATGCTTCACCATCCATAACCCCAAGGCTGCCCCTTACAAGCTGAAGGCGCACTACTATCGTCGAGGTCCTATGGGCTATGGCGCTGGAAAGATGCAGATCTTGCAACATGATGGCAAGGGGAAGCTGAGCTTTGAAGAGCGCCCCTTTGTGATCATGCAGGATGGTGCCTATGTTGATATGGGCACGGTCAAGTAGATTCAGATCCAGTTCCAACTGTGAATGAGCGAGAGAAGCTCCTCATGGTTGAGAACCCGGTTGTGAGTCTTAGCCTCCGCTAAAATATAGCGACAGAGTGAAGGAGAAGCTTCAAAACCATGCTCTGAGAGCCAATACTCCACCGCCGCCAAGCCGCTCATATGACCGATCTCGATCGCTTGCCGCCGCCCAAAATTCTGCGCAGGGACCGCGCTATAGATGCGATCCGCCAGCCAATCATCCCCCTTCCGTTGAGCTTTGATCACCGCTGCTGCATGAACCCCAGCTGAAGTGCGAAAGGCGTCTCGCCCTACCAGAGGGTAGCTGTGAGGGATCGAAACCTGGCTGGACTCAGCAACGAGGCGGCACCAAGGCACTAAGGCTCTGAGATCTGGCTTAAAGATACCCATAAGAGAGAGGTTGAGGAGGATCTGATCTAAGGCTGCGTTGCCTGCCCGTTCTCCGATCCCGAGGGCTGTACCATGAATGCGCTGCGCTCCCGCCTCAGCGGCAGAGAGGGCGTTGCTCACTCCCAGGCCGCGATCATTGTGACCATGCCAATCGATGCTCACCTCCAGGCCCTGTCCAAGAATAAGCTCCTGTACCCAAGAGATCAGGGCCTGTACTCCTGTTGGGGTTGCGTGCCCTACGGTGTCGCAGAGGCAGATACGAGAGACCCCTTGCTGTATGGCGTTGAGGAAGAAAGGGCGCAGGGTCTCTGGGCTGCTGCGAGTGCTGTCTTCACTCACCAGGGTGATGGGCAGGTTCTCTTTCTGTGCAAATTGGATCGCTTGGTCGCTTAACTTGAGGAGGTGATTGAGATCCCAGCCCTCAGCATACTGCCGAATCTGACTGGTCCCCAGAAAGCTCATCACCTCCAACTCAATGCTCATACGCTGACTGATCTCTGCGATGGGGCGAATATCCTCAACCAAGGCACGAGCTGCGCAGCTGGGACGGATGCTGAAGTTGCTCTTAGCCAGAAACTGCGCCAAGGCTTCAACATGAGCACGGGCGCGGACACTCGCTGCGGGTAGGCCCAGGTTGACCCAGTGAATGCCCAACTCCGCTTCAAGTTGAATGATGCGCTGTTTTTGCTCGATAGAAGGATCCACAACTGAGGGGCCTTGGATTCCATCCCTCAGAGTCTCATCATAGAGCTGGACCTGAGCCATCTTTCCTGAAGGATACATTTGTGCAGTGTTCCAGTCATAAACCAGATCACTGAGCAATTTCACTCTAAGATCTCCAGGATCATTGACATCCCCTGGCCTCCACCAATGCAGGCGCTACCGAGAGCATAGCGCTTCTCTCGACGAGCGGTCTCATAGAGTAGGTGGGCGACGATGCGCGCACCGCTTGCGGCCAGAGGGTGGCCCAGGGCGATGGCCCCTCCGTTTACATTGCAGCGCTCTCGGGGAATGTTTAGGGCCTTTTCCACTGCCAAGTACTGGGGCGCGAAGGCCTCGTTGACCTCGATGAGATCCATCTGTGACAAGCTCATCTTCGCTCGCTCTAGGGCCCTCTGGGTCGCGGGGACTGGGCCGATGCCCATTCGCTCTGGATCACAGCCCGAGACGCCCCACTCCAGTAGACGCCCCAAGGGCTTTAGGCCCCGCTCTTGAGCATACTCTGCGCTGGCGAGGAGCAGGGCTACAGCGCCATCGCAGATGCCGCTGGCGTTGCCTGCGGTGACCACACCATCCCTCTTAAAGACTGGCCTCAGCCGACCCAAGCCCGCCAAGCTGCTGTCCGCTCTGGGGTGTTCATCGCTGCTGAAGAGGGTTGAGCCTCTGCGACCCTTGAGCTCTACTGGGCTGATCTCCGCTTCAAAATGCCCCGCTTCCTGAGCCTCTGCCCAGCGCTGCTGGCTGAGCAGCGCGAACTCATCACAATCATCACGGCTGATCTCATACTCCTGAGCCAACAGCTCAGCGGTTATCGCCATCGGCTTCCCCGTGTAGCTGTCTGTGAGAGCGCTCCAGAGGCTATCCTCCATCTGAGGAGCGCGACCAAAGGCGAAGCCATCTCGGCCCCCTCGAATCACATGTGGCGCCTGACTCATCGACTCGGTACCCCCCACCAGGACCACCTGAGCGTCACCCAGGAGGATCTCTTTGGCCCCCGCCGCGATAGACTCAAAGCCGCTCCCACAGAGGCGGTTAACCGTAACCGCAGGGACCTCTATGGGCAGGCCGATCCGCAAACCGATATGGCGCGCGAGGTAGATGGCGTCAGGAGAGCTCTGGATCACATTTCCAAAAATGACTTGATCTACCTCTTGGGCGGGGACTCCGCTCTGCTCAAGGGCGGCTTGAGCGGCGTGGACAGCCAGATCTGTAGCGCTCATCTTTTTTAGAGCACCGTTAAAAGCGCCAAAAGGGGTCCGCTTGGCGGCCAGAAAGAGGATCTCAGGGCGGCTCATACAGCTCTCCAACTGGAAGGTAGAAGTATTGTGCGAGATGAGGAGAGGAATGCAAAGGGTTTGGCTGGAGGATCGTATCGGTCATTTGATAACCGACAGGCTCGAAGGCTCAGCGCATCAGGAGTTGAGCATCTGACTGGCTTTGCAGTTTAAAGTCCCGCACCGCTTCACTCCCAGCCAGGCGCCTCTGCTCTAGAGTCTTGATCATACGGATGTTCTTATTATCTTTGGTGGAGAGCAGCTTGACCTTCCAGTTGGGATTGGGCTTATACCAGCTCTGCGCTCCAAAGAAGTCTCGAAGATCCTTAGAGCGAAAGCGGTAGCCATGACGAGCGTAGGCGGCGTTGCGCAGCTTACGCAGGGCTTGAAGGCTCAAGCTGCTTAGCTCCTGGTCTTTAAGAGCCTGTCCCTGACGGGCGCGTTCTAGGAGAGTTCCAAACTCTACGGGGACGGGGAGAGCCTTGGCGCTCTTGGAGGAGCCCGCTTTGCGCTCAAAACCCTTGACCCGCGCGATATTACCCGCGTCAACAGGGGTCAGGCGCTTGGCGCTGAAGTTGGCGTCATGTTTATAGCCCTGCTGCTTCTTAAAAAACTTCTGGAGATCTGCAGATTTAAAGTGGTAGCCGTGGCGGGCATAGGACGCGTTGCGTAGAATCCTAAGTTGAGCTTTGCTCAAAGAGCTCAGAGAATCTTCAGGGAGGCTCTTTCCTGCCCAAGCCTGCTTTATCAGAGCTTGGAAGCTTAAGCCGCTGCCCTGGGCGTTGGGACGAACGCCCTTTAAGACCCCTTTTAAGCCCGCTCGGCGCTCAAAGCCTTTGATCCGCGCGATGTTGCGAACATCTACAGGGCTCAAGCGCTGGGGGTTAAAGCTGGGATCAACCTTATAGCCTCGCTGCTTCCCGAAAAACTTCTGAAGATCTGAAGATTTAAAGCGGTAGCCGTGGCGAGCATAGGGCGCGTTGCGCAGAACTCTAAGTTGGGCTTTATCCAAGGCCATCAGAGCTGAATCGGGGAGGCGCTTTCCTGCCCAAGCCTGCTTCACCAAGGCTTGTAGATCGGGAGCGCTCTGGGCCTTGGGGCCCTGGTTGGGGGCATCGGAGATCATATAGGGGCTGCTCAGCAGGGCGATGAGACCCTTTAGGGCGACGAGGGCTCCTCCCTTAAGGCGTCCTCGGCGAGACTCCAAACGATGGCGTTCATCTTTGAGGATCGCTTGAGCTTCAAGGAGATCCCCCTCCTCTAACAGCGCCGCAGCGTCTTGAAGGACATGGGCGACTCGAAGGCGATCAGCGGCGATCATAAACTCTGGAACAGCCTGAGCTTGGATCAGATCAGGAGAGTCACTGAGTTGATAGTTGAGCTTCAGGCTGCGCTCTACAGCAGGGCCACCCGTTAAGGGGTTATATTTAAGAGAGACCTGCGCCAACGCCCGAGGGCTGTTTCCCTGAGTTGAGACCTTGAGTTGAAGAGCGATCTGCCGCTCGACACCTTCTCTCAGAGCTTGCAGGCGTAGGCGAACGCCGCCTCCCTTAAGGCGGCTCATATTGAGACCTGGGGTCATCTGAATCTCTACTCCCTCAGCAGGTTGAACCTCAAGAATCGCCTCACGCGCGACTAAGCCCCGCGCCTCTGTCAGCTCGGTCTGAACAATCCCCTGGAGTTGAACAGGATCGGTGAGATGATGGAAGCGCCCCCCATCCCGCTTAGCGAGGGCCAAGAGCACCTTCTCATCATAATCCATACCTACCCCTACACTGGAGGCGATCAGCCCTGGAATAGAGGGCAGTCCAGCCAAGATTTGAGCGCTCTCTGTAGGCCCAACGGTGGCATGACCGTCAGAGATTAGGATCAGGCGGGGTTGAAGACCTTTGCTGCTCTTTAGGGCTCCGAAGCCCTCTATGAGGCCATCATGAATATGGGTCCCTCCATCCGCATAAAATCGAGATACAGCCTCTATCAAATCAGCGTGCTTGGTTCCCTTTGTCGCGCTCAGCGAAGAGATGATCTTGGCAGAGTCATTGAAGCTGATGAGAGCGATCTGATCCTGAGATCTCAAAGCCTTGAGCAACCCCTGAGTCGCCGCGCGGGCGTGCTCGATCTTCTCTCCTTGCATAGAGCCCGAGGTGTCCACTACCAAGCTGAGGGCAACAGGGGGACGTGCTCCCTTGAGAGGCTCAGGCTGGACAATCAAGCCCAAGCTGACTTTCCCCTCTCCTGTGGAGAGCACGTAAGGGCTCTCCAATCCCCCTCGCAGGATCTCTCCTGCCTCAGCAATCCCAAAACTCAGAAGGAGCAGGCTCCAGAGATAAGGCTTCATTCAGACCTCTTCTGTAGATCGCTCATTGGGGCAGATGTGAGAAAGGATGCTGAGGCTCCAAAAATGGATACTTGCGTATCCATAATTTCTTCTCAAATCTTCCAAAATCTGGGTAGTTCCCTGCCAAGATGCCGACACTGAGATATGCGAGACCAAGCAACTATCTATCCAGAAGCTTCCTCACCGTTCCCCCACGCGAGCGCTGTAAATTTGGAACTATTCTATCGCTTGGGCTATAGAATACCAGCCCTTACTTTAGACAATAGGAGAACCTCATTCATCGGGTGGCTAGAGGCCTTCTCTATACATGCTCAACTGCTGAGACATCAAGGCTCGTGTCCACTGCACACTAGGCCAACTCTCCAGGTCCCCCAAAAGTCTGTCTTTTACACTCACCAGCATCTGAGCGCCGATCTGGCACCCAGGCACCCACTTGGCGCCGCTTGGCCCTTCCAATCACGCCTCCCCCCATCAATTCTCCACAAGCACCCCCACTCGATTGGGTTTCTTGACACCTGAGCATTTTGGACGGTGAAAATTCCGCTCGACGCGGAGAGGGAGGGGATGTATGAGTTGGGTCAGCAAGGAACTCTAACATGACCCACTCCGACCTCTTGGAATCTCTGCGTAGCGGAGACCTCAACCGGGCACTCCAGGCTCTGGATTACATCAAGGACCTTGCAGATCCACTGATGTATGAGCGGTTGCTGAAGGGCTGTAAAATCAGCACGAAGGGGCTGCTGCGCCGCCATAAAGACAGCGGACTGGCCGGCGGCAATACCCAGGTGAAGCGGGTTTTGGTCTATGCGGCGGTTGTCCTGATCGCCACGATACCAGACGGTACAGCTGTAGATTCGAGTCTCCAACGAGGGGCGATACGAGTACTCTCACTGGGGAGAGCAAGGCTGATCCAGCTGCCACCGGAGATCAGTCATCTGGCCGCGCTAGAGGAGCTGCACCTGCAGTACAACAAACTCACCGAGCTGCCGAGAGAGCTTGGCGAGTTCGCTCGACTCAGGGTGCTGAATCTCACCGAGAACCAGTTCAGCTCCATCCCTGAGGTGGTCTTCTCCTTGCCCACGTTGGAGTACCTGGACATCAGCTATTGTGAGCTGCTCTCCTTCTGTGGACCGTTCGGGCGGTTGAAGAGCTTGGAGGTTCTTCGTCTCGATCACAACCACAGCCGCGCGACGCTGCCTCCAGAGATCGGTCAATTGTGCGCGCTGCGAGCTCTACACCTGGAATACAACAGGCTGACAAACCTCCCTCCAGAGCTGAGCCAACTGGAGCAGTTGGAGGCACTTCACCTCTCCCACAATAACCTACACACCCTGCCCCTATCGGTGACCCAACTCCCAGCTCTGAAGAGGCTGACGCTTGGAACTCCCTTGCAGCACCTGCCCGCAGAGATTGGGCAGCTGGCCTCACTGGAGTACCTGTCTCTCCACACGACTGGACTGCAGATGCTCCCCCAGGAGATCGGTCAACTGACAGCTCTACGAGAGCTTGACGCAAGGGCCAAGCTTGAGGTCCTCCCGCCTGAGTTGGGTCAGTTGAGTTCCCTGGAAAAGCTCGACCTCTCGGAAAACAAGCTCCAGATGCTCCCTGACCACTTCACCCGATTGACCTCTCTGAGAGAGCTGAGCCTAGCGATGAACCAGTTGAAGTCGCTGCCGATGGAGATGGGTGAGATGATCGAGCTTCGGACACTGCATCTCCAGAAGAACGCGATCAAGGAGCTGCCACCCAGCCTGGGAGCGTTGGGGCTGCTGGAACAGCTGCGGCTGGATGACAATCAACTCCATGCCATTCCTCCTGAGATGGGCCAACTCCATGCGCTCGAGCGGATGGATTTGGCTCGCAATCAGCTGAGCACACTACCCAAAGAACTTCAGCAGCTTGAGCGCCTCCAGTGGTTGGATATAAACGGCAATGTCGAACTCGCCAGCATCCCCGCGATTCCACATCTCAGTGAGATTGGCTTGTGGAAGACTCGGGTTAACCAAGCTGATCTGAAAGAACGGTATCCCAATCTCACCATCCATTTCGACCTCCCGAGCCTGGAGTTCTGACTCAACCGAGTAGAGCACTCCCTCAAGCAGAGCCACGCCTCCATTGGCGTCTCCAAGTACAGATAGTTCTGACTCAACCGAGTAGAGCACTCCCTCAAGCAGAGCCACGCCTCCATTGGCGTCTCCAAGTACAGATTTTAGCGGCGCGTGAGGCTCTATACCATCAGCGCGTTCAGCTGCCTCGCTCTCTCCGAACTCGACAAGCTCGCGCGACCCCCCGAGGGCTCTCTCTAAGAAATTGAGCCAGGGCGCGTACATGCTGATCTGGGTGAGAGAGCAGCTGTTCCGCCTGAGCTTGACGGGGACCTTCAACAAAGAGGAGGCAGTAAGCGCGCTTGAGATTAAGGCGCTCCTCAGCGCTGAGTCCCGCTCGCCGTAGGCCGATGGAGTTAAGCCCTAAGAGCCGGGCGCGATCACCGACGGCGCGGCAGTAAGGGGGGATATCCTGGGAGGCCATGGTGTTGGCTGCGAGGAGAGCCAGATCACCAACGCGGACAAACTGATGAAGAGCAGAGTGTCCTCCCAGGGTGACACGACTGCCGATCTGAACATGCCCACCCACGCTGAGGTTATTGGCCAGGGTGTTATGATCGCCCATCTGTACGTCGTGCCCCAAGTGGCTGTTGGCCATCAAGAGGTTGTCATCCCCGATCTGGGTGAGCCCTCCACCCTGTGGGGAACCCCGAGAGAGCGTAACCCCCTCTCTAAAGATGTTACGCGCACCACAGATGAGCCGCCCCTCTGCATAGCCCCTGACCTGAGCGGGGCCTCCAATGACACAGAAGGGGTGCAGCCAGCATTCAGGCCCCAGCTCGCTCTGCTCTCCCAGGATGGCGTAGGGCTCCAAGATGCAACCGGGACCCACTCGGCTCTGGGCACCCACGCAGGCGCTGGGGTGAACTTGTGCGCTGGGGTGAACTCGTGCGCTGGAGTGGATGTTCATCGAGGCTCCAAGAGGCGCTTGAGGCGGGCGAGGCGCTTAAGGCGTCTACGGTTGGGCTCAGCGGGGTGGCCGCTGTAGCGCCCCCCAGGAGCGAGATCGCGGGTAACGCCACTCTGAGCTGCCACTTGGGCCCCTCGCCCTACTCGACGGTAGCCCGCTACCCCCGCTTGACCTCCCAGGACCGCGCCCGCCTCAACACAGGCGCCTCCAGCCAGCCCAACTTGAGCGCAAAGCAGCGCGCCTGGACCGATGTAACTGTTGTGACCCACCATCACCAAGCTGTCCAGATGAGCGCCTGCCTCGATCCTTGTCTCTCCCAAAGTACCCCGAGCTACACAGCTCAAAGCGCCTAGGCTGACATCATCTCCAATGAAAACTCGCCCTCGATGAGGAACCCGCCCCTGAACATCAAGGCCAAAGCCCTGAGCGCCGATCACCGCTCCCGCCCCCACCCAGACCCGTGCCCCCAACTGACAACCATCCAGGATCAAGGCCCCAGGGTGAATCAAGCAGCCCTCAGCCAGCGAGACCCCCGCCCCAAGCTGTACGCCCGGATGCAGAATACAGTGAGCCGCCACTCTGACCTCTGGCCCAAGGATACAGCGAGGAGCAATGCGGGCTTCTGGATGAACCCAAGCATCCTCAGCGAGGAGCGCTTGCGGGCTGATCCCTGGAGGGGGCGGTTGAAGGGTGGGTTGAGGATGAAGGAGGCGCAGCGCCTCTCCCCAGGCATCACGCGCTCTCTCTACAAGCAGCAGGCTCTTAACAGGGAGCTGCTCCTCTAAGAGCTCGGGGGAGCAGATCAGAGCAGCGGCGCAGCTCTGGAGAGCTTGAGGGCGCCAGCGCCGCTCAAAGTAACCCGCAATCTCCTGAGGGCCAGCCTCTTCTAGAGAGGCAAGCCCCTGGATCTCTCGGTCGGGACCCTGGAGCTGAGCGCCCAGGGCGCGCGCCAGAGCCGCCAAACGCAACTATTTTCCCTCACCCTTGTTGTAGCGGCGGATCAACTCATTGGTGAGATCCAAGTGAGGCTCAGCCCAGACCAGGGCGGCGCCATCAAAGATCATCCCGTAATCCCCCTTCTTGCCCATCGTCGCCAAGATCTTTTTCATGCGCATGAGCACCTTCTTGGTGCGGCGAGCCTCTTCAGCGACCAGCTCCTTTTGAAGCTTGGCATAGGTCATCTGCAACTCACCAAAAGCTTTCTCAAGCTGCATCTGCTTCTCGCGCTTGACCTCAGCTTTCATAAAGGATTGTTGAGCATCGAAGTCCTTCTTGAGCTCCTGAAGTTCTTTCATCTTGGCGTCGAGCTTGGTTTGCCGATCCTTCTTCATCTTCTCAAGCTCAGCGCGGATCTTCTTACCCTCCTTGGTCTCCAGAGCGGCCCTCTGGACATCGACATAGGCGAACATCGGCTTGGGCTTCTTGCCCTTGGCCAAAGCTGCGCCTGTGGAGAGGAGGAGCGGGAGGATGAGAAGCGAGAGCGCGCGCATAAGGATCTCCTTGTTTTTGTTTGAGGTTTGCTGACTCTTAGAAAAAGTTGCCGATAGAGAAGTCAAAGACCGAGTCCTGCTCTCCCTCCTGAGGATTGAAGGGGAAGCCCCACTCAAAGCGAAGAGGGCCGATGGGAGAGAACCAACGAACTCCAAAACCCCAGGAGGCTCGTAGAGCTGAGAATTTCTGCTCGAAGCTGTCTTGGTGATTAAAGGAGTTTCCAGCATCGACGAAGACCACCCCACGGATCCCCACCTGTTGAAAGATGGGCAGCTCGATCTCAGCGTTCATGATCAGCTGCTCAGTACCACCGATGTTGAAGTAGGTGGTGCTGGCGTCTGGGCGTGGGCCATCAGGGACATCGATCTCTGGGCCTAGAGTGTGGCGCCTAAAGCCCCGCACAGAGAGCGGCCCTCCCACAAAGAAGCGCTCAAAGATAGGCACTCCGGTCTTCTCCGGGCTGGTGATCAGCCCCCACTCGATGTTGAGCCGAAGGGTGAGGTTAACCCTCCGATCCATTAGGGAGTGGGACTGGCGAGGTAGGTCAAAGCCCAAGTCGTAGTAGTAGCGAGCCCGACTGCGAAAGCGAGTAAAGCGGTTCTCCGAGAGCAGATGTTCGCTGGCCTCCTCTACGCTGCCGCTGATGAACCAACCCGCGCTGGGAAAGAGGCGGTTGTTGCGGGTGTCATAGTAGAGGCTCAAGCGCAGGCTGCTGGTGATCCCATCGCTGAAGAGGTTGGCGATAGAGCCGCCACGGCTGGCATTATAGCCCCCCTCGGCGACCTCAACCTCCTCCAAGGTGTAGGTCCCTGCGATGCTCCAGTCATCTCCCAAAGGATAGCCCAGGGTGAGATCTCCACCTAAGCTCTTGCGGGTGAAGTCCTGGTAGTTGGTCTCAAAACGGAAGAGGTTTGTGGAGAAGCGTAGGCGAGTATCCATGAAGTAGTTGTCAGCGAAGCGGACGTTGGCGATGGTGCGGATCTTAGAGACCGTGGCCATAAAGCTCAGGCTCTGGCCGCGACCAAAGAGGTTATTTTGGGAGATCTGAGCCTGTCCCACAAAGCTCTCAATGGAGCTGAAACCCGCCCCCACCTGGAAGGTGCCCGTGGCCTTCTCTTTGACCTCGATGATCACATCCATGGTGTTGTCTTTAATCCCACGATGGGTGTTGATATTGACCGTCTCAAAGAAGCCCAGGCGAGTGATTAGGCGCTTTGAGCGCTTGAGCCCTGAGGAGGAGTAGTACTCTCCCTCATAGATGCGTAGCTCTCGCCGGATCACCTTGTCGCGTGTCTTGCTGTTGCCGATAACCCGGATGCGACCAAAGCGCACCTTCTCGCCCTTCTCGATGTCGATGATCAGATCGATGCGCCGCTGTTCATCCTCCACGATGGTGTTGGGGACGATGTTTACATAGGCGTAGCCCTCATTTTTATAGATCTCACCCAGACCGTTGATGCTCTCCCTCAATTTAGAGGCGCTAAACCACTCCCCCTCCTCAAGAGTGACACGCTTCATCAGCTCCTCTTTGGGTCTGAGGAAGTCTCCGCTGATCTCCACGCTGCCGGTCTTAAAGCGCTCCGACTCCTCTACAGGGATGGTGATGAATAGCTTGTTGCGATCAGGGCTGAGCTGTACTTTGGGTTGGCCGACACGAGCCTTGATATAGCCCTTGTCGTTGTAGAACTGATTGATACGCAGGAGGTCCCGCTCAAAGGCTTCGCTGCTGTAACTCCCCGCCCCTGTGAGCATCGCCATCCCCCCCCCTTCGCGGGTCTCTAGAGCGCCCTTGATCTCAGGATCACTGAGAGCCTCATTGCCCACGATGGTGATTTTGGCGACCTTGACCTCCTGCTTCTCAACGATCTGAAAGCTGAGATCGACGCTGTTGTTCTCGCGGGGGGTCAAGGACCACTCCACCTCAGCCAGGAAGTAACCCTTCTCTACATAAAGATCCTTGATCTTCTCTGCGTTGCGCTTGACCTTGGCCCGATCGAGGATGCCAAACTCTTTGATATCAACAACATCTCCAAGCTCCTCATCATCCAGCTCATCATTGCCCTCAAAGATCACTTTATTGATCGAGGGCTTCTCCAAGACGATGTAGCTGAGGATCCACTCCCCTTCTTGTTCGCTCAGATCGACCTTAATGTCACTGTAAAAACCCAGCTGAAAGATCGCTTGTATATCTTCGCGGATACGCCTCTTGTTTAGGGCGCTACCGGGGCGGGTCGCCACTACGCTCAAGATCGCGTCCGCCTCAGAGCGACGGTTGCCCTGAACCTTGATCTCTTTGATGAGGAGCCCTGAGGGTTCGGCTTGAGCCCAACTCGCCCAGATCCAGAGAGGGGCGCTGAGCAGCAGAGCACGCATCATTCTGTCTCTCCCAATCTGCCATCCCGCATAAACAACCTCCGAGGCATCTGCTTTGCGAGGCTGCGGTTGTGGGTCACTACCAAAAAAGCGGTGCCATGCTCCTCATTGACTCTCTCAAAGAGAGCGTGGATCCCCTCGCTGGTGTAGCTGTCCAGGTTCCCCGTGGGTTCATCAGCCAAAAGCAGCTTAGGAGCACCAGTCAAAGCACGAGCCAGAGCTACGCGCTGCTGCTCTCCGCCGCTCAGCTCACCTGGACGGTGACTGAGGCGCTCCTTGAGCCCCACCGCCTCCAGCCAGGATTCTGCCCTCTCTTGGGCCTCGGACTTAGGTTGGCGACGGATGAGCAGGGGCATCATCACGTTCTCCAAGGCCGTAAACGCGGGCAGGAGATGGTGAAACTGAAACATGAAACCAAGGCTCTGGTTCCTGAAAGCAGCCAAGCGGTTGGAGTCCAGGGCGGAGAGGTCCTCTCCCTGAAAGAGCAGCCGCCCTCCGCTGGGACGATCTAGAGTACCCAGGAGGTTCAAGAGAGTGCTCTTACCCACGCCAGAGGTTCCCAGGACAGCGATGCGATCAGCGGGCTGGATGATCAGATCGATCCCTCTGAGGACCTCGATCTGCCGCCCCTGATGCTGAAAAGACTTATAAAGTTCTTGGGCTTCCAGGAGAGGAGTCATGATCCTTGTAGGCGTGGATAGCAGCTAAGCATTGAGACCTTCAACGGGCCGCAGCCTTGAGGCGTACAGCGCGGGGTAAAGAGTGGAGATCAAACTGACGAGGAGCGCCACCCCGATGATGGCCAGGACATCCACGACCCTTACATCCACCGGGATGGCGGAGATGTAATAGACCTCGGTGTTCAAGGGCAAGCCCATCTTAGAGAGGATCAAGCCCAAACCCAGACCGATAGAGGAGCCCACCACACTGCCCAGGGCGCCCGTCAACGCTCCCTGGCTCATAAAGACCCTTAAAATAGAGGCCTTGGAAGATCCCATCGACATGAGGATGGCGATCTCTCGCTTCCTCTCAATGATGGTCATCACCAAGGTGCTGGTGATGGAGAAGGCGGCCAGGAGGATGTTGATAGAGAGCACCAGGAACATGGCTATCTTCTCTAGCTTGAGAGCGCTAAAGAGCCCCCGATTGCGCTCCTGCCAGTCTGTGATGCGATACTCAGGCCCCAAAGCCGCGCGGAGATGGTCTCGCACACCCCGTGCTGCCTCCAACTCCTCGACACGGAGCTGAATCGCGCCGACCACATCTCCCAACCCAAGATAGCGCTGCACCGCACCCAGCTCAGCGTAAGCCAAGCGGCTGTCAAAGAGCAGCATCCCTGACTGGAACCAACCCCCTACGCGGAAGGGGCGATTCTTGGGGATGGGGCCGTTGGGGCCGAGATCACCCAGAGGGGAGACCACATTGACCGGCTCTCCTGGCCAGAGAGCCAAGCTGCGTCGCAGCTCCATACCGATCAAGAGGCTGGGAGGGGGGCCTGCTTTGAGACGTCCAGGCTTGGGGAAAGCCATCATCGTCATCGCCTCGGGAGGGCTCTCCAGCTTAGGCTCTGGAGTCTTTGGGGGCTGCACTCGTCCAGCCACATCACCTTCACGGAAAGGGATTCCAGCGGCCCTGAGGAGGGCATAATCGAGGCGCTCTGGGTGGGTCAAGAATTCGATTTTGCCTCGCCAGCGACCACAGCTTCCATCCTCCTTTAGCTCATCTTCACGGCACTCTGCGGCGCTCTTTAGGTGAGCGCTGAGGCGGTTGGCTTCTCCCAAGGTTTCAGGATCAACGCCGCTCAACATCACCGCTGAGAGGTTGCTGGGGGCGCTCAACATCACCTCTGTTTGAAGCACAGGGGTGGCGCCGATCACTCCAGGTGCTTCGCGGACGCGATCACTCAGGGCCTTGTATTCCTCTAAATACCCTCCCTGCTGGGCAGGCTCGATCAGGAGATGAGCCTGAGTACCGATGATCTTGCTACGTAGATCTTGCTGGAAGCCATTCATCACTCCCAAGACCAGGATCACTTCAGCCACGCCGATGCTCACCATAAAGGTGCTGAAGGCGGCGAAGACCGTGAGGTAGGTGTTGAGCGCACCAAAGAGGCTGACACAGGCGCCGAGAACGATCAGGGCAGCGCCGCCGCCCATCAGCCCTTGGCTTAGAGGAGGCATCAGCCCAAAGATGGAGACCATACCGGTCTCTTGATGCTGCCACCAAGCCCCAGCACCCAAGAGGAGGGCTCCAAAGAGCAGTACGCCCAGGCCCAACCAGAGCACCCGAGGTTGACGCTTTAAGCGAAGAAGATAGCGCCAGCCCAACAGGGCCTCGTAGGCATCGCGGAACATGCGCCCTCTATAACCTCAACCTTCAGGTCGCAGAAGGGGGAAGAGGATCACGTCGCGGATAGAGGCGTTGTCGCTGAGCAACATCACCAGACGGTCAACCCCGATGCCCTCCCCTGCGGTGGGGGGCAAGCCATACTCCAGGGCGCGGATATAATCCTCATCCATCGGGTGCGCCTCATCATCTCCAGCATCACGGGCGGCCACCTGAGCGCTGAAGCGTTCTCGCTGATCGACCGGATCATTCAGCTCGCTGAAGGCGTTGGCCAGCTCTCGGCCTGCGACAAACAGCTCAAAGCGATCCACCAAGCGAGGATCTGCATCTTTGCGCCGTGAGAGCGGAGAGACCTCAGCGGGGTAGTCGGTGACAAAGGTGGGTTGGATCAGTTGATGTTCAGCAGCCGCTTCAAAGACCTCCATCTGGAGGTACCCCAGCTCCATCCCCTCAGCCCTCTTGATCTGCAACTTTGAGGCAACCTCCAAGAGGGCTCCACGATCATCGATCAGCTCAGGAGGCACCTTCGCAAAGCGAGTCAACCCCTCACGCACAGAGACCCGCGCGAAAGGTCGAGAGAAGTCCAGCTCATGCTCTCCATTCTTGATCTTCTCTTGGCCGGTGATCTCTAAGACCAAACCGTTGAGCATCTCCTCGGTCAACTCCATCAGATCTTCATAGGTAGCGAAGGCCTGATAGAATTCCAGGAGCGTGAACTCAGGGTTATGTCGGGTGGAGATCCCCTCATTTCGAAAGCAGCGGTTGAGATCGTAGACGCGATGCATCCCTCCCACCACGAGACGCTTAAGATACAGCTCTGGCGCGATGCGCAGATAGAGATCCATATCCATGCTCTTGTGATGAGTCTGGAAGGGCCTCGCTGTCGCTCCACCGTAGAGGGGCTGAAGGATGGGGGTCTCCACCTCCAGATAGTCTCGCTCATCTAAGAAGCGCCTTAGATAGCGCAGCACCTGGGCTCGGATCTTAAAGGTCTCACGCACAGGCTCGTTAACGATCAGGTCAAGGTAGCGCATACGATAGCGGGTGGCCTGATCACTGAGACCATGCCACTTCTCTGGCATGGGACGCAGGGTCTTGGTCAGGATCTGAAACTGCTCAGCCTTGATCGACAGCTCCCCTCGCCGGGTGCGCATCAGGACCCCAGAAACACCGACGATATCTCCAACATCCAGGCGCTTGCTCCGCAGGAAGATCTCTTCAAGCATCATGTTTTTGAAGAGGTTTGCTTGGAGCCGCCCGCTGCGATCCTGGATGGAGATGAAGAGCATCTTTCCAAACTTACGCAGGGCCATCACACGGCCGCCTATGGCGACTGAGATGGGCTTGGCCTCTAACTCCTCAGCGCTCAGGGCTTCATGTTTGCTGAGGATCTCAGCAGCGAGGTCCTTGACCTCAAAGTCATTGGCGTAGGGGTTCTCTCCAAGCGCGCGCATCTGAGCTGCTTTCTCACTGCGCTGGCCGATGATGGTCTTCTCCACAGGCTCCTCCTTCGAGCAGGCGGCGCAAGGTATCGGTTGGATCGCTTGGGGTCAATGGCGGCGGAGAGGGCGGAGTCCTCAGAGCGAGCAGCAAGCAGAGCTGCTTTAAGTTTGGAGCAGCCCCCGCGCTGACCGCCGTGGTGCATGAGGTGTAGGCTCCGCGTGGCCAAGGCGGAAGAGCATCTGTACCGTGTGACCAGCGGGGAGATTCAACGAGGATCTGAACGTCCGCTGTAGCGGGATCATATCCTCATACTCCTGGAGGATCTGACTCATCGGATGCATCGCCAGTCCCAGAGCTGTGGCCTGTAGGTTTAAGCGTTCGTAGACTCGCCCCACCAACACTTGATCCAAACGGCTGTTGCTCGTTGAGATGATCCATCCGTAGGCCATGGCAGACTCTGCTTGCGCAGTTGTAAGCTTGATCGTCTCCTCAATCCAGCTTGAGCCAAGCTCCTCTGCGGCCTCGCGCGAGCTGAACATCTCCACCATAAACCGCTTCATTCCGGTTAGACCCGCTTGGCCAAACCCAAAGCCGTCACGGTGCTTCTCCATCTCCTCATCGTTAAAGCGAAACATGCTGAGCGTCTCCATATCGCGCTGGCGACCAGAGCTCTCCACAATCATGGCCTTGATCATCATCTGAGCCAAAGCTTCTCGACGCTCAGGGCTGGTGTCGATCGTCAAGCTGAACGGACTTTGGCTGAAGATGCTTTGGAGGATCTCTAACTCTGCTGGCTTCACTGCTTGATTGTCATACGCACGCTTGTTGGATCGGCGCGCCAAGATCTGGTTGAACAGAGGATCTCGGGCGACCTCGCTCTCCTTATGTAGGAGGATCGAGGCCACTGGCTTACGCTCCAACGCCGTGTTGCTGTATTGGCCCTGCGGGAAGGTGCGAATCTCCGCACGATAGCCATGGTGTGGAGCCGCCAAGGCGAGGTTCTCAAGGAAGGTGCCCTGGCCAATGTGGATCTGTCGATAGGGTGGATCTGTCTCCGGCAGCAGGCGGTCTGGATCCACGTAGAGATCGAAGCTCAAGGGTCCGGTCAGCTCGATCAGCCAGGGCTGCTTGTTGTGAGGATTCGCCGCCAGGATGGCGTAGGAGAGCAGCGTCATGCGGATATCCTGCTCGCTCTTATCTGGACCGCGCCATCCCTCCAGAGCGCGTGGTGCTGGACCCCCACAACTGTCAAGGAGCAGGAGCCCAGAACCCGCCGCCATCACCTTGATGAACTCTCTTCGCTGCATGGCACCTCCATTTTTGTTTGAGAAGCCTAAAGCTCTGAGCTTAAGGCTGCCAAGACACGTTCAGGGTGCCCCATCACCTCTACCTGCCGAAAGATCCGCTTTAAAACTCCATCTTGTAGCAGCAGGGTGCTGCGAGCGACCCCCTGGAAACGCTGCCCCATCTCCTCTTGAAGGCCCCAGAAACCGCAAGCTTCAGCCAGCTGATGATCTACATCAGCCAGAAGAGAGAAGGGGAGACCAAACTTCTCCTTGAAGCTTTGGTGGCTCTCTACAGAGTCAGGGCTGATCCCCCAGATCCGCGCGCCCCACTCCTCAAAAGCTGAGTTCGCCTCACGAAAGCCGCAAGCCTCTTTGATACATCCGGGGGTCTCATCTCGGGGGTAGAAGTAGAGGACCACCCAACCCTTAGAGAGCTGAGCTTCGCTGATCCAGCGCCCTTGATCATCTTGAAGAGAGAAGGAGGGCAGTTGCTCCCCCTCCTGGAGCGTTCGCCTGCTCCTCATGGCTCTCCTCCTGGGTGGCCCTGCTCCTCAAGTGCCTCCTTGAGATCTTCGGGGCGGATCATCAGACCCTGGGCTTCCATCGCTCCCAGAAGCTTGGCGGCGGCGAGGAAGCGTTGAGAGCCGGTCCTGCCCAACAGCTCTAAAGCAGGGCCAAAGCGCTGCACTTTGCTGAGGGCGAGGAGCAGATCATAGAAAAAATCGGGGTGCTCACCTTGCTCCTCTAAGTGAGCGAGGAGCTGCTCCTCTCCGAGATGTTGAACCGCCAGAGGGATGCAGGCGCCCATCACCTGCATCTTCTCCTCAAGAAAAGCGGGGTTTCCTGGATCCTGTAAGCTGTTTAAGAGATCTTCAACCGCTCTCCAAGCACCCTCATCGATGAGCTGCTCCAAAACCTGAATCTTCGCTTGGCTGCCGATCAGCTCTGGAAACTCATCCTCCCCTTCTCCTACAACATCATCGGCCCTCTTGGGGAAGAGATCAGGGATCTCCTGAGCCAACTCAATGGCCTCTTCCCTATGATCGTTTTGGAGGAGGGTCTCACAGAGCCTCACGCTGGCCTCTGCTTGGCAGCGCTCTTTAGAGATCATCTGAATCACCTCTACCGCCAACTCAGGCTGCTTCTCTGCCAGGAGATCTGCCAGCCCCTCTAACTTCTCTGCGATCATCTCTAAGCGCTCCTGCTCCGAATTGTTCTCCTCCCCTTCAGCGCTGTCTTGCTCCTGCTGATCCAGCTCTTCATCAGAGAAGTCTGCTTCAGAGATAGCTTGAGCGAGTTCGGGCAGCTCTTCAGCAGCCCCCCATTCGACCATCTCCTCGGCCAACACCTCTAAGGCATCCAGCAGCTCATCTAAAGGGAGACCCTGTTGCTGAATAAAGCTTATCTCCAAGGACCAAGCTCGAAGGCGCCGAGCTGGGCTTGGTTTCTCACCGCGAGTTTGGTTTAACCCAGCCTTAAGGCCCACCCTGAGGCTCTCTTCAGCTTTTCCAAACTCTCCCTGGCGATATTGAGTGAGGGCGAAGAGCAGCAGGTCCTCTCCTTGAGGGTATTTAGGCCCTTTGGCTTCCAGGAGCGCAGCCCAGAGGGGCAGTTTTGGAGGGTCGGCTCTCTTTTGAGGCTTCTTCTTGACCCTGAAGACTCTCTTTAAGCTCCCCTTTGGGCTGCGTTTCTCCAAAGCTTCTAACAACTCCTTCTGCCCCAAATTTTTATAGGTTTGAGCCAAGAGCCGATACAGCTCGATCTGATAGCCCTCATCTTGCTGAGCGACCAAACTCCAGAGCGCTGCAGTCTGAGGACCTGGTTCAGCGCCCGCTGCGAGAGCCATCAGATGGGCTCTGAGGCCCTGTTGGCGGAGGCTCTTGCTCTTAAGCCCCTTGAGGATCAGGAGAGCGCTCCCGTGCTCTCCTATCTGCATAAAGCTGCTCATCAGGAGCAAACGTGCCCGCTCAGCTTCGGCTCGGGGCAGCTTCTGGGTCGACTTCAACGCCTGCTCCAAGAGCAAACAACGCTGTCGATGAACACCAACGGAGCTGATTTTGGGGAGCAGTCGATTCAAGATCGAGGCGAGGAACTGTACCGGAGCCTTTTTAAGGATCTGTGAGAGGGTGTCTAGGTTTCTATGCTCGATAGCGCGCTCCATATACCCCAGGAGAAAAGCGCCTTCTCCTCTGAGAGCCCAGCGCATCGCCAGGGGATCTTGAAAACCACGGGCTTGGGCGATCTGCTCGGCAGCGCGGCGCTGTAGAGCCCCCTTTAGCTCCCCCCAACGAGCCTCTGCCTCAGCCTGAAGGCCCATCTCAAGGGCCGCCGAGATCCAGCGCAGTTTGTGTTCAGGGCGATAGATCAAGCCTTTGGTTTCCTTTAAGAGTCGCTTGTCTCTTCGCTCGGTGGCCAGCGCAAGGAGGGGGATCAAGCGCTCTTGAGCGGGGAGTTCTTGGAGGATGGGGAGGAGCGCATCAAGGGGCCGGAGAGGCTCAGCAGCGAGGAGCAGACCGAGGAGAAGGAGAGGCATGATCAGCACCAAGAGAAGCAAAAAAACTGCATATCCCGTTGAGACCCTGTGATCAACGCCCCCCTTCAGGTAATCAGCCCAGCATGAATATGCTCTTGCCTCTCCTTGGATACCTCTTTGGGAGCCTGCCCAGTGGGGTCATTTTAGGACGGATCCTGGGCCGAGATCCTCGTCAAGAGGGCAGCGGAAACCTGGGCGCCTCTAACGTTGGCCGAACCCTGGGGCGGCGTTGGGGCGTTTTGGTCCTGAGCCTTGACCTCCTCAAGGGCTGCCTTCCGGTTCTCTTGGCTCCCGATCCCCAACTGGCCGCTCTGACCGGCTTGGCCGCTGTCTTGGGCCATTGCTTCCCAGTCTGGCTGCGCTTTCGCGGGGGCAAGGGGGTGGCCACAAGCTTCGGGGTGATGCTGGCGTTGGCCCCAGTCATCGCCTTGTTAAGCGCCCTCAGCTGGGCCATGATCCTGATCCTCAGCCGAACTCCTACCTATAGCAGCCTCAGCACTGTCCTGCTCTTCCCCCTCCTCTCCTATCTGGACGGGCAACCCTTAGCCATCCTGACGATGACCCTTTTCCTCTCTGGACTGATCCTGCTTCGACACCGCAGCAACCTGATGCTCATCTGGCGCGGAGAGACTCGAACGCTGCGTCTCCCCCTGCGAAGGCAGCGTCTCAAGCCCAAGAAGAGCAAAGGAAAGCGGAAACGACCCCTGCGTTAGAGATCCTCGTTGGGCAAGATCAACCTCAGGACCCCTGCCTCATCAGAGAGACCTTGAGCGATGCGCTGGGGTCCACGCCAGACCTCAGCGGCGACTCCTGAAACCCCCTCTCCTTCAGGGCTTCGGATCGGGATCAGGAGGAGCGCTCCTGGAGGGATCTCCAGCTTGACGTTCTCTAAGCTGCCGATGAGAGGGACCGACAGCTCGCGCTGAGCGCTGGGGAGACCACTTTGTTGGGGAGGGCTGACGCTGAGGCGGTGTGTTCCTGGGTCAAGGCGTAGAGCAAAGCCCCCCTCAGCATCACTCTGCACCTCAACGCGCCTGGGTGGAGGGGGCTCCTCACTCTCCAGTTGAGGATCGCTGTAGGCGGCGTGGATCAACTCGCTCTGGACACGGGCTTCAGCGATGGGCTCTCCATCTGGACCCAAGACCTGAGCAAAGAGCGGGGTCTGTGTTGAGGGGATCAGCAAAAGCTCCTCCCCCTTACTGATCTCCACCCGTCGGCGAGTCAAGCGGGCTGGAGGTGGGGGTTCTAGATCGATGAGATACTCCCCCTCATAGAGCTTGACCTGAAAACGGCCTCCCTCTCCTGTGTGAGCGTTGGCGCAGAAATAACCATCTCCAATTGCTCCTCGAAAGCTCAACAAGGCTCCCTCGATCTCCTCTCCCTCCGCGCCCACTCGTCCTCGTAATTCAAAGAGGCTGCCAAAGTTTCCTAGATAGATCTCTACCTGGGGGAGGTTCACCTGAGGTTTAAGAGAGAGAGGCTGCTCCAGCTCAGGGAGAGGGTGCTCAGGATCTTGAGAGCGGACCCGTAAGAGCGCCTCCAGCTCCTGCTCCAAGGGCCAGAACTTTAACTGAAAGTGGCCTTCCCCATCTGTCGTCGCCTCGGTGCTGATGCGTCGTCCCCCTGGCTCAAAGAGGGCTATAGAGAGCCCTCGCTGAGGGATAGGCTTCTCAGGGCTGAGCCGCAACACACCCTTCAGCTCAGGCAGCTCTCCGAGGCTGGGCAGCTCAAAGAGGATGTTCTCTCCTGCAGGCACGGTCCAACCAATGAGCCTATAGGGAGGCAGAGACTCAGGCTCAAGGAGGACCGCGTAGCTGGGTGCGCGACGATCATTCCGAGGGGTGGGCCACCACTCAGCTAAGCTGATATAGAAGCGATCTTCCTCCATCGTTCCGCTCTGGAAGAGGAGAGGGGCGCTCTCTAAACCCCGCTCTGCTCGAGCTGTTACCCGCGCGTTTACAGTTCTCCCCTGGTGAGAGACTCGCCCTCTGCGGCTCACCCAGGGCCAGAGAGCGAGGGCATCTAAGCGCAGCTCAGGCTCCCCCTCAAAATGAAAGCCTAGGATATCAGCAGAGGAGAGGGGCTGATCTGTGGGGGGCAGCAGCCGAAGATCAAAGCTCCACTCCGGCACTCCAGCGCCCAGGCAAGCCCCCTCCACACAGCGCAGACCTTGAGGGCACTCCTCCTCCTCTTGACAGCCTAGAGGTTCCTCACCTGAGGAGGAGTTGGGGCTCTCACCACAACTCCAGATGAGCGCAAAGAGGGTCAAGAGGAGCGTTCGCATATCTGACTCCGGTTAAACTCCAGGAACCAGACGACGCGGATAAAGCGCGCGCTCGCTGGGAGGCTCTGGTTGGGTCGTGCGGCCTCAACCTCTTCATCTCGAGGAAGAAAGGGGCGATCAGCGACGATCACCTCAACACGTTGAAGGTCTCCCGTAAAGGAGGTCTCCTCACAGGGAAAGAGCACTAACTCCAAGCCCTCCTCTCCTCGATCTGGAGAGAGGCCCTGGGGCGGTCCCTCCTGAATGATGCGTGAGGCCACTGCAGACTCTGGGCTGTAGTTAAAAAACCAACGGTAGAAGAAACGATCTCCCTCATTAGGATCGCGGATGGGGCGTAGGTTGAGGCTCAGGGTGGGACCATCCTCTACCGGATCGTAGTGAATGAAGTTTCCAGGATCGGGCTGAATGCCACCTGAGAGGTAGAAGGGGGGATAGTTCTCCTCTTCGGGCTCTATTTCGATGGGCATCGGCAGAAGGCAGGCTTGTAGGGAGAGGCTGAGCAGCAGCAAGCTGCTGTAAAACCTCAGGATGGAGAGAGCATCACGGATCATAGGGAGAAGACTTTAACGCATCTCAGGGTTCAGCTACCAGCAGAGCAGTGAGGGATCTCAACGTCGGTGCTCGGTCTCTAAAGGAGCCAATCACGATCGTTCTGCCTTTAAAACCTGTTTGCTTGTCTGTTCCAAAAATCCAGCATACCTTCAAGTTCCCATATAGACTCAGGGTTGTCCTTGAGTCAGAAGCATGTCGATCCAAAAGAGAGGAGATTCTATGGGAACAGAGAACAAGAGGCGCTTTAAAATGCCGGGCTTGGCCGCCCAGATTTTTATCGGGATGTTCCTAGGGGCCATCTTTGGTTATCTCTTCAAGGATCTGACCCTCTCTTTTGCGCCCTACATCGGTGATCTCTTTATCCGCCTGCTCAAGATGTTGATCGTGCCCCTCGTCTTTGCCTCGATGGTGGTAGGCATCGGCAGCGTGGGAGATATCAGGAGCATCGGTAAGATCGGGAGTAAGACCATCGCCTATTTTATGGGCTCCACCGTCATCGCGGTCTTTATCGGTTTGGTATTGGTGCAGATCTCTCAGCCTGGTGTGGGCACCACCATCAGCTTGAGCGAGACCGCCACGCTGAACGCCAAAGCTCCCGCCTCTTTGGTTCAGACCTTGGTTAACATCGTCCCCACCAATATCGTCGATGCCCTTGGGCGGGGAGAGATGCTCTCAGTGATCCTCTTCTCTTTACTGGTGGGCGCGGCCATCACCACTTTTGGGGAGCAGTGCAAGCCCCTCTACACTCTCTTCGATAACCTCAACAACGTGATGATGAAGATCACCGAGTGGGTCATGGCTCTGGCCCCCTACGGAGTCTTCGCGCTGATCGCCTCCACGATGGCTGAGTCTGGCGTGGATGCCTTCAAGCCTCTTGCCGTCTATATCGCTACCATCATGGTGGGCCTTGTCATCCACGCTCTGCTTGTTATCCCCCTCATCACTTGGATCCTCGGGAAATACTCTCCTCTGAAGCTGCTTAAGGATATGGTCTCAGCTTTGGCTACGGTCTTCTCTACCGCCAGCAGCTCTGCCACCATGCCGATCACCATGGACTGCTTGATGAAGAACAGCGGGGTCTCCAAACGAGTCGTCGGCTTCTTTATCCCTCTGGGCACCACCATGAATATGAATGGCACCGCCCTCTACCAGGGAGTGGCAGTGATTTTCTTCGCTCAGATTTACGGTATCGATCTCTCCCTTGCTCATCAGGTGATGATCATCGTCACCGCGACTCTGGCTGCGGTGGCCGCTGCGGGGATCCCCAGCGCTGGCTTTGTAACCATGATCATCATCATGAACGCCGTCAATGTGCCGATTGAGGGCATCGGCTTCATCTTAGGAGTTGATCGTCTCTTGGATATGTTCCGCTCCTCTGTCAATGTCTGGAGCAATGCAGCGGGCGCTGTAGTTGTCGCTCACCTGGAAGGAGAGGAGCTGGCTTCTGGTGCTACAGAACTTCAAAGCTAAGCGCTGAGGCGCTCTTAGATCCATGAAGTGACCCACGCTTCCGCTCTGAGTCCACCGGGTTTGCTGGTTGATTCCATTCTAAGGGGTTGCATCCAATCATAGATGTGGCAACGAACCTGAGGTTTAACTAGTTCTCCAATGTACACTTGAGCATTTCAGGGTGGCATGGTTCTGAGTCCGCCGGATTTGGTAGTTGATTCATTCTAAGGGGTTACGTCCACTCATGGATGCAGCAACGAGCAAATTCTGTTGCCAATTCTCGTGGTATGAGAAGCCATTGATATCTTGAAAGGGCGAGACTCAGAAACTTTGGACTGACCCTGCGCCGCTTTCTCTAACTCTAATGATCGGCGTTGGCGCACAAAAATCTGCTATCACGGGGTTTGCCAAGGTTTCTCATATCATGAAAATTGGCTGCGAAGCTTGCTCATTGAGCTGGCGTAAGCTACGAGAATGATTCAACCAATAAATCCGGTGGGCTCAGAGGTAAACAGGCAACCAGGGATCTTGAAATAGAGATGCTCTCCAAACTCTTTATAGTGAAGATCACTGAGATTTGTTCAGCTCCTGAGAAACAAAACTCTAAGCGCAGAGAGAGACGATGAGACTGCAACTCCTGAGCGATCTCCACCTTGAGTTTCACCGAGATTCTGGAACAGCTTTTATCCAAAACCTTGATCCTGAGGGAGTGGATATCCTGCTCATCGCTGGAGATCTCTCGCTCTTCCGAGGGGGGATGCTGGGGGAAGCTCTACGGCGCCTCTGTGATCGCTACCCTGAGTTGATCTTTATCCTGGGAAACCACGAGTTCTATGGCAGCTCGGTGCCTGAGGTTTTAGAGGGGATGGCACGCCTGGATGCTCAGATCTCAAACCTGCACTGGTTGGAGAACTCCGAGATCAGCTTGGGCGGGCAGCGCTTTTTGGGGAGCAGCCTCTGGTTCTCTCTTCGAGAAGATGGCCTTAACCCCTTTTATGGGCGCTTCCTGAACGACTTTCATCAAATCCAAGGCTTTGACCCTTGGGTCTATAATCAGAACCTCTGCTCTATGGCCTTTTTAGAGACCCAAGTTCGCCCTGGAGATGTCGTCTTGACGCATCACATTCCTGATCGAGAGGGGATCGCTCCCAAATGGCGCTCTACTGAGGATCAATTTGGCCGCTTCTTTATCTCTCAACTCCCCCAAGAGGTTCTCAAGAAGCCGAGATGTTGGCTCTTTGGTCATACTCATGACTCTCTGCATTTCTCTTTAGGAGAGAGCCTCTTTTTCTCCAACCCCTTTGGCTATCTCCTACGTGAGGAGAACCCCGATTTTGATCCCCGACTGATCCTTGAGCTGCGCTGAGGATTTGAGATGAACGCTCTCCTGATGGAGCAGCTCGCTCAGGCCCTACTCCTCACCGCCCTCCTCCTGAGCCCCATCGCCCTCGCTGGAGCCCTAACTAAGCTGGCGGGCTCCTGGGGAGAAGGGCCCGGGGGGCAGCTCCTGAGGCTCCTGGCAGTCCTGATCGCTTGGGGCTTAGCGGGTCCCTGGATTCTCTCCAGCCTCTTGGCACTGACTCAGCAACTCTGGGGCGCTTGATGGGGCAGATCGCCCTGGGCTTTCGTGTCTTTCCTGCGCTCCTCCTGCTGCCCCTGGGGGGCCTGGGCGCGCGCCTGGGGATCGCCCTCGTGATCAGCCTCTATCTGGGCTCTCTGAGTCCAGCCCTGCCCAGTGATCCGCTCTCTCTGACAGGAGAGCTGCTCTACGGTCTCAGCCTGGGCTTGGCGGTGGCTTTGCCCGCTCAGTTGATGGACTCCTCAACGCTGAAGCTGGCTCCCTTGGGTGGTGTCTGGGCCTGGGCTCTCTTCTTTGGAATGGGCGGCCCAGGGCTCTGGCTCCTGGCCCTGAGCGAGCCAGGCCCTTTTCCTGAACCCCAGGGCCTTTTTCGTGCGCTGTTTCTCCTGGCTCTGCCGGTGTGGCTTCCCCGCTTGGCCCTGGGGCTCAGTCAAGCCTGGGCGGAGCGCGCCACTGGGCTCAAGCTCAACCTCAGTGCCTTGGCCCTGCTGCTCTCGCTTTGGATCTGGGCTCTGGCCCTGCCTCTGCTCTCTGAGCTTTTGGATCAGCTGTGGAGAGGCCTGCTCAATGCCTGAGCCCTCTCAGCGCTCCGCTCAACGGCGCGGCCCCTCCATCTGGTCAGCTTGGTGGACCGCCCTGGGCGCCAGCCTCGGCGCCCTGCCTCTTCTCCTCCTACCTTGGAGAGGCTTAGCCCAGAGGAGTTGGGCTGGAGTTGAGACCCTCAACCTCTCTTGGCTGCTCCTCTTCCTGCTGGCTGGCGCGCTCCCTGTGCTGCTCTGTGGGACGCTGGCTGATCGCCTCTCTCGGGGTCCGAGCGCAGCTCGCTGGCTCCGACTGCTGCTCTTGCCCCTGAGCCTCCTGGCTCTTCTGCCCCTCCCTGAGCTGGCGCGGCGCCTCTCCGGCGGAGATCCAGGCCAACTCCTCTTAAGCTGGCTGGGGGGGGCTTGGCTTCTACTGCTGATGAGCACGGCACCCTTGGCTTTCTTGGAATGGGGGCTTTGGAGACGCCAACAACAACGTCAAGAGGAGGAGGCACGCGAGGAGGGGGTTGATCCCAAGAGTTTGGCCCGAGATGCAGCGCAGAAGAGCTTTAGCTCAGACTCAAAGCTTTCTTGAGAAGCTTGAGCTTCTTGAAATAAAGGTCACGGGGGTAGGGCGTATTGAGGATATGAAACTCCTTCCTTACCAAACCTACACAGCCAAAGCAGTAGCTACAACCAATACAGCTTCTACATTTGATGAGGTAGCTGCTCTCAA
Source organism: uncultured Nannocystaceae bacterium (assembly GCA_964384025.1). Taxonomy (GTDB): domain Bacteria; phylum Myxococcota_A; class Bradymonadia; order UBA7976; family UBA1532; genus CAYLJJ01. The sequence goes on from CAYLJJ010000075.1 coordinate 27,775, forward strand.
AGCAGCCTTGGCAGTCGATCAAGTGGCTGCCTTGATGGCTGTCCTGGCAGCCTTGGGCGTGGTTCAAACGGGAGCAGCGTTGGCTGTTTAGGGCGTAGTTACAGGCGTAACAGTCTTGGCACCCCTCACAGAACATGCACTCAATGCAGTTGTCACAGCGCTTCGAAGCGTAGCTGCCCTGATTCTCCCTCAGAGCTGCTTGGCGCTCAAGTTCTCTGAGTGCGGCCTCGAAAGTATCTTTATTCATGGCCGCAGAGGGTCCTGTCGATAAGCCAGAAAGTCAACAAAGCTAAAGCGTTCAAGGCTCAGAGTTTGACGCCCAGGGCTCCTCTCTGGAGAATGGGTGCAGGAGTCTTCATGTTTGCTCTTCGCCTCCTCCTCCTCTCACTCTTGAGCCCATCCCTGGTTCAAGCACAACTCTCTACAGATGTGCCTACCTACTATCTAAAGCCCCTGGGAGAGTTGGATCGCGATCACAGCGAGTTTGCCTGCCAAAGCATCCGCCTCAGCTTCGGCTTTCGCTGTATTATCTTGCGTTCTGGACCGCGCCCCCAACGCGCCCTGAACCGGAGCCGCTATCAGTATGATGCGGATATCATCGTTCGTGGGCTCTTCCCTCAACTCCCTGGAGATGGTCTGGGCCTCCTCGCGCTGAGCAACTTTGATCTCTACGAGGAGGGGCGCAGCCGCTTTGTCTTTGGCCTCGCCAGCTTGGTTGATCGCGTCACTGTAGTCTCTATGGCGCGTTTTCGTGGTCCTTGGTGGGGAGAGGATCCCGATCCTGCGCGTTTCTTAGATCGTCTTCATAAGGTGGTGATCCATGAAGTGGCTCACACTCTGGGTTTGGCTCATTGTCCCGATCAACATTGCGCCATGCGGGAAGATCGCAGCCTGGATGATCTAGACACCTCCCCCAGCCGCTTCTGTGCTCGCTGTCAAGTCGCCCTGAAAAAGGCCAAAAAACGAAGACCAGGTGATGCGCTTTGGCACTATATGCGGGGACACAGCCATCTCAATCGGGGGCAACTGATCCGCTCTCTTTTTCACTTTGAGCGCGCTGTAGAGATGGCCCCAGAAGATCCACGAGCCCTCAATGATCTGGGGGTCGCCTATCTACGCAGGGGAGATAAAGGTCGTGCCCTCTGGTATTTTCGCCACGCTCAGATGATCGCGCCCAATTTTGCCTATGCGGGCTATAATGAGGGCCTCCTGTTCCTTGGGGCAGGAGACGCTGAAGCCGCTCAGGGAGCCTTTGAGGCGGTGCTTACGATGGATGCCAATTGGAGTCTGGCTCATCGCCAATTGGGCTATCTCAGCCAGGTCCAGGGTCAACCTGAACGCGCCCTAGTTCACTTTGAAGCCTACCTAGACAGCCACCCCGAAGACAGCGCGACTCAAGCACGGGTCCGTATGATCAAAGGGGGAGGGCGTAGCTCGGCCCCCTGATTCTTTTAGCTGGGGCTATTTGACTCGATCTTTGAACTGTCCTGTACCGGTGTCCACGCGAATACGAGCATCCTCTTTGATATAGAGAGGGACCTGAATTTTAAGGCCGGTCTCGGTAATTGCAGCGCTGGTGACGCCACCGCTGGCGGTATCCCCTCGGGAGCCTGGAGCCACCTGAACCAAGCCCATCTCTACAAACTGAGGCAGCTCAATACCCACCACCTGCCCATTATAGAGGAGGGTGCGCAGCTCAAGATTCTCTACGAGATATTGAGCCTGCTCTCCTAAAGCTTCATCCATGAGCTGAAATTGATCGTAGGTCTGACTGTCCATAAACCAATAAGCGGTCTCGCTGCCCTCAGGAACAGAGTAGAGATATTGGGCGGGGCGCAGGAGCAGATCAGGCTCCTCAAACTTCTCACCGGCTTTAAAAGTCTTGTCGCTGATCTGCCCTGTGAGGATATTCCTCATGCGGATTTTGATCAGGGTAGAGGCGCCTCGAGCGCTGGGGCTCTGGGAGCGGGTGGTCTCGATGATCCAGGGCTGTCCCTCATATTCGAGGCGGATCCCCTTCTTGAAGTCACTGGTAGAGAGCATCCTCTTTCTTCCTTTTTTTTTGTTTTAAGACCTGGGGGGAATGGGGCGGCCCTTGATGCGCTCAAAGGCACGGAAGATCGCCTTCTCAGCCTCCTCGATCTCGGCCTCATCTCCTCCCATATAGAGGCGGCCATAGGCACCAAAGGCCCTCATCTCCAGAAGTTTGACGGGTGAGGCTTTCTCCGCCTCATTGGCTGCATAACAGGCGTAACCGGCGGGCTCACACTCCATCACATAGAGGGTCTCCCCCTCGCAGAGCAGATCGCCATGTCGCATCCGATTGAGGATCATGGTTTGATGACCATCTACATTGGTGATGCGCTCTGAGGTTCGCAGTACAGGCTTAAGGCGGTCCTCCTCCTTTAAGCCATAGTGCGCCAAGATCGCTTCTCCAGCCGCTCTCACTTGGCCCTGATCAAAGCTGTGCAACTCCAAGACACCAAAAGCGCGCTCAACGATCATCATGCCCGGTTGGACAGAGGTGTATTTGAGGGCGATATCTGTCACCGAGTTGATCGAGAGGCCTGGCGCGATCTCGATAAAGAGAGAGGCCTGACGCTCCAGAGGCAGAAACCCAGGAGAGACGGTCTGTAAGAAGCCGGTCAGCTCAGGTTGGAGGATATCGATATAGCTGAAAGTGCGCAGGTCGATCACGGCAGATTCTCCAAGCTTGGAGCAGAAGCTAACCTCTCCTCTCTCGAAGCTCAACTGACTCGAAAGCCTTCGCCCCTCTCTAGAGCATACAGACCGGCACGCTTATGGAGTCGTGAAGCCAGTACTGGCTTTGGTGGGGTGGTTGAAGATCATCGACTCGGAACAGCCGCGCCTCCTTAAAACCCACCGGATACCTGGGGATAGAGAGCTTCGCAACCACCCCCTGGAGATCTATGGAGATGGCAGCATCTGTATGGCCAAGCCTGACGGAGGCTGGACTTTTGAACATACCGGAGCTGGGTGCTCCCAGTCCTCAGTACATTATCGTCCCTCCAGGGAAGAACTGGTCGTTGACATCATTTCTGAGGTGATCCATCCCTTCAGAGATCACCGAGCCCAGGCCAGAGAAGAAGCTGGAGATGATGGGACCCAGAGTGCGCCCGATGCGACCTCCAATATCGACCAAAGCCCTGAGCCCCGCTCGAACCCCCCGATTGATCAACCCCGCGAGATAACGGCTCCCCTCCCAAAGCTTCTTGAGGATCTTCATATCGGTCGCCTGGAGACTGTAGAGCGTAGAGGAGAAGGAGAAAAAGCTTAAAAAGGAGCTCTGCCGCTTAGGGCTCCAGCCCTTGATCTCAGCGGTCATCCCCCAAGATTGAGTTCGATCGACGATGCCGTGGCAGTCTGGGCACTCTCCAGACTCCGGCGACCAAGCGATAGAGAAGCTGGTCTTGCGCATCAGCTTATTGAGCAGCTTGCTGCTCTGGATGAAGCTCATAGCCTGCCCTGGAAGATCAGGGCGCATCCCCAAGATCGGCACCGCGCTCCCCGTAAGGGCCCCGCCGCTGAGCTGATCAAGGATGAAATAACCCCAAACAGAGAGGATCAGGAAGGAGGCTCCAGAGACCCCATCAAAGGGGCCCTCATAGCAGCCTGGCATCCAGACATCCCAGGAGAGGCCCGCGTAGAGAGAGACGCTGCCATTGAGGCCGCTGTGTCCCCCTGTAGTCCCATAGTAGCTATAGAGGGCATCTATCCAGGGGGTGGGCCAGAAGTTAAAGATCACTTCCGCTCCACCTGTAAAGCCCATCATCAAGAAAGAGACAGTGCCTGAGGCTCCTAAAATCGCCCCCGTCGGCCAAGCGTGGGTGGGATCTGAAGAGATAAAGCCCAGGAGATCCGACTCGATGAACTTGCTCTTCCCCTTGCTGAAGGCGCGTAGGGAGTTCAACAGCGCGGTGGCGTGCATCACGATGGGGTTGTTGACAAAGAGGAAGGCTTGGATCGCCATCGCTCCCATCATGCTCATAAAGCTCATCCCCCCCGGATCGACAAAGAGGGTCGGCGCGCCTCCAGCGTAGAGGTAGGCGTTGAGGGTCAAGGGTCGCTGAGGGTCGGGTGGGACTGAATCGCGGCTGAGGAAGCGGCCTGTCTCAGGATCATAGTGTCGCGCCTGGAGATAGAGGAAGCCGGTTAAGGGATCGCTCCAAGCTCCTGTGAAGCCAAAGGGCCGCGCCTCGCTGAGGGGGGCGCCTGCGATGATCCGCCCATAGGGGCTGTACTCCCGGCTGGCCAACAACTCTCCCTGAGGATTGATGAGGCGACGTACAGAGCCCAAACGATCGCGTAGGTGGATCTCTCTCTCCGCGCCCATCTGGCGGATAATAAAGGGGCCAATGCGAGTGTTGCGAGCCAGGACCTGTCCCAGCCCATCCTGCTCTTCGATGATCCAGGGCGCTTGCCCCAAGCTGCGCTGCCAGAGAAAGCGCCGCTCCTCTCCATTGGCGATGCGCTTTACCATCAGGCCATGAGCGTCATAGCTGTAGTGAATATCATCCCCTGCGTTGGTCTGGACGCGAATCAGACGATCCAAGCCATCCCAACTCAGGCTCATCTCTCGGGCCCCTGTGATCTCAATCAGCCGCCCCAACTCGTCATACTGGAACTGCTCAGCTCCTGAGCGAGTAAGGCGGTCATCTACATCTACTTGAAAATCGCGAGGGGCCTCATCATCTCGCTGAATGAGGTTGCTGGCAGCGTCATAGGAGAAGCCGCGGATCTGATCCCCTTCGCGCTCTTCGATCAGGCGGTTGATGGCGTCATAGCGCCACTCCAGGCTGCGGCCACTCTGTCGCTCTTCGCTGCTCACGGCGCGGAGATCATGATCGTAGCTATAGCGCTCATCAAAGAGCAGCTCCTGCCCCTCCAGGCTTAAGGAGCGCATCAGATCAAGCTCATCATAGCTGGCCTCGACGTTGATCGACTCCCCCAAGCTCCAGCGCAGTGGGCGGCCAAAGAGGTCATAGCTGATCTCAACGCCCAGCTCTCCAGCCTCCAGGCGGCTGATCCTCTGGTTGAGATCATAGCTGAGCTGATCTCGTCCTCCTTCAGTCTCTACAGCGCTCAGCTGTCCTGTCCCTGGGAGCCACTCAAGCTGAAGCCAAGCGCCTGTGGGCTCAAGCGTTCGGATAAGGCGCCCCGCCTCATCATAGGCCATGCTGCTCTCACCTCGCTCATCCTGGGCAGCGACCACCTCTCCATCTAGGCTGTAGCGGAACGCCACCCGGCTGCCATCCTCCGCCTCGATCCAGCTGTCCCAGCCACCGCCACGACCATGGGTGATCAGGGCGCCGTCGTAGTCGGTGATCCGGGTGAAGCCATCAAGGCTCTGAATCGTACGACGCTCCCGACCGCTGGGCAGGATTTCGATCACCTCAGAGCCCTCCTTGAGTCGCTGGATGCTGCGGACCCGCCCTAGGCCATCAGTGATGCTGCGGGGGCCATCTGAGCCATACTCAAGGTTAACGCTGGCGGCGATCCCATCATGAGAGATTCGAGTGAGGCGCCCAAGGGTGTCATACTCGTAGTGGGTTACGCGCCCCTCAGGGCTGGTTCGAGAGCTGATCTCCCCCGCCACGTTGTAGCTGTTTAGGCTGGGGGGATGATCTCCAATCTGATGGCTGATGGGGAGGCCAATCTCGTTATACTCCGCCTGTACGATGGCCCCGGTGGGCAGGGTGATCTGCTCTGGTTGACCATAGCTGTTGAACTGATAGTGGCTCTCTCCATTGGGGCCGCGCCGCACCGTCGCCAGGCCCAACTCGTTATACTCGGTGGACTCAACCCTGCCATCTGGATACTCCACACGGATCACTCGGTCAGCTTCATCCAAGAAGCGCCGCGTGACCAAGCCTCCTGGGGCTCGAACGGTCCGGGTTCGGGCCTGAAAATCATACTCCAGTTCAGTGCGCCGTCCACCAGGGCTGGTCCGCGCGCTCATCTGCCCGCTCTGGTTGTACTCAAAGAGGGTCTGGCTGCCATCTGGGGCGATCAGGGCGGTGGTGCGCCCTCCTCGATCCCGCTGGACCCGCACCCCGTGGCTGTCCACCACGGTCATATCGTTCTCATCCACCTCCCGATAGCCGTCGATCAGCAGCTCGTCATCTACAAAGAGGCGCTGTCCAACCGGACGACCATCCCCCGCGTACTCCATCTCGACGCGATGCAGCTCTTCGCCCACCTGATGAGAGATCGACTCAATCTCTCCAAGGTCATTGAGGTTGAGATCGACATGAACACCTCCAAACTCCAAAGCTTGCAACCCCTCTTCATCGTCGCGCAGGAACTGCAAGCGGCTGCCGGTTAAGTTCTCAAACTCCACCAGCTCTCCACGCTCGTCATAGCTCATCCCCAGCTCAGCGCCATTGGGCAGGAGCAGATGGCTCAGCTCTCCAGCTGTATAGCTGTAGTCCATGCTGTTGCCCTCAGAGTCCTCTACATGCAGGATCCTGCCGTCGGCGTCTCGCTGGAAGTCGGTGACCACTCCTAAGGGGCTGGTGTACTGCATCAGCTCTCCATCAGCCCGCCACTGGAACTCGCGGCTGAGGCCCATAAAGTCGGTGATCCGCGTCGGCTTTCCCTGGGGACCATACTCATAGCTGGCTTGGGCGCCGGTGTGTCGGGTGACGTTGAGGACCCGCCCTCGCTCATCATAGAGGGTCTCTGTGCGACGACCATCAGGGGTGATGGAGATATGGCGGTTCTCATCATCGTTGTACTCGATGGTCGCCTCCCCATCGCTCAAGCTGCTGATCAAGCGACCCCGATCATCAAAGTCGCCCTCAAAGAGCAGCTCCCCCTCAGGGCCGATGATCTTGCTGAGCAGATGGTCAGGGCCATAGAAGTAGCGTAGACGGCGCCCAGAAAAGTCGGTGGTGGCGATCAACTCGCTGGCCTCGTTGTATTGATAGAGGCGCGCAGCTCCATCAGGGCGTTGGATGCGCGTCACTCGTCCTTGACCATCTCGGCTGATGCCCACCTGGGTCCCATCAGAGTGCTGCACTCCATCGGCGCTGAAGCTTAACTCGTTACCATGACTGTCTTGGATCTGCTGAAGGCCATCCTCTCGATCAACCTGGATCCGGGCGCCATGCAGCAGAAGGCTCGCGTTCTCTGGTTCATAGATATCCAGGAGCCCTCCGCTGTCAAAGTCAAAGCGGAAGAAGGTGTCGCTGCCCAACTGAATACCAATCTGAAGCCCCTCTCCCTCAACCTGGGCTTCAGCGGGGGTACCATGGAGGGGAATAAAGTGGGCTTCAAAGACCGCCACTCCGGTAACACAGCCGACATAGTTGGGGCTAAAGCGGAAGCGATAGCGTTTTTGCCCCACCACAAAGGAGAGGATATGCGCTACCGACTCCTCTAAGCCTCGTCGGAAGACACAGTCCCCTGTGAAGGTCCAGTTGTCTGCGATGCCGTTGGGGGTCTCGATACGGGCCTCAGCGGTGACCTCCATGCTCCAGCCATAGCCAAACTCCCCAATCTGGCGATCAAAGGAGTCATAGGAGCGTCGAATCACTACCGGGAGGCCCACGAGGCGTTGGCTAAAGTCGATCAGGCTAAAGCTTAGATTCCCCACCGGCCCCGTCTCTTCGCTGATCACCACGCGGCGCCTCAGAGAGCGCTCATGGCCTCGACGGTCCAGGGCGCGGAGGCGCAGGTCATACATGCCAGGGTTGAGCTGCACCGGGCTGATGTAGCCCAAGAGGCCACCCTGCACCGGCTCATAGCCCTCATCTAGGGGGATCCAAGCCGCGTCAGGCCCTGCCCCGATCCGCTGAGCCTCAAGGAAGTAGGCCGCTAAGTCTGTATCTGTGACGCTCCCATGCACCTCTGTTCGATCCTCAATCAGGGTCCCTGGCGCGGGCGCGCTGAAGGCGATCTGAGGGGCACCATCATCGGGCTCCCCAGCGTCATAGACCGTAAAGATACCTCGGACACGGCGAGCACGATCCTCCCCCAAGGCTTCCCCGATCACCTGATATTCACCGAGGGCATCAGGGAGAAACTCCACACGGGCCTCTGCGTCCAGCTCCAGCTCTTGGCCATCGATCCAGAGCCTCAGCTCAGGGGGCTCCTCTCCCGCCTGAGTGTTTAGGCTCAGCGAGACAGCTTCTCCCAAGGCCAACACCGCAGGCTCAATGCCCAGAGCCAGAGGCCAGGGGCGCTGCTCCTCTAGGGGGGTCAAGACGTTTACGAAGATTTGGGCCTGAGACTGTCGCGCTCCAGCGCTCAGGATCAGGCTGAGAGGGTAGCGCCCAACAGCATCAGCTCTGAAGGTGGCAATAGCGGCGTCAGCACCCTCAAGTTGAGCCTCGCCGCTCTCTAAGCGCCACTGAAAGCTCAGAGCCTCACCTTGACCATCGAAGCTCTCGCTGGCGTCCAACTGTAGAGGTTCTCCCGCCTCGACGCTGTACTCCGGCTTAAGGAGCAGGACCGGAGGAGGAGCAGCGAGGATCCTCTGATACTTGCTGTGGGTCTCATCTCTCGCCCCTACCGTGAGCTGCACCCAAGCCTCTCCAACGCCAGAGAAGCTGACCTCGACGACCGCCTCATCAAGAGCGCCACTCTCAACTCGACCCTCTCCGACATACCAGAGATATTCCAGCTCAGCGCCACCCTCAGAGGAGGAGCCATCCAAGCGAACAGTTGTACGATGAGCATCACCCAAGGGGATGATCTCTGGAGTGACGCTAAAGAACGCTCGAGGTGAGCACTCCTCACCGCGACAGCCCACACGGCAGCTCTCCCGGTCGCAGATCTCCCCCTCAGGGCAGTCTGCATCCTCACGGCAGCCGGAGATACAGCGCTCCTCTCTACAGATTTGCCCCTGCCCGCAGCCCTCATCATCACCGCAACCCACCTCGATCTGGAGGCTGACGCTGCGCTCGTTGTCCGCCGCGTCCCAAGCCCAAGCCTGGAGCAGATAGGAGCCCGCCGAGGGTGGGATAAAGAGGGCGCGACCCTCTCCATCGACAGGCAGAGGCTCAGCGTTGACCTCAAGCTCCAGGCTGGCGATCCCTCGGTCATCCTCAGCGTCTAAGAACAGCTGGATCGCTTGACCATGGAGGTAGGGAGCCTCAGAGATTATCAAATCAAGCTCAGGAGGTTTGAGATCAACACAGCTCTCCAGCTCATCGATGAGGTCATCGCAGTCATCATCC
>CAYLJJ010000076.1:0-35922 GCA_964384025.1 uncultured Nannocystaceae bacterium
CAACCTCAGGGGCTTCAGCGACCTCTTCAGCTTCGGGGGCCTCAGCGATCTCTTCGACCTCTTCAGCTTCGGGGGCCTCAGCGATCTCTTCAACCTCAGGGACTTCAGCGACCTTTTCAGCTTCGGGGGCTTCAGCGATCTCTTCGACTTCTTCAGCTTCAGGGGCTTCAGCCTCTGTCAGTTCTTCAACCTCTGAGGCTTCAGCGATCTCTTCAGGCCCTGCTGATTCCTCAATATCAGTGGACTCTTCAAGCTCAACGAGTCCTTCAGCTTCAGGAACCTCATCAGGTTCAGGCTCGAACTGACTTAAGAGAGAGAGCGCAACCTTTTTTTCCAAAGGTTCAACTGAGAGGACCTCAACTTTAACTTCTTGACCAATCTTTAAATGTTCTTCCGCTTTCCCGACCCTCTTTTCAGGTGAAAATTCGCTTATATGGAGTAGGCCATCGACTCCTTCGGCAATTTTTATGAATGCACCAAAATCAACAACGCGAACAACAACACCATCGAGTTCTTGTCCAACTGAAAAACTTTCAAAAATCTCATTTGATCGATCTTCTACCAGTTGTTTAATACCAAGGCTGATCCTCTGTCGATCTATATCGATATTTAGAACCATCACCTCAATCTTCTGACCTTTTTCATAAAGATCAGATGGCTTCCCTCCTGTTAATGTCCAACTGATATCACCAATATGGACAAGTCCATCAAGCCCCTCTTCAATCCCAACAAAAAGTCCAAAATCTGTGATATTCTGTATCGGTCCCAGAAGTCGAGTCCCTACAGGGTATCGCTCCTTGATAATCTCCCATGGATTGGGTTGAGTCTGTTTGATACTTAGAGAGAGACGCTGCTTCCCTGCATCACACCGAAGCACCAATGCTTCAATTCTCTGACCTTTTTGCAAATTATCTACTGGTCGTTTTGTGCGAGACCAAGAAATTTCTGAAACGTGAACAAGACCATCTAAACCGTCCTCAATCTCAATAAATGCTCCAAAGTCTGTTTTCCCTCGAACCAAACCCTCAACTCGACTCCCTACAGGATAGCGCTCTTCTGCCCCTTCCCAGGGATCTGGACGAAGCTGTTTAAGACCCAGAGAGATGCGCTCATTCTCACGATCAAATTTAAGTACCTTGACTTGAATTCTCTGTCCAACCTGAACAACCTGCTCAGGTTGCTCTAGATGAGTATGACTCATATCTGTGATATGTAGGAGCCCGTCAATACCACCCAAATCGATAAAAGCACCAAACTTCGTGATGTTCTTGACCCAACCTTCAACAACAACGCCCTCAGCAAGAGTGTCAAGCAGACCCTCCTTCTTTACTGGAGGCGCTTCCCGGAAGAGCGCTGCATGAGAGGCCATGATCTGACCCTTCCGTTCATGGAAGCGTATGAGCTTGACCTCAATCTCCCGATCTAAAAGCGATCCAGAATCTTCTTCCAACGGACCAAACTCACTGCGAGGGAGAAAAGCTTTGATCCCAAAGAGTGAGACGGAGAGGCCATCCCGAATTTGAGCCAGAACGCGCACGGTGACCGGTGTAGCCTTTTTATAGAGATCTTCAACGCGATCCCAGAGCCGAAGACGTGCAACCTTGCTCAGAGAGAGCCTGATCTTCTCTTCACCTATCTCCTCAAGGTAGACCTCAAGCTCCTCGCCCTCTACGGGCCTCTGCTTGCCCAAGTCTGAGAGGGGCAGTACTCCAAGCTGTTCGCCTTCTAAAATCAGATGCAGGGAATCTTCATCCCCTCCCTTGACTCGTCCAGTTGTAATTTCACCCGCTCTCAAGCTCTGCTTCTCAAAGCGAGCGAAGAGATCGTCAATAGAGATGTCATCTTTCAGCACATTCTCAATGGCGAGCTGATTGGCGTTCTTGATTGGGCTTTGATCAGACATAGAAACCTCCCGAAGCGGGCCATCTATCACAGGTCTCCAGCGAGGCTCCAGACTCTTCGAGTGAATCCCGCCTCAAGCCCTCTTCCAAGAGTCCTCAATCCCAGCTCTCCTTGAGGTTCCAAGAGCGCCTCTCAAAAGCACCTTGACTGGAAGGTGCAAAAAACTTAATATCAACAAACTTAACCTTAACGTAAGGGTTAGAGATGGGCGCCTCAGAGATAATGACCATTGGACAGCTCGCCCAAGCTGTAGGTAAGAGCCCTCGTGCTCTCCGCCTTTACGAGGAGAAGAAGCTGATTAGCCCTCAAGGACGCAGCCCTGGAGGATTTCGGCTCTACGGACCTGACGCTCTCTCCCGAATTCGTTGGATTTTGCATATGGGAGAGTTGGGGCTTCCACTCTCTCAAATTAAGAAATTGATTCAAGAGTTTAAGAGAGCCAGCCACGGCCGTGAAGCGATGGACAGTCTTCGGAATCAGTATAAAAAACAGCTAGATGAAGTAGATAAACAGGTGGAACGGCTTAAAGTTTTGCGTAATTTGATTCAGAGTGGCCTAGATTATCTAGAGGGTTGTAGGGGTTGTATGCGCTCTGGTCAAGATGGTTGCCAACGCTGCGCAGGTGAATTTCCTGATATTGTAGCTGGAATGTTCTCTCAAACTCAGTTCGGTTCAAGGAGTTGATCTATGATCACTCAACATATCCAAGCTCTAAGTCTAGAAAGGGAGAAAGAACTGGTTCGACGTGCCCAAGAGGGGGAAAGTAAAGCTTGCCATCTGCTCTTAGAGGCCCACTACCAGAAGATGTATAACCTGGCCCTAAAGATAACCCGAGATCCCAATAAAGCAGAGGATATAACACAAGAGGCTTCCGTTCAGGTTCTTAGACAGATCAAACAGTTTCGCTCTGAATCACGAATCAGCTCCTGGATCCATCGCATCGTCTTTAACTCTGCTCTGCTTCGCCACCGCCGAGAAAAGCGGATGGTGCCTACCGCAGAGATCTTCTCTCCTTTGGCCATCAGCACCGAGCCCCTGCCTGAGAAGCGGGCAGCGGATCGTGAGCTGCTCTCTTTGACCCACAAGCTGCTCTTGAACCTCCGCGCGGGTGATCGAGAACTTTTTATACGGCGTTTTATCGATGGCCTCTCTTTAAAGAGCATCTCCCACGAAACTGGGATCTCTCTGCCCGCCCTCAAGAGTCGCTTCCATCGCGCTCGTCAGCGTCTCAAGGCAACTCCAGAGTTTGGTTTTGCTACTTAAATTCTCGCTTCTCTTCTAAAAAGCTCTCGGGCTATAAACGCTTTTATGATCCTTGGATTGACCGGTGGAATCGCCTGCGGAAAGTCGACCGTAGCGCGTATGTTTCAGGAGCTGGGCGCTCGACTCCTAGACGCGGACCAGATCGCTCGAGAGATCGTCGAGCCGGGGACGCTGGGCCTCAAGCTCCTCCAAGATGAGTTTGGTGAAAAGATCATCTCCAGCTCAGGTCGTCTGGAACGGCAACGCTTGGGCAGCTTGGTCTTCTCTAAACCAGAGGCGATGAAACGCCTCGAGGCTCTACTCCACCCCCTCATCCTCCAAGAGAGCGAACGACAACTCGCAAGCTTAGCTCAAGAGGCTCCAGTCGTGATCTATGAGGCCGCGCTTCTCATCGAGACAGGACGAATGGAGCGCTTCAGACCTCTGATCTTGGTCACTGCACCCAGGGAATTGCAGATCGCTCGTCTGCGCAAACGCGATGGTCTGAGCAGGAGGATGGCTGAAGCTCGCATCAACGCGCAGATGTCTCTGGAGGAGAAGATCCCCTTCGCTGATGTGATCATCAAGAATGAAGGGTTGCGCGAGCAGACAGCTCAACAAGTTGCTCAACTTTGGGAGGGCTGGCTCACTGCACTCTAGAAACGGATCAACTCTTGTTTAAGAAAACGGAGTAGATAGCGGCTGGCTTCCAGCTCTGGCATCCCTGCAATCTCGATGATGTCCTCCGTAGAGGTGTGACCATCTATCTGACTCAAAAGGAAGCCCGCGCGATGGTTCATGCTCTGCCAAATCAGCTCAGCAGAAGAGACCATGATCTTAGGAATCCTTTGAGAATTCCCCAGTTTAGAGCGACACATCTCTAGGAGTCGTTGGGTATTCTCTTTTAGAAAATGCTGTGCCTCAACGTTCTGAGCATCAATGAGGAGGACCTCTTCAAAGAGTTCCAAGGAGCCAGAGAAGTCACCCGTCCGCTGTCGAACCTTTGCTTCTTCCATCAATTCAGAGAGCGTTGGTTCAGCTGTTTTTGGAGGAGGCTTCGATTCTACAGCCCGCAGTGAGTCGATCTCCTCCATTCCTGAGCGAAGGATCGCCTCCAGATCTGGGTCTAGATCAGGGAGGATATCGCTGACGGGTGGGGAGAGCGTAGGTGGTTGCCTGGACTGGAGAGACAAAGAGGAGGCGTTGTGTGATGGAGACTTGGGGTTGAGCGTTTGAGATGCCAGAGAGTTCGGCTTGGCAGCTCTCCTGCGCCTAGGAGGCTCTGACGAAACTGTCCCTGGACCCAGAGGAAGGCCCAGAGGGATCTCCTCCTCTTCAAGTGGCTCTGAAAAGGCTGAGGTCTTCTCTGGAGTTGAGGGATTGCCTAGGGTTGGGGACTTGGGGCTCTCCAGGGGAGATGCTGAGATAAAGGGATCAAAATCCTCTGCTACATATTCTGAAAGATCCACATCAAGAGATTTGGAAGCCGCCTTGGCTGCGTTTGGATCTTCAAACTCAGGTGTATCAAAAGAGCCCGAGTCCAAGCCCTCTTCCAGAAGAAGCGCAAGATCATCATCGCCCTGAGGAGCTTCCCAGGCTTTGAAGTCCTCATCGAGCATCAACTCAAGACTCTCCTCGCTCATCTGATCCAGATCAGGGCCTTTGGAGCGCGTAAAGTGATCCAAGGGCAACTTCATCGGATCCTGAACAGGTCGCATCTCAATGGTATCTCGATCGCTGGCTCCTCCTTGAGGAGGAGCTCCCCAAGCTTCCGCCTCTGCTCCAGGAGGGCTCTCAATACTCCCTGGACCCATATCATGAAAGAAAGGCTCTTCATCCTTTGGGTGCTCCAGCGGAGGAGGTCCAATAGAGGGCTCTTTTAGGATCTCAGACCAGTCTAGATCTCCAACAGCCTCATCATCTGGGACAGGTGGAGGAGGCGGAGATTCGATCACTTGTGGTGTTGGCGTATGGTGGTCGATAAAAGCATCTACACCGATTTGAAAATTATCTTGGACAAAGCGAAGGTACTCTAAAGCGATCTCGTTATTTGCATCCAGGCGGATCACATCTTTCCACTTGGAGAGCGCCTCGTAGAGTTTCCCCTCTTCATAGAGAAGCGCTCCCTGTTCCAAGAGCGCTTGAACTTGGCTTTCAATCTTGTCCATTAGCCGATCTTCTGAACGACACCCTTAAACATATTCAGGGTGCGGGTCAGTGCTTCTTGAGCAACCTCTATAGCAGCTATTTCATCTCCTCTCATCGCTATTTTTGCTCGTTCCACGACCCCCTCCGCCTTATGGATGGCATCTTCTCCAAAGTCTGAACCAGCCAAAAGCTCGCGCACCCTGGGGAAGATTTGGTTGATATTGTTGATCGACAGTTCGAGTTCCTGGCGGAGTTTCTGAAAGTCGCCATCCCTGCGTACATCAACTAGGTGCTCCTGGTTCTCTTTCATCATCCGATGGATTTCATCTTCACTCAGCCCTGAGGTCGCTGTTACGGTGATCGCTTGCTCAATCCCCGTATCCATATCTTTCGCATTTACAGAGACGATGCCGTCTGCGTTGATATCGAAAGTGACCTCTACTTCCACCTCTCCTCGAGGAGCAGGCCGCAGGCCAGTTAGGATAAATTCACCCAAGAGTTCATTCTTATGGGCGTCACGATGCTCTCCCTGGAGGACAATGATCTTGACGGAGATCTGATCGTCTTTGACCGTGGTGAAGATGTGGCTCCGAGAGGTAGGGACCGTCGTATTCTGAGGAATCAGGACACTGAACAGCCCTCCATGGATCATGATTCCCAGAGATTGAGGGGTTACATCCAGAAGCAAAACCTGTTGTTTGTCGCTGAGGAGCGCGGTGCCCTGGATCGCCGCGCCCAGAGCAACAACCTCCTCTGGGTGTACCCCCTTGAGAGGTTCAAGCCCAAAGAACTCCTTCACCTTTGCCTGGATCAGAGGCATACGAGTCATCCCGCCGACGAGGAGAACATCGTCGATTTGATCACCCACCTCCTCCATCGCCTGACGACAGATTTTGATGGTCCTCTCCACCAAATCGACAGTGAGAGACTCCAGCTTCTCCCGTGTGAGCTTCTTCTGAAGGTGGAGAGTTTCATTGCCTCCAGTGGAGATGATGAAGGGCAGATTCAGCTCAGTCTCCTGAGAGAAGGAGAGCTCACACTTCGCCTTCTCAGCTGCATCTCTCAGGCGCTGGAGCGCCATCTTATCCTGTCGGAGATCGATCTGGTGTTCTCGCGCAAACTCTAAGACCAACCAGTCCATGATGATCCGACCATCAAAGTCCTCTCCTCCCAGGAACGTATCTCCTGCGGTCGCCAACACTCCAAAGACCCCGTTGGAGATCTCCAAGATGGAGATGTCGAAGGTTCCCCCACCCAGGTCGTAGATGGCGATGGTCCGATCCATATCCTTGCCAAAGCCATAAGCAAGAGCAGCGGCAGTGGGCTCATTGATGATGCGGATTACATCCAAGCCTGCGATACGTCCAGCGTCTTTGGTAGCCTGACGTTGAGAGTCATTAAAATAAGCGGGGACGGTGATGACAGCCTTCTCGATCTGTCCGCCTGTGTACTCCTCCGAAATCAAACGCATCTCTTGGAGGATGATGCTGCTGATTTCAGGGACGGAGTAGACGCGATCCCTGAGCTGCACCCGAGCGTCCTTTGCCTTCCCTTCGACGAGAGAGTAAGACACGGTGTCGGTCATGGTGCGCGCAGCAGGTGAGTTCCAGCGGCGCCCCATAAGGCGCTTGGCTGCATAAACAGTGTTAGAGGCGTTTGTTACCGCTTGACGCTTGGCGATATGTCCAACCAGACGCTTGCCATTCTCTGAGATCGCGACGATAGAAGGGGTCGTTTTGTACCCGCTCTTATTGGGGAGAATAACAGGTGTTCCCCCCTCCATAATCGCGACGCAAGAGTTGGTGGTGCCCAGGTCGATCCCGATGATGCGCTCCACCTTGATCTCCTACTTTTTTCTAAGGGCCTTGAGGGCCTTTTTGATTTCCTCATCGTCGGGCTCTAACTTGAGAGCCCGTTCAAACACGGTGATAGCTTTTTTGTACAGTTCAACTTTGCTGTAAATTTGTCCCAGAAGAACAAGATAATCAACATTTTGAGGATCAGCGTCAACAGCCAAGCGAGCCAACTCAGCCGCTCTATGGAGTTCGCTGTTACTTCGGAGGAGGATACCCGCCAGATGAGAACAGTAATCTGCTCTTGGATGAGCTTCGACAGCCATTAAATAATGATAGACAGCTTCCTTCATCCGACCAACAGATTCATCCATGACCCCACGTTTCCAAAGTTGGTCTGAATTAATCTGGTTCGCCTTGATTTTTACTCTTTCAAACGATCTTCTATAAGCTTGATTATTAGGATCACTGCTCATCGCCATTTGAAGGCTGGTCGCTGCTTGGATGAAACTACCCGATTCATACTGCTTCATCCCTGCTTCATAATAGCGATGTGCCCTCTCCAAACGAGCAGTAATGGGATTTCCAGTCCTTCTCCTGCGTGTATGTGTATTCTTTTCGAGACGTCCTTTAATGCGTTCTTTACGTTGAGCTGCTGCTTTCATACGAAGCTGCTTGGCTCGCATCTGTTGTTTTTCGCGCTCTACCTCTAAAACTCTTCGGTACGATTGATTGCGAGCGATAATTGCACGCATATATACCTGTAAGAAAAGCTCATCATTGGAAAAGAGAGAATAGATCTCTCCTCCATATTTAAAGACTTTTTTCATGGGCTCTAAGAATGGCCCAAAATCTTTCCCATAGTAAGAGTCGGGGTGAAAACGTTTGCTAAATGAAAAATAGGCGTGTTTTAGACGTTTTCTTTCTGTTGTAGGAGGGATATCGAAGAACTCAAAATGGTCTAATTTTCCTTCTGTTTCGTCCAGAAAGATAATCTCTCTTCGGAGTTGGATGCTTAGATCACAGCGTTGGAGTAAAGCTTTGCGTTTAAAAGTAAAGCGTCCAAAGCGCCCTTCGCCTGGGCGGCGATAGGGGGTTCCCGCGATGAGACCAAATTTCCTGCCCCTTAAAAAAGCAACATCCTCAGGATCGACTCCAAAGAAGGGGGGGTAGACCTGTGGGCTCCTCTCTGTTTCTGGGTTGAGTTCTTCACCCTCTGCTTCTGAACTTTCTTCCCCAGTGATCAGAGCGTTGGGGATGATATGACGCTCAACTGGGGCCTCTTGTAGCTCCAAGAGACCCCCGCGCTTTAAGTCCAGGAGAGCTGCAAGGGTGTCGGATTCTCCCAATCCTGTACTCTGACAAAGCTCCCGTATGGTGGAACGACCATCAATGCGTGAAAGTACAAAGGTCGCGCGGGCATCTACCATGACACCCTTTGAGTCTATATTGGATCGACGATGAGGACGATCTTCCCAGGCTCCCAGAGTCAAGCACTCTCCCCAGATTCACTTAGCTCTGGCAATATAGAAGATCAGCGCTCAATGCACCATCTCCTTGATCCTAGACTTCTCCTTAGATCAAGCACAGGATCAGGGGAATGAGCCCCTTGAGGCTTGCTTCTACTTGTCAGAAGAGGAGGGATTCACTAGGGTCTGTCGGCTCCAGAGTCGAGGCAATCATGCGCGTTATCTCTCTCCTGTTTACTCTCCTTCTCAGCCCGATCTCCTTGGCAGCGAGTCCCTGCCCAGAGGGCAACCTGCTGGCCAAAAAACAACCCTCCAGCGCCAAAGGGATCAGCCAAGCTTCACGGCTCACCGACGGCATCGTCCCTGAAGAGGGAGGCAACTGGAAGAGTGAGTTTACCTCCAAGCTCAATAACAGCTCCTCTCAAGTCACCTACGATCTGGGGCAAGTGATCCAGATCCGCTCTCTATTGGTGCAGGGAGATAATAATGACAGTTATCAAGTCAGCGGCTCTCTAGACGGCAAAGAGTTTTTGCCCATCTGGGAGGTTCCACACACACCCCAGGCGGGGATGCAGACCCGTTTAAGTCAGGGCCACGAGTTGGAGCTACGCTATCTTCGTATAGGAGAGGCTCAGGGGGATAACGCCTTCTCCTTAGGGGAAATCCAGGCTTTCTGTCAGCACCCCAAGCTCTGGCCTCCTGCTCTTGAAGTGAAGAAGAGCAGCAAGGACAACAAGAAGAACATACGTAAGAAGCGGATGGCTCGGGGCAAGATGACCGTAGGCTTTCTGGGTTTGCTTGCTTTTATCGGTCTCTTTTTGGGACGCAAAAGAGAAGAGCCCTGGCGCCGCTGGTTGACCCCTGGAGCGGCGGCGGCGGCCTTGGCCTATGCGGCCTGGATGACTTGGCAGGATGGGAGCGGGACCTATACTGTCATCAGCTTGCTTGTTCTGCTCTTGGGAGCGCTTTGGTGGAAACAGGATCATCCACATTGGGGCCTCTGGGCAGAACGAAGCGGAATGCTCTTGCTGATACTGGCCAGCGCCACCGCCTGGGTTAACTTTGGCACTTTTCATGGCAGCCGTGCGATCCATTACTGGGACACCTTTCACTACTATGTTGGCTCCAAATATTTCCAAGAGAACGGCTATGAGAAGCTCTATAAATGTGCCTCTATCGCTGAGATCGATGATGGTCGCGCCGAAGAGGTGCTCGATCGCAAAATGCGAGATCTCAAAAACAATGCCTTGGGACCAGCCAAAGAGCAGCTCATAGATCAATCTGAATGTCGCCTCGCCTTTACTCCCAAACGTTGGGCAGCTTTCCGCCAGGACCTGAGGCTCTTCCGCAGCTTTATGGGCACAAGTTGGTGGCAGAAAATGTTTAAGGATCATGGTTATAACCCCACTCCGGTTTGGAGTTTGGTGGGGAGCCGAATCACCAACCTGGGCTGGGAGGCTCAACTTCCACCTAATGAGTTGGTCAAGAGCCCTGCAAACCTCAAAGGAAAATCTTCCAAACAGAAAAAGAAGATCCGTGCTCGTTTTAAACAGGATCGCAAAGAGTTTGAATCCCGAGTCAAGAAGATTGCGCTTCTAGATGCAACTCTCTATCTCAGCATCTTCCTTCTAATTTATTGGGCTTTTGGTCTGCGAACCGTGGCCTTTGCAATGGTGGTTTGGGGCTGTGGTTATCCCTGGGCCTACTTCTGGACAGGAGGTAGCTTTGGGCGTGTTCCTTGGATCTTCTTCTCGGTCCTGGGAGTCGCTCTTCTTCGTAAAGGGTATCGCTTCTTGGGAGGAGGAGCGATCACTTGGGCGGCGCTTCATCGCATCTTCCCAGCAGCCTTGGCGGGAGGCGTGACCCTGCAGATCCTTTGGAATTTCTACAAGAAACGACGCATCACACAAAACCATCTCAGGATTGTAATGGGCGCGACTCTGACGCTGGCGATCTTGATTCCAGTCAGTGGCGCTGTGGTGGGAGATTTTAATATCTATCCCAACTTTATAGAGAACTCGCTCAAACATAAAGACACTCCTCTAACCAATAACATGGGCTTACCAACCCTGGTTGCATATCATCCAGACCACATCGCCAAGAAAACCAAGACAAGCAAATTTGAAGACCCATTTCATATCTGGAAAAAGCATCGAAAAAAGAACAAAGAGGATCGTGTTATCTTTTATGGTTTGGGGCTCTTGGCGATCTTTGGGTTGATTTTATATATTGGACGTCATGTTGATGAATGGGAGATCACTGCGATGAGTATTATCTTCATCATCGCGATCTTTGAACTCACCTGCTATTATTATACTTTTATGATATTATTGGCACCCATTGCCATACGGAAGTTTAGGACAATGGTAGTATTGCTAGGTATGTCGATCCTAAGCCAATATCTACAGCTCAAAATCGGATGGTATGATGAACAATATACTGCTGAATCTCTATTGGTTTTTGTAGCAGCTCTCTATATTCTGATCGACCGAGCTTTGGAGTTCAAGCAGGTTAAGGCTTCTGAATAACCCTGCATCGAATTGCTTTGATATGAGCGTATTAGAGTGCCGTGAGAAGCAATCTACTGTGTTGGATAGGGGTCTGAGATCTCTCTCACAGAGCCGAACTTATGGGTCACACATCCGGCTATTCAAGCCAATACTTTACATAGGACGAGACTTGGGAAGGATGAAGCCAGCGCCTGTTCTCAAATATCGATCAGCAGCAGAAACTATGCGTTTGCACGCAACTGGATAAGCCAGAACATCGAGCTTCACGTCCAGATTCCCTCCAGCGGGCTTGAGGAGGACTTTCACCTCCGGCCTTGTTGTCGTGTTGCAACTCACGTCGCTCTAACCCACTCGTTCCGTTTCGGATTATCTGAAATGATATCAACACCTTGCAGGTTTCCGGCACCATCAAAGGCTGCCCTGTCGTCACTGTCGTGAGCCCGCTGAGCAGAAGATCTTGGATACTCTAAGCACTTGGTATTGCGAGTGATTGCCTGTTTGCGCAAGAATCAAGTGAGCCGGTCCAAGTAGCTGATATTGATGCGAACTATCGGAGATGGAATGAGTGGGTACTTTGAAACGCTTATTCACATAAAAGCCTTATTCATCATCTTCATCTTCATCTTCTTCAAAATCATGATGAGAATGCTCTTTTTTCTTGGAATTCCCATGACCATCTTCACTTAACTCAATGTAAGTGCCAAATAAGTGTAGTTTCTGGGTATTTGAATCATAGTTCTGGTTTAAGAATAAACCAAATGCTACAATTAGCCCGATAAAAACTAAAGCAACCACAGGATGGTTTGAGCGAATCTCTAATTCTCCTTCTATGTCATCCTTAGTTCCACTTATCATGCTAAAAAACAACCCATCCTTATGCTTTGTCTGATGGAAAACAATACCTGCAATATGAAGAACTACTATGACAATAAAACCAACAGCACATAGCTCATGAATTTCCTCAAAAAACTCATCACCAATACCTTTACTCATTAAAATACCGGTAATAGCAAGGCCAAAGGTGAAACTAAACATTCCCAGAGCGGCATAGCTAGATGCGGGGTTATGTCCCAAATATCGTTTGCTTTTTGAACTTATAACTGAGGAAAAATATTGTAGTAATTCTGATCTCGCTAACCTTAGCGAAGAAAATCTTGCATACCTACTACCTATAAATCCCCAACACAGCCTCAATACAACCAAAAACACCATAAACAATCCGGCAAGCATGTGATATGAATAAAGTGGCGAGTCATCATCAATGACTTCAGCAATGAAAAATGCTGACAAGAAAAGTCCTACGAATAACCAATGAAAAATTCTGGTCGGCAAGTCATAAACTTTCTTCTTCATTATTCAGCACCGTCTTCTTTTTAACTTTTTAACTATCTACCAGGATTTTTCATGGGGCATATACGGTAAAATTACCACTTTTCAACGTTCCCCTAAAAGAATAAACGTTTATCTTTTACCCGCTCGTTCTGTTTCGGATTATCTGAAATGATATCAATATTTTGCTGGTTTTCGGCACCATCAAAGGCTGCCCTGTCGTCACTGTCGTGAGCCCGCCGAGCAGAAGATCTTGGATACTCTAAGCACTTGGTATTGCGAGGACCCACTCGTTCCGTTTCCGCCAATCCGCAAGAGCCTATCCCCAAATTAGCCGTTCCACCCAAATCAATATGAACCCGAACCCGACGAACCCAGCGAAGAACTTCTCTTTTCGTTCCCATTTTCAGACAAAACTTCTTAGTTTACATTGATACCATGAGAATAATCTTTCGACAACATAGCGTTGTACTCTCTTTTGCAATTTTCTTCCTGGAAATTGGCGCCCTTTCGATCCTCCTGGGTGAAGCGGTTCTCCTGAGCAGCGCGACTAAAGTAAGCGGCGACAGCCTCTGATGCAGGCCAAGCATCAGCAGGTACATCCACAGCAAACAGCTCAACCTGTAGACCGTCCAAGAGCTGACCGCGCTGCTTCTTCTTTCGATACTTGGCGTAGACAGAGATGACCACTCGCATCTCGACGGGAGCATAAGGGCTCCCATCGGGATGAAGAGTTTTGGGACTGGGCTCGATGAGCATTATGCCCAGATCCATCGCGTAACGCTGCGGACCGCTGCAGCTGTTGGGCACAGGCTCCCAACTCTCTTCACGCAGCTTGGCGAGCACCTCAGGCTCTTTGTACAGGCTGCGGCGGTTCAGGCGGGTTACGAAGCCCAACCCCCGCTCTCGACAGGCTGTGTAAGGACCGATATTGCCAAACTCACCATCCATCCTGAGCAGTACACGCGACCGTGGGTGCTCAAGTCTCTGGCAGGTCTTCACCACCGCATCTAATGAGCGCTCCAGATCCAAAACCCTCTCTCCATTACCCTTCGATAGATGGCTGTGGATCCAAAGTGATGAGCCGCTGTGCTGCACTGAGTGCTGACGGAAGACCAAGTTGCCCCTCTTCCTCCCCCGATATCCTGGTGCTCCGATCCTCGAGGCCAACAACAAGGGATCTGGGAGCTTCTCCCCTCGTGGGAGTCCCCGCTCTCGCAACACCGTCGCTGTCGGATCCAGATCGAAGATATGCCAACCCTCACCTTCTGCGTCCAATGTCAGCATCGCAGGATCCTGCAACACCCCATCTATCTGAGGCAGCTCCCAAAGAAGCCAAGGCGTCGCTGGTCTCAACAGCTCAAACTCGAAGGCTGATAACCCTCGCGACAACGACCCTGCGCTTGGGCAAGAGCGCAGCCCTCCAATCGCTGCCAAATTGTTGAGCGCTTTACCGCCCCATGACTCCCAACTCGGGCGGATCCCCCGCACCGACCTTGAGGCCATATAGATCACCAAGGCGACCCAGAGCGCCATGGCGGAGTAGCCTCCCTGCCGTCGCACCTTCAGCTGCTTCGCTGCTTCCTCAAGGAAGCCCTCGCTTCTGAGTTTGAGCAGCACGCTCGCTGAGCTGCTCAGTTCATCTGGGAGCCTGTTTGTGTCCTCTGGAGCCCACTCGACAATCATCTTCCCGCGTGCCATTCTTCTCCTCCCTCGTGTTAGGGAGCGACCGCAGATCTTGCTTGTCGGCTGAGCTGCGGTCGCAGCTTCCATCCTGGTTCTCCCTCGCCTTTCATATCAGGATCCAGGCGATGCGATAGTGGTGGGAAGCGGTGGTGACTTAACCGCTGAAGGTCCTGAGCAGACAAGTGGTATGGGGAGCTAAGTCTTTAATATGGGGTGGGAATATCGGAAACGGAACGAGCGGATCTAACCAAGCTTAGCGCAGCATCACAGCTTTGGGATCATGGCGTTTGAAATTGCGTAGGGCGCTCTCCTGAGAGCTGACAACATAACAATACTTACAGCCCGCGATGCAGCTGTTATCCATACCAATATCCAGGCTCTTCAAGCAACGACAAGCAGTTCGAGTGGGGCTGGGTTTCAAGCCGCAAATCTGAGCCCTTAGAGCTTCTCCATAGGGAGCAAACATCTCTGGACCTGCGCACTGAGAGGGGGGCAGATTCCACTCTGGGTTGCTGCAAGAACGCAGGGTCATTCCGTGCCGTTGAGCGATCTCCGCCAGCTCCCTCAAAAAGTGACCCAAATCTTCCCCCGCCTGGAGCAACTCAGGATAGCGGCGAGCCACCTGCTTGTGACGATCAGGAGCGATCTGTCGAAACTGCACTAGAGGATCAGCGACACGGCGAACGGTCTTAGCATAGGGCTCAACGATCGAGGTGTTGACCACCCGAGTCCTATCCGCTAGGGCCTGAGCGATATGACAGAAGTTCTCCCGGTGAAAGCTGATGTCGTAACGCTGAGAGATGACGATGGGATCGTAGCGCCACTGGATGCAGGCGGTGGAGGGTAAGCCCTCGGCGATCTCACAGAAGTCCTCTAAGACCCGCTTTAGAGGGGGCATATTGGGCTCAAGATCAGCACCATATCCTGTGATGGTGTACTGAAAGACGTAGGGAAGCTCTTCAGCCCGCAGCGCTGAGAGCTGCTCTTGGAAGGGCTGTGCATACTTCGTCCAGAAGAGATAGCCGATGAGATCTTCAGGTTTTAGAGAAGCTCGGCCATGACCGCCAAAGGCGTTGCGAAACTCAGCAAAGCCCGCCGCCCTACGCTGAGAGAACCAAGCACCGTAGTAACGGGGGATGTCGGTCCTGCGAGAGGCGCTGATAATATGAGACATTTTTTCAGGGCTCCTTTCTTCCTCTTGTTCAGGAGGTCTAAATGGTGCCTCCCTGGACATATTTCACGGATTCAGAGCCCTACTATAGTTCAGTGCTCATTCAGCTTACAGCTCCGAACAAAAGAAAACTACAAGCGAGGCGCCTGGACGCTCCCCACCGCAGCCTCTATCCTTTGGCGAGCCCAAAGCGGATGAGGTGAAAGGGTGAGAAACTCAAAGAGAGAAGCGCTTAAATGGGGCCTGCTGCTGTCTCTGTTCTGGACAGATCCAGCGCAGGCTCAGAGCTGCGAATATCCAGGCGTCCTGATCATCCTGGATCGCTCTGCCAGTATGAATCGCCTCATCGATGGTGAAACTCGCTGGGCCATCGCTCAAGATGCGGTGACCATCCTGCTTCAACAACATGACGAAGCTGCTCACTTTGGACTGATGCTCTATCCGGGTCCCTCAGGGGAGAACCCGATGAGCATCGATATGGCTACCGCTTGCTTGACCGATGGTATTGATCGGGGCTGCACCCCCGCGCAGCCCCGTTGCACCCCTGGGGAGGTGGTCGTTCCCATCGGCCCTCACACCAGCGCAGCGATCCAAGCTCAGCTCGCTTGGCCAGATGAGCTGAGTCACGCTTACACCCCCACTTGGCAATCTTTAGAGGCTGCGCATCGTGAGCCCAGCCTTCACGAGCATGGGCGGCGTAACTTTGTGATCCTGATCACTGATGGCTGGCAATGCTGCGATTTAACTGGCGGCAATAGCTGCGGAGCTACAGGAGGGCCTCTGGTTGAAAAGATCGAACAACTTCTTCAAGGCGGCGTGACCCCCTTCGTATTGGGCTTTGGGAGCAACGTCGATGTAAGGAGTCTACAGAATATGGCGATCGCCGCAGGAACCGCACGACCTGGCTGTGATCCCAGCGGAGGAGAGGTGGGAGATGGGAATCACTGTTACTATCAAGCAGATGATCATTTCGAGCTGACCGGAATGTTGGACGATATCGTACGGCAGATCTCAGAGGAGCTTTGCGACGGCTGGGATAATGACTGTGATGGCATCATTGATGGTCTGACCCGCTCCTGTCAGAGCGCCTGTGGTCGAGGAGAGGAGATCTGCGTTAACGGTCATTGGATGGAGTGTAACGCAGGCGATGCCATGCCGGAGGAGTGCAACGGCCTGGATGATGATTGCGACGATCTCATTGATGAGGATCTCAACCGTTCCTGCGGGACCGCCTGTGGTCCAGGCTCTGAGCGCTGCCTCTCAGGGCAGTGGACAGAGTGCGATGCTCCTGCACCTCGCGAGGAGCGCTGCAATGGTGAGGATGACAACTGTGATGGGGTGGTCGATGAGGGCTGCGATTGTCAGATGGGAGAGAGCCGCGCCTGTGGTAACAGCGAGGGGAGCTGCCAGAACGGTACACAGCGCTGTGAAGCAAACGGGATCTGGGGGACCTGTCAAGGTGGAATCGGACCTGAGGCGGAGCGCTGTGATGGCCTGGACAATGACTGTGATGGCCTCATTGATGGCCTCTCAGAGCCTTGCTCAACCGCCTGTGGTGCTGGAGAGCGCCGCTGTGAGCGAGGAGAGTGGAGGGAATGCGATGCCCCTCTCGCCCGAGCAGAGGAGTGCAACAGCCTCGATGATGATTGTGATGGTCGCATAGATGAAGATCTGATCCGCAGCTGCTCTAACCTCTGTGGGAGGGGAAACCAGCGTTGTGAGGGGGGCAGTTGGAGTCAATGTGACGCCCGCGAGCCGATACCCGAGATCTGCGGCAACGGCTTTGATGACAACTGTGACACCTGGGTAGATGAGGAGTGTGAGTGCAGTGATGGGGAGACGCAGCCCTGTGGGGTTGCCCTTGGCATTTGTGAGCAGGGGCTTCAGACTTGTCGGGATGGGCGCTGGGGCCAATGTGAAGGAGCCTTTGAGGGGAATGTAGAGATCTGTGATGGTCTGGATAATGACTGTGATGGCAGCGTGGACAATGGCGTCCTCTGCGCAGCGGGGGAGTCCTGTATGTGTGGAGCCTGTGCCCTGCCCTGCCCCATGGGTGAATGTGAGGGGAGCGCTGGAGAGTGTATTTATGGCTATTGTGTCGTGGACAACTGCCCCGAGGGTCAAATCTGCATTGAGGCTGCTTGTCAGCATGATGGAGAGAGGCTGCCGGACTTAGGCTCCTCTGAGCCTCCTGTCCAGAGTCTATCTGATGTGGGACCGCGACCCATTCCAGGCTTAGGGGCTGAGCCCAACGAGGCGGCTCCTGTTGGAGACTGTAACTGTCAAACCACCCCCTCATCTCCTACAGCGTTGATGCTCTTAATGCTGGGGTTGCTGAGCCTTAGATTCAGACGTTCCGACCGTAACTAGAGCTGAATCCAGCGGATTTGGTGGTTTGAATCATCCTCGAATCCGTCCTTCCTACCCCTCCTGCTTTTGCGCAACTAACCAAGTGACAGCAATACCAAATACTTAAGGCTCAAACGGCTTCTCGTACCACGATAACCGGCTGCAAAACCTGCTCATTGCTGCCTCCATGACCGGCGAGGCGCCGCAAGCACCGAAGCTGAACAGGGACCTAAAAGTTCTTGGCAGGTCGTAAACCCCGAGAATGATTCAAACCACCAAATCTGCTGGACTCAGAGAGGCTTACTTGCTCTTGGCGATCAGATCATCCAGTTTACGAATGACGTGCTTATCATCACCCTCTGGTTCTCCGATTTTCTTCTTAACTGCCTCTAAAGCGGCCTTATCAGCACCCAGTTTCTGGAAGGTCGAGGCAGCCCCACTGCGGCCCAACCAGTAGAACTTCTTATCTAGGATGATATCTTTGAGGATCTTCCTGACTTTCTCCGCCTTATACCAGCTCGCCTGCTTCTGAAACTCTGCTTTCTTGGCCCAATCTAAGCCGGAGATCACTGTCCAAATCTCCTTTACGCGGGGCTTCTGCTTTAGACGATCTAAGGTCAACTTATAGGCCTTCTTACTCGGGGTCTTATGAGGGATAGGAGAGGACCACATCCCGATCAGACCTCGGAGACAGGCAGCGTACATCTTGGGGTTGCTCTTGCTCTCCTTGGTGTACTTCTTGAGAATGGGGAGCGCACGCTCATCAGCACGAGCGCCGATATATTTGCAGGCGTAGGCGCGGACCTCCTCCTTGGGATCCTCTTCGATCATCTTGATGGCAGCCTCAAGGGTGCCCTCAGTCCCTGCAGCCCAAGAAGCTGTCAGAGCGCTGACGACCTGAATCCGCACCTTGAGGTTCTTGTGTTGGGTGGAGGCTAAGAGCATCTTGCGCACCTCATCACTCTTCTTGATGGAACTCGCCACGGTACGGATGAGTTGCTTAAGGACCATCGGATCCTTCTCATCCTTGGCTGCAGCGATGATCACCTTTTGGCTCTCATCGGTGGCCCCAAAGATAGAACTCATCAACTGAGAGGATTGGAGACGTACAGCGGGGCTCTTATGCCCGATATGTTTGCGACCCAGGCTCGCCAAAGCCCCTCCTGCAGTCTTTAGGAGGGTGCGGCTGTGCTTACGCGCCTTATCAAAAGCCTTCCAGGCTTCACATTTGCGATCAATACCGTACTGTCCAACTTTGCAAGCTTCTAGGCCCAAGAGGAAGGTTTCATACTCAGCGAGGGTGACCTCTTTGCGCTCCCTCCCGGGATTGGCGGGGGCCTCCTCAACCCTCTTTGATGCAAGCTCTCCCTGTTTGAGCTTCTTCAGTGCCTCCGCGCTGGGCTCCTTTAGATCGTTGGGCTTGACCGCAAGCGTGGCGGCATCGGGCTCCTGAGATTTGCCCCTCTTGGCGTTATTGCAGGCGCTCAAGAGTGCAAAGATGGACAGGATCAGAAACAGGCTCTTCATCTCTCTCTCCCTATATTTTTGACTGGGGCTGAGTCTGTCGGCTCTATTCATGATCGTCAAGATGGAGCTGCTTCTCAAAGAGGAGAGAGCGCTTGTGCTGGGCAAGCTGCCCTAAAAACAGTAGATTTCTCTCACCTAAATAGAGAGCAGCCAGAGGCTTGATTTGCGCAGCACCATTCGATCAATAGAGCGATTTGATGGTCGCCAAGAGCTGCGGATCAGCCCTGAAGGAGAGCCTCTCGCAGCCTGCGCTTTCCCCTGGCCCAGAGGCTGGGAAGCCAGCTGTCCACTCTGGAGTCCTCCACCTCTTTGGAAGATGACGCCTCTCCTGGAGCTGCGTCGGGGTGATGGCTTGCTCAAGCTCTGGGTTGCTCGCTTTGGCGTCGAGGTAGAGGGCTTGAGCTTTCTGATGATGCAGCGCCCTGGAGCCTGGAGCGACAGAGGCTGGAAGGGGCTTCGGCTGGCTTATGCTCGTAAGGGAACGGCGAGGTGGTGGGTCGAGCACTCCGGTCCTGCCCTACACCTGCTTGAAGCTCAGGGCAGCGCGCTAAGCTTCCTCCCCATCGCTGCTCAGGGTCTTCGCTCCCTCAGCGGCCTTCGCTGTGAGGCCCTAAAGAGGCTCTCTCTGGGAGGGCTTAAGAGCTTGTCTCTCCGCTCTTGGAGCCTCACAGAGGAGCCCAAGCCTCATGGTCAACTGCTACAGCGCCTAGAATTAAGGAGCGCTCAGGGCCAGCTGCGCGCCCTCATCCGGGTTCAGGGCGTTGATCGCCGCGTGTTGCCAGGCTTTGATCCTTCTCTACTCCTGGAGGAGAGCCGAAGGAGGCGAGCGCGGCTTAAGCTCCAAGCGCCAGTTCAAGATCCCGGCCCTGATGGTCCCGCCCAGCTTTGGCAGGGAGAGGGCCTGGAGGAGGAGAAGGTTGAGTTGCGCTTAGCGCTGCGTCAGATAGGCCCCTGTCTGCTGATGGTGGAGGGGATCTGGTTCAACACCGAGCAGACTCTCCTGAGCCGCCTCAACGCTCGCCGCCATTTTGATCTGATCCTCAAAAGCGCTCAGATCGATTGACGCTCCCCTTTTGAGGACTATCATCCCTAATATTCAATGGAGGCGCTTTGAAAGAAGTGGGAGAGATCAAACCCAGTGGAGCAGAGCTGCTCAAGGCGGACAACTTCACCCTCTATTTGGCTGAGATCCGGCGCTATCCCATGCTCAGCCGCGAAGAGGAGAATGAGCGCGCTCGAGCTTATTATGAGGATGGAGATATCGAGGCGGGTCGAGATTTGGTGACAGGGAACCTCCGGTTGGTGGTGAAGATCGCCTTGGAATATCGCCGCGCCTGGGTAAACGTTATGGATCTGGTGCAGGAAGGCAATATCGGCCTCTCCGAAGCGGTGAAGCGCTTTGATCCCTATCGAGGGGTACGCTTTGGGAGCTTCGCACGCTACTGGATCCGGGCCTTGATCCTCCAATTTATCCTCAAGAACTTTCGCCTCATCTCCTTCGCCAACACCCGCGCAGGGCGAAAGCTCTTCTTTCGCCTGGAAAAGGAGCGCAACCGCTTGGTCAATGAGTTTGGAGAAGCTACTCCCAAGCAGCTGGCTCACTCCCTAGAGGTGAGCGAGGATGATATCGTCGCCGCCACGCTCCTACGCCAACCCAGCCTCTCTCTAAGCGCCCCCAAGAGCGATGGAGATGATCGTCGCTCTCTCAGTGAGGTGATCCCGGCTCAAGGAGCAGGCGTAGAGGAGGCGGTGGTTCACAACGAGCTGATGAGCACCGTTGAGAAGAAGATGCGAGCCTTCGCAGGGCAGCTTAAGGAGGAGCGTGAGCGCGCCATCTGGTATGAGCGCCTGATCGCTGAGGAGCCGGTGGCCCTCGCGGCCCTGGGTAAGCGCTTTGGGGTCTCCAGAGAGCGCATCCGACAGGTGGAGGTGCGCATCAAGCAGCGCCTCAAGGCTCACCTCCTCCAGGAGCTTGGAGATGAGATCGAGTTGGACTTCAGCCAACGCGACTAAAAGGAGAAAGTATGTCTATCAGCGCCCGACTCAACGAGCAGCTCAAGAGCGCGATGCGGAGCAAAGATAAGCGGAGCCTACAGGTGATCCGCATGGTCAAATCGAAGATGACCGAGAGGAAGACCCGGAAGGGCTTCTCTGGTGAGGAGAA
Organism: uncultured Nannocystaceae bacterium; assembly: GCA_964384025.1. Taxonomy (GTDB): domain Bacteria; phylum Myxococcota_A; class Bradymonadia; order UBA7976; family UBA1532; genus CAYLJJ01. Next base: position 21,291 of record CAYLJJ010000076.1, read on the forward strand.
TGACGCCCTCTGGCTTGAGGTGATCGCTGCCTATTACAAGAGCCAGAAGAAGGGGCTTCAGATCTATCAAGAGCTGAACGCCAGCGATGAGATCAGAGAGCTGGAGTGGGAGCTGGCTTGGTTGGAGACCTTCCTCCCCAAGAAGGCTGATGAAGAGACCCTGCGCCTCTGGATCGCTGAGGCGCTCGCGGGGATGGGACCTTCTCCAAATTTCGGTCAGGTGATGGGTGCAGTGATGCGGCTTCATAAGGCTGAGGTGGATCCCAACACACTCCGCGCTCTCATCAAAGAGGCCCTGGCCTGAACAATCCGTCACTGTGAGGCGAAGATGCTGAAGATCCGAGGAGCGCTCTTGGAGGCTGCGCTGGAGCGAGCCCAGGGGCGCTTTATCGCAGATGTTCGGGTGGGGCTGAGCTATACCGCGCTGTGCTTGGATGATGGCGCTCTGGGAGTTGCCCTCAACCTCTTTAGGGGGCAGCACAGCGCTCCTTTTGAGCAGCCTATGCAGGGCCTCGCAGCGCTCAAGCTCCTTGAGCTGCTCCCCTCCTCTGATCCGATTCAAGCGGCGCTGGGTTTGGCAACCCTGAACGCCCTGGTGAACAACAGCGCACCAGCGCAGCCTGGTGATCTCATGGAGATTTTGGAGCTGCGCCCAGATGATCGCGTCGCCATGGTGGGGCATTTTCGCCCCCTCCTCCCCCGGTTGCAGGCGCGGGTGGCGGAGATCCAGATCTATCAAGAGGATGATCCAGAGCTGCTGCCCCCTGAAGCGGCGCCTGAGGGAGTAGCTCACTCCACAGTGGCCCTTATCACCGCCAGCGCCCTGCTCAATGGTAGCCTGCCAGCGCTCTTGGAGGCCGCTTCAGGCTGTCGAGAGTGTGTCCTCTTGGGGCCCACCACTCCGCTGCTCTCTCAAGCTTTTAAAGGGAGCTCCTTGACCCTCCTCTCAGGGATTCAGATCCCCGCCCCTGAGCCGATCTTGGGGATCGTCAGTGAAGGGGGGGGCATGCAGCGCTTTAAACAGCACGTGAGCAAGGTATGTTTGAGGATCTGAGAGAGCCTGACTATCTGCGCTGGAAGGCGCAGCTCCCGAAGCTCTGTGAAGCCCCCGCGTTAACGCGGGCCCGAGCTTATGGAGCGAGCATCGCTGGGCGAGCACAGGAGCAGCGGCGCGTAGAGCACGCCTTGGCTGGCCCCGCGCCTCCGGGCCTCTACTCCTTTCGCGCCTTCTGGTCTGGGCGTGATCCCTACACCGCGACTTGGCTGGAGAGTCTCGGGGTGCATCCCTTGGGGGCCGCGCATGAGCCCCCTCAATCTGGCGCTGAGCTGCTCGCCTTTGGGAGCCTGCGCCTGAGGCTGGAGGGGGGGCTGTTCTTGGATGAACAGGAGCGCTCTTGGGGAGAGCATCTCCTGGGAGCGCTCAAGCGCCTCCTTCAAAATCGAGCCCAGGAGGTTGAGCAGGAGCGAGGCTATGAGATCCTCTGGATCGAAGAGGCGATCAGCGCTTTCTGGAGTGGTTGAAAAGATGGTAATGAAGCCTGAAGCCCTGTTGGCATTTGCTCCCGAAATGTCAACACAGCCTGGAGCCCCATAAGGAGAGTCGATGAACCCCTGGAAGAACCTCTGTGATGAGATCAGCACCGATGAGCAGCTCAAGCAGCTCAGCCAAGCTCAGACGGAGAGCATCATCAACAGCCTGACCCTGGTGATGTACGCTGATGAGAAAGCGACCATCTTAGAAGAGGCGGAGTTTGAGGATCTGCTCCTGGCCCTCCCCTGGTTTGAGGAGAAGGACAGCCTAGTTGAGCGCTTGGCTCAGGCGGCACGCTCAGAGGCAAAGGGGATCTCAGAAGAGGACACCTTCAGGGCTCAGCTTAAGAGCGCAGCAGATCAGCTGGAGAGCGCCACGCTCAAAGATCATCTCTTCCGTATGGCGGTCACCCTGGCCTTCTCAGATCTACACCTGCATCCCAATGAGACCCTGGCCCTCAAGTGGATGGCGGAGATCTTTGAGATCTCCAAGGAGCGCGCTGATCAGCTGTTCTCTGAGGCAGGGCTCTGAACAATCGAGGACAGCAGAAGCGTAAGGCCCCTCGAGTTCCTGTAGAGATCCGGGTGGAGTATCGCGATCTAGAGACCCTCACGCGGGATCTCTCCATTGGGGGGATCTTTGTCCGCTGTAAGGCGCCCCTTCCTGAGGGGAGCGACTGCCTCTTCACTCTGAGCTTTCCAGGGTTGGAGGAGGGTCTAACCCTCAAGGGTTTAATCAGGCGTGTGGTCAAGGAGCCTGAGGAGGAGGCGGGGATGGGTGTAGAGCTGTGCTATGCCGATGAGGTGGAGCGTCGCGCCTTAAGACGTTTGGTTCGGGGGTTGATGTATGAACGCCTGGGGGGAGGGCTCTTTGAGGCCCTGGGTGGGGCTCAGGGTGAAGAGGGTGGAAAATAGCGAGCCTGAACGCCAGCACGGATCCCTGCTGCACGAGCAGCACCTCCAGATAACTCCAAGACATAGAGAGAGGGTTGACCCACGCGGCGACCTTTGATGGTCTGAGGCTCAGCGCGCTCTACAACACCTGCGACTACCCAGTTTCGGTCCAGAAAAACCATATCCAAGGAGATGAGAGTGTTACGCATCCAGAAAGATTGAAGCTGGGTGCTGGGCATCAAGAAGAGCATTCCCCAACCTGACTTCATCTCTCGACGACACATCATCCCTCGTCCACGCTCAAAGTAGCTGTCCATCACCTCTACTTTAAAGCGCTGCTCCCCCATTGAGGTCTCAAAGCTTAACAGCCCTGTGCTGGGGTGCTCCTCTCCTGTGATCGCGGGGGGCAAAATACAGCGCCCAGAGAGGCAGCGCTCTAAAGGCCCACAGCGGGGTATGCCTGGATGCCACCCCTGGGTGCAATCCTGATCTTGGGCGCAAGTTTGAGGCTTGATAACCTCCTGGGTTTTCTTAGAAGCCGAAGGCTGTACCATCGGCGGAGCACCTTGGCAGGCCAGGAGGAGGAGGAGAGGACTGAGCCGCATCAGGGCTCTTGACGACAGAAGCCGCTTACCGCGTTCTCTTGATCGCAGAAGTAGCCCTCGCGGCAATCATCGCTCCCCTCACAGAGCGCCATACAGTAGGTCAGCTCATTCTCAAACTCTACACAGAGAGAGTCCTCTGGACAGTTCCCCGGCTCGCAGGGGGTTACTGTGCAATAGCCCCCTTCGCTGGCGCGATCACAGAGCCGCGCCTGTCCACACTCGACGCTGGAGCTGCACTCATCGCCGATCTCCTTGCTGCATCCCAAAGGGAGCAGAAGGAGGAGATAGAGAAGGATTAAGGGAGATCTCATCGCGGTTCCTGAGGTCCTTTTGAGGGTTGATTAACAGAAGAACTGATGGTGATACAAACAATACCTTCGTCAAATCGAAGGGCTTTCGAGAGCGATGAAGGCTAAGTCTTGAGATCTGTATCGCTGAAGTGCAGCGCAAAAAGGAGCAGTTGCAGCAGCAGCGAGTTCAGCTTGAAGAGGAGATTAACGAGGCTGAACAGCTCCTCTCACTCCTCCATGCTCAGCCCAAAGAGAACGAGAACGCTCTATAGACTTTGCCCCACCGGATAGAGCGCCTATCCTGTTCCCCTCAGCGTGAAGGAGGGGCGATGGAGACCAAGAAGACCAGCTGCATGCACTGTGGGCTCGCTTTCCGGGTTCCTGCGGATTTGGAAGGGAAGCGGGCCAAATGCAGCGGTTGTGGGCGACCTTTCTCAATCCATTTTGAACTCAGCTCCAGCCCAACAGCTCAGCCCACACCCAGAGTAAAGGGTTCTCTACCACCGCTCCCCAGAAAACCTGACCCTTCTCTTCAGAGCCAGGAGCTTGAAGCCAACCTTGGAATTCGTATGGCTGAGGCGCGGCGTGATGAGATGGAGCGCGCAGCCTTAGAAGCCAAGGCGCGGGTATTGGCCTCCGAAGAGGAGAAAAATCAGCTCAAAGCTGAGGCACGGATCGTCCAGCAACAGCTGGATGCGGCTCAAGAGGAGCTGAAAACTCAACGCGAGGAGTTTCAGAAGTTTCTCCTCCTCGCTCAGGAGCAGCGCCAGGGGATCGAAAAGGCCGAGCAGCTCCTCTCAGTCCTCAACGCTCAAATCAAAGAGAATCAGGAGAAGGGAGAGCATGCCAAAGAGGCGGCCAGCGCTGCCCAGGAGGAGCAGCGCCTCGAGGAGCAGCGCTGTAACGAGCTGAGGAAAAAGGGGGAGCAGCTGAAGCTGCGATTAACTCAGCTTGAAGAGGAGATCGGTGAGGCAGCCAGCATCATCGATCAACTCAAGCGTCGCCGAGAAGAGACGGAGCGGGAGCAGCTCTCTCTGGAAGAGAAGCAGCTGAAGGCGGAGCGGGAGCAGATCTCTCTGGAAGAGAAGCAACAGAGCTTAGAAGAGCAGATCGAGGAGCTGGAAAAGAAAAGCAGTTTAGCAGAAGCAGCCGAGGCTCAGGCCAACAGGGTTTTGGCCTTCGCTCAAGAGAGCGCGAAGCAGGCGGTAGAGCGATCGCAGCTGGAGCGTGCAGAGCTTCAAAGAGAGCTGGAGCTTCTAAAGGCCAAGATCCTCAGCGTCAAAGAGGAGCGAACGCTACAAGAGGAACAGACAAGAGAAGCTCTGGAGAGAGCTCAGGAGGAGGCTGAAAGGGAGCTAGAGGCTCTTGAAGAGCGGCGTCTGGAGGCTGTAGAGCGCGCTGAGGTCGCCGAGAGAGAGTCTCAAGCTCGTTGCTTGAAGGCCAAGGAGAACGCCGAAGCGGAGCTGAGCGCTTCAGTAGAGGCTCTTGAAGAGCGGCGTCTGGAGGCTGTAGAGCGCGCTGAGGTTGCCGAGAGAGAGTCTCAAGCTCGTTGCTTGAAGGCCAAGGAGAACGCCGAAGCGGAGCTGAGCGCCTCAGCGCAGGCCAACGCCGAACATCTGGCGCGGCTGGAGTTAGAGCGAGAGAAGGATCTAGAGGCTCTGGAGGCACAGGCCACGAGCGCTATGCAAGAGGCAAAGCGGGTGATCGAGGCCAGCCAGATGAGGGCGCAGGAGAGCAAACGCCTAAGGGAGGAGCGAGAGGAGGAGCTTGAGGAGCTGACTCAGAAGATCCGTGCAATGTCGGCCGGTCTAACCCAGTTTGAAGAGCAGCTCTCAGAGAGGGCGGTTGGGGTGAAAAAGGAGCAGGGTAGGCTTGATGAGCTTCAACGAGAGAGGGAGACTTTAGAGGAGCAACTCAGGGATCTCGGCGCTCAAAGAGGGACCCTCAAGGAAGAGCTTCAGGCTCTAAATACTCAACTTGGAGAGAAGCAGCTTCAAGCCAGCGCTACAGATGAGCACTGTCGTGGGGCTCAAGAGCAGCTCCTGCAGCTTAAGGAGGAGATCGAGCTACACCTGAACCGAGGAGAACATCTTCAAGGAGAGCTTCTAGAGATGGAGGAGCAGCGGGGGCAGCTTTTGGTGGAGTTAAAGCTGACCGGAGAGGAGCGACTCCATGCTCAAACCCAAGAGTTAGAGCTCCAGGAGTCGATCAGGCGGCTCAAAGAGAGGCAGGAGGAGGAGCGTCAACAACTCCAAGATCTTCAACAACAGCTGAGCGCAGGTGAAGAGCGCCTGAGACAGCAGGAGCAGAAGGCTCAAGGAGCCGAGGCGGTTCAGCAAGCCCGCCTAGAGGAGGGAGAGGAGCGCCTGAGACAGCAGGAGGCGAAGACTTTGGAGCTTCAAGCAGCTCAGCAAGCTCGTCTTGAAGAGGCACATAAAGCGTTGCAAGCCGAGGGAGAAGAGGCCCTGACAAAGCACCTCGCTGAGGTGGAGGAGAGCCTCTCAGAGGAGTTGGAGACGCTGCGGGCTCAAGAGCGACAGCTTCGCGCTGAGTGTGAGGCCTTGGAGGATAGTTTAAAGGAGAGGCTGGATCTTGAGGAGGAGCTTAAGCAGCTTGAGGCTCGCCGTCAGGAGTCAGAGCAGCGCTCAGAGGAGCAGAAGGCGCGTTTGCTGGGTTTGGAGGTTGCGCTTCAGGAGGCGGAGGAAGCCCTGAAGAGCCCACAGTTGGACCTAGAGAGACTCCAAGGGGAGCGAGAAGAGGCGAAGGCGGCTTACCAAGAGGAGCAGCGGCGCAGAGAGGAGGAGCGGGGAGAGGCAGAAGTAGCTCATCGTGAAGCTGCTCAAGAGCGCGCTCAGCTTCGTAAACGCCTTGAGGAGGAGATCTCAGCGCGCATGGACGAGCAGGAACAGTTAGAGGTTGAGCTTGAGTCACTGCGAGGAGAGCGGAAGCTTCTCTTGGAGGCTCAGGAGAGTTCGAAGGAGGAGTTGGAGATCTCTCAACAGCTCCAAGAGGAGCTGAAGGGAGAGCGTGAAAAGCTTGAGGAGGCGCGACGGCAGCTTCAAGAGCAATTGGAGCAGCTCAGGGCGACCCTCAAGGCGCGACGCGTTGAGCTGAGCAGCCAAACGGGGGATTTGGCTACAGAGCTGGAATATCTGGAAGCCAAAAAAGAGACCCTTGACGCTCACTGTACAGAGTTTGAAGGGAAGCTCTTTCTGTTGGGCACGGAGTTGAAAAAGCTTGAGGAGGAGAAACTCCAATCACAGCGTGAAGGAGAGGCCCTCGAGGAGGAGCGGCAGGAGCATAACAAGCAGCTCATGCGGCTCTCAGAGGTTCTGGCCTCGACGAGAGAGGAGCTGGAGCTTGAGGAACGTCGCCTCCTTCAGGTTCAAACCGAGCTTCAGGAGCAGCAACAGAAAGAAGCTGAGGCACGGGTTCGTCGCGTTAAGGTAGAGGACAGCCTGCGCCTCGCCAAGGACAACTATATGTTGACTCGGCGCTACTCTGGTGAGGCTCGAATGCGCTTGGAGCGCTTGGCTCGGGAGATCGATGATCAGATCAAGCGAGCGAGCGCGGAACTCAGGCAAGCTCAACAGAGCAAACAAAATTTAAAAAGGGAGCAAGCGATGCTGCGTCGCAATCTCCATGAACAGGTGGAGGAGGCCACAACGCAGCTCAAGGAGGCTCGAGGTTGTGCTCGTCAGCTCCTGGGAAAGGAGGCAGAGGCGCTGCTGCCCCTGCCTAAGGATCTCTGCGCAGAGCTAGACAAGCTGGGCTCTATGGAGCCTGAATCTTCTTCAACACCCAAATCGGAGCCCAGCGAAACCTGATGTCCTTCTCTGTCTTGGTCTTAGGGGTGGGAGATGCCTTCAGCGCCCGCTATTACTCGAGCAGTCTGCTCCTCTCAGCAGAGGGGCGACATCTCCTCCTCGACTGTCCACACCCCATCCGGCGTATGCTCAAGGAGGCGGAACCCCGCTTGGATATTGGGGATATCGATGCTCTCTATCTAAGCCACCTCCATGCTGATCATCTCTCTGGTTTAGAGAGCATGGCATTCTATAGCCATTTTCTACTTAAGCGCCCGTTGCGGCTCCTGGCTCATCCAGAAGTAGCCGGCCCCCTCTGGCCCCAACACTTTCAAGTAAGCATGAGCACGCTGCTGGACCCTCAGACAGGAGCACAGCGTCGACTCTCCTTTGAGGACTACTTTGAGTGTCAGCTCCTCAGAGAGCAAAATTCTCATCAGGAGGGTCCCTTCTCCATCGAGATTCGTCGAACTCAACATCACATCCCCACTTTTGCCATCAAACTGAAGGCCGCTGGACGCTGCTTCGCCTATAGCTGCGATACCTCCTTTGATCCTGAATTGATCCGCTGGCTCAGTGAAGGGGATCTGATCTTTCATGAGTGTAACTATGGCGCTCACACTCCCTATGAGCGCTTGGCTGAGCTGCCTGAGACGCTGCGAGCACGGATGCGGTTGATCCACTATCCAGATGATCTGGAGATCAGCCGAGGAGATCTGCGGATTCGCCCTGCGATAGAGAGGCAACGCTATGATCTGTTTACGCTCTGAAAATAGAGCTGAAGATGATCACGGACAGCAGACAGCTCCTGGCTGTGGTAGATCGAGCGCCGTAGCTCCTCTCCTCCGGGGATCTCTCTTGTGAAATAGCCTGTCGCTTTCTTGATCCGGCCTAGGGCGATACGAGGGGTCTTGGAACTCTCTTCCAAGAGATCCAGGTAACGTGTCAGGAAAGCGGCGCGAGCCTCAACACCCGGTTCTTGAAAGCGCTCTCCGCTGAGACGCGCGGCGATCTGCTTGAGGATCCAAGGATCGCGCAGAAGCCCTCGTCCCACCATCACTCCCTGCGCTCCTGAGCAGTTCATCGCTTGGAGAGCATCCTCTACATAAAGAATCTCCCCGTTGATGATCAGAGGGATGCTCAAGCGCGCGCTCACCGCGGCTACCTCTTCCCAACGTGCCCGACCCTGATACATCTGGACGCGCGTACGGGCATGAACTGTCACCGCTGCGGCTCCCTCCTCCTGGGCGATATAAGCGATCTCAGGGGCATTGAGCTGCTCCTCATCCCAGCCCAAGCGCATCTTGACGGTCATCGGGATCTGAACCGCAGCCTTCACCGCTGCGAAGATGGTTTGAGCGCGAGAGGGTGTACGCATCAGGGCTGCGCCCGCTTCTCCCCGAGTGACTTGCTTGCTGGGGCAGCCCAGATTGAGATCGATCACCTGGGCACCCAGCCCTTCACAGATCTGAGCAGAGCGCGCCATCTCCTCAGGATCACGACCATAAATCTGGATAGCGATGGGCCGCTCTTCAGAGCCGATGGCGGCGTTCCTCCAAGCTCGTCGAAGCTGCCGACTCATCATCTTGCTGCTCACAAACTCGGTGCAGGTGAGGCCACAGCCTCCCAGCTCGCGGATGAGCGCTCGAAATGGGCGATCTGTGATCGCCTCCATCGGCGCTTGAAACGTAGGGGGGCTGATCCTGAGGTTGTCTAGTTGCAGTTCCATGAGAGCGAAGTTATAGCAGAGCAACGGGAGAAAGCGTGGAGTGATGATGAAGATTCCGCTGATCGATCTCCAAGCCCAGCTTGGGAGCTATCGCGCTGAGGCGCTGGCGGCGTTTGAGCGAGTAATGGACAGCCAACGCTTTATATTGGGGGAAGAGGTTCAAAGCTTTGAAGAGGCGCTCTCTCGCTGGGCGTCAGTCCCCGCTGTAGTGGGGGTCTCTTCGGGAACTGACGCCCTCTTAGCGGCTCTGATGGCCTTGGAGTTGGGGCCAGGAGATGAAGTGATCACCACTCCTTTCAGCTTCTTTGCAACAGCAGGGGTGGTGGTGCGCTTGGGGGCTCGCCCGGTTTTTGTGGATATCGACCCGCGAACCCTTGATCTCAACGAGGAGCAAGTTCGCGCTGCCTTGAGTCCTCGAACTCGCGCGATCATCCCTGTGCATCTTTTTGGACGAGTCTGTGATCTGGGGAGCCTCTACCAGGACCCAGAAGCTCCTGTCATCATCGAAGACGCTGCTCAATCTTTGGGAGCGCGCTTGAGAGATCTGCGCGTGGGTCAGCTGGGGCGTTTCTGCTGCACCAGCTTTTTTCCTGCCAAAAACTTGGGGGGCTTTGGCGATGGAGGTGCGGTCCTCTGTCGCGATCAGGAGGGAGCAGAGAAGATCCAGATCCTACGAGTCCACGGCAGCCGCCCCAAATATCACCACCATATCGTCGGGGGAAACTTTCGCCTGGATGCGCTTCAGGCGGCTATCTTGCGTGTCAAGCTGTCCCATCTCTCCGGTTGGAACCAAGCCCGGCGAGAGAACGCTGCTCGCTATGAGATCCTCTTTGCCGAGAGTGGACTCTCAGCACGGGGGCTCTTAAGAAGCCCTGGACTGCGTGAGGATGAAGAGGCGGTCTTTAACCAATATGTCATCCGCGCAGAGCGCCGAGATGAGCTTCAGGCACACCTAAGAGCCCAAGGGATCGGCAGCGCCATCTACTATCCACAACCATTGCATCTTCAGCCCTGCTTTCAGAATCTGGGCTATGCTCCTGGAGATCTACCCAACTCTGAAGCGGCCTGTAGAGATGTCCTTGCGTTGCCTATCTCTCCTGAGCTAAAAGTTGAAGACCAAGAGAGGGTGACAGACAACATCAAGGCTTTTTACGGTCTTTGAGTTTGCTTCACTGCCTCCAAGAACAAGAAGTCAAAAAATTTTCCGAAGTTGAAGGAGATTTTGGCATCAAGATCTCCTGGGAGCTGAATCTAAGGGCCTCTACCCAGCCCCTGATTTAAAGCTCTCGATTCCTTTACCCCATTCAAATGTTGGGTGCCTCATGAGGTTGTCGAGCTTCATACAGCGAACACGAGCCCTCGGTGATACAAAGCTCAGCTCACAGCAGATCGCAGCTGTGGGAGAGATGATTCAGAAGGGGGCTGATCTCTCCACGCTCCTCAAGAGAAAGAGTGAGAAGCTCAACGCCCAGGTTCTCTTAGATATCTGGAGGGCTGCTCGTCGGCATCAGAAGCACCAACACTCCCTTCAAGGGGTGGCCGCTCGACGACGCAGGGAGGGGCAGAGCGCGATCCCTCCTGCCCTCCTTAAGCAGACCCTCGCTCAACATGAGGTTGAGGTTCTAGAACGAGCTGAGACCCTAGCTCAGCCAGGGCGCTTCTCTGAGCATCTCCGCCGAGACGCCATCAAGGAGGCGGTGGCGCTCTGGAATGCTTGCCGCAATATCTTTTACCGAGAGGCGATCTTTATGGTCTGGATGGCTACAGATCAGGAAGATCTTGTGGAGCGCTTCTCTACTCTGATTGGAGAGAGCAGCCTCAAGGAGATGCCCCCTGATCGCTGGACCCAGATCCGCGAAGGAGAGATGGCGGGGGCTCTTGAGTTGGAGTTTGAGCTGCCTGAAGAGAGGCTTTTAGAGCAGGTAGAGGTTCGAGGGACTGAACTCTCTGCCCTCTCGACAGGTTTGGACAGCCTCTCTCTGCTCCAAACCCTGGTCTTAGATGATCTGGAGGAGTGGTCTAAGCGCTTTAAAGATGAAGAGGTTCGTGAGTGGCTGATGCAGAAGGGCTGTAAGGCATTTCTCAAGCTTCTCTGGACCCCCCCCGCCACTCAGCAGGTCTTGGCGGGGATCTGGGTCGAGGGAGAGCAGATGGGCTTCACGGTGGTGATGCGTAGCGGCAAGCTGGTGGCACACGGGGAGGCAAAGATCGAGGAGAGCGCTCTGAAGACGGCGACAAAGCTCATCGGTCTGCGCCCCATCGAAGCCCTGGTTCTACCTGAAGGGATGGATCCCGAACTCAGCAGGGAGCTGAGCACAGGCTTCGCAGCCTTCCCCACCGTATGGGCCCAGACGCGAGCTTTAGAGGAGGGCGTTAACGCTCTGAAAGAGTCGCTCCCTCCCATCGCCGCTCGAGCGCTCCTCATCGCGCGCCGGATCGCACAACCCATGAGCACTTGGGCTCAGGTAGATCCCATCAGCCTACAGCTCGTTGAGCCAGACTTTCAGCTAGATAACGACTGCTTCCGCAAGCAACTCCAAGATGTTCTGGTCCTGGCTCAAAATGGGATCGATCCAGAAGAGCTATTTAAGTCCAAGGCCAAAAGAAAGGCTGCTTCCACCGCAGAGCCTGCGCTCAACCCTAGCCTAAAGTCAGTGGAGGATCTACGCCCAGGTTTGGAGTTAAAGGGGCTGATCACCAAGCTCACTCAGTTTGGTGCCTTTGTAAACATCGGTCTCTCTCATGAGGGCTTGGTCCATGTCAGCGAGATGGCAGATCACTATGTTAAGGATCCAGGGGAAATCGTCAAAGTAGAAGAGTTGGTCTCTGTACGGGTCTTAGGAGTGGACCGAGCCCGACGACGCATCTCGCTCTCCCTACGAGCGGAGTCCAGTCGCACTGAAGGAAGAAGCGGCTTCCCGCTCGATGATGGTACTGGAGATCGCAGACGACGAGGAGGGCGCAAAGAGAACAACGGTGAAGGGGTGAGGGGAGTAGCCCGCGCTCAGGCTCTGGCTGATCTTGAGGCCCTATTCAAAAGCAAATAGAATTTAATTCTCTCGGTTTAGCGCCCGGCGTACCAGAGCAAGTCAAGGCCCAAGCTGAGGGCGTTCATCCCCACAGGGTTGCTGTCTGCAGGGCTGAACAGAGCATAGAGGCTGGGGGCCAGAGTGAAGCCCCCTTCGTTCGCGCCTCCTTTGAGCCGAAACTCATAGTTTAGCCCCAGTTGGTAGAGAGCACCTCCTCCCACCCCCTCATAGCCCTCATCTCCCTTGGGCTCCAAGCTGCTCCCACCAACCCCTAGGCCTCCGATCAGGAGCAGAGCCTCAGCCCAGGAGAAAGGGCGCCAACCCGCCTGAAGAAGGAAGCCTCCTAAGCCTCCTTCATAGCGATCGTTGTTCCCTGTCCCTCCCAGACTGATGAGATCCAAGCCGAGAGTGAAGCTGGGGAGGACCTCTTCTCCGAAACGAAGGTGCCCTCCCATCCCAGTGAAGCTTCCAGCATCTTCTCCTTCATCGTCGCTGGCTTGGCCCAGGCCCAGACCACCACCAACCCCTAGATAGAAGCCCAAAGCTCCCCTCTCATCAGGAGCAGCCTGAACCGTCACTACCCACAGAAGGATCAAGAGCGCATAGATATATCTCATAGGGAGATGATGCGGGCTTGAGCAGAAGATCTCAACGTGCTCTCTCCTTAATCCTGGCTTGGAGATTGCTAGAGATGCTCTACATATACTGAGAGCCTCCGCTCTCAAGTCTCCACTCCAGAAAGGATCAAAGAGATGGATAAGAGGATTGAGGCTGCAGCTCCCCGTCTGGGCGTTCTCCTACAGGGCATGGGGGCTGTCGGCAGTACCTTTGTGGCGGGGGTTTTGGCGATCCAACAGGGCCTTGGGAAGCCCATCGGCTCCCTCAGTCAACTGGGGCATATCCGCTTAGGGAAGCGGGATGAGGAGCGCAATCCAGCGATCAAGGAGCTGTTGCCACTCACCCCCTTGAAGGGCTTGGTCTTTGGTGGTTGGGATATCTTTGGTGGTGATCTCTACGAAGCATGCAGCACCGCGAAGGTCTTAGAGAGAGATCTCCTAGAGGCACTTAAACCAGCGTTGATGAAGATCAAGCCGATGGATGGCGCCTTTGACCCTGAATATGTCAAGCGCCTCAACGGCACTCATATCAAGTCGGGGACTCGTCGAGACTGGGCTGATGAGTTGAGGGCCGATATCCGTCGCTTTAAGGAGGATAATGAGCTGGAGCGCTGCGTCTTGGTCAGCTGTGCCAGCACCGAGATCTATACAGAGCTGGGCGCTGCTCATCAAAGCCTAGCCGCCTTTGAGCGTGCCTTGGATGAAGATGATCAGAGCATCTCTCCCTCGATGGTGTACGCCTACGCCGCCCTGATGGAAGATACGCCTTACGCCAACGGCACCCCTTCCCATGCGGCAGAGATTCCGGCGCTGCTGGAGTTGGCGATGGAGCGCGCTGTACCGATTGGGGGCAAAGACTTCAAGACTGGTCAGACTCTCATGAAGACGGTGTTGGCGCCGATGTTCAAGGCTCGTCTTCTGGGGGTACAGGGCTGGTTCAGCACCAACATCTTAGGGAATCGAGATGGAGAGGTTTTAGATGAGCCGGGGGCTTTCTTAAGCAAAGAGAAGACCAAACTGGGGGTCTTAGACACGATCCTTCAGCCGGAGTGCTACCCCGATCTCTTCGGGGAACTCTACCACAAGGTGCGCATCAACTATTACCCTCCAAGGGGAGACGCTAAGGAGGGCTGGGACAACATCGACATCTTTGGTTGGCTGGGCTACCCCATGCAGATCAAGGTAGACTTCCTCTGTCGAGACTCCATCCTCGCGGCTCCCATCGTCCTCGATCTGGCGCTCTTCCTGGATCTAGCCGCTCGAGCAGGCCGCAAGGGGATTCAGGAGTGGCTCAGCTTCTACTGGAAGAGCCCGATCACGGCGCCTGAGATCTACCCAGAGCACGATCTCTTTATCCAGCTCACCAAGCTCAAGAACAACCTGCGCTATATGGCAGGAGAAGAGCTGATCACCCACCTGGGGATTGAGTATTATGAGGAGTAAGCTGGACGCTCTATCAAAATATGATAAGTAGATAGATCCAGATATAGGAGTTCTAGATATAGGCCCAAAGTAAAGAATAGAGGTGGCCCAGGAATCCGTCGGTCTGATTTTTCTAAGGTCATTGTCGCTGCCGAACCCCACCCAGGGCGATTCAAAAGATGTAGGTGAGTCCGGCTTTTATCTGAAGTCCTGAATAGCTGCCCACCTCTTCTCCATCAAATAAGCTCTTTTCAGCAGCATCTTCAGGAGGCTCTAGCTTCATCTCTGAGAAGCTGAAGCGATAGCCCGCTCCCGCTCGAATTTGCCAGTCGGGATGCAAAATGATATCGAGACCTGCGGCCATTTGGAGGCTGGGGCTGGCTCCACCGGCAGAGTCGTCCTTCTCCTCTTCATCCACTTCAACTTTATTATCTGGTGTGCTCACCCCCAAAATGGAGATCCCTGCGAGGATGCTGGTGAAAAGATCAATCCTGGGAAATAAGTAATACTTCACCTCAGGGCCTGCGATAAAATTCATCATTGTGAAATTGAACTCTTTTTCTCCACCATCCGCGCTGCCTACAGCAAGCTCAAAATTGGTACGAAGCCAGAGTTCTCCATGAGACCAACTTGAATAGGGGCTGAGGTCGTAGCCCAATACTCCGGTCATCCTCAGGTCGCTATGACCCCGTGGTTTATGAAGGTGGGCA
>CAYLJJ010000077.1:0-34579 GCA_964384025.1 uncultured Nannocystaceae bacterium
CGTCGGTGGTGAAGCGGGCGTCGGCGGTGAAGCGGGTGTCGGCGGTGAAGCAGGCGTCGGTGGTGAAGCGGGCATCGGTGGTGAAGCAGGTGTTGGCGGTGAAGCGGGTGTTATCCCTCTCCCTGATTGCGAAGATGGCGTTCGACAGCGGCGCTCCTGCGGCTTAAATGCTCGTGGTGAGCAGAGACGGGAGTGTATTGAGGGCTTTTGGACAGACTGGAGTCGTTGTGAAGATCCTGACGATTGCCTTGATGGTGAGGAGCGAACCTCCCCTTGCGGCTTGACCGGACAGGGTAGACAGCTGAGCCTCTGTGAAGAGGGAGCTTGGGGAGAGTGGAGAGAATGCAGCGATCTTTCAGAGTGTATTGAGGGTGCTACAGAGCGCCAGATCTGCGGCCTCAACGAACGAGGGCAGAGGAGTCGACATTGTCAAGAGGGTCACTGGCTGGAGTTCTCAGCGTGTGAAGATCCCGATGAGTGTCTTGACGCTGAAGAGGAGCAGGCCAGCTGCGGGATCGCCAATCACGGGAGCCTCTTCCGCCTCTGCACTGCGGGGAGTTGGGGAGAGTGGGGTCCCTGTGATGATCCTGACCGAGAGTGCAGCGAAGGCGCTCAGGAGGAGGTTCCCTGTGGTATCAACCGTAGAGGGCTCCAACACCATGACTGCATTGAAGGGCGTTGGGGGCCCTTCTCTGAGTGTGAAGACTCCGATCTTTGCGTAGATGACTCCAGTGAGCAGGAGCGCTGTGGCCTCAACGATAATGGGATCTCCAGCAGGCTCTGCCTTGAGGGAGCCTGGAGAGAGTGGAGCAGCTGCGAGGATCCCGATGAGTGCTTGAATGGAGAGGAGCAGTCAGAGGCTTGTGAAGGGGTCTCCGCTGAACATACTCGAAGCTGTGTAGCTGGGCGCTGGTCTGGTTGGAGCGCCTGTGAGGAGCTTCCACCCCCTGAGAGCTGTGAAGCCTACTGTGCGCTTGTTCGGCAGCGCTGCCCTGCTCTCTGGCCCTCTATATCTGCCTGCTTAAACAGCTGCGAGGCGCTCCCCAGAGAGGGCACAGGCGATACCTTCAGCTGTCGAGCTCAGGCGGCGCTGCGCGCTGAGATAGATCCAAGCGCCTGTATTGAGGCGGGGCCTCTTGGAGGTGAGCTCTGTGCTCTCAATCAACACATAGAGCCCGACAGCCGAGAGCAAGCTGTCCGCTTGCGTTTTAAGGAAGGGATCAGTCGGATCCTCTTCGAGCTGGATCCTGGGGACGAGGATTGGTTTATTTTTGGCCTCAGTGGCCCAACAGATACAATCATTCTGACCCACGCGCTTGATAATCCCCTGAGCTGCAATGGAGCTGACGTGTTCCTAGATCTCTTCCCCAATTCCAGCGCCGAGACAGAGATCCGCGATGAGAACGATGGTCCTGGAGATTGTGCCCGTTTGATCCCGGCCTCCGATCCAGGGGTCGCGGGTCTGGGTCGGGGACAGCATCTTATCCGGGTGAGCAATGTACGCGACAGCAGCAGCGGTCCTCTGATCCTCTATGTTCGAGTAACCACGCCGCTGGCGGTAGGTGAAGCTTGTGGCACAGGCCCAGAGCGCTGTGAGCCTCTGGCTTACTGTGATGGAGAGCTTTGTGTCCCTTCGATCTGTGGAGATGGTGAACGCCAACCCAATGAAGCCTGTGATGATGGCAATGATGATCCTGGAGATGGCTGCGAATCTTGTGAGCTGATCCCTTTGCCGATCGGCGCCCCCTGTCACCCTGGGCTGATCTGTGAAGAGGAGGGGCGTTGTGATAATGAGCTGCGGCGCTGTGTCTCTGGGAGCTGTGGGGACCATTTTCTTGATCAAGGTGAGGAGTGTGACGATGGCAACAATACAGCAGGGGATGACTGCGACGCCCTCTGCCAGACGGAGGTTGAGGGAGTCAGGGCTCAGGAACCTGATGGTCTTGAGCAGCCCAATGAGCTGATCTTCGATGAAGAGGGCCACGCCGATATGCTCTTCCTCCTCGATGAGAATGATGAGGATTGGTTCCACTTTCGCTTAGAGCAGCGGGTGGATCTCTCCATCCAAACCAACTCTTGGCGCTTGGATGGCAGCTGTGGTGGAGATGACACCATCTTAGACTGGTATGACGCAGATCGACAGGTGCTCGCTCATAACGATGATCGCGTTGATCGAGGGGATCGCTGCTCCCATATTGCGCCTCATCAGGGGCGGCCCACGGTGGGGGTTGAACCTGGAGATTACTTTGTCCGCGTGAGCAGCTTCCACGGAGAGCGCAGCAGCCTCCTCTGGCTCAACCTCCAGATCTGGCCCAGCCTCCAGGAGGGTGATCCCTGTATACCTGGAGAGTTGATCCACCCCTGTATCCCTGAGACTTTCTGCGATGATCGCCTTGAGGAGCCGGTCTGCTTGGCTCATCGCTGTGGAGATGGGCTGGTTGGACTGGGAGAGGAGTGTGATGACCAAAATGAGGAGCCTGGAGATGGCTGTGCCCTCTGCCTCAATGTTCCGATCTTATTGGGCTTCCCCTGTGATATCGGCGCTGCTTTCCGCTGTGAAGAGAACGCCTTCTGTGATGAGGAGTTGGAGGAGCCCATCTGCGTTGCTCACCTCTGTGGAGATGGTTTGATTGGACCTGGGGAGGATTGTGATGATGGCGATGGATTGGATGGGAATGGCTGTAATACTCGCTGTCAACTTCAACCGACAAACTTGGAGCCTGACAGCTTCGAAGAGCCCCATGAGCTGATCTTTGATGAGGAGGGCTTCGCTCGTATCGTCTTCCAGCTCAAGCCAGTAGGGGATGAGGATTGGTTCCACTTTGAGCTGCCCGAGGCTCAGCGCATCAGTATAGAGCTGATCGATCTGAGCCTTGATGGTTGCGCGGGGGATCCCTATCTCTTTCTTCTGGACGAGCAGGGAGAGGAGTGGGTTGTAGATGACGACGATGGACAGGGTCTCTGCCCTCGTTTGGGGCCAGAGCGAGACTTGGAGATCAACCCCCTCTTGGCGGGGAGCTGGTATCTCAAGATTCGCCACTACAGCCTGGACTATCCTCGCGAAGTAGGCGCCAACTGGATCATTTTGCGCATCCTGGATGACCTCCAGACTGGCGATCCCTGTATCCCTGGTGACCTAGAAGAGAGCTGCCCCGAAGGCAGCTACTGTCCCGAAGAGGAGGGGCCTTCGCTCTGCACCCAACACAGCTGTGGCGATGGAGTGATCGGCCCTGAGGAGGAGTGCGACGATGGCAACGAAGATGAGAGCGATGGCTGTGATCAACGCTGTGAGTTTATCCCCATCCTCGAGGGCAGCCCCTGCATTCCAGGGGATCTCAATATGAGCTGCGTTGAGAGCGCCTTCTGTGATCAGGAGCAGGAGCCTCCCAGCTGTCAGCCCCATGTATGTGGGGATCAACTCTTGGCTCCAGAGGAGCAGTGTGACGACGGCAATGATGATCGCGAAGATGGCTGCCATCTCTGCCGCTTTACCCCCTTTAATGGAGAGCTAGAGCCAGATGATTTTGACAAGAGCTACACCCTGAGCTTTGACGATCAGGGTTTTAGCCATGTGGTCTACGAGATCGAAGTTGGGGAGCGAGACTTCTTCTCTTTCCAGTTAGAGAGCGACGCCAGTCTCCGGATTGAGATCACAGATCTAGATATTGAGCGCTGTGAGGCGGGAGATGCTCGATTCTTCCTCTACCGCTTAGGAGCGTTCGAGGAGCCCATCGCTGGGGATGATGATGATGGGATACGAACCTGTCCCATGTTGAATCCTGAGAGAGATCCAAGCCTCGCTCCCTTGGCCGCAGGTGAGTATCTCCTGCTCGTTGAGGCTTACAATCCGGCTCGTGAGATCGGCGCTCAGCATCTACGCCTCTGGATGGAACCAACGATCCCTCTTGGAGAGCCCTGCAACCCCCACGATCCAGAGCAGTATTGTCCTCTGGGGGCCTTCTGCGATCCTCGGCTCCCAGAGCCGGTCTGCGCTGAGCACCTCTGTGGTGATGGCATCCGCGCACCCGATGAAGAGTGTGATGATGCTGATGAAGATGATGAGGATGGCTGCACTCGCGACTGTCTCATCGCTCCCCTGGGCGAGGGACAGCTCTGTACTCCTGAGCACCCCACTTTTGTATGTGTTGAGGGCAGCTTCTGTAATGAGGAGGAGGAGCCCTCTCGTTGTCGTGTAGCGCGCTGTGGAGATGGTATTCTTGATCCTATTGAGGGCTGTGATGACGGCAACCTGGAGAGTGGAGATGGATGCAGCGCCGATTGCCAACGGGAGGCTCAGGAGCTGGGAGAGGGCGGAAACTTTGAGGGACAGTTGCCTCCCAACCGTGGCGATCGCTACACCCTGCGGTTGGAGCATGCCTCCTTTGCTTCATTTGAGACTGAGGGTGGTGAGCCCTGCCCTGATACTCTGTTGATCCTCTATGTGGATGAGGAGGGGGAGTGGGTTGAATGGGGCTATGACAACAGCTCAGGGCGGGGACAGTGCTCTCTTTTGGAGCGAGAATTGCCCCCAGGTGAGTATCTACTCATCGTCGAGGGAGACGCTGGACAGGCCATTGAACACTACAGCCTTCGAGCCTCTTTTAGCCTCCTGGGAGAGGCGGGAGAGCCCTGCGACAGAGCCGAGCGAGACGCCTGTCTGGGTGAGCTGATCTGTCGTATGACAGAGGAGGAGGGGCAGGGCCTCTGTGGCACCCTCTACTCCATCCCCCCCCCGCGTCCAGAGCGGGAGCCCAATGAACTCTCTGAGGAGGCCAACCTTCTCAGCCCTGAGTGGAGCATCTTCGCCCATCTGGATATCGAGCCTCCCGATCTCTTTGATCTCTTCCGTGTGGAGCTGTCCCAAGATAGCTTTGTGCGCATCTTCACTCATATCGGAGATGGAAGTTGTGGAGAGATCGATACACGTATCTATCGTGTCGATCGTCAACTCTTAGACACCTTCGGAGAGGCAGAAGCGCTTGGATATGAGAATCGCTTGGCGATGAACGACGATATTTCCCTCCCAAACGATCTTCGATGTAGTCTCTTAGAGGAGTCTCTGCTCGCGGGAGAGCATCTCTATCTCGTAGATGAATACCAACGAAATGCAGCGATTGAATATCAGATCACGGTCAACATTCTGCCATTTTTGGCTGTAGGAGAACGATGTGACCCTGCTGGGCTTCAGGGTCGCTGTCAGCCTGAACTGACCTGTGAAGATC
Organism: uncultured Nannocystaceae bacterium; assembly: GCA_964384025.1. Classification (GTDB taxonomy): domain Bacteria; phylum Myxococcota_A; class Bradymonadia; order UBA7976; family UBA1532; genus CAYLJJ01. Next base: position 5,223 of record CAYLJJ010000077.1, read on the forward strand.
TTGATGGAAACGGTGATGGGAATTGCCAATAGTTTTCATCTGATATTCAATTTGCTGAATTGGCATTTATTTCAGTCCAATTAAGAAAGAATAGAGGCCGAATAAAGGCCACCATCGATTTTCGAGAAAACCAGATCAGCGACTCTCATGTTTCCCAGATATAAGCACGATCAGAAGATCCTCGTGCGAGAGCAGAAGAAAATTTGAGCCCAGCGATCAGCAAAAAGGCTGGTCTCTGATCTCTCTGGTTTTGAGCCTCAGGGTTTGGGCTGTGAGATCTCTTCCCGTCTCTAGAAGGGGACGGTATAAAGTCTCGAACTTCAGACGCGAGGTAAGAGATGCGGGCGCTGTTTCAAGAGGTCGCTCGGATCTGGGCGGAGTCCAAGAGGGTGCTGCTCGTCGAGGGCTCCTTTGAGGATATCGAGATCCTAGCCCAGATCCCAGTCAAGGAGCTGATTGTGATCAGCGCCGCAGCAGATCCAGACGCTCCCCCCGGTGAGACCGCTACGGGTGCTAAATTTCGTATCCGAGTAGACTGGGCTGAGGCACGCAACTCCAAGGATCTGATCCTGGATCCAGAAGGGATCGCACCTCCAGAGGAGGTTCAACGTGTCCTTAAGAAGCGCGGGATCTACCTCTCCCTGAGCAAAACTCCCGCTTGGCAGAAGCTTCCAGAGCAGCTTGAGTGCCCCTCTGTGCGGGGTGGACTCTGGGCTCTGAACCTGCCCCAGCCCTTCCCCAAACTACCTGAGCAGGGTCCCAGCCTCTTTTTGGCGGGAAAAACTCCCCCTATTGCGCCCTCCGCAGGGCTTCTAGAACCGAAGCACTCTTCTGAGAATTCAGAAGAGTTGGAGAGTCTTAAAGAGGAGCTGGAGAGGCTTCGAGTTCTGGAGCAACAGGGCGCAGAGAAGCAGGAGCAGAGGGAAAGCCTCGAGCGTGCTTTCCAAGAACTAGAGACCTCCTTTGGCTCTGTACGCGCAGATCGTGATCGTCTTCAGGAAGAGAGTGAGACGCTTAAAGCGACTGAGGTCCAGGTTGGAGAGGAGTTTTTGGCCCTGGAGGCTCAACTCAAGGATGTTCAAGCTCAACTCAAGAAAGCCAAGGAGCGAAGCGAAGCTCAAGAGAGCCAGTTGGAGCAGGCTCAAACGCAATACGAAGCTCAGAATGCTCAGCTAAAGAGTCTGAAAGCTCAAGCTCAAGAGCAGCTTAAAGCGGCCGAAGTTCAGGCTCAAAAGCAACTTAAGGCGGTTGAGATTCAGGCCCAAGAGCAGCTTAAAGCGGCCGAAGTTCAGGCTCAAAAGCAACTTAAGGCGGTTGAGATTCAGGCCCAAGAGCAGCTTAAAGCGGCTGAAATTCAGGCTCAAAAGCAGCTCGAAGTGGCTACAACCCAGGCTCAAAAACAGAGAGAGGCTCTAGAAGCTCAACTTAAGGCGGCTGAGACTCAGACCCAGGAGCAGAGGGAGGCTGCACAGAGGGTTCAACGCGAACAGGCGAAGGATCTGGAGAGTCAAACGCTCCAGCTCAAGAGCCAGGGAGAGGAGCTGACCAACCTCAAGGGAGAGCTCACAGAGCTGGAGCTTGAGTTTACTCAGGTCAGGGATGAGTTGGCAGAGCGCCGTGTCGCTGATCGCCGCGTGGACCAGATCGAGTCGCGCTTCACCAGCGCTCGAGATGAGATGACCGAGGAGGTGCACTCTCTCAGAGCACGCCTTAGAGCTGTCGAGGGTCCCGCTGCTGATCGAGATTGTCTGGCTCAAGAGCGGGATGCCGCGCTTAAGGCGGGGAGGCTGGTAATGGAGCAGTTCTGCCGCTCTATGGTTGAGCTGGTTGGCTGGCCCTCAGAGGTCCCACCGCCGCCCACAGATCCTGCTGCCGAAGCTTGGTTGGAGGCGGTGAGCGCAGCGGTCACTCGTGTGAGCGCCGCTCAAGAGCAGCTCAAGAAGGAGCAGAAAAGCTTACTTCAAGAGCGCTCTCAGCTTCAGCGAGGTATTCGAGAGAGAGATGAGGCCCTGAAGCTCCTAGAGGTAGAACGCGAAAACCTCAGCCCTCCCAGCTTGCCTCCAGCAGAGCCCTCAGCTCTGCTGGCACAGACCAAGATCTTAGAGCAGCTCCTTGAGCAGGAACGTGCTCTCCAACAGCAGACAGCTTTCCAACTTCAGCGCCTGGAGCAGAGCGCTGCTCAGATCATCAACGGGCATAAAGGCCAACGGGAGCAGCTTGGAAGGGCGCGTAGAGAGGCTGCGCTGGCTCGCTTGGAACGCGCCAGCGCTGAGGAGGAGATCGCGCGCCTTCGAGCAGAGCTGGGGCTCCGGGATCGGCACCAACTTGAGTTGGAGGCGATGCTTCAAGCCCATGCTCAGATGGAGAGCCTTTTGGCTCGCTCTCTGAGCAACGCTGAGGAGATCCGAGAGGAGGCGGAGAGCCGTCGCCGCTTGGCTGATGAGAACCTCGTGATCCTGCGAGCTGAGTTGGAACATCTCCGCGAAGGTCCATGAGCCGCGCTCATCCTCGCTTCTTGAGCGCCCTGGGAAACCTCCTCTTGGGCGCTGCCCTCCTGCTCCTCTGCTTGGTTCTGGGTTTGGGTAGTCTCTACGCTTACAACAGCTTTCGTTTGGCGGAGCTGGAATCTGGACTCCATGAAATCATCGATCCCAGCCACCACCGACGCCTGACGACGAGCAGCCTGCATCGGATGGCGCTGGAGCGCTGTGTTGAGGAGGGCTTTCAGCTTGAGGCTGTTGAGATCTTGATCCGTTCAGGGGCGATCGCACGCAGATCTTCAGAGGGGCGGATCATGGTTCATGTGGGGCTGCGTCTCATCGCGGAGATTGAGACTCTGGGGCTCTTGAAGCGTAGGCTCTTAGAGGTAGAGGCTGATTTTGAAGTAGAACCCTCCACGGTTGAGATCTCTACAGGTCCCTGGGGCCTGCTCAGTCTTGAAACCTCCTCTACGCACACATTTTCAAGGGGTAGAGACGATATTCAGAGGATCTCTACACTGCTTGAAATCTATAAGTTGCAGCTTCAGCTGGAGCGGCGCTTAGGGACTGTTCGAGATCGACCCTTGATGCCCTTAAAGTCGGAGCGTCCCAGTGATTGGGCTGCACAGCTTAGCGCCTGGAGTCGAGAAGATTCTGAGCGCTGGTTCGGCGCTGGAGGGGGAAAGATCTTGAGGGCCTGGGCAAGGCTCCTCCAAAAACTCAGCGGCCTTCAAAAGCGAGCGATGACCGCGCCAGGGAGCCTCCATGCTCGACTTCCGCGTTACCAAACTCAACGTGATCGCCTGATGCTGAGCCTTAAAGCCCAGCTTCGCTCAGCAGGCATCTATCTCAAGGATCTGTGATGAAACAGTTGCCTAAGCTTGAGCAACTCCTCAACCTGCTGCGTGATATGGGGCCGGTCAGTATCGCCTTCTCGGGGGGCCTGGACAGTAGCTTTCTGCTCTGGGCTGCATATGAGGTTATGGGGGTGCAGACGCTGGCTCTTACCGGGCTCTCTCCCAGCTTCTCCGCTGCCGCGCGGGTCCAAGCCCAAGAGATCGCCAGCGCCATAGGAGCTCGACAGCTGGAGATCCAGACCTATGAATGTGAGAACCCTCTTTATCGTGTCAACGCGGGAGATCGCTGCTATTACTGTAAACAGGAACTCTTTGGACAACTGATGAAGCAGAGCGAGGGCTCCCTCTGTTACGGCGCCATCCTAGACGATCTAGGGGATCACCGCCCCGGTATGAAGGCCGCTGAGGAGTTAGGGGTGCGAGCACCGCTCTTGGAATTGGGCTTTGATAAGGTGGAGATCCGGCAACAAGCCCGTGCGCTGGGGTTGCCCAACTGGGACAGCCCTCAAGATGCTTGCCTCGCGAGTCGCTTTCCCAAGGGGGTTGAGGTGAGCATAGAGGGGCTTGGGCGGGTGGAGCGCTGTGAGGCCAGTCTCAGAAGCTTGGGGCTGAGGCTCTTTCGTGCTCGAGCCCACGGGGCGCTGCTCCGCTATGAGTTGGGTCCCCTGGAGATGAGGCGTCTGGAGTTGGATCCCAGCCTATGGCTTGCTTTGCTTAAAGCGGGTCAAGAGGCGGGTTTTTCTCTGATTACCTTGGATTTAAAGGGTTATCGTCAAGGGGGGGCTGATCTCTCAGTAAATAAAACGGCTGTCTAAGTTTGCTCTGGATTTGAAAGTTCTGTTAGGAGAATCATCTTGAGGTACTCCAAGGAGAGAAACATGCCGTTTAAAACATCATCCACTCTCGGGCTGCTTTTGCTGGCCTGTTCTCTGGGCTGTGAGGTCAGCAGCGATTCGGACGCTACGCTCGCTGCTTCAGACAGTGTTGTGAGCCAGGACAGCGCGACCGGCTCTGACAGCGGCGTTGACTCAGCCGGCGATCCCTGTGAGGGGATCTCTGACTGTGAGGAAGCGGGCTCAAGCTGCAATGAGGATGGTAGCCTCTATCTCTGTGAGGCTGATCCTGAGAGCGGCTGCTTGATGGAGACAGCCAGCCTCTCCTGCGCTGAGGGTCTCAGCTGTCTCTTGAACGAGGATGGAGAAGCGAGTTGTGCGCCGGAGGCACTCCCCCAAGCCTGCGCTGAGGCAGGCTGCGATCTGGCCCTCTCCCGCTGTAATGAAGATGGCTCTATCTACATCTGCCAGCTTGATCCTGAGAGCGGCTGCTTGATGGAGATCAGCAGCGCTCCCTGCGCTGAGGGCTTTAGCTGTGCTTTGGATGAAGCGCTCGGACAGGCTGCTTGCGCTCCTCTGCCTCCTCCTGTGGCCTGTGAAGAGGATGGCTGTGATCTGGCGATCTCAAGCTGTAATGAAAATGGCACCCTCTACATCTGCAAGTTGGATCCTGAACGCAACTGCTTCTTTGAGATCCCCAGCTCTCACTGTGGGAATGGTCTGGATTGTCTCTTTGATGAGGAGCGAGGGCAGGCATCCTGTGCCCCCTCCTCTTCGCTCAACTCCTGCGCAGAGAATGGCTGCGATGTGGCTCTCTCACGCTGTAATGAGGATGGCAGCCTTTACATCTGCCAGATCCATTCTGAGATCAACTGCTTGGAGGAGGTCTATAACGCCCAATGCCCAGAGGGGATGGCCTGCATCTTTGATGAGGAGCGACACATAGCCAGCTGCGCTTTCCCTGACTCGCCTGTGATTGAACCCTGTGAGCAGAGCGGCTGTGATCTGCCCATCAGCAGCTGCAACGAAGATGGCACACTTTACAGTTGCCAGTTTGATCCTGAGGGTGCCTGCTTGGCAGAGGTCGCCGCACTCTCCTGCGCTGAAGGTCTCAGTTGCTTCTTTAATGAGGAGCAGGGGCAGGCTGCCTGTGTCGCTGCTGAGGTGCCCCCTGAGACTCCAGCTTGCGCCGAAGCAGGCTGCGGGTTGGCTCTCTCCCAGTGCAATGAAGATGGCACGCTCTATCTCTGCCAGCTCGATCCCGAAGAGGGCTGTTTGATGGAGATCCCCAGCTTAGAGTGTGGGGAGGGTTTGAGCTGCGTCTTTGAGGAAGAGATGCAGACGGCGATCTGCTTGCCAGCGCTCTCCTCCTGTGAGGAGAGCCCCTGCGCCCTCCCTGGAGCTTTCTGTGACGCAGAAGGCAATATCTCAGTCTGTGAACTTGATCCTGAAGCGGGTTGTCTGACGGCACATCTTGGGTCGGAGTGTGAAGGTGGGCTGCGTTGCCTCTTTGATGAGATGCAGGGCTCCCCAATCTGTGCTGCTCCTGCCAATCCGCCCGCCTGTGAAAATGATGGCTGTGAAGAGGCGATGTCGCGCTGTAATGAGGATGGCAGCGTCTATGTTTGTCAGATCCACCCCTTTGATCACTGCCTGATGCAGTTCCCCAATTTCGCCTGTGAAGAGGGGCTGAGTTGTAGCTTCGATGAGGCCTTCAACCGGGCTGCCTGCGCGCCTCCGCATCCTCTTCGAGCCTGCGCTGAGGCGGGTTGTGATGAGGCGGAGTCTCACTGTAACGAGGATGGCAGCCTCTACCTCTGCTCGGTTCATCCCAGCGAAAACTGCTTGATGGAGACCCCCGAGCTGGAGTGCGGCGAGGGTCTAAGTTGTGTTCTGGACGAGCTCCAAGGCATCGCTACCTGCGCTGCCCCCTCTGCTCTACAGCCCTGTACTGCGGGGGGCTGTGATGAGGTGGTGTCGCGCTGTAACGAGGATGGTAGCCTTTACATCTGTCAGCTTGATCCTGAGCAGGGCTGTTTGATGGAGTTCCCCCTGGTGGAGTGCCCCGAGGGCAGCGCCTGCTTCTTCGATGAAGCGGTGGGTATGGCGATCTGCCAATAGCTCAATCAACTCTCCCCGCCTCAGTTTAGAACTCCAGACACTACGCTCTCCTACCGCCACTCGTGAACAGGTCGTTGATGGCGTAAACTCTCTCCCGGCTCTAAAGCCAGACCCCATTGGAGAAGGAGAGGTTTACAGATGAAAATCAGGGGAAAGCATGCCCTTATTACGGGAGGGGCTCGGGGTATCGGTCGTTTGATGGCTGAGGAGATGATCAGGCACGAAGCGAGCCAGATCAGCCTCTGGGATCTCGATGAAGAGTCTCTCCTGGAGGCTCAGGAGGTACTCTCTGGCAGAGGAGCTGAGATCAAGATTGTCTGCTGTGATCTCTCTCGACCTGAGGAGGTTAAAGCTCAGGCTGCTGAGGCGGGATCAGTTGATATCCTGGTGAACAACGCGGGAGTGGTCAGCGGACGCAGCTTTTTGGAGTTGAGTGAGGCTCAGATCGAACGCAGCTTTCGAGTCAACGCCTTAGCTCACTTCTGGACCGTGCGTGCTTTTCTCCCAGGGATGCTTGAGCGGGATCAAGGGCATATCGTCACCCTCTCTTCAGCTTCAGGCCTTGTGGGGGTCTCCAAGCTGGCCGACTATGCCGCCAGCAAGCACGCTGCGGTAGGCTTTGATGAGTCCTTACGGATGGAGCTGAGGGGCTTGAGATCAAAGGTAAAGACCACCCTGGTCTGCCCCTATTTCATCGACACAGGGCTCTTTGAGGGGGTCAAGAGCCGCTTTCCGTTACTGTTGCCCATCCTCCGTCCTGAGCGGGTAGCTCGCCGTGTTATCAAGGCGATCGAGAGAGAGAAAGCTCGTCTCTGGATGCCCCCTATGGTCTATCTGATCCCGCCGCTGCGGCTCCTCCCGGTCTCCTGGTTCGACGCCATCGCTGGTTTTTTGGGGATCAACGCCTCTATGGATGAGTTTAAGGGCCGCGCGGCCTTAGAAGAGCAACACAGCCCGCAGGAGGAGAGATGAGCGGTCTAAGCTATACAGGACAGAGCGGCGAGCAGGAGCAGGGGGCTGCCCCTAAGCTACTTCAGTGGATGGCGACAGCGCGTTGTCCCTTGAGCTGTCCCCATTGCCTGAGTCGCCGCTCAGAGCCCTCAGGGGAGCTATCCACAAAGCGCGCTTTGCGTCTGGTGGATGAGGCGGCGGAGTTGGGCGTTGAGGAGTTCCTGATCACAGGAGGGGAGCCTCTACTCCGTAAGGATCTTCCCCTTATTCTTGAGCGGCTCGGAGCTCAGGGGCTCCCCTGGAGCCTCAACAGCGCCCTCTGCCCCAATGAGACGCAACGGCGAGCGATAGGGGAGAACCCACCGCTCTTTGTCGCCATCAGCTTGGATGGCCCTGAAGCTCTTCATGATCGTTTCCGGGGGAAGCAGGGCTGCTATAGAGGGGCGCTGGAGGCGATCCGCTTCTTCCAGGGGCTGGAGGTTCCTGTGGGGATTGGAACCACGGTCACTCGCTTTAACTTTGAGGCTTTGGAGGAGATGATTCCCCTCATCAAGGAGCTGAAGCCTGAGGTCTGGGGTCTTCATCTCCTGGTTCCAGAGGGGGCGGCTCAGGGGCGCCCAGATCTCTTCTTGAAGCCTGAACAGCTCAGTCAACTCATTCGTTTTGTAGCGCGGCTGCGCCCCAACTTGCCTGTGATCCTGGCGGATGAAGCGGGCGCTCTGGGGGATTGGGAGCCTCTTGTTCGAGACAGCCGCTTCTCCTGTGGCGCGGGGTTGCACAGCTGTGTGGTTTCTCCAGAAGGGGAGCTTCTACCCTGTACAACACAGGATCGCAGTCAAAGCGTGGGCAACCTAAAGCAGCAGAGCTTAGAGAGCCTCTGGCGTCATGGTTTTTCTTCAGTTCTTCAAGGGCATGACTGCAAACAGTGCTGGCTCCTGAGGGCTCGCCCTGGGATGAACTTTCCCAAGAGCATCGCCCTGGCTCTGGGCCTCTCCGCACCCTTTTTGGCCAGCGCTCGCCCTGAACCCCCCTCTGTTGAGGAGAGCGCTCAGAGCGCCAAGCCTCTTCAAGCTGAGTCAGCAGCGGCCTATCTCCTCTTCAATGAGTTTCTGCCCTACAGCAGAGGTAGGTTCAAAGCACCTGCTCCTGTAGCTTTTAAGCCCAGGATACTCTCCCTGCGGATCGAGACGGTTGAGGCGCTGTTGAGCGCCCAGCCTCTGACACCCTTGGGTTTGGCGCGAGCTTGGCGGCTCCTGTTAGAGCCTCTCCTTGAGCAAAGCAAGGCACGCAGCGCTGATGAGCAAGCCGCGCTGAGCGCAGCCCTCAAGAAAATCAGCGCAGCGGCCTCTCTTGCCCTGGATCAGAGCAGCTTCTGGCCCCGTTTTGAAGCCAGCGCCCAGGAGCGACATTTTATGATGAGCAAGGCGGCGCCGCCGCGAGCGCTCGGGATCCGACAAGAGCTTTGGCGGCAAAACCTCCAGCGACGCTGGGGAAATGAGGCCCCTGAAGCGGACAGTAAGCCACTCCCCCTGGGACAGCATCTGCGCCTGCGTTGGGAGGGTCCTGAGGGTTTAGAGATCATCGATCCCTTTAAGATGAAGCTCTATAAGGCGGGCGCTGGGCAGCTCAATGGTGTTCCGATTCAATGCCCTGGTGGAGCGCTCAGCTGGATGGACTGGCTCAGACTGGCAGAGCAGCAGCAGGCTGCGCTCCTAAAGCGACTCCCCCCTGAAAGCCCTCTCCTGCTCCCTCTACTGCGGGCTCGCCACCAACTCAAGCCAGACAGGGAAAGCGCCAGCGCGCTCTGTAAGCTCTGGATGCTCTAAAAGCTGGCTGTGGGCGCCCAGTCAAGATCAGACGATTCTAAGACTGGGATAAAATGGGAGGACTCTCTCCCAAAAGAGCTGCCATCAAAATCTCCAAAACAGTGACGCATCCGCAGCCCCAAAGTCTCAAAGATCTCCAGCCAGCGCACGGGAGGCAGGCGATAATGTTTGATGCTGTACTCCAGCTCTCGAACACTCCCCTCCTCTAAGATTTGGTGGCGATAGCTCAGGCGGGCTCCCCACTCTGTCTCCTCTTCTCGTTCCCAAGTCTTGATCTGGCGGGGACCATCCGTAAGGCTCCCCAGAAAAAACCAATCCAACCACTCCTCAGGGAGAGGTTCTGAGTCGAGGGTGTAGAGATCGAAGATCAGCCGCCCTCCAGGCGCCAGATGATCTCGAGCTTGTTTGAGGCAGGCGATCAGGGCCGCTTCAGGGAGCGTGTAGAGAGTGTTGAAGGGAGCGATGATACGCTCAAAGCGCTCTCTAAAAGAGAAGCTGGAGATCTCCGCTTGGAGCAGCTCCGCCCGCACCCCCAAGCGGCTACGCGCTCGATCCAGCATTCCTTCATGCTGGTCCAAGCCCAGAAGACGGCGTCCAGGGAGGCTGAGAACTTCAAGGACCCGCCCCTCTCCACAGCCCAACTCCAAGATGGAGTTTGCCCCAGCACACTCCCGGAGATAGAAATCAAGATCACCAGGCTGCCCACGGTGGAGGAGGCAGTAGAGATCAGCATCAAAGCTCATAAGGGCTCGTGGGGATCCAAGCTGATCTCAAAGCTACGAGGACCATAAGGAGGCTCCTCCCAGAACTCCAGTTCATAGTAAAGGTGACGCCCATCTCGGGTCTCTACTCTGCCTCGCTGCTTCGAAATATCCGCTCCTCCTATCGGCTCAGGGAGGCTGCCCCCTTGCCCGCCGAGGAAGGGATCTCCTAAGCCCGCCAGCTCTGAAGGCTCGCTGCCTTCAGGTAGCTCAACTCGCGCTCCTCGCAACAAACCTTCCTTGAGCCGCCAGATCACCTTAAAACGTCCAAAGGCGATAAAGCTCAAAGGCTCCTCCTTAAGAGGGACCCAGATCTTAGGCTCTAGGGTTCGCTCTAACCAACTCGGCGCCTGACCCAAGAGCCCCAACGCCTTGACCTGTTCAGCTTGGCTCAACTTGGGGTCGAGCCCCTTGACCTGTCGCTGGGAGCCTGAATGTTCAGGATCTTTGAGCTTCGAGGAGGTTGGGCCCTCAGGGGACTTTAAGAGGCCCTTAGAAGCTTCTTGACTCTCCTGGCTGGGCGGGGATTGGGAGGTTTTTTGGAGGGACTCCTCCTGCATCAGAAAAAGAGCAAAGAGGAGTGAGAGGCCCAAGATAAGGAGGAGCCCTTTAGTCATCAACGCACTGGAAATTTAGACAGTGGCCGCTCTCACAGCCCTCATCGTTGAGGCAGCTCGCCCGCCCCCAACGGATCTCAAACTCTCCGTGCTCTTGGTTGGAGCCATCCACCACCAAGGAGAGGCCCCCTTCAGGGACCAAGAGCGCGATCATCTCGCTGAGCGCTCCATCGCTGCTGGCCTCACAGTTCTCAGGATCTCCACACCCTCCAACCAAGGCATAGAGGGAAAGGTCCCAGCCCCCGATCGGCTTGGCCTCCACAAAAACCAGCTCTCCCACAGGAGCATCTAGGCTGTAGACAAGATCCCCCGAGCGGCTGTTGTAGCCTGTGCAGCTGTTGCGATCTGGGAGGGAGTAGTCATCTTGGGCGAGATAGGTGCTGCCCATCATCCAGCTCCCCTCCTCAGCCAGAGGTGTCGCGTTGGCGCAGGTCTCATTTTCAAAGACACCCTCAAAGTACTCCATATCCAGGCGGAGCGTGACCGTGCCTCTGCTGTTCTGACCGCTGCCATCCAAAACCAGGAAGTACTCACCCGCCGCAACCTCCTGCTCAAAACCGTAACCACAGGCAGCGGGGCTGACATCCTCACAGGCCTGAAGCAGGTAGACGCCCACCGCAAAGTCGGCGTTGACCTGGGCTCTGAGGATGCCAGGGCTCTCCAGGTTCAGGGTATAGACCACATCAGGGGCTCCGGCGCCCATACAGCCTCTGAGACTATCATTGGCGCGGGCTAAGTTGACGCTCACTTCGGTCATACCCCCCTCCAACGCGAGGGCCAAAGCCTCTTCACAGTGATCATTGGGAGGCGCTGGAGGGAGAGGCAGGCTGCGGACCTCCAGTTGGTAGCTGGGCTGATCTCCAACCTCCTCAACACCATCCACGATAAGGGCATAGCTCCCCGGCTCCTCTACAGCGGCGCGCAGCTCTGTGGGGTTGGGCAGAGGGACCAGAGGGTTCTCTTGATTTACATAGTCAGCAGCGCAGGCGATCTCTGAATTGGTGATCGCGCAGTTGGAGCGGAGGCTGAGGACCGGATCGCCCAAGCTCCCTGTTGGGAGGCCGCTGACCTTGGCCACCAAGAGGCGGGGCTGCTCAAACTCCAAGAGGTAGATGGTCTCCGGTCCCTCCGCTTCGGCGCAGAAGGGGTTCAGGGCGTTAGAGGCGCTCTCCCCCAACTCAGCGTTAAGAGAGACCCCTTCGCTGAGATCTAGAGGGATCCCCTCCTCACAGGCTTCTTGAGCATCCTGATCTACCGCCAGGAAGTTAAGGCGGTAGGTTCCACCCTCCGCCTCGCTGTAGACCCGGGCGCAGTAAATGCCTCGAGAGCCGCTGAAGTGAAGATCTTCGGAGATCCCTCCTCGGATCCAATGTCCCATGACCCCCTCTTCTTGGGTCCCATCTTCACTGTAAATTTCCACTTTGAGATCTGGATTCCCCACTAAAATTTCTGCATTTAGCTGCAGTTCTTCGCCGCGGTCCATCCAAAAACAGTAGTAATCGTCATCCTCAGGGCAGATGCGAGCGCTGGGGCTATAGGAGAAGTTCAATTCTCCATCGCTGCGGATCTGATCCCCAGTCTCCACGCTGTCATCACCGACACCCACCTCTCGAGCATCATCGATGCACTCCCCAGGTTGGGTAAAGAAGATCTCTAAGTCATAGCCACCGACAGACTCTAAGACCTGGGAGACCTCCAGGTAGATATCGCGCTCTGCGCTGTAGGGTCCCAGGACAGCAGCTTCAGAGAGTTGGTTGGAGTCAGAGAGGCTTAGGATATTTCGAGCAGCATCATAAGCAGTCAGTCGCAGGTCTACGTCCCGATCGAGCTGACGGACTCGAACGATGGCGACAGTCGCGGCGGGGAGCTGTAGCGTGTAAAAATCTGGACCGCAGCTGAGCAGGTCTCGATAGACACGTTCAGCCAACTCTGTCGCCTCCTCAAAGCTATCATTGGGTTCCAGTCGATCTTCAACGCAGCCTGGAGCCTCACAGCTCCCAGATTCACAGCTTCGTGCGCCGATACAGTCCTCATCATCTCCACAGCGCTCGGGCTCTAAACACTCTCCAAGAGCGCAATGCTGCTCTCCTGAACATTGGTTGTCTCGGTTGCAGAGACCACAGGAACCAGCGATACAGACCTCTCCCAGATTGCAGCCCTCAGCGGAGCTACAGTTGGCATTGGGGAGACACTCACCCGCCTCCCCACAGCTCAGATCTCCAGGACAACCACGCTCAGCTGAGCAATCGGCTGGAGCCTCACAGCCCTCATTGCAGACTCGATCACCGCGACATTCACGGTTTGAGCTACACTCAGCGGGCTCCTCACAGCGGTGAAGGAGCATCTCGCAGCTCATCGCCCCAAAACAGTCATCCTCTCCACGACAGTCACCACAACGCCCATCAATACAGCTGGGGAACCCTAAATCCTCAGCGCAGTCTGCGTCAGACTGGCAGCCCTCTGTACAGACCTCCTCCTCACAGATCCAATGATCCAAGCACCAGCTGTCCCCTTCACAAGGTTCATTGTGAGTACAGGCTCCGCTCTCATCGCAGATTAAAGGTTCAGGACACTCACAAGGAGGGGGACCATCCGGTCCCTGATCAACAACTTGGAAATCCTCCACAGAAGCGTCGATAGGGGGTTCAAAGCCCTCATCGATCTCCATATCCTCCACAGGACCCTCGAGATCTTTTTCGGGGGTTGACTCCCCTCCACCGCCGCTGTCGCAGCTCAGTGGAAAGAGGAAAAGTAACAAGAGAAAACAAGGCTGCAAATTTAGGCGCATCCAAACCACTCCCGGCGAACCCGAATTTTGGATGCTACGGAATCTGCCCATCAACTTGCAACCACTCAGAGCACTTGGCAGAGAGCCTCTGCAAGTTTAAGATCCAAATCTCGCCAACAAAAGGTTACCGGGGCGAAATGAGAATCAGCATCCTCTCTCTCCTTTTCCTCTCTGTCGCTCAAGCACAGCCTGAGATCCAACTGCTCTCTCCCCAAGAGGGCAGCTGCTTCAATAATGGTGATGAAGCCTTTGACGCCGGCTTTCCTGGAATTGAGCCCTTCGTTGAACTGAGCGATCTGCGCTTAAATATGAGACTCCGCTCTCCCACCGCTGAGGCGATCTCTCTGCGTTTTCTGTTGGATGGTGAGCTCCTGAGAGAGCTACAGCACAACCCCGCAGGTGCTCAATTTGAAGAGGTCTCCTTCTCCATCCCTGGAGATTCTATCGCAGATGGAGACGACCTTCTCCTCCTTATAGAAGCAGAGGTGGCAGGCCAGAGCGCTGAGGACAGTGTTCGTTTTCGCCTGGATCGACGCTTCCCCGACATTCTCTTCAGTGAGCAGGTCTTGGCGTTGCTCAACAGCTGCGTCGAAGATCCTCCTGAGGTTGAATATGAGGTCGAAGACCTGTTCGATCCCGCTCCTCAACACAGCCATGAACTGCGACGAGACGGCTGCACATCTCTCCAGCAGATCATCGCTACAGACGATTGTGGAAATCAGCAGATCATACAGTTTCCGATGCGTCTCCCCGAGGATCCCGATCAAGCCACAGAGCTCAACTTTGAGACTCGCAGCTGTTCAGACTCTGAGTGCCTTGAGGGGGAAGCTTTTCAGAATGAAGCAGAGTTGGCCGTTGCTTGGGTAGATTATCAGGTATCTTCTGGGCAAAACTGCATAGATCAAATCCAAGCACATTTCAGTCGAAATGGAAGCGCTCCAGATGCGCTCTTTCATGGACAGATCTTTGATGAACCGGGGCTCTACGATTTGGAGATCAGCACGACAAGCTGTGATGCTGAGCAGCACGAAGCTCAACTCAGCTTTCGAATTGTTGATCGCCCTATCGCTGATGCAGGGGGAGGAGCTGGAGGCTACTCCGCCTTTCAGGGGGCTTCTCTTCTTCTGGATGCAGGGGGCAGCTTCGCTTCTGAAGAGGCTGGAGGGATCCTGGAATATGCCTGGGATCTAGACGGAGATAACGCCTTTGAGTATCAAGGCCTCAATCAGGTTCGTGTTCCTTTTGATACAGATCTCCCAGATGGAGAGTATCAAGGGCTGCTGCGGGTGACGGCAGGCAATGGGCAGATTGCCCTAAGTTACTTCAATGTGCTGATCTTGGACGTGGTCCCAGAGTGTGCCCTCTTGGGTGATACAGAGGGCGCTGAGGGGACCCCGCTCAACTTCACGGCTGAGGCCCAACCAGGGCATACCAGCGATCCCATCTTGAGCTATCGCTGGGATTTTGGAGATGGGAGCCAGCTCAGAGAGGGAGGGGACCTCATCGCTCCCCAGCATATCTTCGGCTCTTCAGGAGAGTTCAGTGTGCAGCTGCGGGTGAGCGATATCGATTCCGATCCAAATGATCCCAGCACCTACTGTCAAAGAGAGCTCCTGGTCAGGATCGGCGATGTAGACCCCATCGTGGTCAGCCCCAATGTTCTCCGTCCTCCACACCCCATAGAGGGTGAGCCGATCCTCTTTGGTAGCGAAGGCACTGGCCCTGGAGGAGCAGAGGATCCCATCGTGGAGTATATTTGGGATTTTGGAGATGGGACGAGCGCAGCAGGCGCAGCTTTGGAGCGTGTTGAGCACAGCTATGAAGAGCAGGGGAGCTACCAGATCTGCCTACGAGTCCGAGATGAGGACTCTGATGCCAGCGCTTGTAGAGAGATCGATGTCGCTGATCTGGAGCCTTTAGCTCGCTTTGAAGCGCCCGCTCAGGCGATGGATGGTCAGGAGGTGATCTTTGACGCCAGCCTCAGCCGCGCTGGAGGAGAAGCAGATCCTCTCAGGGAGTTTGTTTGGGATTTTGGCGATGGTGAGAGCGAGACCGTTCCCGCCGATCAACGAGAGGTCAGCCATCGCTTTGGGGGAGAGGGCAGCACACCTCTCACCGTACGGCTCATCGCCCGAGATGAGGACTCTGAGACTTTCTACGAGCAGGAGATCCTGATCACCGATGTGATGCCTGAAGCTCAACTGGATCTGGGCCTTTTGTCTGGTCTGCCACACGGCTTTGAGGGAGTCTCCCAGCTCTTAGACGCCTCGGGGAGCCAGGCCGGAAGTGACACTGACCCCATCGTCAGCTATCGCTGGGATCTGGGGGATGGAGAAACTCGAGAAACAGAAGAGCCTCAACTTGAGTACAGCTGGGCCGATGATGGGGAGTACTTGGTGGAGCTGGTGGTGACCGACTCCGACGGCAGCTTTGACAGCAGCTCCGCACTGCTCACCATCATCAATGAACCTCCACGAGGAGAGTTGACGCTCTTGGAGGATCGAGTCGAGATCAACCGCCCCATCCACTTCCGGTTAGAGATCGAAGATGTTCCAGGAGACCTGCCCCCCAGCGCTATTCATTGGGATATGGGAGATGGCAGCCTCTATGAAGATCTCTTGGAGGTTGAGCACAGCTACACAGACGCGGGGCGCTTTGAGATCTATGTGAGCTTTGATGATGGAGATGGAGCTATCGGAGATACAGGTTATACCCTCGATGTTGGAGAGAGCGCCCCCTATATCTCCTCTGAGCCCAGCGAGGTGCGGGGGCAGGAGGGGCAGGCTCTAAGCTTCAGTGTTCGTGTAGAGCCAGGGGTCCGAGGTCGCAACATTCGAGGCGAGTTGATCTATGATGAAGTTGTCATCGAGATCGAGGAGAGCGGCCCGCTCCTCTGTGAGGTGCTGCCCGATCTGCTCGAAGAAGCAGTCTTTTCGGTGGATTGCAGCTGGGAGCCGGGCTTCTACGATGGGGGAGAATATGAGGTTGTTCTGCTTGCTCGAGGGGCCCTTTCAGGCCTCAGCCGTCGTCGAGAGATCCCGGTGCGGATCGAGGACAATGCTCAGCCCAGCGTCGCTGCGTTGGGGCTCTCAGGCTCAGGCCGCGCTCGTCTAACCCTCTTTCGCTTTGAACGTGAGGATGGGGATATGCAGCTTCGTCCTCTCCCTGAATTGGATCTGGGACAGGGCCTTGGGGAGATGCTCTTGGGGCCGGAAAGTCGTCATCTCTTCGTCGGTCTGCCCGATTCTGGAGGTGTTGGAGTGGTCAAGCTTAACGGAACTCCAGAGCTGTTGAGGCTCATCCCTACCGGACCAGGCACGACAAGCCTAGCGAGAGGCGCTGATCGTCTCTGGGCTCTGAGTTCAAGTTCAGGTCGCCTCTCCATTATCCATGAAGAGAACTGGAAAGTGTTGAGTGAGATCTCCACCGGGATAAATGAGCCACTGACGATGACTTGGATCCCCAGAGGATTTGGAGATCTGGTCAGCGCTCTTTTACTGATTTCTACTGCTCAGGGAGAGCTGCATCTCCTAGAGCCCAGCGCCTTAGCTTCAGGGCAGCAGGGCCTCTTGGCATCCACCCAGCTTGGGGGCCGACTCCAACATATCAGCCTGGATATGGAGCAAGATCTCATCTTTATCCATGATAGCCAGGGGCGTCGCCTCTTCCAACTGAGAGGTGCAGCCTTGGGGCAACTCCCTCCCAACCTTGAGCCTGAGTTGCAGTTCTCGCTTCGCTTTGCAGCGACGGATCTTCTGGCCCGAGGTGGGCGGCTCTATCTCGCCAATCCCAGAGGGCTTATAGAACTCGAGGGGGAGGAGTTACAGCTTCATTCCAACCTAAATTGCAGCGCCTTAGCAGGTTTTGAAGAGGGGATCTTGGAGGGGGCTGAGCTGCTCTTCTTTGATGGTACTCGCCTTAGAGCCTATGATGCTGAGTTCAATCCTCTTCTGAGCGCTCGGGGGCTCAGATTTCAGCGCTTGGCCGGATTCATCGCCTTAGAGTAGAATCCCGCAGCGTGATTTTCGCCAGAAATGGGGGCACATTGAAGTACCTAGCTCAAACTTGGCCGATCTCTCTTTTACTCATACTCACCCTCTCTCTGAGCCTAGGCTGTGATGATGCCACTGGGGGTGGGGGAGATGAAGATGGAGGCGCTGGAACAGCGGGCGGCGCTGGAGGGGGTGAAGAGGATGCTGGAGGCAGCGCTGGAGAAGTTATTCCAGATATAGGTGTTGATGTAGGAGGTACAGGAGGAGAGATCCCCAATACCTGTACTTTGGATGAAGATTGTCCTGACGGGCAGTACTGTGGTGAAGAGGGCAGCTGTGAAGCGGGCTGCCGTCTCGAAGATCCAAGCTCCTGTGAAGAGGGGCACTATTGTGAAGATCATGTGTGCTTAGAGGGCACACCTCCCTGCGAGAGAGATGAGGATTGTATCCCTGGAGAGACTTGGTGTGGTCCTGAAGGGGAGTGTATCCCTGGAGATTGCTTTGAAGATGCGGACTGCGAGATGATCGATGGGCATCCCGCCCAGTGCGATACGGTGACGCATGGCTGTATCCCTCTCTACCCCTGCTGTCTCACCGACAGCTGTGAGATGCGTCGGGAGGAGGCCTGTGAAGCGGATGGTGGTGTTGTTCAGCAGAGCATCCTGGAGTGTATCGAGGGGGCTTGTGGTCCTGAGTGCACCGCTGATGTTGATTGTGCTGAAGAGAGCTACTGCGATCCCCAAGATCAGCGCTGTCGTCCAGGCTGCCGCCTCGATCCCGACAACTGCCCTGAGGATCAGCTCTGTGATGAAGCTAAGCGTAGCTGCGTGGACCTGCCCTGTGAAGGGAACGAGAGCTGTCCTGAGAGTATGTACTGCGACATGGACACCTTCACTTGTCGCGATGGTTGTCGTGGAGATGAAGGGTGTGATGGTGGAGTGTGTAGCGATGAGCATATCTGTGAATACCCCTGCCAAGCTGATGAGGATTGCGCTGAAGAAGAGTATTGCGATGAGAGCGGAATCTGCATCCCTCTCTGTATAGATCACAGCGGCTGTGCTGATGGATTCTTCTGTGATTTTGAGGGTCACTGTCAGGAGGGGTGTCGGGATGATGAGGGCGAAAATGGAGAGCCTAATGACGATATGGAGAGCGCCACTCTGGTGGATCTACCTCCTCGTCAGGGCGAACGGGTTACCTATGAGTTAGAAGAGCGTCGTTTCTGTAACGGAAACCCTGACTTCTACCGCATTGAGTTGGGTCAGGCTGAGCGCATGCGTATCGAGCTCTTCCACGATCCCGGTATCGATGATCTCAACCTCCGCCTCCACAGCGAAGAGATCGAGACAGAAGAGGGCTTTATCCAGGCTGCAGAACTCAACGTCCCTGAGGTGATCACTTTCCCTCCAGCCAACGCCAGTCTAGATGCTACAACCTACTATTTAGAGGTCTACGGTGACATCTTGGGCGGTATGGATTATAGCATCCGCTTCACCGTCGTAGACGCCACGAACCCCTGCTTTAACGTCGGTGATGAGCCCAATGACAACTCAGAAGAGGCAATCGCCATCGTCGAAGAGGACACGCCCATCATCGCTGATATCTGTGCAGAGGATGAAGATTGGTTCACCTTCCCGATGCATGTTAACGACGGTATGGAGTTAGAGGTGATCACTCCCAGCAGTCAAGGGATGTTGATCGTGGAACTCTATAGCGCCTCAGGGTTAGCGCTTGGTCTTCAAAACTCCGCCTATGATGTAGAGACCCCAGATGAGCGCCCTGAGGGCAAGGCCTATGTGATCTCAGTAGAGCCTGAGATCGGAGGGTTTACAGATGATGACTACTTCCTCAGGATCCGAGGTGCGACCGCAGATTCTCTGGTCCAGCCCTACCGCTTAGAGCTCAATCTAACTGTGGTTGCTCCCTGTGGGGATGATGAATATGAGCCCAACAACGGCTTGATCGAGGCCAGCGCTCTAGAGGAACTGCTGCCCGAAGAGCTGGATGGAGAACTCTTCAGCTTGGATGTCGATCATACCCTGGCAAACTTGGCCATCTGTCCAAATGATGATGATTTCTTCTCTATCACGGTAGAGGATGGTGAGATTCTAGAAGCTTGGATTCTCGATGATGGGATTTCTGGGGACCTCTCCATTGAGTTCCGAGATGATCAAGGCGCTCTCCTTGGTCGCAGCGCAGGTCTCAGCGATCCACAGGGAGAGCCAGATATAGCGGTCTATCGTGGCACTATGGCGGGAATTTACTACCTAATGGTGAACGGTCTGGAGTCCAGCCAGGGAGACTATACCCTGGTCTTCCGGCGTCGAGAGGTCGCTGAAGGGCTCTGCTCTGAGGATGTGGTTGAGATCGAGGGAGAGCGCAATGATATCTCCGGTGACGCGATGTCCCTGCCAGATGTTAGCGAAGGGCAAGAGCGACAATTTGAGTTCGCGGAGGGTTATCTCTGCGATGTTGATGGTTCCGATGATGATTGGTACCGCTTCTCAGTCCCCGAGCCCAACTCTCGCATCTGCGTCACCCTCAACGGTTTTAGGCATGAAGATGCGAATGTAGATATGGAACTCTATATGGCGAGCGGCAACCCTGACGGAGGCGCCTGCCTCAATGACGCTCAATGTGATGAGGCCAGACCAGGGGCCTGTACCGATGGGACCGGAACCCCCATTCCCTGTGGAGGCTTCTGTATTGAGGGACACTGTACAGGCTTCCAGAGAGCGGCCACCACCAACTTCAACAATGAAATCATCGAAATTGACAAGGGGGTAGTGGGAGAACGCAACGGCGATCGTCTGTTGAGAATTTTCCGAGATGATGGCGGCAACAGCGCCTACCGTGTCACCGCCACGGTTACTCCTGAGGATGAGATCTGTCCTCGGGACTGGCAGGAATATGACAGCGCCAATGACAGCTTCGATACACCCACCTTCCTGGGCAGCGGTCAGATCGCCGCCTGTGATACTTGGATCTGTGGAGCTGAGGTTGGGGATAACTTTCAGGTGACTGTCCCTGCTCAAGAGGATCGCAGCATCATGATCAGCTATCAGGCCAATGTCGATGGGCAACTCTACATGTACTTCTTCGAGTCCCTCGACATCCAGAACATGTATGCGGGCTTAGCTATGGGTTCTAACTCTCAGTGCATCAATGTTCGCGGCGGAGAGGAGGATCGGGATTGGATCATCAATGTGCTCAAGAGTGGGAACCCTCGAGATGATGGCGATGATCGTATCGACTACGCTCTACGGATCGTGGACACCAACCTGGATCTAAACCCGACAGGAGCTTGCAATCTTCTCGGCGCCACCAACTTGGACGCTTGCCCTGAGGGAGAGAACGGTTTCTTAGGAACCTGTTGGCCCATCGCTCAGCCCATTCCCTGATCTCAGCCCCCCTTTCTGGCTCCAGGCCCAGTGACCCTTGCCATCCCAAGCTGGCGGTTGGGCTGCTCTGAGGCCTAAAGCGATGCTGCATCTTGTTAGGTGATGAGCGCTCTGTAGAGTGGAGCCTAAAAACCCTGAGGACGCCTAGGGATAATCTCGGGGGTCTGGATCGGGTGCTTGTAGAGGTTCTCTAAGAAGAGATCTACATAGTGTAGGTCATCCTCTAAATCGCTGTCGGGTCGATCGATCAGCCAAGTTTCACTGAGTTGCTTCACGTTCTCTAACAGAGCCACTGCTGCCCCTGTATCTCCAGCGGTGGCCAGGAGTGAGGCAGAGCGGAAGGCCAGGTAGAGATTGAACATCATAAAGCCCTTGGCCACGGTCTCACTGCTGAAGTGACCTCCATCGGGGACCTCGGTAGGGGCATAGCTGTTCTCAATCTGCAGCTCCTGGCTGTGCTCCTCGCCGCTCTCAGGATCAAGCCAGCTCAAGCTGAGCTGCGCCATCGCCTCAGGAGCACTCTCCTCTAGACCTTGAATCTCCGCCAGAATGCCGCCACCTCCACCGCGACGCCCGCTGCCCTCTCTTGGGGGCTCATCAGAGCGTTGTCGTCCTGCTAAAAAGAGGGCGGGCATCTCGGCATATCCACTGCGGATGCCCCCTGTCCAGTTGTGTACCCCGTGGGCTTTGCGCATCTGATAGCCTCCCCCAACACGCAGCTCCAAGCGAGCCTGAAGGGCGATGGGGATCAGGAAGGTTTGAAGCTCCTCAATAAAGACCTCCTTAACCGCGCTGGGAGACTCTAAGAAGTAGAAGTTCCCTGCTCCTAACTCGCTCAACCCACGCATCAGCTCCAGATCAAACTCCTCCCCCACACCGATGGTGGTCAAACCGATGCCCTCAGCGATATAAGCCTGCGCAAGGCTCTGAATGCGCTCAGGCTCCTGGAAACCTGCGGTAGCGACGCCATCAGAGAGGAGCAAAACTCGGGTCTCACGGCCCTCACTCCTCAGCTCGCTGGCGAGGCTAAAGGCGCTAAAGAGGCCATCATAGATGTTGGTGGCACCAGAAGCGTTGAGCATCTCGATAGCGGCAATGAGCAAGCCCTCTTGATCGCTGCCTACATTCTCCAAGAGAAGCTTGGCTTGATTGGAGTAGCTGATGATGGAGAGGCGATCCTCGGAGCCCAGCTCGGGCAACATCCGTCGCAGCCCCTCTTTGACCGCTGAGATCGCCTCTCCCTGCATCGAGCCGCTGGTGTCGATGGCCAACACCAGATTCAGAGGAGGGCGCTCCATCTCCGCAGGCTTCAGAGGAGAGTTCATCCCGATCTGAACCAAGTGGAGAGGCTCACCTTGGAAGAAGTCATAGGAGATCCCTAAGAGGCCATGGAGGCAGATATCCTCTCCACAGTCAGCAGCGGGATAGTCCAGCTTATGCTCAGCGAAGAAGCCTGGAGCGTCTAGAGTGTCTGGCCCAGGAATCTGTCCTGCTTCTAGGAGTTGACGAAAGCGACCAAAGTCCTGAGCGCCGACCTGGCCAACACCGCTGCTCTCTGGAGGAGCACCGCTGCCTCCGATGCCAGGCTCTGCCTGAGCCTCTGCGCTCATCGAGCCGGAGTCATCAGCGGAGCAGGCCAGGAGGCTGAGGGAGAGGGAGAGGGAGAGGATCATCAGGCGCTTCATCGTGCAGCTCCTTGGAGCAGGAAGGTTTCAGCGACGCTGCCGTGGGTATAGTGGCGCTCACCGTGACAGTTTGGGATATAGGCTGCACGATCCTCAGCGTAGTGAAGCGAGCCCCCCAGCCCCTCGTTGGGGGTTTCTAGGAGGGGGCTGACTGGAGCACCACAGTGATCGAGGCTGTAGGGACACGCCAACCTCACCCCCCCCCTCATGGGGACGCTTCGGTCCAGATGCAACGACATCTCTCCCTGTTTTAAAGAGAGCTGACTGCTCCCAAAATCCACCCGTAACGTCGCCTCAAGCTCGAACGCTGGCATCTGGGGGCTACAGACAAAAAGGCGCTCTTCATCTAACTCCAGAGCCCAGCAGCCATCAGCCCCTTGAGAGATTCCCCTCAGGAGATAATCCCCTGACCAAAACTGGCTCCAATCCAGCCGCTGTGCTGGAGGCATAGGCTCACAGCCAGGCTCCGCCTCAGGGGGCTGGGGCGAAGGCAGGAGGAGAGAGTGAGCTGAGAGAGAGGGGCTCTCTCCTGTAATGGAGATGAGTCGATCTCCCTCAACGAGCTGCTCAGCTCGAAGCTCCATGAGGGGGTACTCTCCGTTGTTCCAATAGAGGAGGGTTGGGAGGATCTCAGCGCTCTCCAAGAGGAGAGCGTCACAATCTGCGCGTCTAGAATTGATGGGGTGGAAGGTGCCAGGAGCGATGATATAGGTCTCGGTCTTCAAAAAGAGGGCATCGCTGAAGAGGTTGGGGTTGGCGTCAAAGACAGGGCAGAACATCTGAACCTCAGGGTTGAGCGCGCGTGTACGCAACACGACCGGCTGCTCTGTCTCATTTCTCAACAGGAAGTTTGCATAGATCCCTGTCTCATAACGCGGTTGCTCGACTGGTGGAGGAGGAGGGTAATAGGGCTCTTCGGGAGGTTCACAGCCCTGGGAAGCGAAGAGCAGCAGGAGCAGACAACAGCATGGAGTCAGTGAGTTTTGGAGCGACATGGTTTCTCCTGAGATGATGTTGGATACAATTTGCAAACCCCAGACCATACAATAGTCCTTCAATCGCCATCGGATCGTGAACCCCAGTTGTTTTTAGAGACTCTTCTAGGTTCACTGCCGAATCTTGGAGTTGAGATGAAGATCATCAGCCTGCTCTCCCTGCTCTCCCTCAGCCTCTCCTGTAGCAGCCCTCCAGATCGAGCTACCCAGGTAAAGCAGCGCCTCCAGACGATTGAGGAGGCGATAGAGGAGAAAGATCTTGAGAAGCTCAAAGAGCAGATCAGCGCTGAGTTTCAAGATCAACGAGGATATAGGCGCCAAGAGCTGCTCTCACTCCTACAGCTTCACTTCCTCAAACAGCGCTCCCTCCATATATTGACCCAACTCAAGGAGCTGCGCTTTGAGGCGGGAGAGGCCCAGGTGGAGCTGAGCGTCGCTGTAGCCGGTACAGGGCTCCCAGGGCTTGAAGCTCTCTCCCAGGTTAAGGCAGACATCCTTGTCATGACTTTAAACTTGAGGAAAGAGGAGGATAGCTGGCGGCTCATCCGAGCAGATTGGCGTCGAGGCTCTATGGCTGACTTTGCGATCTGAACCTGCGGCGAAGAGTAGAGAGCGTTTTTGATGGAGACTCACAGCAAACCTTGATGATCAGATGTTCCAATCCCTGAACGATCGCCAACACTGAAAGAGAGAGAAGATGCAACTTGATCAGACCCCAGCTTGGAGAGCTCTTCAAGTCCACCACGCCGAGATCAAAGATCTTCAGATGTGGGATCTCTTTAAGGAGGATCCCGAGCGCTTTGAACATCTCTCTTTGCGAACCGAGGGGCTGCTCCTGGACTACTCCAAGAACCGCATTACTCAGGAGACCTTGCGCCTCCTCTTTGATCTGGCCCGCGCCCAAGATCTGGAGGGGTGGAGAACACGGATGTTCTCAGGAGAGGCGATCAATCACACAGAGGATCGTGCCGTCCTCCACGTCGCCCTGAGGGCGGGTGCTGAGGCCCCCCCGATCCTTGTAGATGGTGAGGATCTGCTGCCTGCGGTGCGTGCTGTCCGCACCCGTATGAAGCGCTTCGTGGAGCAGGTTCGCTCTGGAGCTTGGAGAGGCTGGACCGGAGAGCGCATTAAAGATGTGATCAACATCGGCATTGGAGGCTCAGATCTAGGCCCTGCGATGGTCTGCGAAGCCCTCAAACCTTATGGAGGAGGTGGCCCTCGTTTACATTTTGTCTCCAATGTCGATGGTACTCACCTCGCCGAGACCTTGAGAAAGATCGACCCTCAACACAGCCTCTTTGTCATCGCCTCTAAAACCTTCAGCACCCAGGAGACTCTGAGAAACGCGAGGAGCGCTCGCGCTTGGTTTGTGGAGCAGGCAGGAGAGGAGGCGGTCTCTCAGCACTTCGTCGCCATCTCAACCAATGAGCCTGCTGTCCGAACCTTTGGGATCGATCCTGAGAATATGTTTGGGTTCTGGGACTGGGTAGGCGGACGCTACTCTCTCTGGTCAGCCATCGGCCTGCCCATCGCCCTCTCTGTAGGTATGGAGCACTATGAGGCGCTTCTGGAGGGCGCCTACGGAATGGATCGCCACTTCCAAGAGGCCCCTCTAGAAGCCAACGCTCCTGTGATCCTGGCCCTATTGGGGATCTGGTACAACAACTTCTTTGGGGCTGAGTCCCAGGCTATCTTGCCCTATGACCAATCTCTGCGGCGCTTTAGCGCCTACCTCCAACAGGCAGATATGGAGAGCAACGGTAAGGGGGTCGATCGTCAAGGTGTAGCCATAGGTTATCAGACCGGCCCAATCCTCTTTGGAGAACCTGGGACCAATGGACAACATGCTTTCTACCAGCTGATTCACCAGGGCACAAAGCTGATCCCCTGTGACTTCCTGGCCCCCGCTCGCAGCCATAATCCTCTAGCAGATCACCATGAGATCCTGCTCTCTAACTTCTTCGCCCAGCCTGAAGCTCTGATGAGGGGTCGTAACGCTGAGGAGGCTGAGACGGAGTTGAGGACTGAGGGTCGCAGTGAGGTGGAGATCAAGGCTCTCCTGCCTCATAAAGTCTTTTTAGGTAACCGCCCCAGCAACTCCATCCTCTTTCAGCAGCTCGATCCCAAGACCTTAGGCGCTCTGATCGCCCTATATGAGCATAAGATCTTTGTGCAGGGGATAGTCTGGAATCTCAACTCCTTTGATCAGTGGGGTGTGGAGTTGGGTAAACGTCTCGCTCAGAGCGTTCTAGCTGAGCTGAGAGGGACGGGAGAGTCAGAGCACGACAACTCAACTCAGGGCCTCATAGAAGCTTTTAAGGCTTGGCGGGCTTAACCAGCCTGGGGAACTTAACCAGCTCTCCATTGGAGGTCTTGAACTGAAACGCTGAGTGTTGAGCGTTGATGATGAGGGTCTCATCGTCTGCCTCGTTAACCAAGCTCAGGACCTCTCCCTTAATGCTCAAGCTGTACTTCTTGATCTTCCAAGCTCCCTCCTTCAAGGCTTCGCCCGGATCTTGACCCAGGAAGGGAGTGAGATCTGTCGCTAGGCTGTCCAGATTCTCATCTCCTGTGCTCCACACAGTGCGATCAACGCCAGCCGCCCGATAATTAAACCAACCGTTGGAAGGGGTCCAGACCTCGATAAAGAGCTGATCTTTTTCATGGATGAGCAGGAGATTGTCTCCCTCTGTCCATATTTTCCAAGTGCCAAAGTGTCCTTGGACTTTTTTAAGCTCGGCAAGAGGTTTTTTCGGCTCAATTTGAGCTTTCTTTGGAAGAATATCGGTTTTCTTTGGAGCAGTTGGAGTTTTCTTCAACTGAGTTAGACCTTTCTCTACTTCAGCGAGTTTATCCTCCACTTTCGCAAGGTTCTCTCCTCTGGGCAGATGAACCCGCTTTCCATCAGAGGTTATAAAGTCAAATTTGGGAGAATTGGGCTTAATGATGATCGTCTCATCATCAGCTTTGTTGACCAACTTGAGTTCCTGAACACCTACAGAGAGGGTATAGCTCTTGAGCTTGCTCTTCCCCTCCTTGAGCTTCTCTGTGGGCTGTTTGTCTAGGAGCGGCTTAAGCTCGGTGCTCAGGGAGTCTGGGTTCTCATCACCGCTGCTCCAGACGGTCCTATCCTTGCCTCCCGAGCGGTAGTTGAACCAACCATTAGAGCCCAACCAAGCTTCCACATAGACCGCTTCTTTTTTGTGGAGGAAGAGGATCTCGTCATTGACACGCCAGACCTCCCAATCTCCAAAGAGGGCACCCTGATTCAAGGCCTCCTCAGTCATCTCTGAGCTTTGCTCAGGCTTGTTCTTGGGTTCGGGCTTAACTTTGGGCTCAGGCTTAACCTTGGGCTCAGGCTTGACCTTGGGCTCAGGCTTAACCTTGGGCTCAGGCTTAACCTTGGGCTCAGGCTGGCTCAGACGGGGCAGATCGATCAGCCCTCCGGTGTGAGTCTTAAACTGAAAGGCGACTCCCTTGGGCTTGAGGATCAGGACCTCTCCATCAGCGTCATTGGTGAAGCTGAGCTGTTTTCCCTCATTGTTCACCTGAAAGTGACCATATTTCTGAGAGCCCTGAGGCAGAGCCCCTGAGAGGGCTGGGAAATCGGCGACCTTTATGTCGAGATCCTGGTCGCTCTCCTCCCCCCAACTCCAAAGCACACGATCTTTCTTTTCGGCGCGGTAGCGGATCCAGCCATTGGAGTCCAACCAAATCTCAATGAGCAGGTCGTGCTTAGGGTGACTGCAAGCGATATAATTTTTGATGTGATAGATACCCCATTCTCCAAAGGTCTTGGCGCTGTTCTCGGGGAGGAACACATCCTTCTCTTTGGCAGGGGCCTTCTCTGGCACTTCCTGACCGGGTAGTTCTGCCTGGACCACCTCTCCAGGGAACTGAAGCTCTTTGCCCTGGTGGGTGATATAGCGAAAGCCCTGCTGATCAGCTCGGATGATGAGTGTCTCATTATCCGCATCATTGATGAACTTGATCTGCCCTGGCTCAGAGGTGATCGCAAAACGCTGATATTTTGCGCTGCCCAATGAGAGTGCCTTGCCCTTACTCAACAGCTGTTCATCTATACTAATTTGAAAGTCCTGGGAGTTTTTATCTCCTGAACTCCAAACGATATAACGTTCTGAGCCGATAGCATATCGAAACCAGCCGTTCGAGTCCAAAACCAAATCAATGAGCAGCTTCGACTTTCGATTTTTGATGAAAACGTCATTGTCTGTACGGTGAAACAACCAGTCTCCCATAGTTACCGTTTTGTTCACTGGCAACAGTTCTTTTATGCTCTCATCCTTTTTGGGAAACTTTGGAAATATTATTTTTTCGCCAATGTGTGTTTTGAAAATGAATTCGGAACGATCAGGATAGATCGTGATTGTCTCATTGTCTGCACTGCTGTTGATCAAACTCAGAGAGGAGCCTGCCTCGAAACTATAATTTCGAAGGCTGCTCTTACCCGACTTCAGCTTAAACCGAGCTTTGCTCTTGAGCGATTTAAGGTCACTATCAAAACTCTGAGCCTCCTCACTGCCTGAACTCCAGACAATATGAGAGGTCCCTTCTGCGAGATAATGAAACCAACCATTTGAACCCAAATTAATCTCGATATAAACCTTATCCTTGGTGTGAACGCAGATGATCTGCTCCTTTAAACGCCAGAGTGTCCACTCACCAAAGTGAGCTGCCTCAGTCTCCTGGAGTTGATCAAGGCTGCGACTCTGAACCTCTCGAAGGTTAAAGCGGTTCTGGATGGGGCTCTCTGCCTGAGCGAAGAGGGGCAGGAGGAGAGAGAAGAGGATAAGGCGCATAGAGTGAAATCTCCCTGGTTTTCTGTACTGCGAGGAGCGCTTTTGAGCGGGCTCTTCAGCTTTGGCGCTGATCGACTCCAGCGTTAAAGCCGCTCTGCATGGTAGACCTTATGCTCAGATTTGGATCCCAAAAAGGACGAATTTTATGATCTGGAGAGTTTTGGGAGCATGCCTCCTCTTCCTCTTGGGCTGTGAGACCGGCGAAGGGGGGAGCTCAGGAGACACAGGGTTCCTCTTAGATAGAGGAGTAGATCTTCAACAGCCAAGCGAAGATGAGGGCATCCTTATCGACTCTCAGGGCTTCTGTTTGCTCGGAGAGAGTGAATCTCGTCCCTGCGGTCTCAATGATCGGGGTGAGGAGATCAGGGCTTGTATGGAGGGAGCTTGGGGTTCCTGGCGAGAGTGTCAAGATCCAGATCTTTGCTTGGACGGCGCTGAGGAGAGCGAGGGCTGTCAGGGAGGAGGGGAGAGATCTCGGAGCTGCCAAGAGGGCAGCTGGGAGGCTTGGTCTGAATGCTCTCCGGGGGAGTGTCAGGGAGATGAACATCAGGATGAACCCTGTGGCCTTAATGATCGAGGGCTCCGAACACGGAGCTGTGAGGATGGACTCTGGCCCGAATGGTCACTCTGTGATGATCCTGATCTTTGCCTAGATGGAACTGTGGAGCAGCGTCCCTGTGATCTGGGAGAGTCAGAGCGACGCTGTGTTGAGGGGAGTTGGGGAGAGTGGAGTTCTTGTTCAGGTCCCTGCTCTCCTGGAGAAGAGGAGCTGCGCCCCTGTGGCTTCAATGATCGAGGCGCTCAAGAGAGGCGCTGTGAAGAGGGGGGCGAGTGGTCAGAGTGGGCTGAGTGCCTGGATCCTGATGTTTGCCAAGATGGGCTCCTTGAGTCTGAGCCCTGTGCGCAAGGGGAGGCTCGTAGGCGGCTCTGTGAGGAGGGTGCTTGGAGTGCTTGGAGTGATTGCCTAAGCCCTGAGTGTCAGGTGGGGATCGTCGAAGAGGCACCCTGTGAAGAGGGGGGCTATCGAGCACGAAGCTGTGAAGGGGGGTTTTGGAGCACTTGGGGGGTCTGTGAGGGACAGGAGTGTCAAGCTGATGAGGAGGAGCGACGCCTCTGTGATGCAGGAGGAACCCAGCTTCGGCGCTGTGAGGAAGGTTTTTGGGGAGAGTGGAGCCCCTGTGAGCAGCCTGAGTGCTTGGAGGGTGAGGAGGAGCTGCGCCCCTGTGAGGG
>CAYLJJ010000078.1:0-34503 GCA_964384025.1 uncultured Nannocystaceae bacterium
CTTCCTCCTGCGCAGCCTGCGAGTCGATCTACGGCGGGATGTGCTGACGGAGCTGATGGCGGAGATCAACAAGCCCTGGGCTTGGGGGCTCTTGCTGGAACTCTATAACGATCCTGACGCAGAGCTGCGCAAAGAGGCTTTTGAGTTCGCTCGTAAGCGGGGCAAGGCGCGGGGGCTGGGGCCCTTGAGTCAAGGCTTAGAGAGCGCCTACGCTGATCTCCGCTTGATGGCCGCCAAGGCGCTCTCCAAGAGGCGATCAAGTGAGGTCCGCGCGCTGCTGGTCAGGGGCCTGGATGATGAAGCCCCAGAGGTTCGCCTTCAGCTCCTCTCTGCTTTAGAGATGGCCGACGCTGAGGAGGAGCTTATCCAAGCGATGGGCAATCAGCACGCTGATGTGCGCATCCGTGCTGCGGCGGGACGAGCCGCGCTGGGAGATGAGGCGGCGTTGGCGCCGCTGCTAGAGCAGATCCAGTCTGAGCAGCCTAAGGGCAGCTTTGAAGCTGAAGAGTGGCAGCGCTTGATGATATTGGCTCTCCAGGGGCTGGCGCGCTTGGGCGCTGAGGCCACCATCGCGCCGCTCCAGAGCCTGCTCCACTTTGAGGGCAAAGGTATCTCTCAAGAGAAGAACCGTCAGCTCCGTGAGGAGGCCGCTAAAGCTCTGGCCTGGTGTGTTCAGGAGCCAGAGCTTCTCAAGGAGGGGCTGCGACACAGCGAACATGGGATCAAGATGGCCTGCGCTTTGGGCCTAGCCTATCTGGGGGATCCCAGCGGGGCCTCGCTGATCTTCCCTCAAAAAAAGCCCCAGCGGTTTACGCGTCGAAGCTATCGAGCCCAGTCTGAAGAGCAGCGCCAGGGGGCCACCCCCGGAGAAGCGCTCTTAGCAGCCCTGGCGTTGAACAAGGAGGATCTTCTCCAGGCCCAGCTTGATCACAGCGACCGAGCGATCTCTCTACGCGCCCTGCGCCTCTTGATGATGCAGGAGTGGATCGAGAATGGGGGTCTGCCCCGGCGCAGCTTAGCGGCTCTCTCTGCTGCCCAGCCTCGCGTCCGCCTTCGAGGGGCTCTCGCGCTGGAGCGCTTCGCTGATCCAGAGGAGTTTGGGCTCTTTGTCTCTGCGCTCTTTTTGGAGCGCGGTGATCATGAGCAGCCTTGGAGCTTGCCTCAGGCTGAGATTGTCCTCATCGCTGAATCTCTGAGCCATGGGAGCCCTCGCCTCAAGGTGCGAGCAGCCCAGCTCTTGGAGACCCTGGAGGAGAAGAAGCCCACCCGTCTCAAGAGCGAGTGGCGCCGCCTGAAGATCCGCTATCGTTCAGAGTTGAAGAGCTTGGCTGCGCTCCGTGAGGGGCGGGTAGCTCCTCCTCAGGTCTATGGGCCAGAGACTCTCCGTCAGATCATCTTTGGGGCCTATGTTGGCCTCTCTCGTCAGGGGGGCTACTCAGAGGTGGGCATCCGTCAGACCGCGCTGGCCCGCCTGATGAAACTTTATAAAGAGGGCGCGCTCACCTCAGAGGTGTTGAGCCCGGTCTTTATCCAAGCCCTCTCTGATGGCAATGGGCTCCTGCGAGCCCAAGCTTTCAAGAGCCTCCAGGAGATGGGTCTCGCCCCCGCGCTCCTGGCTGAAGAAGCCCTAGAGATAGGCCAAGCTGATGTAGGGGCGCTGGGCCTCAAGCTGCTGGCTGAGACCCCTGGAGAGGAGGGGACTGAAGTGCTTCGGCGGGTGCTCGCCCAGAGCATGGATGGCTTAGAGCTGGAGGCTGCCAAGCTGCTGGTCAAAGAGCTGGGTCCTGTCGCCGCCTGGAGCCTCAGCTTGGAGGCACGTTCAGAGTCCCTAAGGGCTCAAGGAGCCAGGGCGCTGCGTGCTCTCTATGAAGAGGAGGAGGGAGCGGTTAAAGCTTTGCGCAAAGCGCTCAACTCGCGCTTCCCTGAGCTGCGACGTTTGGCTGCTGAGCTGCTGGCTCAGCAGCGGGATCCAGTCGCCTATGAAGCGCTCCTACAGATGTTGGCTTCAGATCGAAGCGAGATCCAACGCCAAGCGATCCGCGCCCTACAGGCCCTGGGAGACCCCCGCGCTCCTGAGGCTTTGCTTCAACGCATCAAAGAGGATTCACATCGCTCTGCTCAGACCTCCGCGCTCCTAAAAGCCACGGGAGAGTTTAGAGATCCCCAGAGCGCTCCAACGCTCTTCTCTTTTCTCCAGGAGAAGAGTTCTCGAACCGATGCTTTTGATGCGCTGCGCTCTATCTCCGGCTATGACCAGCCTTTGATCTTCAATCCTGAGGATCAAGATCCCGATGAGCGCTGGCTTGAGAAACAGCACCCACGCCGAGATGAACTCTTAGCCCAGCTTATTGAAGCTCTCTTTGAGCTGGGCGATGAGGGTCGCCTACGACGGCTCCTTCGGGAAGCGACCTGGGCTAAAGGGGTCGAGGTTGATCCCGCCCTGGCGTTGCTGGTCAACCTCCGAGATGATCGCTGTCGCCAAGAAGCTTTGAGTGCCTTAGCTTGGCGTCTACGACGGCGCGGAGGGCAGGCAGAGCCTCTCCTTAAAGCTCTAGAGCACAACGAGCCGATCACCCGCTTCTTGGCCGCCGAGGGCTTGGCTTTAGCAGGGCGAGCGGAGGGGATCTCAGTGCTGCTCTCGGCAGTTGAACTCTTTGAACGGCTCCCGCTGCGCGCTCGCGCCGTCAAAGCCCTGGGTGAGCTGGGTGATCCTCGAGCCCTGGATCTCCTCCTCCGTTTGGTGGGGGAGCAGGGGCAAGCTTTACAGGAGCAGGCTGCAGAGGCGATTGGTCATCTGGCCGATG
Organism: uncultured Nannocystaceae bacterium; assembly: GCA_964384025.1. GTDB lineage: Bacteria > Myxococcota_A > Bradymonadia > UBA7976 > UBA1532 > CAYLJJ01. The sequence goes on from CAYLJJ010000078.1 coordinate 2,805, forward strand.
GGGAGCAGGCAGAGACGATCTTTAAGATCCTAAAGCGCCTCTCCAAGGAGAACACAGGGCTCGCTGAGTCTGCGCTTGTGGGGTTGCGCTTCTTTGGCACCGCTGAGGCCTGGGCGCTGATCCGCACTCGGCTTAAGGGGGGGAGCTGGCGGATCCGACAACAGGTCTGCAAGCTGTTGGCCTTTGATCAAGATCCTCTGGCCAAGCGCCTCTTAGAGAAGATCATCTTGGAAGACTCTGACTCTGATGTGGTCGGCAGCGCCAGCGAGAGCCTCAGGGATCTTTGGGGTTGGGACTCTCTAGAGCCCGATTATATCTTCCTTCAGAGCCCTTCGAGTGGGTTAGAGGAGGAGACCATCCCTCGCCTGATCAGCCGTGGAGATCCTGAGCGCCTCATCTCTCTGCTCTCCAAGATCGAAGATCGGAATCAGCAGAAGTTCAGTGCTCCTATCAGCGAAGCTCTGCTCTCCTGGGAACCGCTGCCGGTGAGGGCCGCTTTAGAAAACCTCGAAAGCCCTCACGATCCTACCGGGGCTCTAGCGGCCAGGATTCTGGGGCGTCAAGGCGCAGAGCCTCAAGGCGCTGAGGCTCTAGAGCGGAGCCTCAAGGCCTGTCTAGAGCGCTATATCGCGCTTCAGGGCTTGGTTGATCGTGGAGAGCGCAGCGGCGCAGATCTCAAGGACCTCGCTGAGCGCCTCTCTTGGTTGATCTGGGCGGCGGCGCGGTTGGAGGGCGGGGATCTACTGATCCTCCAGGCTGCAGAGCTGGGTGGGCGGCGAGTGGAGACACGCTTCGTACAAGAGGCCGCCATCCATGCTCTGGCTCAGGGGGCGGGGGGAGAGGCTGCCCTCAAGCTGCTGTCGGCAGCAGCTCTGGGAGCAGACGCCGCGCTGAGACCCTTGGCGGCAGCAGCTCTGCGCCAAAGGGCTCCTCAGCAGGCGGCCACCTTGATCGAGGCCAGCCTCTCCGATCCTCAAAGCTTAGAGCGCCTGATCTGCGACAACGAAGCTCCTCAGGTCCAACAGGCTCTTAGAGGGGCCGCTGCTCAACTCCACGTTCAGGGGATCAGCCTCCCTCAACTGGTCAAACGAGGTGATGTAGAGGGGCTCAGCGCGGCGCTCTCTCAGCTGGAGCTGCCCAGGGCGACGCGCTTGGGAGCTTTGGAGGCCCTGGCTCTTATCGCCACCGAGGAGGCTTGCGCTCCCATCCTGGCGCTGGCCCGGCGGGAAGAGGAGGAGAAAGCTCTACGCAAGGCCGCTTGGCGAGCCCTACGGCGGGCTCGACGACGACAACTCAAGAGGGAGGTGTGCTTATGAGCGCGGAGACCCCAGCCCCTGAGGGGCTTAGATCTGAGCCTCGCAGCGCCTTTACCCAGCGCTATGGAGGCGGCAGCCGCTTGGCCGCTGAGGGGGAGGAAGCGCGCCTCGCCCTCTTTGCTGATCTCTCCCGAGCGCCTGTCTCTCTACAGGGCTTGGTTCAAGATCCGATACGACTGAGGGAGGCGCTGAGCGCGCTCTATGAGATCGTTCAGAGCGACCTTCGCTATAAACCCAAAGATCGTACCGCCTATCTGGCCCACCAACGTATGAGGCAGCAGAACGCGGGGGCCTCTCAGTGGGCCGCTCAGCGAGCCTATCATCAGTGGCTGCTGCGCAATGATCCCCTCGCCTGGATGATCCTGGATCCCATCGTTACGGTGCAGCCAGATGCGCTGCTCTTTGAGGTCTTTAGTAAAGATGAGGGCAGCTATGCTCAGCTCTCTCTAGAGCTAAAGGGGGGGCTCAAGTTGAAGGGCAAGCCCCAATGCGGTACCACCAACATCGACTTCAGCCAAGCCCTCTACGATGGAGTTCAACGGATACGCAGCTACCGTAAGACCCAGCTCAGCATTGGGCAGGAGGCGGTCCAACTGAGCGTCGAAGGAGAAGCTGAGACCCTAGAGAAGCGGGTGCAGATCCCCGACTCCTGGCTGCGGGGTTTTCTCCAGGTTCAGTCTGCCGCGAGCCTCCCCTCTACCCAGCTGAGCTTGGCCCCTATGGACCTCTATAATCTGCTCAGCCATCTGCGTCTCAACGCTGACCAGAAGCGCCAGGGGCGCGCCCTACGCTTTGAGCTGCTCCCTGGAGAGGCACCGCGCATCGTCTTGGAACCTTGGGAGGAGGTGTTGGAGAGCGGGGCGGAAATCTACAGCGGCTCCAAGCCCCAGGTGATCCGTGTTTGGGGTCGCCGTCGCCTGATGCTCCTACGGCGCTTTTTGCCCTTCGTAGAGTCGGTGGAGGTGCGGCTCTTGGGCTCCGGGATGCCCAGCTTCTTTATCCTGAAGGCGGGCGCCATCAGTCTAAGCTTGGGGATGACTGGCTTCAGCGCCTCTAACTGGACCGCGTCTCTAGCGATGGACGTGATGCTGCCCCGCCCTGAAGGAGAGTCGGAGGAACTTCAGAAGGTAATGGCCTGGCTCCAGGAGAGATGGAAGGGGAGCCTGAGTCAGATCGCCAAGGGCGCCAAGCTCAAGAGTTCCCAGGCTCTCGCCGCGCTCCAGGAGGGTTGCCAACATGGCCAGCTCCTCTTTGATCTCGCCCAGAGGATCTACCGTCTGCGCCCTCTGAGCGTGGAGCCCCTGGAGCCAGCTCGTCTTAGATATCGCAATGATCGAGAGCGCCAAGCCCACGATCTGCTGGTTCAGGATGGAGCGGTGCGAATCAGCCAGGAGAATCGCATTCACGGTCAGGGCCTGGAGATCACCGGCAAAGTGGTGGTCGCCGCCGAGAAACGGGAGTATCGCTTGACGCTGCTCCTGAATGAGGAGGGGCAGGTCAGGCGAGGAGAGTGCAGCTGTGCGCTTTTCCGCAAGCACCGCTTTAAGGAGGGACCTTGCGCTCATCTGATCGCCCTGCGTCTGCTCCAGGCCCGCCAGGCTCAAGAGCGCGGCGCTCGCAAGGATCGCAGAAAGATCACGGTGGAAACGCGGATCTACTCTCGACGCCTACCCGAGGGGGAGCAGCTCAGCCAGCTTTCTCTCAACCGAAAGCGGCTCAGGATCCGCTGGGGTGCGCGGAGTGATCCGCGCCTCCGTATGCAAAACCTGCTTTTTGACACGGTGGCCGAGGCTCGCGCCGCCTACTTCGCTCAGATTGAGGCCCTGGAGTCCAAGGGCTACCTGGACGCTACGGGGGGATGAGTATGGCGACGAGAAGGAGATCTCTCCTTGATCTTTGGCGATCCATCGAACAGGCCGGGGGTATTCAATCCTACGTCGATACGCAGCTCAGGGAGCGGGGCTTTTTGGTGTCGCGCCGAGACACCGATGAGATGAGCAAGGCGGAGCTGGGGCGCTATAAGAAGCAGCTCAAAGAGGAAGCTGCTGAGCGGCGGCGCCTTAAAGCGGAGTCCTGGAGCGCCTATAAAGAGGCCCATATTCTCCATCTCGGAGAGGGGGTCTTTTGGAATGAACAGAGCGACCTCGACAAGTATGACCTGCCAGAGCCTGAGGCGCGGGCCAATGAGAATGAGCTGCCTCAGCTTGACAACCCCAAGGCCCTCGCTGAAGCTTTGGGGATCTCTATCGCAGAGCTGCGCTGGATGAGCTTCCATCGGGACGCGGCCAAGGTCCTGCACTACCAACGCTTTACGATCCCCAAGAGCGGCGGCGGTGAGCGAGAGATCTGGGCGCCTCGCCCCAAGCTTAAGGCGGCTCAGCGCTGGATCCTGCGAAAAATCCTTGAGCATCTGCCAGTACATGGTCGAGCGCACGGTTTTTTACCAGGGCGCTCTATCCTCAGCAACGCCCAGGAGCATCGCGACAGCGAGATGATCCTGAACATGGATCTCAAAGAGTTTTTTCCCACGATCACTTGGCGACGGGTGAAGGGGGTCTTTCGTAAAGCGGGCTATCGAGAGCAGGTGGCGACCCTCTTGGCCCTGCTCTGCACTGAAGCTCCCCGAGAGGTGGTAGAGCATCAGGGAGAGCGCTACTTCATCTCTTTGGGGCCGCGCGCGCTGCCCCAGGGCGCGCCCAGCAGCCCGGCCTTGAGCAACACTCTCTGTTTGCGCTTGGATCGTCGCTTGAGCGGCCTCGCGCGCAAGCTGGGCTGGCGCTATAGCCGCTATGCTGATGACTTGAGCTTTAGCCTGCCTCACAAGAAGCGCAAGCGGAGGGGAGGCCCCAAGCTGAGCACCCTGATGGGGGGCGCCCGCGCCATCGTCGAAGATGAAGGTTTTCAGCTTAATCCCAAGAAGACTCGCCTGCGTCGCACAGGTGCTCGTCAAGAGATCACTGGCTTGGTGGTCAATGGCGCGGCGGGTCCCCGCGTCCCCAGACAGCTCAAGCGACAACTCCGCGCAGCGATTCACAACTTAGAGCGGGGGCAAAAGTTGCCTGAGGGGGAGTCGATTGCTCGGCTCTCAGGCTATGCTGCTTTTGTCTATATGGCAGAGCCTGAGCTGGGTCGTAGCCTGCTTGAGCGCTTGAAGCAGATCCAGAGACCTCCACATCCAGCGGGAGTATTACAAAAATCTAGATCGGTTTAGACGCTCGGATCTGTGCTGAAGCCACATAAGCTCCCATCCCCCGCCCAGGGAGCCAGTCGTCGATTCTCAGGCGGCTCTCCTCAGAGATCTCAACTTCTATCTCCTCAAAGCCTGCGCTCTTAAGCGAAGCCAGCAGCTCCTCTCGTTGAACAGCTCCAGCGATACAGGCGGTATAGAGCGCCAGCTCTTCTTGAAGCTCAGAGGGTAGGGGCTGGAGCGCGATGATATCGGAGATGCTCAGACGACCACCGGGGCGCAGCACCCGAAAAACCTCACGATAGACCTGCTTCTGTTGAGTGGAGAGGTTCAGGACACAATTAGAGAGCACCACATCAACGCTCTCATCCTCCAGAGGAAGGTCTTCAATCTCAGCCAAGCGAAACTCTACATGATCAAGCCCCAGCGCGGTGGCGTTTTTTTGAGCCCGGTCGATCATCTCAGGAGTCATATCTATGCCAATAACTTGGCCACTGGGCCCCACCGCTTTGGCTGCCAAGAAGCAGTCCATCCCTGGTCCTGAGCCGAGGTCAAGGACAGACTCCCCCTCTCTCAATTCAGCGGTCGCGATGGGGTTGCCACAGCCCAGGCCAAGGTTGACGCCTTCAGGTAGGGCTTCAAGGAGTTCAGCTTCATAGCCCATACGCTCCGAGAGTTTCTGAGCTTGGCTGCTTCCAACGCAGCCACAGCTTCCCCCACCAAGAGCGATGGCTGCATAGGCATCACGGACCTGGGTTCGCAGTTTCTTTTCTTGCTGAGCGCTCTTCTCTTTTGAAGGTTCTGGCTGACAGCAACTGGGGCTACAACATTGGGTGTTCTTTTCAGACATTCTCTGCTCCTTTAGGATCAGATCCACAGCTTGGGTAGGTGCGGGGTTCAAAGTCGATCACACGGTTTCGACTATCCAACTCAACAGCGCAGCACTCCAAGAGGGCGCTTTTTAAAAGCTTGCGTCCTCTCTGAACTCGAGACTTCATACCTGAGAGACTGATCTTCGCCAGCTTCGCAGCTTCAGCTTGAGTGAGCCCCTCAAGCTCGGTCCATCTAAGCGCCTGACGATAGGGTTCAGGGAGGGTCGCGATGAGGGGGCGCAGGCCCGCCGCCAAAAGCAGCGCAGCGAAGCCCTCTTCAGGATCTTCAAAGAGCGTTTCCTCTTTAGAGGGTTCTAAGCTGAAGCGCTCTAGAGAGCGGGCTTGAGCCCCCTGTTTGCGTTGATGGTCGATGATCACGTTACGCGTCAACCGAAAGAGCCAAGCACGGAGCCGCTCTCCATCCCGCAAACTGTGCCCCTGGGTATGAGCGCGCACAAACACCTCTTGTAAGAGATCTTCAACAGCCGCCTCCTCTCTCAGTCGTCGAGCGATGAAGATTCGGAGGGGTGTATGAAATGCTTCATAAAGTTGAGCGGCGTCCAATAAAGCCTCCTCTGGGGTTTTCAGCTTTGAAGACGAAGTTGGAGGAGAGAGGACGCAGTTTATTTGTTCTTTGTGGTTTGGAGTGTCGCTCATGTTTGAGGTTAGGCAAAGCTGCGCTCCAAACTCAGGAGGTTGAATCCCTGTTCGAGATTTGCTCTGTCAGCCAAATGTGCTGCTCCGTCTGAGATATTCATCTCACAGGCTCACCATCAATTCTCTTTAGACTCTCAAGCACATGCCTGTACCTCCTTGAAGTTATTTGGAATTCCGATCTGTCTGCTGGGGGCTGTTTGATGGATGGAGAATTTCGCTCGACGCAAAGGGGAAGGGACTCTATCTTGAGCGCGCTGGTGGCGGAAAAACTGTGGACTCTCAGGCGCACACGCATGCTTTACGGGGGTCGCTTGAAATTCCTCATCCTCACCCTAGGGAGGCTTCTGTTGACATTATCCAAATACACCCTCTTCTGCTCAATCCTGCTCCTGTCCGCATGTGGAGAGGTTGATGAGCCCGAGATAACCGCAGCACCGCCGACCGCAGGTGAGGCTACAAACGAGAAGGCCGATGGCATGGATGAACCCATCCCTGACGCTGATCCGAACGGGCTGCACCGCACACTGAATGCTGCGCGACCCGTTAAAGCGATCTCGATCGATATTCGCCACCCCCACCGCGGTGACCTGCGCCTGAGCATAACAACCCCATCAGGCCGCGAGTTTGTTTTGCATGATCGCGCCGATCGTGGCGCGGATGATCTGCAAATCCATTGGGAAGTTCCGGTAGATGAACAAGCAGCTGGGGTATGGACGCTGCACATATGGGATCTGGCTCGACATGATGTGGGCGCGTTACGCAGTTGGGCGCTGGAGACGCAGGAGTTTGAGCCGGGCTGTGGAGAGTGCGCTGCAGGGACCCGCTGTGAAGAGGTAGAGGTTTACTGCTTCCAGGCGCCCTGCCCCCCGATGTGGGCGTGTTTGCCGATCGAACCCGAGACTCCAGAAGATAACCCTTCAATCCCCGACAATGATCCTTTTGGAGTCACGCTCATTGAGCAAGCTTCTGGACCAGTTGAGCGTGTATGGATCGACATCCGTCACAGCTATCGTGGTGATCTTCGAGTGAGCGTCACCTCACCCGACGGACTCGAACATCTATTACATGACCGTGTGGGTGGAGCTGCGGACGACCTACACCTCGCGTGGGCTGTACCAGCCTCCTCTCAACTCTCTGGTCGCTGGACACTGCAGATCGCCGATCTTTCCCCCGCAGACACAGGCTCATTGGAGGGTTGGCACCTTGAGGTCTCCACCTCCGGTGGTGGATCAGGTGATGAGGATCGTTGGGGCTCCACAGAGCCGGGTCCATGTCATGGACGATGCTGGTATGGTGCGCGATGCACCGACTTTTGTCCCGCCCCTGCGAGTTGCTCACAGAGCCCCGAGGAGGGTTATTGGCAAGTCTACAACTGCACCTGGGAGTGATACTTCAGGCGAGATCTTTCTCTGCTCTCGTGCCTTTGCTCGTCTCCTCGTGGTTGTTTGCTCAGCTTTAGAATCGCCCAGATGGCTGTCTCGTCAAAATTTTCCTGCCAAGAAGCTCAGCAGCATTTGTAGATCATCTGCCCCTGAGAGCACATTGTGCCCTCATTTCGGGACCCCTTCAAACGACTTAAATGTTTTTTGCTGAATCCACCAAATCCGGTGGACTCAGGGTTTATTAAAGTAAGCAGCCAAAGACCTTCTATGAGATCTTTAAAAGATCACGGTGAGGATCTCTGCACCGTGCTCGACATAGAGAGAGGAAATTTTCTATGGATCTTGGGTTTGGGTTCCTGCTCAAGAAGAGCATCGCGTTCTTTTTCATGCCCCTGACCATCGGGGTGATTTTGATGGTCTTGGCCCTCTGGTCCCTGCACCGCGAGCGAACCTCTAGAGCAAAAAAACTCATCATCTTCAGCGCCCTTTGGGTGGTGTTGATCTCTTACGCCCCCATCGCCAACGCTCTGTTGATCTCCCTTGAGCGGCAACACCCTCGCCTTGAGCAAATCCCTGAGGGCGTTGAACACATCTTGTTGCTCGGGGGGGATCGCAGGCGCCGCGCCTGGGAGGCGAGCCGCCTCTATCATATGAAGCCCAACTTGAAAATCATCACCTCTGGACGGGCGATGCACGACACTCTCTCAGAGGCTCGTAAGGCTCAGCTTTTGTTGATGGAGGGTGGAGTGCCTGAGGCAGATATCCTCAGGCAAGATGAAGCGAAAGACACCGCCGAGGAGGCAGACGCGCTCAAGGCCCGGCTGGGAGAGCGCCCCTTCCTGCTGGTGACCTCAGCCTACCACATGCCTCGAGCAATGCGGATCTTTGAAGGGCTCGGGCTCCAGCCTATCGCCGCGCCTGGGGACTTCAACCGGCCAGAAGAGGATGGCTTGACAAGCGCCTTGAAGGGGCGTCATCTGAGGAAAACTGAGAAGGCGTTTCATGAGTATATGGGGCTGCTCTGGCTCGCCCTGCGAGGGGGCTGATCCTGCACTCAGGCCCCCAACTTCACCGCCTCCAAAAAACACTCGACTCTGGACAGATCTGTTTGGGGGTGTCTGGAAAACCTGAGCTTTCAACCCAGTTCAACCGCTACGACGTATCCGTCTGGGACTGAAGCTGCAGGCGACGCCCTTAGGCTCTATCCATCTCTTTCTTCTTGTGGCATAGGACCTCATGCGCTCTCTCCTGATCTTCAGTAGCTCTCTCCTGGCCTGTCAGCCAAGCCCTCAACCTGCAACTCACTCAGCTTCTCTCATCGCGAAGGCTGAGGCCGATGCCTTCTCAGCTCCTCCTTTATATACCCCTACTGCTATTCAACGGGCGCGTTTGAGGCGGAGCAAACAGCAGATCCGAGCACAGATCTTCGAGCAGCAGATCCCCTATCAAATCCACCCTGCTTTGAGCCCCAGACTCAAAGCCCTAATGCTCCCTGAAGCCAAGCTGATCACTCAAGAGATCTATCGTCACACCGATGGGGCTCGCCTTGAGCTGGGTAGAACTCGTCATCACAGCCGTCAGATGAGCCTCAAAGAGCCCATAGAGCTGCGCGTGATCTTGCGCTCTCTCCTAGAACAGGAGGGCTGGCTTAAGTCGGGGCAGGCTCTCAACACTCAGCTTGAGCGTCAAGGCGAGCGCCTGGAGCTTGAGATCAAGGCTGATGATGAACAACCCAGTAGCCTCTACTTGACCTGGAGAGCTCCAGATCTGAACCCTGTACTGGAGCAGCCAGAAGCTCTCCTCAGCGGCCCTCCTCCGCTGAGCCTAGATCCCAGAACTCAACTCCAAGGCTATGCCTTCAGCCTCTTTCACTACGCCCGCCCCAGGCGTCGTTATACAGAGCTGGAGCGTCTGGATCTCTTCTTGAGCTTCCCCAGCACTGAGGTGGCAGATCTGCAGCTCAAGGCGGAGCGAGAGATGCTGCTGCTCAAGGGTTTTAAGATCTCAAAGAAGAGCGATCTTCTCGAGGGTCCTGGAGGGCTCAGAGTAGGCAATCGAAGCGGCTCTCAACCCCAAGAGCGGGTGATCTTCTTTGAATATAAACGGCGACGGCTCAAGGAGCGCTGATGGAGCGCTCTTTGCGGAGACGACTGCGCCTCTTAATGGATCCCTACCACCCCGATCTGGGCCTGCCTCGGGCGAGCCTCTGGATCGATCTCTTTGTCCTCTGGAGTATCCTGAGCTCCTGCCTCCTGATCCCCCTAGAGCATATCTACTCGGCTGAGACCCACCCCTTTCTCCACCAGGTTCTCTGGATCGGAGAGGTCTTCTTTACATTCATTTTTGTTATTGAGTACTTACTGCGTTGGTTCGTCGCCAAGAACCCTCTGCGTTATCCCTTCACTCTCTATGCGATCATCGACCTGGTGGCTTTTCTGCCCAGCCTGCTGATGTTCTCCTATGGCCTCTGGTCGGGGGAGGGCTTCTTTCTGCTCCGTGCCTTCCGGGGGGTAAGGATCCTCAGGACCCTGCGCTTGCTGCGACTCATCCGCCTCCTTAAATTTCTACGCCACGGTTATACCCTCTATCGCTTGGCGGTGGAGATCCGCATCTGGTCAGGCTCGATCATCTATCATTATCGCCTGGGCCGTCTGGCACGGCTCCTCCTGATCTGCCTTATGGCCTGGGTTTTGGGTGCCAACCTGATTCACCTAACAGAGCGTATGTTCGCCCCCGGAAGCAGCCCCTATGCAGACTACTGGCGAAGCTATTGGGAAGTGATCGTTGTCCTGATCTCCGGTATGGACGCCTCTCCCCCTGTCTCTACTCCGGCAAGCTTCGAGGTGATCATCCTCCTCATCGCTGGTATCGTCCTCATCGCCATGCTCACAGGTGAGCTGGTCTCTTTTGTGATGCGCTCGTCAGAGCGCTCCGGCAAGCTGCCTCTTAAGCCTCCAGGGCTCAGCCTAGAGCAGCATGTGGTCATCTTGGGCTGGAACCGACATCTGGATAATGTCATCCGTCAGGTCCGTGCAGCCCTCAAAGGGCATCACTATATCCTCGTCGTCAGCCGAGAAGCGGATAAAATCCCTCTGAGAGATTCTGAGATCTATCGCCGAGTTCTGGCGCTGCCTGGTGACTCTTCCCGGGAGGCGGTGCTTCGAGAAGCGGGCATCAATAAGGCGATCCGGGTGGTGGTGTTGGCGAGCCAGCGCTTGGAAACCGCCGAGGAACGTGACAACCGCACCCTGATGCACGCCTTGGCCTGCGTGGCTCAGAGTCGTACGGTGCCCCTCACCATAGAGCTGCAAGATCCTGAGAGTCTGCGCTATGCGGTCGCGCTCGAAGGAGCGGAGTTTGTTCTCAGTCGCCCCTTTGGAGAGCTGATGATCTGTCAGGCAGTCTTCAACCCAGGGGTGACCGAGGTCTATAACGAGCTGCTCACCTTCAGCGATGACAGCAGTGAGATCTATGATGTTTCTACTCCTCCTGCCCTGATCGGAAAGAGCTTTCAGCAAGCCCAACTCTATTATCTGGGCGAGGATGAAGAGCCCCTGATCCTCATCGGCTTGGATCGTTCGCCTCCAGAGGAGATCTACAGCCGCTTCTGGCTCCACCCCATCGCTGGGCAGGATCTCAGCGCTCAAGAGTTGGTGCTGCGTAAGGGAGACCGCCTGATCTTCATCGCTTATGAGCAACCATCTTTCGCTCAATTCAGGCAGGAGGAGCTATGGAAGGGGAAAGTGTTTGCACGCTCTTAAGCGGGCATGTCGTGATTTGCAATGTCAACGCCAAGATCAAGGTGATCTTAGAGCAGCTGCGCTGCATCAACGCTCTGGATATCGCGATCATTATCCAAGATCGAGAGCTGTGGGAACGCAACCCTCAATGGCATCCCCCTGAGCTTGATCGTGGGACCCTGCTCCTCCTCTTCGGCTATCCCACAGATCGAGAGCTGCTCAAGCGCGCCTGTATCGCTCAAGCTCGAGCAGCCATCATCCTCTCTGATCCTCTTCAAGGGCGATTGGGAGATGCCCGAAGCACCCTGGTCGCGGTGGCTATCGAACGAGAGAACCCGCAGGTGCATACGGTGATGGAGCTGCTGCTCTCCGTTAACCGCAGCCACCTGAGAGCCACCGAGGTCAATGAGGTGATCTGTTTGGGGGAGTTGACCGAAAAGCTATTGGCCCAGAGCTGCATCACCCCTGGCAGCAACCGTATCTTCACTCATCTGCTTACCACCCAGTCTGAGACCAATCAGATCTTCTTACCCCAGATCCCCAATTCATTGGAGGGCTTAAGCTGGAGAGAGCTGGCTCGACGAGCGATCCAGTGCAAAATGCCCTATGTCGTCTGTGGTTTTGTTCAAAATGATCCCCTGCGACCTCATGAAGGTGGACAGATGTACCTCAACCCAAGAGGGGGAGAGGATCCAGGACGAGATACGATCTTGAGAGAGAAAGATCAGCTCATCGTCATCGCCAACCACAACCCCAGCCTGAACCCACTGACGCGCTGCAATCGCTCCAGGTTTTAGGGCTCTCAAAGGATCGCTTCAGAGAAAGAACGAGTGTTCTAGCGAGCAACAGTCCGAACACTTTTTGAGGAGGCAACAAGTCCACTGACGTAACCTATTGAAATTATTAGCACCAGCTGCTGAGGCTCCTGGAAGCAGATCTCAATAATTTCAAGAGTTTACAAAAGCTGACCGGGCTGTTGAGCGAGAACAGAGGGCTTTAAGCCGGTTACCAGTTCCCTTGTTTTCATCCCCAAAGCTGATAATTTCCCGTGGATTTTCTACCTGAGAGAAGGCTCACTTGAAGCAAAGCTACGATCCTTTGGACATGAACCGGTACAAGGTAGAGCGTCTACCTGTCCGAGAGAAAAGTACTGTCGAAGCCTGGATGGCAAAGATCGGTGGGCCTCTGGCCATCATCGCCTTTCTCTCCATCAACTATCTCCTTGATATCCCGTTCCTAAAGGAGATTGATCCCAACAGCCTCAGCTCAAGCGCCCTGGCTCGCTTCCAAGAGCTGAGCCCAGCCGCTTTCTCTCAAGCCAACATCTCGATGTTGGCGATCTTTGTAGCTGCGCTGATCCTCTGGATCAGTGAGGCGGTGCCCAACTACCTGACCTCTCTGCTCCTGATCATCGCTATGGTGCTCACTCAGGTGGTGCCTGAAGAGACCGCTTACCATCAGCTGGGCCATAAGGTGATGTGGCTCAATATCCTCTCTTTCATCCTGGCCAGCATGTTGGTCAAGACCCAGGCAGCTAAGCGTTTTGCCCTCTGGTTTATGGTCCGCTTTGGAAAAAACGCCTCCTTGATCTTCTTAAGCTTCATGTTGATCAACGTGGTGCTCTCTGCCTTTATCTCAGCCACCACCGCCAAGGCGGCGATCCTGCTGCCCATCTTTATGGTGATCGCTGCTGTTTATGGAGCGACCGGGGGCAAACAGCGCAACAATTTTGGACGCAACCTGGTGCTTCAGAACCTCTTTCAGATCAACATCACCGCTGGAGGCTTTATCACCGGATCTGGGGCAAATCTTCTGGCAGGGGTGATGATCGCAGGGGCGATAGGGGAGTCCGATTTTCTCTATGGTGATTGGTTTATCGCCGCCTTCCCTCTGGCTCTGATTTTGCTTTTCCTGGGTTGGCTCATCGGGACCCGTATCATCTTCCCCTTGAGTCCAGAGGAGCGTCTGCCCCAGATCGAGGGAGGGATGGAGCGCCTCAAAGAGGAGCTGCAGAAGCTCGGCCCTCTCAGGCTGCAAGAGCTTAAAGCGGTCCTGATTTTTATCGCTGTCCTGGCGCTTTGGGCTACCGATCGCTATCACGGCATCAGCAAGACCGCCATCGCCTTCCTGGGCGCTGTAGTAGCACTCCTGCCTCGAATTGGAGTGGTCAGATGGAATGATGTAGATATCCCCTGGCACCTCCTCCTCTTCTCCGCTGGAGCCTACACTCTGGGGGCGGGGCTTAAGGCCACCGATTTGGCTTCTCTCTCGGTTAAAGCCCTCTTTGAGACCCTGGGCTTCGGGAGCGATACCCCCTTCTGGATCCTTTACCTGCTCTTGACTGGAGCGATGATCTTCAGCTCGCTCATCTTTCAGTCCAAGACGATGCGAACCCTCATCTTTGTGCCCATCGCCATCGGCGCTGCCAAACAGTTTGGTTTTAGCGTGCTCAGCTTGGCCTTCCCTGTCGCTCTGTTGATCGAGCATGTCTACGCTTTGCCCTTTAACTCCAAGCCTGCCGCCTTGCTCTATGTAACCGATCATTATAGCTGGTTTGACACCTTTAAGTTTGGAGTGACGATGCTGGTCGTCGGCTGGTTGCTGATCATCTTGGCGGGAGAGACCTACCTACGCTTTTTGGGTTACACCCCAAATGGTGTCTTTGGCCTCTTCTGAAGGATTGACTCTGGAGAGGAGTTCCGATAAAAACGCCCACCATTATACCCAGCTGGACGACGGCCTGGCTGGCCCAAACGAGGAGTTGATATGCCGTTCGATCAAGACAACAAACGCGAGATCATCGAACAGTTTAAGCGATCTGAGGATGACACCGGCTCTCCCGAGGTGCAGGTGGCGCTGATGACCCATCGCATCCGTTATCTGACCGAGCACCTCAAGGTCCATAAGCATGACCACGCTACCCGCCGTGGCCTCAAGAAGCTGGTCGGTCAACGTACCCGTCTCCTGCGCTATGTCAAACGCCAGGAGGTCGCACGCTACCGAGCCTTGATTAAGGCGCTCGGTCTGCGACGCTAAGTAAAGATCTTCTAGGAGCCATTAAGGCTCTTTTTTTTTGCATCCCCTCAAAGAGCTTTGAGGGGATGTTTTTTATCGCCCGATCCCGCTTGAAAGCTCCATGGGGGAGCTGAGAGTGTCGACCTCAGGCTCTGACCCAAGCGCCTTGGCAACAGGACGCTTGGGTCAGGAACCGAGGCGAGAGATCGGGAGCAACGCGGCGCTGTCCGCTGGAGTTGTTTCATATGTCTAAGATGACTTTGAGTGTTCCTTTTGGTGAGATGGAGATCAGCCTAGAGACTGGGCGTATCGCCCGTCAGGCTGGAGGCTCTGTCTTAGTGACCATGGGGGAGACCGTGGTCCTCGTTACCTGTACAGGCAGCAAGCACGCCCGCACCGGGGTCAATTTTCTGCCCCTGAGCTGCGATTATCTGGAGAAGGGCTACGCTGCGGGCAAGATCCCTGGTGGCTACTTCAAGCGTGAGGGCCGTCCCGCCACCTGGGAGGTGCTCAAGGCTCGGTTGATCGATCGTCCCATGCGTCCCCTCTTTCCCAAGAACTGGCGCAAAGAGATTCAGATCATCGCTACGGTCCTCTCCTTTGATAAAGAGAATGATGCAGGCATCTGCGCTATGGTGGGAGCCTCTGCCGCCGCCTCTCTCAGCGACATCCCTTTTGAGGGTCCCATCGCCGCTTGTACTGTGAGCCTCATTGATGGGGCCTATGTGGTCAACCCCCCCTTCAGCCGGCAAGAGGATGCTGATCTTAACCTCATCGTTTCTGCCAGCGCTGACGCTGTGTTGATGGTGGAAGGGGAAGCTCAAGAGGTCTCTGAGGCTCAGATGCTTGAGGCGATCATCACCGCTCAGGCGGCGATCCAGCCGGTCATCATCGCTCAGCAAAAGATGGTCGCCAAGCTGGGTAAGGCTAAGCAGACGGTTGAACCTCCACAGATCGACGCAGAACTCTTCTACAAGGTGATCGATCTCGGCATCGATGATCTGGCTGAAGCGCTGATGATCCCTGCTAAGAAGGCGCGAGGTGAGGCCCTCTCGGGGGCCAAAGATCGAGTCGTCGAGGGGATGCTTGAGCAAGATCCCACGCTGGAGGAGCGTGAGGATGAGATCAGGGGTTATCTTAATGATCTCCAGCGAGACATCGTTCGCAACCAGGTAGTGGAAGAGGGTTATCGTATCGATGGTCGCCGCAACGATGAGGTGCGACCCATTCAATGTGAAGTAGGGCTCCTGCCTCGCACCCACGGCTCCGCTCTCTTCACCCGTGGAGAGACTCAAGCTCTCGCCACCGTCACCTTGGGGACACGTAGAGATGAGCAGCGCATCGACAATCTACACGGCGATGTCTTTAAGCGCTTTATGCTCCACTACAACTTCCCCCCCTACTGCGTCGGTGAAGCTCGCTTCCTTCGTGGCACCAGTCGAAGGGAGATCGGCCATGGGACCCTCGCTAAGCGCGGTGTCAGCCCGATCCTCCCTGAACATGAAGAGTTCAGTTATACGATCCGCGTCGTCAGTGAGGTGACTGAGTCCAACGGCTCCTCCTCAATGGCCACGGTTTGCGCTTCCTCAATGGCGCTGATGCAGGCGGGTGTTCCTGTGGTCAAGGATGTTGCGGGCATCGCTATGGGGCTGATCAAGGAGGAGGAGGGGATCGCGATCCTCTCCGATATCCTGGGTGATGAAGATCACCTGGGCGATATGGATTTCAAGGTGGTGGGCACGGAGGATGGCATCACCGCGCTCCAGATGGATATCAAGGTCAAGGGCTTAAGCCAAGAGATCTTGAGTCAAGCGCTGAATCAAGCTCGTGATGGTCGCCTGCATATCCTTGGAGAGATGCGTAAGGCGATCAGCACTCCTGCCGCTGAGATGTCTCTCCATGCTCCGCGCATCATCACCACCCAGATCAACCCTGACCGTATCCGCGACATCATCGGCCCTGGAGGTAAGACCATTCGAGGGATCACCGAACAGACTGGCTGTGTCGTTGATGTAGACGACACCGGCAAGGTGATCGTCTCCAGCCCCAATATCGAAGCAGCCCAGCGCGCTCTGAAGCTGATCGAAGCCCTCACAGAGGAGGCTCAGGTGGGCCGCGTCTATATGGGCACCGTTCGCAAGATCCTTGAGTTTGGTGCCTTTATCGAGATCCTCCCCGGTACCGATGGCCTCTGCCACATCTCTGAGTTGGCTGAAGGTCGTGTAGAGCGCGTAGAGGATATCTTGGAGGAGGGGCAAGAGGTAGCAGTCAAGTGCATCGGCGTTGATCGCCAAGGCAAGATCCGCCTCTCCCGCCGTGAGGCCCTCAAGAGTGGTGACCTCAAGCTCTGAATCTCGGCTCTCTAAAGCGTCAGCTCACTGAGCGCGGCTTGGGTGGGCTGATGAGGGCCTCCCCAGCGAGGACGATCAGGCCCTCTTGATTTTCGCAGATCGTCTCTAGCTTGGCGCGGTTGCGCTCAGGATCCAACTCAAGGACAGTCACCCGCGCTGTGATCGTGTCACCGATATACACAGGGGCTTTAAAGCGCAGATCCTGTTTGACGTAGATGGTGCCTGGTCCAGGCAATCTGTTGCCGATAACCGCCGAGATCAGGCCACCAAGAAGCATCCCATGGACGATGCGTTTCTTGAAAAAGGTCTTTGAGGCATAGATCTCGTCGATGTGAGCAGGGTTGAGATCGCCTGTGACCCCCGCAAAGAGATAGACATCTGACTCGCTGAGGGTCTTAGAAAAGGCAGCGCTCTCTCCCAGCTTTAACTCTGTTATGTTCTTGCCGATCATCTTAAACCTCCGATTTTAAGAGCTTCTGTAGCTCGCTGTTGAGAACCTTACCTGCCGCGCTGCGTGGCAAAATAGGCAGGAAGTAAAAGTCGCGGGGTCGCTTAAAGCGCGCAAGACGGCTCTTCAAGAAGGCCTCAAGATCTCCAGCGCTCAAGCTCTGTTGAGGCCACTTAACCACGAAGGCGGCGGGGCGCTGTCCCCAGCGCTCATCCTCAACGCCCAAGACAGCGCACTCGATGACCGCAGGGTGTTCAGTGATCGCGTTGACGATCTCAGCAGGGTAGATGTTTTCACCGCCGCTGATGATCATTTGGCGCTGGCGTCCATAGAGATAGAGGTAGCCCTCTGCGTCGATCATGCCCACATCGCCGGTACGCAACCAGCCTCCCCTAAGCGCCTCAGCGGTCGCCTCAGGTCGGTTCCAGTAGCCCAGCATTACGTTGGGGCCACGGACGATCACCTCACCGCGCTCCCCCAACGCGCAATCAATATCACCCTCCTTGATCACGCGCAGCTCTGTGTGATGACAGGCGCGGCCCACTGAGCCCGGTTTGTTGTAGGCATCTTGAGGCTCCATCCCTGTCACACCAGGCGCTGCCTCGGTCAGACCATAGCCCTGGCGGAAGGGGATTCCACGCGCCTCATAGAGCTTGATCGTATGCATCGGTAAGGGGGCGCCGCCGCTGGTGAAGGCAACGATCTTGGAGAGATCTGCGGTGTGGAACTCAGGCGTAGCTGCCAAGGCGAGGAAGATCGCGGGGACACCCAACATCCCCTGAATCTCATGCTCTACAAACAAGCGGATCGTCTCTTTGGGATCAAACTGTCGCTGGATGATCGTGGTGCCGCCGATGAAGAGCAACGGAGTGACCGATCCGTTGAGCCCGCCGATATGAAAAAAGGGCAGGACAGCGAGGCCGATGGCGCCAGGGAGCAGCCCCAGGTTGAGCGCGTTGATCACCTGCCAGAAGGTGTTGCCGTGACTCAGCATCACCCCCTTGGGTAAGCCTGTCGTCCCCGCTGTATAGATGATGAGGTGTGGAGTCTCCTCTCTGATCGCTTGGCTTGGTGCAGGCGCAATAGCCTCTGCTCTCTGGATCAGCCGCTCATAGTCAGGGCCGATCTCGATGAGCCGCGTCTTAGGGATCTCCTCACGCTGGACCTTCTCCATCAAGGCGCTGAGCGTAGGATCAAAGAGGAGAAGTGAAGGGCTGCTGTCTCGGAGCATAAAGGCCAGCTCGCGGGGAGCAAGGCGGAAGTTGAGAGGCACCGCCATCGCCCCCAGCCTCGCGGTGGCGAAGATGATCTCGACATACTCGCAGCTGTTGAGTGAGAGGAGCGCGACGCGATCGCCAAAGCCAACACCAAGGGCGCTGAGCGCGTTGGCGAGGCGCTCGATCCGCTCAGCCAGCTCACGATAGCTTCGGGTGGTCTCTCCTTCTTGGAGCGCCAACTGCTCCGGGCGCCACCGCGCCTGCATGCTGGGCCAGCGGCTGATATCAAAGCGATGCTGTGTATTCATGAGGGGCTCTCTTTGCAGAACTCAATGATGGCGGCGTAGGTCTGGAGTCGCAGCGGGCTGGCGAGGATGAGGGTGATATGCCCCATCGGCGAGATAAATTCGCGGATCCTGTCGATCTTCTGAGTGAGGGCCTCGCTGGCTGGAGTGGGGACGATATGATCGCCAGCAGCGCGTATATTGAAAACCGGACAATCGATCTCTTTCAACTGGGCGGCGTGGCCATCGATGATCCAGGCCCCCTCCCAAAGCAGGTTCTCCTGATAGAGATCTCGCGTGATGCCCACAAGCGCACCACAGGCAACGGGGAGATGATCACTGGTCCAAAGATCGAGGGCTTGATAGATCCGCACAAACTCAGCGTTCTCGATCATCTGAAAGAGCAGGCGGTGGCGTGAGAGCAGCGCGCGCGGATCCAAAAGCGGGAAGGCGCCATAGGTGATCGCGTTGGGGATCACCCCTGGATAGGTGGCGGCGATCTTGTCGATGTCGATGACATCTCGGCGGCTCCAAGTGCCCAGGACGCTCTCTTGGGAGAAGTCCACAGGGGTCGTCAGGGTGATCAATCGTCCGACCTGCTTGGGATAGCGCGCAGCGTAGGCCAAGCTGAAGGTGCCGCCGAGGCACTGCCCTAAGAGCGTGAGCTGCTGAACTCCCGCATCCCGACAAACACACTGCACCGCGCGCTGGATAAAGCCTGAGATGTAATTGGAGAGCGGGATCGAGCCCATGCCATCATGAGCATCACGCCAGGCCAAAAGGTAGACCCTGAGCCCCGCCTCGGTCAGGGCTTGAACCAAACTGTGACCTTCAAGCAGATCGAGAACATACCAACGATTGATGATCGAGGGGATGATCAGGACAGGAGGCTGCTCTCCCTCTTTAGATCCGAAGGCCAGGAGCTGAAAGGCGCTCTCATCATGGAGCAGCCGCGCAGGGCTTGGCTGAATGCCCAGATCTGCGCGCAGCTTCAAGAGGTTTCGGTGGCTGAGCTTAGGCGCCTCTTTGAGCACCCCAACGAAGCGCTTCGTGCGCTCCCAAAAGTTCATTCTCCCTCCTCCTGGCGAGCCTCTAGCTCAGCGAGGCGCTCCTCAATCCGCGTGAGAATCTCCAGGTTGCTCTGCATCTGAGAGGCGCTGGGGAGGCCCCAGAAAGCTGCAGCGCGCCCGCCGAGGCTCTGCGCCAGATGCCTAGCCCACATTCCCGCCTCTACCAATGACATCGCCGCGCCTAAGAACCTGGGCTCTTGCAGCGCGCGGCTCATCTGTGCCGCTGTATGCTCTTCGACGCGCTCGATCATCTTGAGGAAGCTTGGCCTCTTCATCTCTCTCCTCATCTCGGGTACCAGACCACCCACCAGGGACCATTGGGCTCTGTTCGGCGCGCTACGGTGCCTAAACACTCATGGATCAAATAGGTCTCATGAAGGATCCAAGGCTCTTGATCTCGCAACTGCCGAGACAGCCGAAGAGAGAGAGCCAGGATACCGCCGATCTTCATAGCGGGGAGCGCTAAGCTGCCTCCGCCCACTACAGCGATCTCATAGTGATCCACGATTCCCGCACTGGCGAGATCATTGCCTTTCCAAAAGCTGCCTTCACCTGGTCTCGCAGAAGCGCTCCAAGCGCTCTGGAGATCCATCGGGAAGCGCAAAAATGGGATCGGGGTATCATAGAGAAAGAGCTGCTCCTCAGGCTCCACCGAGGCGATCCCCAGGATCTCCAAAGCTCTCTCTGTTGGATTTAGAAGGAGATGAGTCTCGGCGCTGCCCGCCTCAGCGAAGCCCAAGATCAAGGCGTTGGGGACGGTGCTTGCGAACCAAAGCCCCTCGACACGCTGGGTCTGCACTTCACTGAAATGGTCAAAATCCACCCGACTGAAATCCCAGAGCCCTTGGCCAGCGGCGAGATCACCTGTTGGGTTCAAGATCTCATCGGGCTTCTGAACGACATAGCGAACGCTGAGCCCTGGCGTGAAGTGCAACTCACCAGGACTGACCACCCCATCGATCTGCTCACAGGCCACCACTGGGGGTTCTCCCTCGATGTTCAACGCAGCCTCAGGGGTACCCTCGCCGCAAGCAAGGAGGAGAGAAAGAGGGAGGAGATGATAGGCGCGCATCAAAACAGGACCCCCATCAAAGCGTGCAGTCGCCATGCGCCCTCAGCCTCAAGCCCCAGCGCGGAGTTGTCGAGACCCGCTAGGGGCAGCAGGTAGCCATATTCCAAGCTGCTCACGAAGCGATCAGGGCTCTGATAGTGCAGGTGTAGATCCATCTCTAAGCCCAGATCCAGCTCCTGACCCGGAGGCGTCTTCGCCTCCAGGGCGCGGGACCAGATCATCACAGCTTCAAAGCTGAACCCCTCCAGCGGCCCCAGGCTAAGCTTAGGGCGAAGATAGAGTGCATCGGTGACAGTGCCCACCAGGGTTCGCCAGAGGATCAGGTCCACACGATAGTCGGGATGAAAGCGGAAGTTGTCTACGCGGAGGTCATCAGGCAGGGCTATCTGGGGTCCATCCATATCACCAGGGCGGCTGATCGCTCGTTCGCGACCAGGGCGTGCACCAAAACCTGGAGCTTCATCACCTGAAGCCAAGCCGATCTCTAGAGAGATCGCGCTGGAGGGAGAGAGCCTATAGGTATCGCGGAGCACCCCCCCATATTGAAGCGCCTCAACCTGCGCAGTGGAGAGCCCTGGGATCAGCGAAGCATCTGAGAGCGTGGCCTGCATCACGGCCCCCTCAAACTCCAGCCTGTTGTGCTTTGTCTCGAAGATCAGGAAGAGATCAAAGAGGTGAGCTGAGAACCCACGCTCAATCGCCCGCTCGCCGCTCATTTGAGGATCATCCAGCTTCTGCCAACGGTGGGTATAGAGGAGCCCATAGTCGAGCAGAGGGCGATCGTCCCTAAGCTTGATCCTGCGCAAGGGGGCGGTGTTAACGGAGAGCAGCGCCAGCGATAAGGAGCGCACATCATCGCTGGGATCCGCATCGATCTCCTGCCCAATTCCACCCCAGGGAGAGAGCGTTGGCCCGCTGGAGGCCAGCTCATAGGAGATCCCCAAAATATGCTCAAAGAGAGGGCTGGCGAGGGCGATGGAGTCCACGGTGTTGCCTTGATCGCTGTCAAGATGATCACCTGAGTGGGCCAAGATCCCCAGGCCCCAGTGGACACCCATCCGCCCCGCCGTCAGCAGGCCCACAGGCGTACCGATCTCAGCCCAGGCGCGAGTCGCCCGCACGGAGTCTTGAGGCGGCTGCTGCCCCGTTGAGGCTGCGTTCATGCCCGAGAAGGCGTTGTCGGCGCTGGGGTTTGAGCCCAGGACTTGGCGATCAAGGAGATCTATCGTCGCTCGAACGTTGACCTCCCAGCCCACTTGAATATGAGGCTCTAGGCGCAGCCGTAGATCTGCTGATCTGAGCTGATCGCCCTCGCGTGGATCATAGGCGGGCAGCGGAAAGAGGGTCTCTCCTGTCGAGGGTGTGGGGCCACGGTTGAGATCGAGGTTCTCAAAGATATCACCACGCAGCCGAAAGTAGCCCCCCCAACTCACGCGGGGGGCTTGAGCTGGATCCTCTGACCGAAAGGGATCACGTAGAGCGCCAAGTCCCCAGGGATCCTCAGCCAGAGCCAAAGTTGGGAGGAGGAAGAGCAGGCTCAGTAGTTTTTTCATTTGAGGAAAGCTCGCAGCAGCTCGTGGTAACTGCCCGCCCGTTCCAACATCACCGCGTGGCCTGCGCGTGTGAGGATCTTAAGTTGAGCGCGTGGCAGATCAGCGGCGAGGCGCGCTCCGAAGTGAGGGTCAGAGACTCGATCGCTGGCGCCCCAGACGAGGAGCGTCTGCTGTTTGACTTCATGATGCTTGGCGCTGAGGGTATCAAGATGCATCCCACGCGCGACCGCTAAGGCCGCCGCGTCTACGCCAGGAGTAGCTTGAAATGTGCGTAGATAGTCAAGGCCCCGAGCGGAGATATGACGCTCAGGCTCCAGATAGCTCCAGGTGTAGCGTGTCTCCAACTGCTGGTCATAGAACAGCCAGAACAGAGCTTCACCCAGCCAAGGGTACTGAGACCAACGCAGGAAGCCATCAGCTTGCTCGGGGTAGATGAAGGCTGAGGTTAAGACGAGCTGATCGACACGGCTTGGATAACGCCTCGCCAGATCCAAGGCCACAGAGCAGCCCCAAGAGTGAGCAACGATATGAGCCCTCTCCACGCCCATCTTCTCCATAAAGGCGATGACCAGATCTGCCTGCGCCTCACTGGAGTAGTCACCAGCGGCCTTATCGGTCAAGCCAAAGCCCTTGAGATCAAGGGAGAGCGTACGGAAACGATCGGAGAGCGCCGGTTGGAGATGCAGCCAACTGACGAGGCCGCCTGCATAGCCATGGATCATCACCACCACACCCTGGGCCTTGCCTTGAGCGGGGAGGTCGCGGTAGTGAACCCGCACTCCGTCGATCTCCACATAGCCAAAGGGCTTGAGCGCCGAATCAAAGCGCTTGGTTTGGAACTCCAGGCAGCCTCCAAAACAGAGGCTGTGGATGAGCAAGAAGAAAGCGGCTCGGCTCATAGGGTCACTGGCTTGGCATAAGGCGCTCGACGCGGTCGGCGCGATCAAAAAAGGTCTCAGTTTCATCCTCTGGTCCAACGATCCGCGCGACGATACCAAAACACTCAGAGAGGAAGGTGTGGATCACTCGATCTGTAGCAAAGATCGTGAAGGGCACAGATTGTTCTAAGGTGGTGACCACCTGGATCGCGTCAAACGGCCCCTGTGGTGTTTGAACTTGGCCGCGCTCCAGAACTTGAATCGTGTATCGATCTTCGGTCCAGATCGAGCTGAAGCCCCAATAGCCGTTCTGGGTTGTTTCTGCTACCCAGGCATCCCCTACGCTGAGCGGGAACTGATACAAACGCACAGGGGGCTCATAGGTCGTCAGCATATCACGGGGCTCTTCAGATGCGGTGCCGAGCAGGTCGAGGCCCCCTTCAGAGAGCCGAAAGAGGCCAAGCCAGCGCCGCTCAGAATCAAGGAGGCTGGCGTAGCTCGCCTCGGGGAACTCCTCGGCATACCAAGCTCCCTCCACTGGATATAACTCCACGATCCGACGAGCGTCATTCTCTCTAGGGGCTGCAAAGTCCCAACATCGCCCCGCCTCGCAAGGGCTCCCCATCAAATCCACAGGTTGATGCCCTTCAGCTACAAGGAGGTGTGCGATTGAGCCCGGCGCGAGCAGGAACTCATCGCGGGTGAGCACGCCATCTCCTTCTGGATTACATAGAGGAGACGCTGCATCTAACGGGAGAGCTACATCCTCTAAAACAGCATCACTCAGGCCCGCGTCAAGATCGACTGAAGCATCATCTTGAACTCCTGCATCTTCTACCGGCAAAGGGGCTTCGCCTTCACAGAGGCCCTGCTGACAGAGAGCACCACGGCGACATTGAAGATCATCAAGACAGCGCGGGATCGTGAGCCGCGCAACCTCCACCGCCTGCGTAAACTGCTCCGCCTCCTCGTTGTTGCGGGAGACGACCCGCGTCACCCCCCCCAGACACTCCGCCATAAAGAGCAGGCTGCGCCGCTGCATAGCGAAGGGCGCTCCCTCCACCTGCTGGGTAGCGGTCATATTGAGGGGGATCACTGGAATATCTCCAGCGGGGAGCTGGATACGACCTGCCGCTCCCGCTGTAAAGTGATAGCTCATCTCCAACACAACATCGGCGCCCTCCAGCTGGCCTCGCGCTGCGGTGCTCGCTCTCCAGGAGTCTCCGGGCTTCAAAGGAAAGCGTAAAGCATCGACAGGGGTGTCATAGATGAGCAAGGTCCCATCTACCCGCTCACTCGCCACCCCCAGGAGCTGTAGAGCCCCCTCTACACGCTTGAATATCGCCAGCATCCCCAACCCAGCGTCCAACACACCAACATAGGTCGCCTCAGGGAAGTGCGGTGCAAACCAAAACCCCTCAGGGGATGTTGTTCGCTCCACCCGCTCAAGCTCACCCAAAGCATCATCCCTGAAGT
Source organism: uncultured Nannocystaceae bacterium (assembly GCA_964384025.1). Classification (GTDB taxonomy): domain Bacteria; phylum Myxococcota_A; class Bradymonadia; order UBA7976; family UBA1532; genus CAYLJJ01. The sequence goes on from CAYLJJ010000078.1 coordinate 27,323, forward strand.
CCCAGACAGGCTGCTCGCCCTCAAGCTGGCCGAGCAGATCCACCCTGACCTCATGAGCAGGATCATTGAGGCGGAAGAGGCCACCTAAGCCCGCCTGTATGGGCATCTCAGCATCACTGATGATGCCATCGCCATTGGGTCTGCACAGAGGCTCGGCTAAGTTGGGCAGCTCACCATCGGCCTCACAGTAGCCCTCAGCGTTACAGCGCCCGCCCAGACCACAGGCGGCCTGAGACTCACAGCTGAGGGGAGCCAGGACTTGAGCCCTGGCCACCCACTCTGGCAGATCCCTGATCCCCTCGTGGCTGATGGCGCGCGCGACAAAGCCACCGCACTCCGAGATAAAATCCACCTCGGTATAGATCTGGCTGAAGCCTGCGCTCTCAAAGTTCCGCTCTAAGGTTGTGAGGATCTGGAGGACAGGCAAGACTCCTGCGGGTGTGTCGAGCATACCCAGTCCTCGCACTCGCACACTCGCTTGATCACTGAGGCTGACCGTCGCGCCTAAGAAGATGCCTGTGGCGCGAGACTCAACCCTCCACTCTGCGCCCGACTTCAACGGAAAGCGGAGGAGCTCAAGCGGTGGCTCATAGATCAAGCGCGTGAACTCTCCGCTGGGATCCGCCAAGCCAAGAAGACCAAGATGCTCCTCGTTCAGATCAAAGAAAGCGATCAGCCCAGGAGAGCTGGGGAGCGCGGTGGCGTAATCTGCGGTGGGAAAGTGAACGCCAGCCTCAAAGAGATCAGGTGTCCAGATCGCAGCATAAAGACCCTCGACATCTTCACCCTCAGGGAGAAACCTCCAGCGCAGGCCCTCTTCAGCTGCTCGCCCCGCCAGATCAAACTGAAGGCCGGCGGGATCATTGATGCTCAGAAAAGGAGCACCTGTACCTGGCTCCAAGGAGAACTCCATATGCGTAATCTGACCATCCCCATCAGGAACGCAACTATGAGGGCCGATGATGGATGGTCCACTGTCATCAAGAAGTCCACCATCCCGCCAGCCCACCTGACAGATCGCCGCAGTGCACACTTGGCCTGTGGGACAATCATCGTTGACATGGCATGAGGTCCGGGTGGTGTTATCAGACGCACAGCTGATGAGACTGAACGAGATGAGAGTGAGGATGAACCGCATAGTCGTCTCCAGGACAGACCACAAGTTAAGCTCAGCGAAGAGAAGGGTCAATGGCTTTTGTGCGTCGCACAAAAGAAAGGGTATTTTTTTTAATTTCGAGCGTTTAAGTTTCTTCGAAGCAGAAAGAAAAGTGCCAGAAGCGCGAACAAAACAGGGGGAGAGGTTAAGGAGCGCTGAGGCGCTGCGCTGCATCCATCAGAGCTCCTTCCGCCTCCACCTGAGGGGCTGTTCTCCGCGCTCGGATTGGCATCGACAGGAGAGCTGTATATGTCTGGCGCTGAGGTCCTGCTCTCGTCGGGAACATTCGTAGAGTCCAGCTTGGCTGCTTGATCTGGAGTATCCTCCACTGAGGGGCTCAGATCTTCAACTGAACCGATCTCCTCAACAACCCCCAGATCCTCAACAACCCCCAGATCCTCAATAAGCCCCACATCATCGATGAGTCCCGCATCTGAGGGGATTATGACAGGCTCAGGATCACGGAGATGATCGATCAACCACTCGATGAGCTGATTCTCTTCAACGCTGTATTTCTCAGAGAGGCTGGGTTCATAGAGCCCGCCCGCCAGCGCCTCATCTCCAAAGAAGCTCGCCGCCAGACTACCCGCCACCGTCAGCTCAACGTGGTTGAGAGCTCCAAAGAGCCGTGCCTCACGGATGAGAGCCCCTCGTGTGGTCAATCCCTCTTCCGCCAACGCGCTGTCGATAAAGAGAAGACCATCAGATGGTCCGCTGATCTCTCCGAGGTAGGCTGTGCCCGCGAAGAGCCGTGGTAGATCGTACTCAAAGAGGACCTGACCCCAGGGGAAGAGGCTCCAGAGCCAAGCCTCGCCCAGCTCTTCAAAGAGCAAGCGCCGCTGAGCCGCTCCTACATCGCCCCAAAAGATCTCAAAGGCGAAAGGATGGGCGCCGCCGATCCCCATGATGGGGTTGCCGCCTGCCGCCAAGAGCAGCTCTACGCTGGGAGCGACTCCAATCCGATCGAGTTGAGCGATCAAGCCTCCACCAGCTTCCACCGCCGCCGAGATCCCCTCAGAGCTGCTGACAAAGCCAAGTCCACCGTGCCAAGTGGTATACCAATCCACCTGCCCCCCATAAGCACCGAGGAGCGGATTACCGCCAGGCAGGGCATGACGCTCGCTGAGGTCTGCGAGCATCTGAGTCTGTCCAATAAAGTGCGGCCCGGTGATATGACGTGGCTCCAGATCGACATAGATAAGAGGCAGGGTGCTGCCCTGTGGATACCAAGTGGTCCAAGCGGTTGGAGTATCAGGTGGGGGGCTGACGGTGACCGCGCCGAGGTTGGAAGAGGACCAGCGAAAGGGAGTGTCCACTCCTGCGTTGGGTGTGCCAAGCAGGAGGAGCAGATCTACATCTCCTCGAAACCGCGTGCCCCATGCCGCGTAATCGGCTTGTGCTTCCTCCCACTCCAGATCCTCGGTGTTACTGCAATAGATCCGCGCTGCAAGACCACCTTTGGAATAGCCGATGAGCGTAAAAGAGCCTTCAGGGTGGCGTAAGCGGAGGAGGTTAACGGCGTTGGCAATCTGCTCAGCTTGGAGGAGATTGTCGCCATGACGATGGGCAAAAGTGAGCGCATAGGTGGGGAAGCCCTCAGCAGCGAGGCTGGCGGCCAGAAAGCTGCTTGTGTCCAAGGCGCTATAACCCGCGCCTGAAGCGATGAGAACAGGGCCGCGTTCAGCCTCACCGGGTGTCTCTCGGTAACGATGCAGAAGAAAGTCGCGGCTGTGGGGGGCGCTGGCACCAAAGCAGGCGGCGATCGCTGCGTCTGAGGTTCGTGCTCGTGCTCTCCATTCCGTCTCAGGGAGAAAGGGCTCTTGGATAAAGAGTTCCTCGTGGAGATCTCGATAGAGGTGAGTCTCCCAAGAGAGTGGGCCTGGCTCGCAGGCGCGAATCTCTTGAAGCTGTGGTGAGGTGAAGAGGAGCATACTGAGAACATAGATCATGGATCATCCGGTGGTGAGCGGCCCATAAGGCGCCCGAAGACTCCCATCAGCTCAGCCCCACCAGGGGCCATGCTCTTGAACAACTCTAGGTTCTGATGCATGGCCTGCTGAGTGACAGCGAATGACTTCAGAGTCATATGAAGGTAATGATGAAACAGCCGCATCAGCGACCTATCTTCGATCTGGATGAGAGTATGGAGGAACTCCTCGGGGATGCAATCGAGCTTATGCACCTGGGTCTCGGTGAGGAGTACTCGCATAAGCGTGCGTTTGGTTAGGTCTTCTCCGGTCTTGGCGTCCGCGATACGGATCGCACGCCCAGACTTCAGATCTTGAGCGAGATCCTCATAGGTGATGTATCGGCTTCGACCCGTATCATAGAGCCTCCGGTTGCGATATCGCTTGATCAGTACAGGCGCCATCTCGCTCTCCTCTATTCGAACGGCAAGGTATACGGGAGCGCCCTCTGATAAAAGCTCAGGGCTCTACGATCCCCTCACCCTGCGTCACCAACCATGCGCTGATCTCGGGCCAGAATCTTCTCACCGCCTTGGAGCTGGTGCTCAAGCCGATATGCCCGGTGGGGAAGGCGAAGTGACTCTTTTCTTCGCTGCCCACCACGGCCATCAGCGCAGTGGCGCTCGTCTCAGGCACGATATGATCGTTTTTGGCGGTGACCAGGAGCAGTGGCGCGGTTAGATCACCCAGATCGAGGCGCTCGCCATCCACATACATCTCTCCTGCGACAAAACGGTTCTTCTGGTAGGTGTCGCGTACATACTGACGATATAGCTCACCAGGGAAGGGCACGTTGTCTGAGGACCAGCGCTCCATCGCGCGCCAGAGCGGGATGAAACCTTCCCGCTTACGCATCTTCCAGAGATCACGCCATTTGGTAAGGTTGTTAAGCGGCGCCATCGAGCGGAAGCCCGACTCCATCAACCAAGTTGGAACATTGCCATAGGCTTCGACCACAGCGTCCACATCGAAGACCTCTTCACGAGTCCAGTGGCTGAGGAGCCCCTCATCATGAAAATCGACAGGCACGGCCATTGCGACAAAGCTACGCACCCGAGCGGGCCGCAGCGCAGCATAAGTTAGGGCTAAGGTCCCCCCCATGCAGTAGCCGTAGAGGTGGAGCTGCTCAACCCCCTCACGTCTACAGGCGGTCTTCACCGCTAAGCCCAAATAACGCAGCGCGTAATCACCCCAGCTTTTGTGGCGATCAAGAGAATTCGCTACGCCCCAGTCGATGACATAACAGGGATGCCCTTCGCCGGTGAGGTACTCGATGAGGCTACGCCCCGGCATAAAATCGAGGATATACCAGCGGTTGATCAGCGAATAAGAAAAGAGAATCGGCGTAGCATGACGCTTACTTCCCTGCGGCGCGAAGTAGAGCACCCGCATCGGACCCCGAGAGGCTACAACTTCATAGGGGGTCGCATTGCCCTCAGCGCCAACCCCACGCAGCTCCATCGGTGCGATGCGCTGGACAGCCTCCTTCAGAGCAGCAGCGAGCTGGATGATCGACATAGTTCAGACCCCCTCTCCCCTGACCTCAGGACTCTTTTGGTTACTGTCTAATCGGTCGAGGATCGCCTCAAGGCGGTCGCTGATTCCATCCACGCGACGGTCCAGATCATTGAGACGACGAGCCATCTCCTCCATCTGCCCTGTAGTAGCGAGGCGTACCCCTCCCATCCACTGCTCCATAAGGCGGTCCCACTGAGCCTTGGCTTGCATAGAAGCCGCCATGCTCTTGCCGGCGCTCTTGAGGAGCCGATCATCACGGAGCCACTTACCGCCCTGCTCCTCCAAAGAACTCTCCCAGCTCTTCATCGCCTCAGCCAGCGAACCGAAGGGCCAACACCAACCAGCATCACTTCTCTTCTCCGCCATCAGGGCACGATCCCGGTAAAGAGGTTTTTATAGAGCGTCCACTGGCGCTTAGCGAGATCTTGAGAGTGCGTCTGAATCTCTATAGCGGTCTCGCGCTGAGCCTCCAGCAGCTGCTCAAGAGATGCAAAAAAACTCTCGCGCTGGGTCTCCGTGCGCTTAGAGATCTTGAGAAGCTCCTTCTCCGCTTGAGTCGCCCAAAAGGTCAACTCATCATTGAAAATCTGTTGTGGTTGCTCAAAGAAGCGCTTCATCTCAAAAACCCCCTGGGCGAATATTTTTCCTGACCATTTTTAAGAGCAGAAGCTTTCCTCGGTCAATTCATTTTTTGTGCAGTGCACAAAAATTCGCGAAAATCGATTAAATACAAGATGTTAAGTTAGGGAGATAGCAGCATTTCTTCTATTTTCTGAGGCCAAGCCACCAACAGCACCGTGGTGTATAGGAGCCTCAGTCACCGTTTTGCTCATGAGGACCATCCGACCCGTCAAGGCTCGGGGAGCGCTGCCATATGGGTTCGGTGAGTTGAGATATCTACATGGCAAGCCAAGTGAAGAGTCATTCCATTGAGCCTCAGGGGCAGAGGTGAGAATCTTTAAGGTCCATCCGCTTCAGATGATTTAGAATCATCTGTGTTGAGCAGATATACTTTTATCTTTATAGAATAAAGAATCCTCTTAAGATCAGAAACAACATGAATTTGACTATACTATGATTTGTAATTATATTTTATTCTTTTAATAAAGATTAATTGTTGCAGAACATTTAAATTTGGGGGCCAAACGTTCTGATTACTCTTGAACAGAAAAGATCAAGCCCTAGTAGAAGAAGGTGAATCACTTAAATCTTAATACATAAAAATCGCTCGAAAAGAGGGGTATATATGCAATTCCTAAGGCTTATTCAGAACGTCACACACCAGAAATACTAGTAGTTTTGGTCATTATCATCAGAACTGCAACAAACAATATGTTTTAAACCAAAGCAAAGAGATGTTTAATTCTTGGTTCGACATATTTCTCCGATCACACCATAATATAAAAGGAGATTCATCGAATTTTGGATCTTAACAAGCATAGCTGATCTTTTACACAAGCAAGGTTGCCATCTAATCTGTATTTTTGCACTTTTATTGATCAATGCCGGGAAACGATATGGGTTTGTACCATTTATTATTCAATTTTGCTACTGTGAATGGAGGGGATCGCAAAAATAGCTGTTGAATGCAAGGAGGCGAGCATGGACAGCTGGAAGAAACCCGGATTTGGTATTTCTCGGCGCGATTTCATGCGTATATGCAGCGCAGCCGCAGCAGCCATAGGTTTGCCGGTCACGGCCGCTGAAGCCTTTTTCAAGACTGTTCAGTTGAAATCACGTCCGTCGGTTATTTGGTTGCACTTCCAAGAATGCACTGGATGTACCGAGACCCTGCTGCGCGCCAGCTATCCGAGTATCCAAACCCTATTGCTCAAGCTCATCTCGCTGGATTACCACGAGACCCTGCTCACCGCCGCCGGTCACCAAGCTGAGAAATCCTTGCGTGATGCCATGCTGCGCTACGAGGGTCAGTATATCTGTATCGTCGAAGGCGCTATTCCAACCAAGGATGGTGGTGTCTATTGCAAGATAGCTGGCCGGACGGCTCTCGACATGTTGCGAGATGTTGGTGGCAAGGCAGGGGTCATCATCGCCGTCGGTTCCTGCGCAAGCTTTGGAGGTCTCCCCGCTGCCAAGCCGAATCCCACCGGCGCCAAGGGCGTACCTGACATTCTCAAGAATAAGCCGGTGGTCACCATTCCCGGTTGTCCTCCACATCCCTACAACCTGCTGGGTACAGTGCTGCACTACCTCACCTACGGCAAGTTGCCCGCCCTCGACACAAAGAATAGACCGCTGTTCGCCTATGGTCGCAGTATCCATGAGCATTGCCCCAGGCGACCCCATTTTGACGCTGGCCGTTTTGCCGAATGCTACGGCGATGATGCTCATAGACTGGGGCACTGTCTGTACAAGCTTGGCTGCAAGGGCCCCGAGACCTTTTCCAGCTGCCCTACACAACATTTCTGTGATGTTTCAGGAGTTTGGCCCGTAGGCATCGGGCACCCCTGCCTGGGTTGCACCGAGCAGGCGCTGGCTTTTCGCAAGCCCCTGCACGAACTGGCAACCATCCCCGAGCC
>CAYLJJ010000079.1:0-33780 GCA_964384025.1 uncultured Nannocystaceae bacterium
GGGGCTCTTTGCGCACTGGAGGTTGTTGGGGATCAGGCCTTCGGCTGGATGATGGAAGCCGTATGAGTTGAGAGGCTCACGTACGGTTCTGCGAGCGCCTGGAGCTGAAATCCCTTCAGAGGACTCTCCGACTCAGCCGAGGGGATCATGGCGACCGTTTATCCCAGCCCCAGAGCCTCCTTAAGGCTCTCCAAAAGCTTTGCCTCACGGGGATGAAGCTGACCATCTGAAACAGCGAGACTCTGAGCCATCTCAAGCAGCTCTTGGCGATGCTCTAGTTGAGGGAGCAGATCAGCGCTCTTTAGGCTCAGGGCTTGAAAACCGCCCTCAGGATTTTCCTTGGCTTGCTCTATTGCGGCTTGAAAGGCGCGATCTGCGAGGGTCTGCTTCTCAGCCAGCCAGGGGAGACGCAGGAGCTGATTTCGGAAACCGGCTCTCTCCATTATATGAAACTCTCCATCAGCAAAGACCATCTGGGTCAGGACCTCAATGATGATCGAGATCTGCTCCTCAGTTAACCCTCTTAAATTGGATGTGGTAGCCAAGCGATCTGCGAGTGGGTTCATCTTCACCTCCTGGATCAGAAACTACACTGTTTGGGCTCTTGAATCTCTCTAAGAAGCTTTGGATCTCAGGATCTTGGGGCTTCTCTCAACTGCTCAAGAGCTTTCCTTAGCTCTCTTTGGCTATTGTAGGCCCTGAACGGATGCTCTATCTTTGCCGCCATGGCTCAGGAACTCCCTCACCCTTTCCTGAAGTGGGCGGGCGGCAAGCGCTCTCTCCTCTCTGAGATCCTGCCCAGGCTCCCTGAGCAGATAGGGCGCTATGTTGAGCCCTTTATGGGGGGTGCGGCGGTTTTCTTTGCTCTTGTCCGAGAGGGTCGTCTGGAGAGCGCTCTCCTCACAGACCGCAACCCTCAACTGGTCCAGCTCTATGAGGTGGTCAAATCGGACCCCGAGAGCTTAATCTTAGCCCTGGGAGAGTGGGAGCATTCAGAGAAGAGCTACTACCACGTCCGCAGCTTGGATCCCGCTGAGTTGGACCCTGCGCCACGGGCTGCGCGGCTCCTTTGGCTCAACCGTACCTGCTATAACGGCCTCTATCGTCTCAACCGCGCGGGTCGCTTCAACGTTCCCTTTGGGCGCTACAACCGCCCACGCATCATTCACCGAGAGAACTTGATGGCTTGCAGTGAGGCGCTTCAAAAAGCGGAGATCCGCCAAGCTGACTTCTCTGAGGTGATGAAGGAGCTTAAGGCGGGCGATGTGATCTACTGTGATCCACCTTACTGGCCTCTCAAGGAGAGCTCTTTCACTCACTACGACGGCCAGCCCTTTACGGAGAAGGAGCAGCGACAGCTTGAGGGGTTCTTTCGCGGCCTGGAAGCGCGAGGTGTTCGGGGCCTCCTCTCCAACTCCTCAACTCCTGAGACCCGCGCCCTATACGAGGGCCTAAAGATCAACAAAGTTCAGGTGCGCCGCAACATCAACCGCCTCAAATCTGGGCGAGGGCCAGTAGAGGAGTTGTTGGTAGAAAGCCAAGCTCTCCCCTGATCAAATCTCTGTGCAGATGGGCAGCTTGAGAAGAAAATGGCTCCCTTCGCCCAAGACCGACTCGACCAGGATCTCCCCTCCGTGAGCTTCTACCGTGTAGTTGACGATGGCGAGACCCAGGCCCGCTCCAGAGGCGATCCCCTGAAGGCTGGAGTCAACTCGATAAAAAGGCTCAAAGATTCGCTTGAGCTCTTTGGAGGGGATGCCCACTCCGTTATCTCTGAGGCTCAGAGAGGCGATCCCTCCCTCATCCCAGCTCTCAAAGCGCAGACATTTTTCTGCCTCTGTGTACTTATAGGCGTTGATCAGCAGGTTTAGGAGTGCGGAGCTGATCACATCGGGATCATGGAGGACTATAGCTTGGCTCCTTAAATTGAGGGAGAGCTGCAACTCTCCTGCAGAGCTGAGTTCAGCGAAGCGATCCAGAGCGGTTTGAATGGCGCCCCCAAGGGGAGCACGGCGCTTGCGCATCACATCGCGATCTTGAGCCGCCGCTCGCCAACTCAGGGCTCGATCGATGAGGGTCTCTAGCCAGACGCTCTCACGCACAATGGTCTCTAGACACTCATGAGTTTGCTCAGGGTCTCCTGTCGCTTGTCCACTCTGGAGGATCTGAGCATAGAGGCGAATGGCACTGAGGGGGGTTTTCAGTTCATGAGCCATGCTGGTGAGGAAGTCAGCTTGGAGCCGGGCAACGCGGGCCCGTCTCCTCAACAGCACCGTAGCGATGATCACCCCGCCGATGGCAGCAGCGGTAAAAGAGATCATCAGGACCGAGATCACCAGAGAGATGGAGTCCTCTCCCAAAACCAAGTTAACGATGCCCACAGAGGTGGAGAGGAGAATAGGGAGAACGACGCCAACCATCAGGCTGACGATCACCCCAGTCAAGCTTAGGGGGTTGCGCTTGCGAGGCTGAGGGCTGGTTTGAGAGGGCTTAGATCTCTCTTTGAGTTCTTCGATGATGAGCAACTCCAGCCTGTCGGATTCTACATCCATCAAACCTAAAGGAGTTGTATGGGGTTGTTAAGGGGAACTGTTTGAGAGTGGGAGCAGATGGGGCTCGGAGGGTCCTGGAGATCGTCCAAGCGTAATTTCTGAAGTCGAAGAGGTCCACGTCGCTCAATGGAGTAAAGACAAGGAGCTTTGACAACTCAACGCCCCCGATTTTCACCTAAGATTTTAGAGCCCCTCTTATCCCCATTTTGGGCCTGTGCCCACTTCAGAGGTATTTTCCCACCTCGAGCGCTTCCCTCTTTCTTGATTGAGTGTGTTAACAGTTGAGAAGTTTTGGAACATCAAGCGCATTTGGGAACATCGAGCGCACATAGATGCTTTCTGGGGTCACTGTCCTCAACTGCGCTGGAGGCATTTCAGCTGATGGCATCCACTTTGACTTGGATCGATCATGATTCTATCGCGCGGCAGCGCAGCCTACGTATCCTGGCGCTCTTTCAAGAACGAGAGAGTCGAGATGAACTTGGACTTGGAGGCATCAGGAACAGTCTTGCGGACCAGTTCTTTCCTGGAACAACCACGATCCAGACCCGCCTCCGATACATGCTCTTTATTCCCTGGATTTACAAAGAGTTAGAGGAGGAGCGTGTCGGCTCAACTGAAGTCGAACGGCGGGCTCGTAAATACGAGCTTCGTCTGGTTCTTCCGCTGCTTGCATCTGAAACGATCTCAGGGAAGGAGTGGGGGATCTTTGGTCGGTCTGCTGGATCAGACTTGAAGCGTCTCCCTAGCTCGATCTACTGGGCCAGTTTATGGAGTTGGGGGATTCGTCGCTTCGAAGGTTCTCAGAATGACTACCACCGAGCTTTGGACCACATCTATCGCCTACGAGAGCAGGGAAATCGACAGAGGGGGGAACGTCGACAACGAGCAGAATCAACAGATGTTCCAGATCCAAACACCCTCACTTGGTGTACAAGCCTGCCAGCGCCCCCCGAGGAGTTCCCGAAAGTGTTGGGCTTTCATCTTCGTGAGAAGGAGGCTCGATTTCTCCTGGACCGCATCCTCTTCTCACACCGTGAAAGCCTGCTCGCCCATCTGGCGAACAGATGCAGCCTCGCCGAGGTGAAGTTTCCATGGGAACACCCTGAGCGAACGAGCTTCAGTCTGGCTCACCAGGAGCTCCTCAAACACGCGCAGATTTTCTCAGCGACCCTGCACGGTGCTGCGCTCCTCTACAACCTCGCATTGGCTCGCCTGAAGAGAAGTGAAGAGTTGCTCAATCGACATGGAGAGGCAATGAAGGAGTGGGCTGAGGAGATCTGCAGAATGGACTTGAAGGCGTGGTCTTTGCCCCGCTTCTGGGAGCTGACCCACGATGAGGGGCACCGAGTCACCTCTGCCACCATCCGCTTTGTTGAACGATGGGTCGAATTCGCGCGGAATAAGCCCTCAAAACTCATAGAGAACGAGCGGGCCATTGAACATATCAAGTGCCGGGAAATGAAGCTGAAGGGTGCACGGTCTCGCTTCAAGAACGCCCGTGCCCTGGATCAATGGAGTGGAAGTGCTGGTCTTGATCGATTGTCCTTTCGCTGGCCAATAGCACGAGAGCTTCTTCGAGATCTCTACAACGGTCTGAACTGCTCGGAGTAGCGCGAATGCTCAACCCCGATCAGCGAAGCCTCTACACTACAGCCCTCACCCCGCCTGTTGGCTACACTTTCGATCGGGGGCTCGGTACCACATTCTCTCTAGATCCAACGACGCTGTTGACCATCCCGCTACACCTGGCGTTGCTCGGTCGAAGAGATGAAGCGGAGCTCCTGCGAGACAGCATTACGCTCGTCGAGTCGCTCCGGCAAGTTGGGGAGCGATTGATGGTCTTTGCGCAGCGAGGTCGACTTCAGCCCCCACGCACTACCAGCATCCTCTATGGGCTACTGGAGTCATGCATCGTCGAAGTCCGAGCTCCTCGCGGTGGCGTCTTTCACCCCAAACTCTGGCTCCTGCGCTTCACTCCAAAGGAGGCTGAAGGTGCTCCACGAGTGCGACTGCTGGTGCTCTCTCGAAACTTGACTTCTGATCGCTCCTGGGACCTATCCCTCCAACTGGAGGGGAGCCTGGATGTGAAAAAGAACCCCAAGAATACGCCCTTGGCCAAGCTTTTCGATGCGCTCCTGGGAATGGCGGTGCGAACGCCATCCAAGAACAGGCGAGACCAACTCCGAGCGCAGGTTGCAGAACTCGGGCGAGTGCAATGGCAACTACCACCTGGATTTGAGACCCTCGATTTTCATGTGATGGGTCTACGAGGCTCCAAGAAGGCGTGGTTCCCGAAAGCATCAACCTACATGGCTGTGATCTCACCGTTCTGTACTGCGGTTGCATTGAATCAGCTCTGTGAGACGACCAAGAACCCAGTCGCGCTGATCTCCCGCCCCGAGACGTTTCTCGATCTCGATGACACAACATGTGGTCGTTTCGAGGAGTGCTTAGTCTTGAACAACACGGCGATTTCAGAGGAGGGGGAGGAGCTTGAGTATGACGCTGTCGGTCTGCACGCTAAGATGTATATCGCCCAACGCAATCGCAAGACTCGGGTTTATCTCGGTTCCGCGAACGCGACATCTGCCGCGTTCACTGCGGGGAAAAACGTGGAGATACTCGTCGAACTGGAGGGTCTGACGAGCCAGATTGGGGGAGGCATCAAAGGGCTCCTTGGCGCGGGGGGGATGCGACCCATGTTGGAGATCTTCAACTCCCCCAAAATCCGCGATCCTGAGGATGAGACGAGGGAGGCTGTTCGAAGAGTTCTGGAGGAAGCACGAGACCAACTCGCGCAATCGGCGTGGAGGCTTGAGTGCGTGCTAGATGAGGGATGCTACACATTGACCCTCGCGCCGTTAGCGCCACTCGTGCTCAACGGCGTTAGAGTCGTCAAGGCGTGGCCGATCACGGTCTCTTCGCAGGAAGGTACACCCCTTGAGGGCCTCGCTACGGGTCAGGAGACGGCGCTGGGGCGCTACGCCGTGGAGAGCGTCACAGGATTGATCGCCATTGAGTTGAGTTCAGACAGCGCCAGTGAGGTGCTCAGGTTTGCGTTGAATCTCACGGTTGAAGGGCAACCAAGGTCCAGGGACTCTGCCATCCTCCAGACTGTCATTCGAAACCGGGAGGGTTTTTTACGTTATCTATTGCTGATCCTCAGAGGGTTGGATGGCTCAGGGTTCGGGGGCGGAGGGGGCGGCTGGAAGGGCAACGGGGGCTGGGGGAGCGAACAGGGGGGGCTCCCGCTCCTCGAAGAGTTGGCACGTGCGTGGTGTCGGGATCGAGATCGTGTTCGACGGATAGGTGCGCTCTTGGCAGATCTGAAGGATACACCAGGAGAAGATGGAAAGTCAGCCATCCCCACGGACTTCTTGGCGTTGTGGACAACTTTTGAGGGCGCTTTGAGGGACGAAGAGGATGAGTGAAGCGGTGTTCCAGGCGTCAGAGATCCTCACTCAGCTGAAGGACTTTCAACGGCGAACTGTAGACTATGTGTTTCACCGCTTCTACCTAGCTGACCCTGGAATCAGGAGGTTCCTCGTCGCAGATGAGGTCGGTTTGGGAAAGACGATGGTGGCGCGAGGTCTCATTGCACGTCTCCTGGAACACTTGAGCGAGGAGGAGCGGATCGATATCATCTATGTCTGCTCGAACGCCGCCATCGCCAGCCAAAACATCGCTAGGCTCAATGTCATCCAGGATGGTAATTTCGCGCTCGCGTCACGCCTGACCCTGCTCCCGCTCACGATTCACAAATTGAAAGACAACCCTGTGAACTTCGTGAGCTTCACGCCAGGAACCACGTTTGATCTAAAATCAGCGACGGGTGTGGTCCAAGAGCGTGCATTGCTATTCTGGATGCTCCACGGGGAGACCTGGCTTGACGAGGATGGGTTAGGCAATCTCCTTCAGGCTGGTGTCTACCGAGAGAACTGGGTCTGGCGACTCAGAGATGAGCACGATCCCAGCTGCGACGATGATCTCACTCTGGCTTTCTGTGCTGCCGTGCGCAACCGAGCAGATCTCAAGATGACCTTGATTGAAACCTGCTTGCGATTCCAAGCCTATAGAAAAGAGATCCCGGACTCTGACAGAGCAGCTCGGAACAGACTGATTGGAGAGCTGCGTCAACTTCTGGCCCAGGTTTGTGCTCAGGCGATGAAGCCGAACTTGATCATCCTGGATGAATTCCAGCGGTTTAAGGAACTCTTCGATCCTGAAAAGGAGTCCGCGCAGCTCGCCGATCTACTGTTCCGGGTCGAGGGTGCACGAGTCCTCCTGCTCTCTGCTACCCCCTACAAGATGCTGTCGCTCGACAGCGAAGAGAATGAACACCATTGCCCGGAGTTCTTGGCTACCTTGCGGTGGCTCCATGAAGGGGACGAATCTCAAATCCGGCATATCGAGTCAGATATCAAAAACTACCGCCAAGCGCTCTACTCCCTGGCTGACGGGCAGAGCGAGGCGATCATGGCCGCGAGAGATGTGCTTCAAGCGCGCTTGCTTCAGGTGATGACGCGCACAGAGCGGGTGGGGATGACGCAATATCAAGATGCTATGCTCTGCGAGCCCCCCAGGCCAGCTCCGCTTCGTGCTGTGGATTTGGACCAAATTCAGCTTGTTGATGGAGTTGTACAAGCGGTCGGCTCCTATGACCCAATAGAATACTGGAAATCGAGCCCCTACGTGGTGAACTTCTTCCGGAACTATCACTTCAAGAGAAAGCTGGACAAGCTGCGGGGTAGACCCTCTGAAGACCTCCTCTCAGCGCTCCGCAAGGGAGCATCGAGCCTCCTACAGGAAAGCGACTTTGAGTCCTATACCCCGGTGGACTCAGCCAACGGGCGCCTTCGAAGCCTCTTTTCTGACACGTTGGACCGTGGCATGTGGCGATTGTTGTGGTTGCCTCCTTCATTATCTTACGTCCTGCCTGGTGGTGCCTATGCAGAGGGGGGAGGGTTGACCAAGGCACTGATCTTCTCCGAATGGAGCGCAGTACCTGACACGATCTCCGCGCTCTGTTCCTATGAAGCTGAGCGTAGAATGTTGGCAAACTTGGACCGGGAGTGGGGATACAGCGCGTTGATAGAGAAGGTAAAGCCTCCGCTCAGGTTTCAAGTGAGAGAGGACGACAAGCCCAGCGGTATGTCGACTCTCTCCCTTCTGCGCCCCTCCGCCGCACTTGCGCAGCTGGTCGATCCTCTCCAGCTCGCAATCAACGAAGGAGAGGGTGCTTCGTTAGAGGCTGAGGATGCTCGGTACTGGGCGAGCGAGTTGATCAAGGAAGAGGTGGAGTCTCGCACTCTTGAGCCTGACTGGGGAACGGCTGCAAAGCGTGAAGCATACTGGCTGATACCACTGTCACTGGACAAGCTTCTCGCTCCTGGTGTCAGAGAGTGGTGTCTTGAGGGCGAGGGCTGGAAGGGCCTGGGTTCTGGCCGAGAGGAGCAGTCCGAGAGCGGGTTGCAAGCGCATCTGGAGTTCCTCATCAGGGGATGGGACGGCCATATCACCGCTGGAGAGCGGCCTGATGATCTTTGGGAGATGGTGGGGCTATTGGCGCTGGCTGGCCCAGGCAATTGTGCCCTCCGGGCGCTTCACCGGATCGCGCCTGAGCTCGATTGGGACCATCCTGACCTCCTCACTGCAGCGGCGAAAATATCTGGGGGATTTCGCACGCTCTTCAATCTCGCTGAGACAGTCGGCATGCTTCGCAGCACCACCAAGGAGAAGAGTTATTGGAAGATCGTCCTCGGCTATTGCTTGGATGGGAATCTCCAAGCGCTCCTGGATGAACAGGTTCATACGCTGCGGGAGTCATTGGGAGTGATGAATTGTCCAGCTGTCAAGCGAGTTCAGAAGATTGCTGAGGCGCTTGAGGAGTCGCTTTCGATTCGCCCTGGGCGCCTCTACGTCGATCAGATTTTCGCAGATCCTGAGCACCCGAAGATCCAACTAGAAACTTTCAATTTACGCACCCGTTTCGCGCTGAGATTTGGTGATCTACAAGGGGAGAAGGAGAGCAAGGTGGCTCGGGTCGGCGCGGTGCGTACCGCGTTCAACTCCCCCTTCAGACCGTTTGTATTGGCTTCTACATCGATCGGACAAGAAGGGCTGGACTTCCACACTTGGTGCCACGCTGTGGTGCACTGGAATCTCCCTCGCAACCCGGTAGATCTAGAGCAGCGAGAGGGGCGGGTCCACCGCTTCAAGGGCCATGCGGTGAGGAAGAATATCGCTCAGCGCTTTGGGCTGTGTGCTCTGCGTGAAGCAGGGTGGAACGGCCAGGGTGATCCTTGGGAGTTGTTGTTCGAGGAGGCTGCAAAGACCCGACTGGAGGGGCAGAGCGAGTTGGTCCCGTATTGGCTCTACGAAACTGAGGGTGGTGCTCAGATAGAGCGGCGGGTGCCGATGTTGCCCTTCAGCCGAGAGGTCCAAGCACTTGCTCGTCTCAAGTCTGCGCTTGTCCTCTACCGGCTCGTCTTTGGCCAACCGCGTCAAGAAGACCTCCTCGCCTATCTGGTCGACAGGATGCCGCTGGATGAGGCAGAGCGCATCTCGATACTGTGCAGAATCTCGCTGTCACCTCCAACTCTTGTGATGGACAACGCTGACGATCACCTGTAGCGCGTCTTGCTCGGAAGCATCCAGGGCTGATTTCCCCGGCCTATAGCCGTACACAACCAACCGGAGAAGTCGCCTTGCTCGGCAACGGGACACGCTGCATGCGTGGAACCGAGCTGGCGTTCGTCTCCTGGTCTGGGAGGGGGACAGTCACCACAGCTTTTGGAACGGTTTTGTTTCCGGCTTGAAGCGAGCCAGGGCTGATACTGAGGCCGTGGAGTGCTTGGTGGGGCGCTCACTCGGGCTGCGCTCCTGCTACACAGATCCAGACGCTCTCCCCCTCAGAGAGGCTGTTCGCCTGATCCCCCGAATCGGAGGGGTCAGATGAGAGCTCCAGAGGGGCAATGTGTCCGTGGTGTGTCCAAAAAAACGGGGAACTCAGCGGATCTATTTGAATATAAAGATGTTTTTGGATTAAAAGCGGAGGCACATGGGAATCGAACCCACCCAGGACAGGATCGCTGCCCCACACCGGTTTTGAAGACCGGGGGCTGCACCAGCATGCCGAGCGCCTCCAAAGGCACTATGCAGGAGAAGCCTTAAGGCCGCAAGAGTGAGAACTAAGGTCGCAAATCTGGGTTCTCGTTGAAGAAAGCCTCCTGGCTCCCTGCCGTAATGCTCACCACCAGATCTTCATCTGCGACGAGCACCTGACAGCCCAAGCGGCTCTCAGCGCGGATATCTTCGGCGCGGCCCAGGACATCATCCTCATCCTCATCCATCTCCGCTAGAGAGTCGAAGCCCTCGACGATGTGAACGTGGCAGGTGGAGCAGGCCGCATGCCCCCCACAGGCATCACCCATCGGGATCATGCCATGATCCTGGGCCAATTCCAGAAGAGAGACGCCGCTCTCCGCCTCAACGTTGATGATTTCTGAGGAGAGTTGGGTAGGCTGGAAGGTGACTTTCATCTGCTTTCTCCAAGAGATTCCTTGGAGAGATTCTGCTCCCAAGTTTTGGTTTCCTCTCTGGGTTGAGTTCTCAGGCCAAACGTCCCATCTCCATCAACTCTGAGCGCGCAGCCTGGGTCAGCAGCTCATTGTCCAAAGCCTGACTCCGTGCAGCAGCCAAAAAGGCCGCGCGGACCATAGCATTGCGGATCAAGGCGCCGCTCATCTCCCATCTGCGTGAGAGCTTTCGCCAATCAACCTTGGAAGAGACCTCGATCCCCTGAGGCAGCATAGAGCGCCACAGCTGCTCTCGCTCCTCAGGGCCAGGGAGGTCAAAGTGAAGCCTAAAGCGCAGACGACGCTTAAAAGCTTGGTCAATGCCGGTCCCCAAGTTGGTGGTCAGGATGGAAATCCCCTCGTAGCTCTCCATGCGCTGAAGCAGGAAGTTCACCTCTAGGTTGGCATAGCGATCGTTGCTGCTCTCCACCTTGGTGCGGTTGGCGAAGAGGCTGTCCGCCTCATCAAAGAGCAACACCACCGGAACCCGCTCCGCTTCATCAAAGAGCCGCGCGAGGTTCTTTTCGGTCTCGCCCACATATTTATCCACGATGCGAGAGAGATCGACCTGGTAGAGATCCAACTCAAGCTCTTTGGCGATGAGCGCCGCCGTCATCGTCTTGCCTGTCCCCGGTGGCCCTGAGAAGAGGCAGGAGAGCCCCCGCCCCTTTCTACCCAGCTTCCTCGCAAAACCCCACTGCTCAAAGACGCGGGTGCGGAAGCGAGCATGGTCGAGGATCTCATCGATCACAGCGCGTTGCTCTTCGCTGATGATCAGATCTTCCCAGCGCTGGCTTGTGCTCATAGGAGAGGCCAGATCGCTGAGCTGGGTGCGGATCTGTCGGCGAACAGCTTGATCAAAGCTCTGTTGGGGCAGCTCCTCTCCCTGGGCGCTGATGCGTACATCTCGGAGCGCTCGAGCGAGGTCTCCAGGCCGCAGCTTATAGGTGTCGACGAGGGAGATGAGGCGCTCTGGCTGTAGCTTAAAGCCCCAATGTTCAAAGAGGCGCTCGTAGAGCTTAAGGCGTAACCCCGTAGACAGCTCCTCCAGATCAGCAACGTGGAGATCGGGTAGGGCTTCGAGCAGGAAGGGGACATTCTCTGCGCAGGCGCTGAGCACACAAGGGACCGCTAAGCTCCTCAACAGACGCCCCAAGATTCCTGGGCGTCGGTCGCTGCGCTCTTTAAAGACCTCACAGCGGAGGAAAACCACAGCCTCTTCTAAGAGTCCATCCCTCAGGATCGCGGCGAGCTGCTCCTCAAAGGGCGCCAGCTCCCAAGGCAGCGCCTCCAAATCTACTTTCAAGAGCGGTCGCTCCGCCTGTAGAGCGTAGGCTCGCGCCAAGCTTCGACGACCGCTGCCCTTCTCTCCAATCAGAAGGGTCGGTAGAGGATCAGCGCCAGAGCAGAGGCGAGAGAGGAGATGCGCCAAGCGCAGAGGCTCATGTAGGATGAGATCTTCAGGGAGTAAACCCTCTCTCTCCAAGCGGGCTACCCCAGGGCGGTAGCTCTCTCCCACCACAGGTCGCTCTTGAAGAAAGCGATCAACTGACTGAGGTAGAAAGATAGGGCGCTGGAGTAGAGGAGAGGCGGGTTGCCAGCGTCGATCCTCTCCCAAGCGGATCAGCTGGAGACGGCGCAAGGGCTGATCTGGAGCCAAGGCCCGCTCTAGGCGATCACGGTGTTGCTCATCATCAGCCAGCAGCTCCACCAAGAAGCCTACCGTAGGCTGCTTCTGAGAGAAATCCGCCCAGGCAAAGGTGCAGGCTCGCAGCAGCCCTGGAGAGCGTTGCAGCGATCCAAGGATCAGGAGCAACTCAAGAGCCTCCTCATCCAGCCCCGCCTGCTCCATCAATCGCGCGGCGGGCTGCTCAGACTCACGCTGCATCTGCTCCGCTTGGCGCAGCGCCCGAATCCGGGCCGCGAGGCGCTCAGGAGGATCTAGCTTGATGGGGGGCGTCATCTGCCCTACACCCAGCTCCGCTGAAACCTCCTCCACGGTGACAAAGAGATCACCCAGGCTGCCCCCTGCCTGGACAGCGCGATACCAGTAGCGCTGGAGGTAGCGGCTGAGCAGGGCTTGGGCACGACGGAGGAGATCTGCGTGGTGGCTCTGAGGATCATGCATAGAGCTATGCTGCGTCCTGGGTGGGAGAAGCTCAAGCTCCTATTTCAACAGGACTGCGGTGACTCCATCACCCCCTTCACCACGCTGACCAGGACGCAGATCGGAGATATAGCGACTCTTTGGCAACCACTCACGCAGACGCTTCTTGAGGGCACCGGTGCCATGACCATGGATGATATAGCCGGTCGTGCGATCCCGCTCATAGAGGGTGTCAAGGAAGGTCTCCACGCGATCAACCGCCTCCTCTGCTCTCATGCCTCGCACATCAACAGTGTTGTCGGGGACCTGTGGCTGAGCCTCCTCCCAACTTAGAGTTTGGGCGCTGCGCTGTCTGGAGCTGCGTCGAGGGGCTTGAGCCTGAGCTTGAGCCTTGCTGCGGCGTAGATCACGAGCCTCCACATGGAGGGTCATAATCCCCGCTCGTACCTCACAGCGCCCTCGACTGTCAGGCAGGCTGAGCAGCTCTCCCTGGGTGTCTAAAGAGACCACAAAGATCTTCTGGCCAATCCTAAGCTGAGAGGGCTTCAAGGCGGGACCTGCCGCCCTCTCTCGCGCGGCGGCTTCCTGCTGAGCCAGCCCCTGTGCGATCCCCTCAGCGCGGCGCTGATCCCGCTCTACCTCCTCTAAGCGTCGAGGCTCTCGCAGCTTTCGACGCATCTTTTTGAGCTCATCTCGGAGGCGCCGTGCCTCCTGGAGTGCCTCGCTGCGCTCCCGCGCTAGGCCCTCTTTGAGCCGCAGCTTAAGGCGCCTCTCCAGAGCCTCAGCCTGAGTCCGCGCAGCCTGGAGTTTACGACGCTCCTTAGAGGCGATGCGACGCTCCTCCTCCAGGGTAGCAGCCTCAGATTCCAGACGAGCGATGACCACCTCAAGCTGTCGCTGCTCTGGACCCGCCAACTCAGCTGCGCGCTCAACAATCTCCCCCTCCAAACCCAGACGACGCGCTGTTTGGAGCGCTGAGGAGGCTCCAGGGACATCCAGGTGTAGCTTATAGGTGGGGAGCTGCTTATCGGTGTCAAAGCCCACAGCGCCATTACGGAAGCGTGAGTCTTGAAAGGGCAGGACCTTGAGGCTCTGATAGTGGGTGGTCACCAAAACCAAACTACGACGACGAGAGAAAGCTTCCAGGATCGACTGAGCCAGCGCGGCTCCCTGTAGGGGATCTGTGCCCACCACCAGCTCATCCAGGAGCACCAGGGCGCCTGGCTCCACTTCGTTGAAGATCGCCTTGATGTTGGCGATATGTCCGCTGAAAGTGGAGTGGCTCTTATGGATACTCTGCTCATCTCCAATGTCGGTGTGTACTCCAGGGACAGGGGGGACCTGGCTCCCCGCCTCAGCGGGGATATGTAGACCCGCCAGAGCCATGAGCGTACAGACCCCGGTGGTCTTGAGGGCCACGGTCTTCCCCCCCGTGTTGGGGCCAGTAACCACCAAGACGTTCTGCTCTGCGCTCAGGGCGATGTCGTTAGGGATCACCCGGATATCGCTCAGAACCAAGAGGGGATGTCGCGCCGCCTTAAGATGCAACCCACCTGGAGCGATCACCGGCTCATGAGCCTCCAGCTCCTTGGAGAACCGCCCTGAGGCCATCGAGAGATCCAAGTGATTGAGAGCCTCAACCGAGCGCTTAAGCTCTCGGAGGACTCCACCTACCTGCCGAGAGAGGCGAGTGAGGATACGGCGGATCTCCCGATCGATATCCGCCTGGGCTAAGAGCAGTTTGTTATTGGCCTCGACGACCGGCTGAGGCTCAATAAAAACGGTGGCTCCTGAGCCCGACCAGCCATGCACGATGCCCTCTACATGGTTCTTATGGCCTGACTTCACCGGGAGCACATAGCGCTCTTCTCGAATGGTGAAGAAGTCATCCTGTAGCTTGCCCTCATAGAGGGGATCGCTCAACAAGCCATTGACTCGATCTTTGAGGTTATCGTGGAGCTGAGCTACCCGCAGCCGCAGGTCAGCCAACTCTCCACTGGCGCTGTCAGCGATCCTCCCATCCTCGTCGAAGCTGTTGAGGAGGTTGCGGGTCAGCTCAGGCTGCTCCGTGAGGCTCTCCCCCAAGCTGGCCAGCTTGGGGGCGCGATCCGCGAGGCTGCTCAGATAGCGCCGAACCCGCAGTGCGGTCTCTAAGTGAACCCCAACAGAGTAGAGCTGCTCCGGCTCAAGGACCCCTCCCCGAGAAGCCTTGATCGCCGGACTTAAGATATCTGGAGGTTGCCCCAGGGGGGGGCCATGCCCCCCGTCCAGGAGTGCACGGGCCTCACTGGTGCGCTCCATCCTCAGGGCGCGGGTCTTGGGCTTGGGGAGATCCAGATCCAGGGCTTGAGCGCGGGCGACAGGGCCACGACAGTGCCGCGCCAAACGCTCTAAGATGCGATCCCACTCTAGGTGTCGACGGCTCTTTTTACTCAGTCTCATTCGTTGCTCCAATGATCGGTTTGCGTATGTTAATCGATTCTCTGCTTTTGAAAAGGGGACCCTCATGGGCGCGAAACTTGAGTTCTTCTCGCTCTATCGTTTGTTAACAGAACAGAGCCCAAACTACTGGCTCTTTCGAGCCCAGCGAGCCGCAGCTCCCAACGCCAGCGGCCCGGCCTGTGACTTCAGTTGGGCCCTACTGAAAGCCAAGGAGCAGGTCCTCCTACGCTCCGCCTGTGCTCAATTTGGGCACGTTGAAGAGTCTCTGGAGTGGGTGGCTCACTTCTCTCCACTTTTCCTAGAACGCGATGAACCCTCCCCCCTATTAAAGCTCCATGGCGGTTCGCTCTCTGCTTGGTGGGCGCAGACTGAAGATGGAGAGATCGCCCTCTGGACCGCCCCAGATGAGCGCAGCTTCTGGGCCTGGCTGGAGGAGAATGAAGAGGATCAACTCATCGCTCAGTTGAAGCACCCAGCTCAAGAACTCCAACTGCGTTTCTTTACTGAGGCGGACTTCAGCCTTCATGAAGTTCGCGCTTTCCTGCTTCCTGATCTCAACTGGATGAGCCGGGCGGAATATCTGAGCCTCTCTCAAGGGGGGCTAGAGCAGCTCATTCAACCTCGTGCCCCCAGCCCCGAGTTCTCTCAAGCAGAGCGAAGAGCTGCGCAGATGAGCCATCTTCTACCCCACCTAAAGGGGCTCCTCGCTGAAGCTGACCTGCGCGCTCTGGCTTTTGCTCTGGATGAGTTGGCCCTCTGGGAGCAAGAGCAGCTCTGGTTCTGGATAGAGCTGCTCCTAAAACGGCGCTCTGAGATCTCATCTGAGGAGTGGCGAGATATCCCCTTTGCCCTTGCTTATGCGCTTAATGCAGCGCCAGATCAGCGCAGGATACAGGCTCAACTCAAAGGCTGGAGGGGAGAAGAGAGCGGGCGGGCTGAGATCTTAAGGGAGCTTCAAGGGCTTAAAGAGTGAGCAACGCGCTCGCTCCAGATCCCTGTGCACTCGGGGAAGCTTAAACCAGCACGGAGGCGGAAGTTCTCCGCCATCGCCTCACCAAAGAAGAAGCTCAACAGCTCCAGACCCTCTTCCTGACTCTTAAAGAGGTAGTCTGTACGGCAGACCTGATGCTCAAAGTCCTGGGCCTTTAGCCAGCGATACATCTCAGTCAGCGCTTCATTGGGAGCCTTCGGACTCTCTCGACCTGTACCCAGAGTCTCAATCAGGAGCAGAGGGGCTCCACGCCGAGCAATCCGGCGCGCCTCCTTGATTGCGGCCTCAAGCGCTTGAATACCCTCATCCATAAGATGCCCAAAAGCCCAGCCCTCGATGACCAGGTCGACAGAGGCGCTTGGCAGAGGGAGCCTACGATGATCCGCGCAGCTCAGAGAGACGCGCCCCTGCTTCTTTAGGTGACGACGAGCCTCCCTCAGCATAGGTGCGGCTGCATCAAAGGCATAGAGACGCGCTACCAGGGGAGCCAGCCAGCGGCTCAGGCGTCCAGTGCCTGCGCCCAACTCAGCGATGATCATCTTCGGTTGAATATACTGTGAGAGCAGGGTGCTGAGTTGGCCTTGATGATCCTCTCGGCTGATGAGCGCCTCATAGCGTTCAGCTTCGCTCTCGTAGATCTGAACATAGCGCGCCCTCATCGGAAGGATTCACCCCATCTCTTCGTTGGGATCGTCGATGAGATCCATCTCATCCTCTGGAAGATCGTCAGCCTCAGAGTTCAACACCTCAAAGGCAGGATCTGTATCATCATCATCCCCTGAAACCTGGGTGAGGGTGAGCTTATTTTCATCTAGGTTGATCTCTTCAACCCCATCATCATCTTCCTCTTCTTCCTCCTCGATCTCTTCAAAACCGGCCTCTTCAGCCAAAACAGCTTCAGCCTCCATAAATCGCTTCCTGAGAAGGAGCGCGCCCAGGCGCTCTGTAGGTGGAGCGAGACCACAGTGAGGACAAACAGCATCTGGGTTGTTCAGGTCGTAGAACTTATTTCCGCAATTTTCACCCTCACAGAGGTGTTTTCGACCCAGCTTTGCTCTGCTCATTGGCTCCTCCAGCTTCGATCATGATCAGTGGTTTTTCAGTTTATTACGAGTCGACGTTGGATCCCTCACCCCGCTCTTCCAATGATTCGAGGCTTGACCCAAACGCAGCGCAAGCGCTTATGAGCGATCCTCAGCCCAGGGTCAATATGGAAATCTTAAAGTTGCTCCAACTCGAAAGGCCAGGAGACCAAGCCCCCGTCAAGGAGATGGCTCTCAAACCCCGCTCGAGAGAGGATCAAGCTGGCCTCATAGCTTCTCAAACCGATGCTACAGATCAGGACGATAACAGCATTCCGAGGCAGTTCATGCAGACGACCTCTGAGAGAGTTGAGGGGGATATGAAGGCTGCCGGAGATTTTGCGATCCTCATATTCCCGAAGACTGCGAACATCCAAGAGTAAGAGCTCCCCTCGCTTCATCCTCTCATAGACTTCGTCAGCGGAGATGCTGGAGATGATCCCCTCGATCTTGTTGCGGAGAAGATTGCCCGCCGTCAGGATCAGATCGATGCCCAGAGAGATAGGGGGTGCATAGGGTAGATCCAGTTGGCAGAAGCTGTCTAAGTCCATACCCGCGCTGAGGGCTGTGGCAACCACATCGATGCGACGACAGACCGCCCCTGGACCCACCCCTTGAGCTCCTAAGAGGCGACGACTGGAGCGATCAGCGACCAGCTTAAGGATCATCTGCTGAGAGGTGGGCAGATAGGGCTCTCGATCTGGGCCTGGTAGGAGCACGCTGACTGGATCATAGCCCGCTCTGCGAGCTTGCTCCTCGTTGAGCCCTGTGCAGGCGATACTGTAATCGAAGAGACGTATGGCGATGCTGCCCAAGATCCCAGGGAACTCCTCATTGCCTCCACAGATGTTGATGGCGGCGGTGCGCCCCTGCTTAAGCGCTACAGAGCCCATCGGGTAGTAAACATGTCCCTCTCTCAACAGGTGTCGGTTGATGGCGCAGTCTCCGATGGCGTAGATCTCAGGGTCTGAGGTCCGCATCCAGCGATCCACCAAAACCGCTCCATTCTCAGCGCAACCCAGCCCCGCCTCCTCAGCCAGATGTCCGTTGGGCTTAACTCCCATCGCCAGGATCACAAAATCGCAGGGCAGCTCTCTGCCATCTTCCAGGAGGACAGTTTGAACCTGATGTTCGCCCCGAAAGGCGCAGACCGCCTGACCGATGATCACCCGCACGCCATTGCTCTCTAGATGGCCCCGCGCGAGGGCTCCAAGTTGAGCATCGACGATCCCCAAAATTTCATCTCGGGCTTCAACGAGGGTGAGTCGCGCTCCCCTCAAGGTCACCGACTCAGTGATCTGAGTTCCCAGCAACCCTCCCCCAACAATGACCACATCTTTGACATTGTTCTGACCCAACTCGCTGCGGATCGCCTCCGCATCCTGAACCCCTTGTAAGGTGTAGATTCCTGAGAGCTTTGAACCTGGAAGCTCGGGGAGCACCGGCAGCGCACCACAGGCGAGGACCAGCACCTCATAGGGGATCTGAGCCTCTTCACGATCCAACAGGCGCCGGATATGTACTTGACGATTTTGGCGATCGATGGAGATCGCCTCAGTCAGCTCTAAGGTGCGGGTGTTGCTTTGCTCATGAAAGAGGCTCAGGTTGCGGGCGCCGCCCAGAGGGGTACTGATCAGCGCCTGCTGTTCTCTAACCGCTCCAGAGATATAGTAGGGCAACCCACAGCCTGAGTAGGAGAGAAAGCGCCCCTTCTCGATCACCGTGATATGGCACTCAGGATCCAGACGAGCGATCTTAGCTGCTGCCTTCCCTCCAGCGACCACCCCTCCGATGATCACGACGCGCTGAGAGTAGCTCGGGGTGAGGAGCGCGGGAAGCTGAATACCTCCTTCTCCTTCATAGAGGGGCAGCGCCAGGATGGCGTGGACTCCACCCATCTCGCTCGGTTTGAGATGCAGCTGCCCCCCCAAGATTTGGGCGACGCGCATCGCAAACGCCAGACCCAGCCCTGAGCCCTCTTTGTTGACACGCTTGGCGT
This sequence comes from uncultured Nannocystaceae bacterium, assembly GCA_964384025.1. Taxonomy (GTDB): domain Bacteria; phylum Myxococcota_A; class Bradymonadia; order UBA7976; family UBA1532; genus CAYLJJ01. The sequence continues at coordinate 18,754 of CAYLJJ010000079.1, forward strand.
TGGGCGCACGGTAAAACTCAGTAAAAATCTGAGAATAAGCATCTTGAGGGATCCCGATGCCAGTATCGGAGATCTCCACCCAGAGATGAGGGTGCTGCTGCTTCCCCTCTTCAGGTCTGGGTTGTCCAGAGCGCAGGAGGAGTTGAGCCTGAACGCTGCCCCCCTTGGGGGTGTATTTGAGAGCGTTGCTCAGTAACTCATTGAGCAGCTCTTCGAGGATCCCAGCATCTCCCCTAATTCGTCCCTGCTCCGGGTCGGAGAGCAGGATCTGAGACTTCAACGAGAGCCCTCGTTCCTTGGCGATCTCGCGCCCTCTATCTAAAACCTTTTGAAAGAGTCTGAGCAGATCAACAGGCCCCAGATGTTCCTGGTTGATCTCATCAAGGCGGCGGATCTTGACCAGATCCCCAACCATCTCAATACCCTGACCGCAGCTCCGCGCGGCACGCTCCAGCAGCCTGCGCTGTTTGAGGCTGATGGGTCCAGCAAAGCCACCGATCAGAGTACTGAGCATCTGTTGAACGCGAGTAAGAGGAGATTTGAGTTGATGGGCAGCGACAGAGGCGATCCGAAGCAGCTCCTCTCGCGCGGAGTCTCTCTGCTTTGATTCCGGCATAGGTGCTCCTGAGTAGCTGGGCTCAGCGTTTCCAGTCTCAGGGATGAAGCTTATAGACACAAGAGTGATTCAGGAAAGAACTCTCTATTCAGAGAGGGGCGTTGGACCTGGGAGGAATACAAGGGCTTGCCCACTTCTGCCAGAGCTTCATCACACTGCAGGTCTGGAGGATGCGGTTGATCTCCTCTATGGAGACTGTCCAGGCCTCATTCGCTCTCCCTCAATTTAAGCTTCTGTACCCCAAATGAGGCGCTTTGAGCGGAGCCTAAGCTGACCAGTTCCTCTCCTCAAAGTCCTTGCAGGGCACCCGCACCTCAAGCTCCTCCATCGCAGGGAAGCGCTCTAGCTCCAGACCTCCCCGCAATAGGTGCAGGCTGAAGCGTAGACGTTCATCTTTTAAGAGCCCCAACGCTGCGAAAGGCAGCCCCAACTCAATGATCCCCTGTTGCACCCTGAAGAGGTTGAGAGATCGGGGGCTCCTCTGAGCTTCAAAGCGCAGCTCCCCCTGAGTCGCTCCAAGAGAGAACTCCGCTACAGCACGGGCTCCTGAGTAGAGCCGTAGGCGCAGGCTGAGCCCTCGAAGATCAGGCAAGGGCTCATCAGGAATCGGCTCCAGGCGAAGATAGAGCCGCTCTAAATCAAAGCCGTAGCGCAGCCGCCCAAAGCGACGGCTGCCTTGATACATGCTGGAGTGGGGAGCCACCAGATCATGAACCCCCGCTCCCACCCAGTCTAGATAGGAGCTGGAGCGACCCTTAAAACGGGGTGTGATAAAGGCCCGCGGAGTGCGAGCTTCAACATCGCTCTTTTGAGGGTAGAGGGAGCGCTCTAAACCGGGAGGAGACTCTCCCCCCAAGAGCTGATAGACCTGGCGCAAGCGAGCCCGAAAGAGCTGGTCAAAGTCTGCGTCGTGGTCGGAGGAGAAGGGCTCACCATACCACCAAAACCAGTCGCTGCCCTCCGCCTGGAGAAGCAGCTCATAGGCTTGCTCAAGTCGCTCCTCCGTCTGAGTCTGGCGCTGCTCTTCAAAGAAGGTGCGGGCCTCCCCCAGGTATTGCCAAGCCCTGTTCTCCATCTCCCCACCGATCCAGATGCCGTAGTCTCCATTGATCCAGGAGCCTGAGTGCAGCTTGGGGAGTAGAGGGCGCGCTGGAGCTTGGTCCAGATAGTCAGAGATACACTGGGTCTCGATGAGAGGATCAGCAGCTAGATGTTGATAGAGACGCTCTAGGAAGGGCCGACCACTCTCAGGGTAGTGCTCCCAGGGGTTCTCTCCATCCAAGGCGATAAGTAGAAATTCAGCAGCAGAGTCGCTCTCTCGGATGGTGTGGAGGTGTTCCATCAAGTCATCTACGGCCAACTCAGCGCTGTTATGCCCATAGCTGAAGCCGATGAGATCGCTGATGCCTCGATCACGGAAGACTAGATCTAAGCGTGCCTCTCCCACCTGAAGCTGATGGGCTGAAAACAGCTTACTGCGGGGCTGCTCCCCTCCCAGGCTGTTCCAGAGCTGGGCCTCATCTGTGGCGATCCATTCAACCCCACTCTGGACAAAGAGGGCTGCAGCCTCAGGACTCACTGCCCCCTCGGCAGGCCACATCCCCCGAGGCCGTGCTCCAAAGGCCGCCTCATGAGCGTCCAGGGCGCGCTCTACCTGAACACGAGCATCCTCCTCCCAGGAGAAGCGGGGAGGACGCTTGGCCTCAGGTTGGCAACGCCGCATCGTCTCTGTGTCGATGATCAGGGGTAAGATGGGATGGTGATAGGGGGTGGCCGTCACCTCTACCTGTCCCCGCGTGATCAGCTCTCGGTAGAGAGGTAGGGTGCGCGCCATCACCTCCCGCTGGAGATCAAGGAGCGCCTGCTTCTCCTCCTCCGTAAACCTCTGGCCTTTGTGCTCCAGCTCCTCCAGGAGGGGATACTCAGCGCGGGCTGCGAAGCCAAACCAGGCGAGGTTAAAGAGAAGTTGAAGATCGCGTAAGTCCTGCACTGAGAAGCTGTCAGGCTGCTCTCTGCGTTGGTAAAGCTGCCCGTAGCGCGCTCGAGGCTGAATTCCAGTCTCCTGGGAGATGGAGAAAAAATAACGAATCAGCAGCGTTCGTTCTGAACTGCTGAGTTGATCCGCCGGTTTGCGAGAGAGCTGCTCATAGTGATCCTCCTCCCCTCCCTCTACATAGGCCCTGAGCTGCTCAATGAGGGCAGGGACGAAGTTGAAAGTGGCGTGAATCTGAGGGTTGCGCTTTAGGAGCCAAGCCATGTCGAAGTAGGCACGGGTGCAGTGTAGGCGGACCCAGGGCAACATCAGGCGTCGGCTCATGGGATCCCGGTAGCAGGGTTGGTGCATGTGCCAGAGGAGGGCCAACTTTAAGGGCGTTTTCATGGGATCTTCTCGGGAGCAATAATGAGGCTTCCATCTTCTTTAACGGAAGAAAAGGAACCAAGCGAAGCCCCCCAACAGCGCAGCGGTCAAGATCCCCAGACCGACCCCCAAGAGCGTGTTGGAGAGCTGGCTTGTGTTTGAACCCTGAGGGAGACTGGAGAAAGGAGGCTGGGGGAGGGTGTGGTGACGACCTGTCACTTGGGAGGAGAGGTTCCCTGTGCGTTGGGGCTGAAGCTGTCTGGAATGTTGTGAGCGTGGAAGATCTCGCGTTTGGCTGGAAGCGTCAGCGTGGCGGAGGGGTTCGATCCGCCTCTCCTCTCCTTGAGGCCTCAACTCAATGGTTCGTGGGTGAGGTTGCGTCGCTATCAAGGCGATCTGAGGCTGAGAGTCAACGATGGTGCGGTCATCATCCTCCTCTACGCCCATCTCCTCTGCCCATTGGCGTGGATCTTCGCCGCTGCTGCGCTGCTGCGCTCCTGCGCTCTCACGCATCGAGCGGAACTCCATACGGGCCAGATCTTCGATAGAGGTGAGGCGGTTGACCTCCTCTTGGATGGTGGCTTCTAAGCTGGAGCTGACCTCAGGGATGTTCACAGGTCGGGTCATCCGCTTGAGGTGAAGGACCTGCTCCACCGTAGCGGCGATATCCCAAGCGGTGACCTTGAGTTGATGCTCAAAGAGATAACTAGAGAGGGCCTCTCCCATCGTCTTGGCGTTTTGATAGCGATCCTCGGGGTTATGGGTCAGGGCTTTGTTGACGATCGCCTCCAGTTTCAGATCGACCTTGCGGTTCTCTCCATGAAGAGGAGGAACTCTGGTCGCTCTGACCAGCTTGACGGTCGCCAGATCATTAGGACCATCAAAGAGGTGGCGACCGGCCAACATCTCCCAGATAAGAATCCCTACCGCGAAAATATCTGATCGCAGATCGATCGGCTTGCCCATGGCGCTCTCTGGGCTGAGATAGCTGAACTTGCCCTTGACAATACCTGGATCTGTCTGGCTGATCTGTGAAGCTGCTTTGGCAAGACCAAAATCGACCAATTTGACCTCACCTTCTCGACTGATGAGGACATTGGGAGGGCTGATGTCTCGATGGACGATACAGAGTGGGTTGCCCTGAGGATCCTTCCGGTTGTGTGCGTGGTGTAGAGCCCGGCAGATCTCCAACGCGATAAAGAGCGCCTGCTCTATGGGTAGACGCAGCTGCCGGATGCTCATGATATCGAGGATGGACTTGAGGTTGGCTCCATCGACCCACTCCATGACGATGAAGTAGGAGCTGGCTGAGCGCCCGATATCGAAGGTCTGGACGATATTGGCGTGGTTCAGGTAGAGAGAGAGTCGTGCTTCATCGAGAAACATCTCCAAAAATTTCTGCTTCCTGGAGAGGGCAGGGAGGACACGCTTGATGGCGATCAACTTCTCAAAGCCCTGTATGCTCGTGGAACGAGCCTTCCAGACCTCAGCCATTCCACCTGCGTCGATCTTCTCGATGATGCTGTATCTTTGTTCGGCCATAAACCGGAAGAATCCATCCTTGGAGCGAGAGCATTAAAGCTCAAGTCAAACCTACAGGCAAACAGAGGCGCGCTTGGTTAGAGGCAGATGCCGAGCTTTTGAGCCTGCGACTCAGGACTATTCAGCTCCCAAGAGTTCAACGAGGACCGCTGCGAAGCCTGCTTGTCGAGGCTTTTAATTCATTGGAATTAAAGAAGATAGACCAAAAACTTCTGAGGAGAATCGATCTCCACGCGCACCCCCTGACTCCTCTAATTCCCCCTCCTCTAAAGATCAAACTTCCTCAAGAATTCAGGGGCGTTTCTGAGGAGCTGAGCCTTCGCGTCTGGAGGCACCAAGGGTTCCATGAGCGGCTGATAGGGCATCTTCAGCGCTTCTTTAGCTGCCTCCATGATGACGAACTCAAGGGCGTCATTAAGGATCCCAAAGAGGGCTCAGGCTCCGATCAAAGCCTGACTCTGGCCGAAGGTTGACAAGATCTCCCCCGAGGCCAACATGAGGTATGCGATATATCATCCTCCTCATGCTCCTGGCTCCTTGGCCAAGCTCGGCTGAGGCACCTCCCAGCTCAGCGCCCGCATCAGCACCCGCTTTAGAAGAGGAGATGGAGTTCGCTCCTGTGACAATCCCCCCCTCTCTACCTCCTCTCCCGGGTCCAGATGAAGATTTTAACCTGGATCGGGCACATTTTAAGGAGGTCTCCACCCTCCCCGAGCAGATCTGGACTCAAGAACGCAGTCAAGAAGCTGAGGCGATTCAAGGTCCCAAGCCGATCTATCAGCGTCACGCCGGCGCCGCCCACGCTGGAGAGGCCCTGGCGGGGCTCTTCTCAGCTGCGGCCCTGGGGCTCTTGGGGGCTCGCATGGGTCAGGCGATCGATCCAGGCGATGAGAATCGCAACTTAGGGGGCTTCCATGGCCCTGCTGTCGGGGCGCTCTTGGGGACCTATCTAGGAAGCAGCCTGGGGACTTGGGGCGCAGGGCGCTTTACTCAACGCCCCACCGGTCCAGGGCAAAGCGCTGGAGGAGCTGCTCTGGGCACCGTCCTGGGTACAGCCTTCGCTTTTGGTATCGCTGCTGGCTTTGAGCAGAGTGATGGAGCCAGCGGCGCTGCAGTCGCTGGCTTTATGCTCCTTCAGACGGGCTTCGCAGTGCTCTTCAACGATCTTTTCGAGTAATCAGCCCCCACAGGGCTCAACTATACAGATCGCTGAAGGCATGTCAGGCTTAGGTAAAGATTCATCGCAGGAGTCCCCGATGGCGATGGCGGGAGCCCACTCCCACTCGTTGAACTGAAGCTCTCCCACATGGTGAGCCAAGCCACAGAGGCTAAAGCTGCGCAGCTCAGCGCGGCGAATATAGCGGCTGGTCTGGCGATAGAATACCCCCACTTTATTGCGCGGGATCCTTGAACTGAAGTTGATCCCCACCTCATGACTCTGGGTGTTGGCCCAGCTTTGAGACTCCGACTCCTTGAAGGACTCTCCATCGCTCTGGTTGAGGGAGCGGCCTTCAGAGAGGTTCCAGACATGGGACTCATCTCGGGAGCGCTGATCACTCTCGCTGCGTTCACGGGAGCGAGAGAGAGCGAAGGAGCCAGAGAGGCTCTCCTGTTGAGACTCTGTGGTTGTGCTGCCAAAGCTCTGGCTCTCGGAGTGGCTGCCTCCCGCGCTGTGTCCTCGCTCAGACGATTGGCTGCGGCTGACCCCCTCTGTCCCCGCCATGGAGCCTCCTGCGGTGACCCCCACAGTAGAGGAGACCTTACCGGTCACTTTAGCAAAGCCTGGAACAGAGCCCTCAGCGCTGGCGTTGACGGTGACAGAGCCACTCACCGAGCCATAGACGGTGTCTACATTGTCCTGAAACTCGGTCTCTGTGACCCCCTCTCGGGAGTTCCAATTCCAGTCCTCTCCATTACTGGAGCTGAGGCTCTCATCGTTGGAGTGGCTGTCGGAGTAGCTCAGGCCATAGCTTTCGCTGGTCCGCTCCTCTTCACGACTCACCCCCCCCATGCTACGGCTCACTGAGTTGCCCTCGCTGAAGCCCTCCTGCCAGTTCTGATCTAAGCGAACCCCCGCGCTGCTGGAGACCCCTCGCGTCAAAGAGACGCTGACCTGCTGTTGGCGGCTCTCGCGGGTGGTCTCGCTGTAGCTCACCACAGTGCTCACCCCTCCCGGAATACAGCCTGAAACAGGCACCGCCTCGTAATACTCCGCCAACTCTCGAGCGCCGTCATAGATCATCTCCATGGGGCGGTGAACTGGGATGGGCAGCGCGGTTTCAACGCTGCGACCCTCAGCGTCAAAGGCGAAGACTCGAATGAGCGAGACGTACATCTGTTGATCCTCTGGAACAGGGTTAAAGATCAGGGCGCCCTCAGGGCTGCCCCCCATCCCAGCGCTGTCAGAAGGGACCGGAGTGTCATACTCATGCTCAACAGGAGTGAGACCCTCAAAGCCGTTGATGTTGCTGAACTCATAGCGATAGCGCTGCGCCGAGATGCCCACCGAGCGAACCCGCAGCACATAGGGTGTCCCTGGCAACACCCTGAGGACAGGGGCGCCGCACTCTGTATCAAAGGGCTCAAAGGCTTCGATCAAGATTGAAGGCTTCACCTCAAGATCGAGAGGCTCTGACTTATGATGGATCACGAGGCCCTCTGGATCCTCAGTGATCGCTGTCACTGTACCCCGGAAGACCCCAGGACGATTATTCTGGCTCAGAGGATTTTCAAAGGGGCCAAAGCGAGAGAGACGCAGGGCTGTATGCTTCTCATCTCCGATCTGAGCATAGCCATCGAAGATGGGGCTGAAGCTGCGGTTTACCTGCTCTTCGCTGCCATCATCATTGTGATAGGTCCCCTCAAAGAGGAGCTGAACGCTACTCTCCTCCTCATCAACAAGATCAGAAGCATAAAACTCTAAGCTCTCTCCAATCACGATCTGCTGTTTGGAGAGCTGTAGGCTGCTCGCCTCCTCCTCAGGAGTGGCGTCAGCGCAGGCGACGGCGATGAGAGCCGTCATGAGGGACAGTAGGCTGAGTCGCATGAGTAACCTCTCAATCGCAGGGGGGGATGAAGCATTGGGCGGGGAGCAGTTCAGGTTGGGGGATATTCTCTAAGCAGTCTTTGCCAAAGGCCAACTCAGCCGCCCAGGCCCAGTCATTCATTTGCAGCTCCCCTACATGGCTCCCCAAGCCGCAGAGATCGTAGGAGCGCAGCTCGGCGCGCTTCACAAAGCGCGTCACTTGGCGGTAATACATCCCTGTTTGAGAAGCAGGGATGCGACCTTGAAGCCGTTGGGAGGTGCTTAGGCTGGAGGAGTTAACCCAGGTCTGCTTTTCGCTCTCACTGAACTGTTCGCTCTGTTCCCGAGAGAGGGCCTCTCCCTCTGATAGGTTCCAAACATGGCGGCGGTCGCGCGCCTCCGTATCAGACTCATTTTGGCGATGTCCCTGGCTGACCGCGTAGCTCCCGGCAAGAGAATGAGACTCGGCCCGCGCCATGGTGCTGCCAAAGGAGCGCTGCTCATCGCTGCTGCCTCCCATTCCGTAACCCCGGCTAAAGTTGATCCCTTGGCGATTCCCCTCTGTCCCAGCGGTGCGAGCCCCAGCGCTGACCCCAGCGCCGACCTCGACCCCTCCTGTGGCCTTGGCAAAGCCAGGGATCGAGCCTTCAGCGGAGACACCTACGGTTCCAGAGACGCTGCCCTCACCATAGATGGAGTTCATCCGACTCTGATAATCCTCGTTGCTCTCCCCTTCGCTGAGATTCCAATCCCAACGCTCTCCGTCTGAGGAGCTGTAACTGACATTATTGCTCTCATTTTGGCTGTAGCTCAAACCATAGCCCTCTTCGGTGCTCTCTCCCTCCCAGTTAGAAGCGCCCATCGTATGGCTCTCGCTGAAACCGGTTGAGATCCCCTCCTGGGTGCTGCTGCTGATCTGGGTGCTCTCCTTATGGCTCCAGGAGGAGGAGAGGGTCACGCTTAGGACCTGTTGTCGAGTCTCAGTGATGGTCTCAGAGTAGCTCACCTGGGTGCTGATATTGCCTGGAATGCAGCCTGAGACTGCTTCAGGCTCATAGCGCTCCGCCATCTCATAGTTGCCATCATAGACAACCTCCATGGGACGGTGGATGGGGAAAGGCAGAGCGGTCTCAGCGATGTTGCCCTTAGCGTCGATCGCCAAGACACGGATCGCCGCGATATAGCTCTGCTGATCCTCAGGCACCATATCGAAGAAGATGGGACCCCCAGGGCTGTCAGGAGCGCCCACCTGATCTTCAGAGACGGGAGAGCCAAACTCATGCTCGATGACAGTGACCCCTGGACTGCCGTTGATTCCAGTGAACTCATAACGAAAACGCTGAGGCAGAATACCGCTGCTGCGCACTCGCATCACATAGGGGATCCCAGCTAAGCCTCGAAGGGCTGGAGCGCTGCACTCAGCCTCTAGAGGGGCAAACTCCAAGATAGAGATGGAGGGGCCTACTTTAAGGCTCAAATCCATCCCCTCGCCTACAAAAATCTCTCCCTCTTCAGTCTCTGTGACTGGGTAGACCTTCCCCTCAAACTGCCCCGAGTGGTGACTCCCCGTAAAGGGGTTTTGGAAGGGACCAAAGCGAGAGAGAATCAGGGCCTGCTTCTGGCCCAGCTCTGTCTCCTCATCACCGATCAGGCCGTTAAAGGTGGGGCTCAAGGTGACATTCACCTGCTCAACGTTCCCCTCAGTGGTGGAGAATTGTCCCAAAAAGCGCAACCGGGTTTGCCCCTCCTCCCCATAAGGCAAATTTCGACCAAAGAACTCCAGGCTTTCACCGATGACCAGATCATGTGTGGAGATAGAGCTGATCTGAGGCTCTGAGGTGTCGGGGTTCTCCTCGGCACAGGCGAGGCAGAAAGAGAGAAGGAGCAACAGCAGAGAGAACCGAAGCATCAAATGGCTCCTATGAGATGGATGGTAAAGTAGCCATGAATAAGGGGCTGGCCACCACCTTGGGGAGGTGTTTTCTGGAGGGTTTGGGGTTTCAACTCGATCTTCTTCAAACTTTGAGAAAGAGCAGTAAGCGCTCCTCAACTTTGGAGCATAATCTATGCCGATAACTAATTCAAGCCATCAATGCTCAGGTGATAATGAGAATAACAACTATAGGAATAGGAGAAAGGATGGACGTGGATAACATATATACCTCCATCGTCAAAGTCAGCTGACTCTCTCCACTCTATGAGTCCATCTGCCGATCCAGCGACATGACTCCTTGCTAATGAATCGTCATTTCTACAGTTACTGAGCCCTTGATAAAGAGAAATGTCGTAATCGCTACAACCTAGGACATTTCCCAAAACGATAGAAATTGCTTCCCAAGAACCCATCAAAGGATCATGTGTTCCAAAACAATAACAATCGGAAATATCAAACTTACCATCGGTTTTTTTCTAAAATAAGGTTAGAAACACCTTGGTTTTCAACACTTAGTACTCTTCTTGAGCAGGTACACTCTCCTCTAATTTGACGTTCATATAACTCTGTCTGTTTGCATTACAGGTCTGAACACTCTCTACGGATATTCACCTGAGTGTATTGAGGATGACACTCTTCCTCTTCGCTACACTCGATCCATTCAATTTGCTGGCAGTTTGGATGCTCACATTGGTGTCTGCGTTGACTTACAGCGTCCACTTAGATTCTCTGGGCTCCATTTAGGGGCACAAGTAGCCATTTTTTCGGCATAATTAATCAAGATAGCCCAGTTGCACTCTTCATTACAGCTTCGGCTACGCTCTCCACAACCACCTGGGCAGGTTTCAGTTTCTGCAGTCCCCTACTCACACTTCCTTGCCCCATTACATTCTTGCCATGCTCCCCAAGTATAGTAGGCTCGGCAAAGCCTGTGTTTAGAGGCGTAGTGCTCACAGCGAGCCTCCTCAACATCTCCAGGTCGACAGGCCAAGCTTTCCTCCTGGTACTCTCCCCAGAGCCTCCAGGCCCTATTGATACACTCCTGTTCTCTTAATCCATACTGTCCGCAGACTTGAGCATCTACACTGTTGCCAGAACAGTGTAGATGCTCTCTGGAGCGCTGCAATTCACTCAGATCCCTGATTCACAACGCTCCTCTCGCGTTTAAGATACAAGCCTGAGGGATACATATCGCTTCAACCATTCACGGTTGGCTGTAGCGGTAATGCTGAAACTCCTACCCTCCCCCTGTAGAAAAGATGAGCCTTTTTTCTCTCTGGGTGGTGAAATCAAAAAAACTCTAGAATGGAGCCTCTGATGAGAGCTCTCCCCTGGAGCGCTCTTGCGCTTCTGATCTTCAAAGCCCAAGCCCTCCCTGTCCCTGCCGAGCTTGAAGGAGAGCTGCGTTGGGATGCCCAAGAGGGCCCCTATCAGATCATAGATGAGGTCAGGCTCTTAGAGGGGGCTCGTCTGGAGATCGAGGCGGGCTGTCGTGTGGAGTTGGCCCCTGGCGCCCTGTTTGTTATCCAGGGGGAGCTGATCGCGCGAGGGCGCGCAGAGGCACCTATCCTCTTCACGGGCTCTGCTGAGGCTCCCTGGAACTCCATCCGCTTTGAGCCGGAGGCGGTGAGCGCTGAGTTCCAGGCCCTGGATGAATATCAGAGGGGCTCGATCTTAGAGCACTGCATCTTTGAGCACGCTGAGCGCGCCCTTCACCTCCTAGACAGCGCCCCTTTTATCCATGAGAGCCTCTTTCGAGAGAATCACGCCCCTGTCACCCTAGATCTAAGAGGTGGCGCGGCCATCACCATAGAGGAGGGGGCCGCTCCTCGGATCATGGGCTGCCGCTTTGAGCGGAACGTGGCCGATTTGGCGGGCTATGGAGGAGCCATCTATATCAGAGCCTCAGATCCCATCATCCAAGGCAACGACTTCAGGGAGAATGAGTCTGTCTATGGCGGTGCTCTGGCTGCGGATCTCATGGCCTCTCCCATCGTGGGGAACCACTTTGAGGGGAATCGAGCGACGGCGACGAAGGGGGGTGCCCTGGCGCTGATCTCCAGCGTCTCCGCCCTCCTCAACAATGAGATCAGGGGCAACCGCGCCAAGCTGGATGGAGGTGGGGTGCATATCTGCGTGGATTGTTATCCCCACGCCACCCCCTCGGTGATGGACAACCTCATCATCGATAACTTGAGCGAGAATGAGGATCCCCGGAAGGGGGCGGCGGGCTTCGGCGCAGCCTTCCTCAGGGTCTTCGCCTATAACAGCCTACTGGGTAACCTGCGTGCGGGGCAGCCCTCAGATTTTGGTTGGTACCACCACGAGGAGGAGGGCTACCCCCCTTGGGTCTCGGAGCGCTCCATCGCTCAGAACTGGTGGGGAGAGCGAGGGAGCCATGAGATCGCTGAGGCGATCTTCGACGGCGAGGATGCTGAGGGCTATCACCGGGTCTCTTTCGAGCCTCTCCTTGAGGAAGCACCGAGCCCTCAACCTCGACTGCTCCTGGCGACTCGAAAGCTCCAGTATAGAGATGCTGAGGATCCTATGCCCTTCTTCCTCACGCTCTATAATCCAGGAGCCGCACGGAGCCTGGAGCTGAGGATCCTGATCCAATATGAAGATCTCCCACCCGTACCCTGGCGAGCTGCGCTGGAGTTTCCAGGGGCTCGATGGGAGGAGGGGGGGCTGCGTCTGGAGATGCCCGCTGCTGCAGTCTTCTTCCAACAACTGCTTCAACCTGACTATCCTGGACGGGCTGAGTTCAGCTGGGGCCTCTGGCACGGGGCTCTCTTTGATCCCGAATCAGGAGCGCGGATCGGAGACCTGCACAGCCTTCGCTTTGATCTCCTGGAGGCTCAACCATGAGGATCCTCGCTCTCTCTCTGCTCTTCTTTCTTGCCTGCTCGGATCCTTCGGAGGAGAGCACCCCCTTGGACATGGGGGCTCAAGATCTCGCGCCCATATCCAAAGAGGGAGAGATCCTGCCTGGAGAGGGCCTCAATCTGGGCAGCCTCAGGTTGCGCTTAGGAGATCCCTGGTCCCAGATCAGCGCCGAGCTTCAGCCCAGCGCGCTGCGAGATTTGGGGTCCTTGGGCCGGAGTTTTGAGATCTCCACCTGGGGTCTCAGTGGCCTCTTGGGACCGGGAGAAGAGGAGGCCCCCCTCAACCGGCTGACCCTCTCTAAGGCTCCCTGGACGGCGCGGCCTGGAGCTTGGGGTCTGGGCTCCAGTCGGGCAGAGATCCAAGCAGCTCTGGGTGAAGCTCAAGAGGATCCTTTCCTGAAGATGAGCTGGTATCCCGCCTTGGGCTTGGCCCTCAGTTGGCGCGAAGAGCGGGTCTCTAAGATCGAGATCTTTCCTGGGCGACCATGAGCCGAGTCTGGGTGCTGCTCGGCCTGCTCGCCTGTGCTCCAGAGAAAAACAGGCTCCTTGAAGCGCCCTGGGACTTGGGAGCCGCACCTGAGCCTATCTTGGACAGTGGTCCAGGGCTGCTCGATGCTACCGAGCCAAGCTGTCAACTTGCGGATCTTCAACTCAGGGATTGCACTGATGAGGCTACCTTCTCCCTTCAGGATCTCTGCGCGGCCCCTGCGGGCCTTCTCTTCAACTTCTATGGCTGGTGCGCCAGCTGCCACCGCTACCTGGAACACCTTGAAAGCTTCTATGAGCGCTTTGAGCCTCTGGGCCTGGAGATGTTCATCCTCATCTCCGAGGATGCCCTAGAGACCCCCGCCTCCAGCCTTTACTGCCAACAGATCACCGAGCATTTCCAGCTCAGGGCCCGAGTTGTCCTTGATCTCAACCAAGGGGTGGAGGCCCGTTATGGGGGCGCAGATCTACTCCTTATCACCGACGCCCAGGGGCAACTCCTCCTCCAGAGCGACTCCAGCAGTCCTGAGGCAGTAGAGTCGCTCCTGGAGTCTCTCCTCCTGCCCTGACGACCCTCAGCTGTGCTCTAAGAGAGCCCAATCTCTGTGTCAGGCGCTTTCAGATTTAGAAGGGTAAGAGTGTCGGAGATCCTGAGCTCCTGAAGCCGGTGAAGCGGGGGAAGCTGGGCCGGCCTAAAGTGTGTCCCTCTCAGCCTTGGCTCAAGAGTTCGACATATCAGGACAAGGGCATTTTAAGCCACCACTGCGCGGCACAAGGCCGCCCCTGAGAGTTACCGCTCGGGCGGCGGGCTCAGGGACTGTGGGGCTCAGAATCGCGACACGAAAACGCACAAATTACAAGTTTGTTGCCTTTACCAATTTGGCTATATCCCCTGGTGGAGATAATGGGATTCGAACCCATAAATTTTGGAGTCTATCGCTCTAACCAGCTGAGCTACTCCCCCTGAGGAGGAGGCGGGATTTGAACCCGGCGCCCCCGTTTTTCCCTTTTTATTACAGGTGTTTATACGGCTATTTTGTTCTCGGGAAACGTTATTCGGATATCGTTTCCCGAGGCTCCCCGCCAAATCCGGCGATGAGATCTGCCCAATATAATGCTGGCGAGCGGTCTGCCCCCGGTCCGCGTGCCCCAGCAAGGTTGAGATTTCAGCGGCGGACTTTTGAGCGAGGGCGCTCATCAGGCTGGCGTAAGTCCCTCGGAGCCCATGAGCACAGATCACCCTGACCTCTGCTTGAGCGCAGATCCGCTGAACCATCCGGCTCAGCCAGCGGCTATCAAAGGCCGCCCCAGGGTTGCGCTTAGAGGGGAAGAGGAGGGCCTCAGCTTCGCGGCCTATGGAGAGCTGGATGAGATCTTCAATGAGGAGGCTGGGCAGCTCCACCGCTCTGCAACTCGCGGCGGTCTTCACATCCCAGCCATCAGCGATCTCTCCGCGATCCTCTTTCCCTCGGATCCACAGCTTGTTGAGCGAAAAATCCACATCAGCCACCCGCAGATGGCGAAGCTCTCCAGATCGCAGCCCACAGAGCAGAGGGAGACAGGCGGCGGTTCTGCAGCTGGGATCATCTTGGGCCAGGGCAGCTTTGAGATAGGCCCTGACCTCCTCCACGTTGCGGAGTTGGGGCTTGCCTCGCCCGCGTAGGCGCCGCGCTCGCTTCCCCATCCAGGGCTTCTCGCTGGGATCGATGAGCGGAGCGGGGTTCTCCTTGAGAAACTCCTGTCGAACGCACCAGGAGAGGAACTCAGAGACGGCTCCAAAGCGAGTGCGTTGAGACTCCAAGGCCAGCGAGGAGATCTGCTCCAAATAGCTCCTGATATGAGCCCGAGCGATCAGATGGATGGGCACATCTGTAAGCTCTCTAGAGAAAGCACGCAGATCAGCTCCTGTGCGCTCAAAAGTCCTTGGACTCCAAGCATGGGTGCGTTCCTTCATCTCGATAAAGAGCTGAACCGCGCCTTCTACAGCGAGGATCTCTTCGGTGGGGATGCCTAGATCTATTCGGCAGGCTTTGACGAGGAGCCCTGCCTCCCTCTCCGATGAAGCGATGTGCGTCGTTCTCGCACCCTTTTCATCAACTTGGATAACTCGCCATCGTTTTCGCTGCTTATCGTAGTAGGGTCCGAGGACCCGCTTTCCTGCTTGGCGTCTACCCAATTTCC
>CAYLJJ010000080.1:0-33154 GCA_964384025.1 uncultured Nannocystaceae bacterium
CGCCGCCTCCCGCTTCACCACCACCAGCGACCCCCGCCTCACCGCCACCTCCTGCTTCACCACCGCCAGCAACACCTCCCTCACCACCAGTACCGGCTGCACCTGAGTCTCCTGTGCTGCCCTGATCAGGTTGAGAGAGCCCAGCTTCAGTTGCCTCTTCACCGAAATCAATACAGGCTGTTGAGAGCCCCAAGAGCAGGATCCAACTGAATCGCAGCATCTGTTTCACCTCGACGTTGTTGAGCGCTCTGTTTGTAACACGGAGCAGCCTTCCAACTTCTAAACCCTAAAGAACGTTTTAATCTCAGGTGGTTAAAATGTTCCCGAGAGAGGGGGCAACGACCGGGGTGTAGAAGAACCGCGCTCCTTTGAGAGGATCTGATACACTCCTAAGCGATTTACGCAGAGACGAAGCGAAGGCTCCGAATGATAGAGGCATCTCATAGATCTTTTGGATCAAGATGGGTGCTGGCCTCAGGGTGACGCTCTCCAACTTGATAGGTACTGGGATCGTTCTCAAACATGCCCAAATCACCAATTTGGAGGGGATTTAAGTCGTAGTTCAGGTCCGGCTGAGGTCCTCCCCGCTGCCGCTTGGGGTGCTTGGTACATATTCTGCAGAAAATATTTCTGTTCAAACTTACACCACAGAGTTAAAGCCCTATGAGCCCCACTATCCTCCCGAACCTCAGATTTCCGCTGATGCTCCTCGCCTTGATCGCCCCCTTGACGGCTTGCGATGACGATGATCCCCTCATGACAGAGGATGCTGAGCAGCTCCATGACAGCGCGATGAGCGCTGATGAGGGCTCCACCCAGGATGCTGCAGTACGTATCGACGAAGGCGAGGCTCAAGATGCTGCGGCGCGCGTTGACCAGAGCATCACTGTTGAAGACCTGGGAGCGCTCGATGCCCAGGCTCAGGATGCAGCCATCGTCCTGGATCTCAGCCCCCCCTTTGATGGAGCTTCACCCGTAGACGCCGCGCCTGTGGAGCCGCTGTGTGGCTCAGGCCCCCAGATGGCGAGCATCCGCTTTGAGACCACCATCGCTCCAACCGGCGATGACGGCTGGCTTGAGTATCGGCTTGATGGGGTGCTGGAGACGGTGATGCAGATCGACGGGCGCCCTGATGCCAAGGCTCTCATCCTGCGCCATGGTGATGGCACCCAGAGCCGCGTCACCATCCAACTACCCTTAGATCCTCCCCTACCCCTAGAGGAGGGTGTCGCTTATATGGTGATGCTGCGAGAGGTTACAGCCTTTGAGGGGCCTGCACGGGGGCTGGTGATCAATCGCTTGGATGAAGTAGATCGGCCACTCCTAACTCTGGTATTGGAGCCAGGGAGCATGGGCAATGTATTTCAAGAGCATGATCCCGCTCTCGGCCCTCTCTTCGTAGAGCAGTTGGAGAACCCAGGCTGCCCTCCGCGCCCCGACGATGAGTATTGTGGCAGCGGTCAGCTCTTTGGTGATCTCCTGCGCTTCAACCTGAGCACCGGCGCGGGCGTCGCTCAGGTGGAGCTGGCTGAAGGCCTCTCAGGAGAGTTGGAGTTCTTTGGTCGCCGTTATGAGGTTCAGAACCTCCGCAGCCACCGCTTGGACGATCCCATGTGCGCTGACGCTCCTGGGCGATCCACAGGCTATGTGTTGAAGATGCGACCGTGAGAGATTGAGTGGCTCGAGTAAGCACCCTGAGCGAAGATGAGGTATGCCGAGCCATTTATGAAAAGTGAACAGCCCTGTCAGCATGGCACACTGCAGGTAGAGGCAACTTTCTGGGTCCGCTGAACTCTCTCCCTGTGTAGTTAAAACCTTCCAGCTTCACCAATAGAGACGATAGGGTTTGGCGGCCTCCGCTTGAGCGGCGCTGAGGAAGCCGCGCTCGACCATACGCGCCATGATCTTGCGGAAGTAGCTCCGATGAAACTCTGTGTCTGGGGTCTGCCCTCGACGACGGATCACATCGGCGTAGCGCGGAGAGGGCTTGGACATGGCGAGGAAGACCGCCTCATTGGGGGTGAGAGCGCTGGGAGGCTTACCAAAATAGTGCCGAGCTGCGGCTCGGATGCCATAAACCCGAGGAGCAAACTCGATGCAGTTGATATACAGCTCCAGGATCTCCCGGCGACTGAGCACCTGCACCACGCGGGTAGCAATAAGAGCCTCTTGGAGTTTGCGTGAGAGGCTCTTCTTATGGCTGAGGAAGAGGTTCTTGACCAGCTGCTGAGGCAGCGTTGAGCCCCCATAGACAAAGCGACCCCTGGAGATGTTGAACTTAAGAGCGCGCTGAAGCAGCCAGGGGTCCAAAGCGGCGCGGCGGCCAAAGAAGAGGAGATCCTCGCTGATCCAAGCAGCGGCGGGTACATAGGCTGGGAGCTGAGAAAGCCGAGTGTAACCAAAGGTCCCCGGCCCAACTTTGATCCCTGGAGCTCGCTTCACGGGCAGGATAAAGCGCTCCCTAAGCCAAGCAACATCATCGGGCGCTCCCTTGAGCTTGCCTCGCTTTAGGCTGATCTCCGGAGGAGCCTTGGAGTTAAGCGCCTTAATCTGGCAGCTTGGGGCCTGATCCACCCAAAAGCGAAGAGCGTAGAGGTTCGCACGAGGGATCCAGAGCCTTATCCGGCTCTGTAGATCTCCCTTTAATTTCGCCTCAGAGTAGGGACCCAACCAGCTCTTCATCGCCCCTACTCCTGCTTGGCAGGGAGCAGAATTTAAACCACCCTCCAACTTGATCTCCTGAGAGCCCGCCGAGAGTTGGAGATCAAAGGGGAGCGCCCCCAACTCTCCCTGAGCGCTCAACTCAAGCTCTGTCCCTTTGCTGCTCCCCTGAATCTGGAGCTTAAGCGGAGCTTGCCTAAGCTTCTCTTCTGCCAGAGCAGGGTGCTTTAGGCTGAGCTGTAACTCTAAGTCGCCCTCTAAGAAGATCTCCTCTCCCTCAAGCAGCAGCTCCAAGGCGCCTCTGATCTCTCCCTCGGCCTCTCCTCCCTTGAACTCCAGAGGAGGGATAGGGAAGCGTTTAAACTCAAGACCAAGGGCCCAAGGCCGACGACGCCCCGCCTCAAGGCTTATGCTCCAAGCGAGCTCTCCCTGATCGCTCTTTGCACTCCCCTTGAAGTTGAGGCCCTCAGCCTCACCTGAGAGATCATCCAGATGGAGAAAACCCAGACGAGGGTGAAAGACCTCCAAGCTGAGATCTTTAAAGCGCAGGGCAGGCAGCGCTGAGGCGCTTAGGCTGGGGCCCGCCGTTCCTCCAACGGGAGGCTCAGCTGCCTTAGGAGCCCAAAAGAGCTGCCCTCCTTCTAAGATCCAGGGTCCATCAAGATGGCGACTGAGGCGATGGATCTGAGCCCACATCCCAGCTTGTTGAAGTTGAAGGTCGTAAGCTCTGAATTGGATCTGAGCGCCCTGCTTCCTCAACTCCAACGCGCGGGCCTCTCCCTGAAGCCCTCCCCGCTGAAAGCGAAGCAGCCGTTCACCCCCTGAGTTCCTCAGCTGGAGCTGAAGCAGCTCTTTGTGCAGCTTGCCTTTAAGCTGCCCCGCCAGGGGCTCAAGGCGGGGATCTGGAGGCGCGGGGAGGCTGAGCCCTCCGCTGATCTGATAACCCTCCTCTTGGCGTTGAAGGGAGAGTTGAGGGATTCGCAAATCCCAGCGCTGCCCTCTCCGCTCGATCTCCAGGCGCCCTCCAGAGAGCTGGAGGCGCTCAGGCAGGCTCCAGAGGCTGGGCCAGAGGAGCAGGCGCTCCGCTGAGAATCGCCCCCGCGCTCCATCCAAAGAGAGACCCTCCCATTCCAGGGCCAACCCAGACCAGGAGACCTGAGTACAGCTCAGCTGATGGCCCTGTCGCTTTAGAAGCTCCTGGAAGAGCAGAGTGACTCCTTGGGGCAGCTGCAGCAGAAGCTGGCTGAGGAGCAGCAAAAAGAGCAGGAAAGGTCTCAGTTTTCTCTTTCTCATATTTGCCTCAGATGGGGGGAATCGGGGATAAACATCGGTCCTGCTTTAGAGCGTTGGGACTCTTGAAACAGAGAGAGAAGAGAGATCCGATGATGAACACTCGTTTGGCCAACAGGGTAGATGAGGATATCTGCCTGCTCTTTAACTTCAGCAATCACAAGCTGAACTACCTCTGCGACTGTGGAGTCGCCAGTCAGCTGAGTGTCAAGGAGCGGCGCGATGTCGCCGCGATCTTTATCAGCCATACCCATATTGATCACTTCGCTGGCTTTGATGAGTTGATGCGTCATCAACTGGCTGTAGGGAGGCAGATCCTGATCTGTGGCCCTCCCGGCTTGGCCTTTAACGTCCATTGCAAGCTGCGAGCCTTCACCTGGAATCTGGGTCATGACGATCAGGCGGTCTCCTACCAAGTGCGGGAGATCCAGGAGACGGGAAAGATCCTCATCTATGAGCTGCAGATCCCTGAGTGGGAGCCCAAGCTGGTGGGCAGGATGGAGGGACCGATTCTCTATGAGAATGAGGTCTTTAAGGCTCGCTACACCCTCCTCTCACATGGCAGCATCCCCAGCGTAGCCTACCTCTTTGAGGAGCCAAGTCGGGTTAAGATAGCCAAATTTCCCTATAAGCCCGGTCCCTGGATTCGCCAGCTCAAAGAGGCCTATGAGGCGGGACGCCAAGAGCTGGAGATCGAGATCGATGGGCAACCTCACTCCTCTTTGGATCTTTTCCAGCATCTCTATGAAGAGCCAGGGCGCCGCGTCGGCTTTGTGATGGATCACCTGGGCTGTGAGGAGAACCATCTGAAGATCATCCAGCTCTGTCAGGGGGCCGATACACTTTTTATAGAAGCATACTATCGAAACATCGACAGTGAGATGGCCCTAAAGAATGACCACAGCACCGCCAAGCTCTCGGGAGAGGTGGCGCGACGCGCTGGGGTCAAGGAGGTGCAGCCCTGTCACTTCTCCCGACGCTATCACCAGCAGGTTGAGGAGGTGATCGAGGAGTGTCTACAGGCTTTTAAAGGAACAGACTAAAGCTCAGGCAACAACACCAAGTCATCTCGATGGACCACCTCTGGAGCGCTGGGATCGATGCCTGATTCAGAAGATCTACGCCCCAGAGCCTCGCGGATCGCGCTGGGAGGATGAGCCACAAGGCCCCGCGCAAACTCCTCTCCGGCAGGCCCCAAGAGAGCCACCGGATCACCCAACCGAAACTCGCCTTGAACCTCTAAGACCCCCACCGGGAGCAGGCTGCGTCCTCGCTTGATGATCGCCTCCTTGGCCCCCTGATCAACCCTGAGCGTTCCCTGAGGAGCCTGGGCATAGGCGATCCAATGTTTGCGGCTGTTGAGCCCCGCCGCTGCATCAAACCAGGTACCCAGAGGATCTCCAGCATAGAGACATCTGAGAATCTGAGGCTGTTTTCCAGAGGCGATCAGCGCTGGAACCCCCATACGGTTGACCTGCTGCACCGCCATCAGCTTGCTTTTCATCCCCCCACTGCCCAAACCGGAGCTGGAAGCGCCCGTCTGCGCCAACAGCTCCTCGCTGATCTTTTCGACCCGGGAGATGAGCCGAGCCCCAGGCTGCTGAGGGCGGCGATCAAAGAGCCCCTCAACATCTGAGAGCAGGATCAACATCGAAGCTCCGGTGAGGCTGACCACCTGACTGGAGAGCATATCGTTGTCTCCCAACTTCAGCTCATCAAAGGCAACAGTGTCGTTCTCATTGATGATCGGTAAGGCGCCCATCTCAAGAAGTGCCCGCAGCGTGTGACGAGCGACGAGGAAGCGTCGGCGGCTCCTCAGATCGTCGTGGGTGAGCAGCACCTGTCCTGCTGGGATCCCATAGCTGTCCAGCTCATCAGACCACATCCGCATCAGGCGCCCCTGACCGATCGCCGCTAGGGCCTGGATCTGAGCCATCTCCTTGGGGCGTGCTGCACACTCTAAGCGGGCCAGCCCCAGGGCCACCGCCCCACTGCACACCAAAATCAGCTCCAGGCCAGCCTCTCTAAGGGCAGCAAGATCACGAGCCAAAGAGACAAAGGTGACTCGATCAAAACGAGCCCCCTCTCGAAGGACCGCGCTGCCGATCTTGACGACCACACGGCTCGCGCCTGAGAAAGCGACTGCTCTTTTCAGCGAAGATTTTTCATTCATCTTGAAGTTTCGCCGTTGCCTGCCCCTATTCGAAGCGGAGGAGCATCTCCAGGCTCAGGCAGCTTGATCTCCTCCAGAGGCCCCACGAGCTGCTCGTCTCTTTGGTAGGGCCGTCTCCGAGGAGCATAAACCTGGGGATTCTCTGGGGGGCTCAAGGTTCCCTCCCAAGGCTCCACCTTCAAGCTCATCACAATCTCCAATTTTGCCTCTCGCCCCAGCTTCCTAAACCGCATCTGAGCTTCAAGCCGAGCCTCTAGGGGCAGAGCGGTCTCGCGCTCTAAGAGCAGCTCCCCCTTAAACTCCCGGAGTTGAACAAAGCTGGGAAAGAGAGCTTCATGGGGAAGCTCGGGATCCGCAAAGCGCGCAAAGTCAGCTGGGGGAAAAGCGCCTTGGGGCTCCTCTTCATTTAGAGCACTAAAGCTTAGCTTGAAGATCTCACGACCTAAGATCTGAGTTGTCTGACTGAGGCTCCAATTTAGGCGCTCTCTAAAGAGCGAGAGCAAGCCACTGAGGGGCTCCAAAGCTGTATCTAGACAGCGTCTCGCCTCTTGGTCTTGGAGGGGGACTTGGTGAGAGGCCCCAGGGAGGCGGGCACTAAAATAGTGGCCCTGAACCCACCAGCAGGCGCGCCCTGACTCTCTGAGCGGGGCCTCGCTGGAGCGTGCCTGACCGAGCCTCTCTAGATGGAACTGCCCCTGCTCATCCAGGCTGGTGATCAGCTGCTCTTTGAGGCTGGATTGTAAAACCCCTGCGGAGCTGAGCTGATAGTGAGTCTCCAAGCGCCAGCGCAGGCCCCCCAACTCTGAGGCTCGCTGAGAAAAGGGACGTTTAAGCAGGCGTTTAAGCGCTCCAGGCTCCTCTAAAACTTCTAAAGAGAGAACCTGCCCCTCCTCCTCCAAGTGAAGAGCCCTGAGGGCTCCCTGAAGGCTCTGCCCCTCGGGCTCCTCACAGCTCAGGATGAGCAGGAGGAGGAACAGGACGCTGTTATGTTTCCTTTTCATCATCGAGCTCCTCGCGGCTATGCTCCCTTCTCTTTGGGCTTAATGTCCAGGTTGATGCTGTAGAATGCGGGATTCAGGCTGCTCCCACATTGAGCAATTGACAGGGGCATTCCCCCCCATAGAATGTTCTCCTTCCTTGCTATCCTGGAGAGCTCAATGGCTCGCAGTTACCTCTTTACCTCTGAGTCAGTCACAGAGGGTCACCCAGATAAGATGGCGGATCAGATCTCCGACGCCATCGTCGATGCTTTGATAGAGCAGGATCCCAGCTCCAGAATCGCCTGCGAGACTATGATCCAAACCGGCTTTGTCACCATCGCAGGTGAGATCAGCACGAGAGCCTGGATCAACTTCTCCAAGATCGCACGGGAGACCATCGCAGAGATCGGCTTCACCAGCTCAGATATGGGCTTTGACGCTGAGAGCTGCGGGATCATGTTGGCCATCGATGAGCAATCCCCCGATATCGCTCAAGGGGTCAACAAGGGGGAGGGTGATTTTAAGGAGCAGGGAGCGGGAGATCAGGGGCTCATGTTTGGCTTCGCCTGTAATGAGACTCGGGAGCTGATGCCCCTGCCCATCTCCCTGGCTCATAAGCTTGCAGAGCAGCTCAGCGTGGCTCGCAAGGAGGGGATCCTCCCCTTCCTGCGACCCGATGGGAAGAGCCAAGTCTCTGTGGAGTATGTAAATAACCAGCCCAAGCGCATCTCTGCGGTGGTGATCTCCAGCCAGCACAGCCCCGAGGTGGACAATGAGATCCTACGCGAGGGTATTCGCCGCGAAGTGATCGATCCGATCCTGCCGCGCTCCTTTGTAGACTCTGAGACCCGCTACTTTATCAACCCCACAGGGCGCTTTGTAACTGGAGGACCCAAGGGGGACTGTGGGCTCACAGGCCGCAAGATCATCGTCGACACCTATGGGGGAATGGGTCGTCATGGTGGAGGTGCCTTTAGCGGCAAAGATCCCAGCAAGGTGGATCGCAGCGCGGCTTATATGGCCCGCTATATCGCTAAGAATGTGGTGGCGGCTGGCTTGGCTGATCGTGCTGAGGTGCAGCTCGCCTACGCCATCGGGGTCGCTGATCCGGTGAGCGTGAGCGTGGATACCTTTGGGACCAACAAGGTTGCAGAGGAGAAGATCGAGAGCCTGATCCGCGAGCACTTCCCCCTTAAGCCTCAGGGGATCATCGAGCACCTGGACCTCCTTAAACCCATCTATCGTAAGACCGCCGCCTATGGCCACTTTGGCCGAGAGGAGATGGGTTTCCGCTGGGAGCAGATCGACAAGGCTTCTGCTCTGCGCAGCGCCTCAGGGCTCAAATAGGAGCTGAACTCAGGGGCTCTCCTTTCTTGACTCTCTCTGTTGTGGGAGCCTGGAGAGATGCAACACTCCCTTCTAAGCACCCTCCTCCTGCTCAGCACTCTCCTCAATATCAAAGCTTGGGCAGATCCTCATCCTATGCTCATGGGCGCCAACCCTCGTCCTGAGGCGGAACAGCAGATTCAGATGCTTCGAGAGGATCTGAAGATCAAGATCGGGCTGGATCGAGTAGATATTCAGGCGGAGTTCATCTTTAAAAATCTGGGAAAGGCCAGCCGTTTAAGGCTTATTGCCTTTCCCTGTGAGCCTGGGAAAGCCTGGGATGCTTCCCTGACCTGCAAAACCCGCCTCAAGGTCCTGGTCGATGGTCGCCGCCAGAAGGTCAAGCGAATCAAGAGAGCGCTCAAAGACAAGAAAGCGCTCAAGGAGCACTTCCTGAGTTGGAAAATGCGCTTCCCTGCGGGAGAGGAGGTCAAGCTGCGCCTGGAGTATAAGGCGCGGATCCGCAATGAGCGCTATTCAATCGCCCTGGGCGGGATCAGCTTTATGCGCTACCGCCTAGGCACCGGGGCTCTCTGGGCAGGACCCATCGCTGAACTCAACATCGATCTGGAGACCCCCATCGATGCCATCGCCCTGATCCTCCCCTCGGGCTATCGACGCAGCCCAGGGCATATCTCCTGGAGCTTTAAAGAGTATGAACCCAAAGGTGATCTCCTCATCGCTTTCCCTTTTATGGCGGGCTCTCGAAACCTAAGCGCCTACGGGAAAGGGGAGAGGAGGATCAAGCAGGGGATCAAAGAGGGACGCTTGGATCCAGAGGCGCTCAAGCGAGTCATCGCCAATATGGCAGGTCGGAAGGGACGCTATCGAGATTTCCTGGAGAGCCAAGTCCGCTATCTGGCAGATCCCAAGCCTAGGCTCCCCCCTGAAGCGACTATCCTGAAGACCTGCTTTGAGTCCATCCAGCTCCTCGAGCAGCGGGTCAGAGCGCTGGAGCCCCCAACAACACAGCCATTCAGGAAATGATCTCAACCCACCTGGATCCTTTGGATATCAGCCCCCAGGGCGCGTAGCTTCTCATCGATCCGCTCATAGCCTCGGTCGATCTGCCTGATGTTATAGATCTGACTCTCCCCTTGGGCACAGAGCGCGGCGATCAGCAAGGCCATCCCCGCGCGCACATCAGGGCTCTCTACCCGCTTGCCCCTGAGGGTCTGAGGTCCAACAACCACCACTCGATGAGGATCGCAGAGGATCACCTGAGCGCCCATATTCTGAAGGTGGTCCACAAAGAACATACGGCCATCAAACATCTTCTCAAAAAAGATCACTGTGCCCATACACTGGGTGGCGACGGTGATGGCGATGCTCATCAGATCGGTGGGAAAAGCGGGCCAGATGGCATCATCTATCTTGGGGGTTTGACCGTGGTAATCCATACGGATGGTCTTGGGCTGATCTCCAGGGATAAAGAGTCTGTGTGTCCCCTCCATCTGAGTGTGGATGCCCAGGCGCTTGAAGACCATACGGATCATCCGCAGGTTCTCAGGATCGACCTGCTCAATCCTAAGCGCGCTGTGAGTCACCGCCGCGAGACCAATAAAGCTGCCGATCTCCAAATAGTCACTCTGGATGCGATGCTCAGCGCCATGCAACCGCTCAACCCCCTGGATGATGAGCTGGTTGGTGCCGATCCCCTGAATCTCCGCTCCCATGCTTTGCAAAAGGCGAGCGAGGCTGCTTACATGAGGCTCGCAGGCTGCGTTACGCAGGATGGTGCTGCCCTTGGCCAAGCTGGCGACCATGATCGCGTTCTCTGTAGCTGTCACTGAGGCTTCATCTAAGAAGAGATCTGTTCCAGAGAGACGATCCCCCTGAATATCATAGCCTTGTTCACTGACGCCGATGCGCGCGCCCAGGGCCTCAAAGGCATTGAAATGGGTGTCTAGGCGTCGTCGCCCGATGACATCTCCTCCTGGAGGGGGGAGGAGCACTCGGCCCAGACGCGCAAGGAGCGGCCCTGCGAAGAGGATCGAAGCCCTGATGCGTTGACAGAGGGCTCTATCCAGAGGACCATCCTTCAAACCAGCGGCGCAGATCTTCAAGCTGTGGCGCTCAACCCACTCCAGCTCGACCCCTTGCGCTTGGAGGACCTGGCACATCACCTCTACATCACGGATGCGAGGGACATTGTGCAGGGTGACAGGCTCATCGCTCAGGAGACAAGCGGCTATACAGGGGAGGGCCTCGTTCTTATTTCCGCTGGGTGTTACGGTCCCAGAGAGCCTACGCCCCCCTTGAATGATCAGCTTCTCCATTGAGAGGCTCCTCTAACCGGGTTTATTTTCAAATGGCCTCCTCAGTCACCTCACCCGCCTTTAGGCTCCAGTAGCGACTCTCGCCCTGAATCGATAAAAAGCTGCGATCTGTGGTGGTGATAAAGACCTGGCCCTGAAAGCTATCCAGGAACTTAAAGAGTCGCGCATTGCGGCGAGGGTCCAGCTCACTGGAGACATCATCTAAGAGGAGTATGGGGGTGATGCCTGAGCGCTCCTTGAGCAGCTCAATCTCAGCGATCTTGAGAGCCAGGACCATCGCCCGCTGCTGCCCTTGACTGGCGTAGGCGCGGGCGGGACGATCCAGCAGCTTAAAGAGCAGCTCATCGGTCTGGGGGCCTCGCTGAGTGAAGCCTCGCTGTCGATCACGGCCTCGCTCCTCTGCCCAGACCTGTTCTAGCTCTTCAGGCTCTTCTCCCTCGATACCGGGACGATACTTTAGGCTGGCCTGGTACTCCTCTCCTAAAATGCTGGAGAAGGCCGCCAGGAAGTGAGGTCTGAGTTCCTCGACATACTCTCTACGGGCGACGTTCAGGCGCCTCGCGGTGATCGCCAAGATCGCCTCATAAGCGGAGATCTCAGGATCTGAAGCTTCAGCGCGCAGGAGTCGATTGCGACCCTCCAGGGCGCGACGAAAAGCTTGTACTTCAGCCAGATAGCTTGGGGTCCCTGTGAAGATCGCTCGATCCAGAAAGCGACGGCGCAGCTCTGGGCGACCATGAATGAGGCTAAGAGACTCTGGAGTAAAGAGGATGGTGGCCAAAGCGCCGAAGTACTCCGGTGCCTGCGCTCGCTTACCCTCTCTTAGGGCGCTGCGTTCACCGCCCTGAAGCCGCACCGCTAAGCGATGCTCTAAACCCCCAGAGTCCACCCGCCCCTCCACCAGACAGCTCTGCTCTCCAAAGCGGATCAGCTCTCTAAGGCGGCGTGCGCGGAAGGCTTTAAGGGTGCTCAGCCAGTAGATCGCTTCTAGAAGGTTGCTCTTTCCCTGCCCATTCTCACCTGTGAAGATGTTAAAGCGGGGGCAGGGCTCCACCTTCGCCGAAGCGATGTTGCGAAACTCTTTAAGCTTGAGATGGAGGAGCTTCAAGGGCGCTCCTTGAGCATAATTTAAGGGACAACTCTCTCCTCAGAGGCGCATCGGCATGACAACGAAGAGGTAAGCGTCATCATCCAACTCACGAAACAGCCCAGGTGAGAGAGACTCATTTAGAACCATCTCTATCTTCTTCGCTTTGAGGATGCTGAGGATATCACGTACATAACGAGCGTTGAAGGCGATGTTGATCTCAGGACCTTCAAACTCTTCAAGCTCAATATCCTCCTTAGCGCGGCCCAGATCAGGGTTATCGCTGATCAGGGTCATCAAGTTGGGTTTCAGCTCAATACGAACGCTATTGCTTCGATCGGTAGAGAGGATCCCGATGCGCTTTAGAGAGGCCAGGAAGGGCTTACGATCTAGGACAACAACCTGCTCATTGCTCTTGGGGATCACCTGATTGTAGTCGGGGAATTTACCATCGATCAGGCGGATATAGAGTTGAACTTCTTCAGCACGAACCACTAAGTAATTTTCTAGGAAGCCATACTCAACTTCACGACTAAAATCATCTAGAAGGCGCTTGAACTCATTAAGGCCCTTACGAGGGATAATCATCGGCTCCCCCTCAGGCAGGGGGACCCCGCGTTCAGCCTCGCGCTCCCCCATACTCAGGCGATGCCCATCTGTAGAGACCATACGGATACGGCTCTCTCCTACAGAGTGAAAATAGACCCCCCGAAGATTCGGGCGAGAGTCATCTGTGGAGACAGAGAACATGGTCCGCTCGATCAGCTCACGCAGCACCTCCCCATCCACAGGGGTCATATCGCGGATCTTCTCAGCATCGGGCAGCCCAGGGTAGGCGTCAGCGCTGGTGCCCAGGAGCTGAAACTCTGCGTTATGGCAGCGTAGGAAGAGGCGGTTCTCCTCAGTCAGCTCCAGGGTGACCTCCTCACCAGGGAGGTTCTTAACGATCTCATGTAAACTCTTGCCATTGACCGTGATTCGCCCCGGCTCAGAGACACGGGCCTTTATATGCCCGTCGATAGTTATATCTAAATCTGTCGCTGTGACCTGGAGTTGGTCGTCACTTTTGGCCTCTAAGAGGACGTTGAGGAGGATCGGCAGGGTGGCCTTGCGACTGACGACGCCCTGGACTCGAGAGAGCGCTTTGGCGAAATCAGCTCGGTGAACAATAAACTTCATCACAACCCCCATAAAGGTCCAGGAGAATTGAAGAGATCTCTTACTTTGAGGACAATGATCCAGGGAGTTTTCTACGTCAAGGCTCATGATGGCTGCAAACCCCTCAATCGCTAACAGACAGCCGCTCCGCTTCTAACGCAGAGAAACAAAACAAGAGCAAGATCACCAACGCCTGGAACAGCTCAGCCTGTTACCAGGATCGCCACCCGCGCACCCGCCTGGATCCTGCCCTCACGTCGCATCTGGAGTAGGGCTGCGAGCCCAGCGCCACCAGTGGCGCTGGCGGGGATCCCCTGAGCCTGCAGCTGCTCTCGCGCCTCGAGGAGATCCTCCTCTGAGACGGTCAGAGCCTCTCCACCGCTCTCCCACATTCCATCGATCAGGCAGCGCCAATCATAGGTCTCATCATCTACAATCCCACGCGCGATGCTCTCCAGGCCATCTTCCCAGGGCCACATAAACTCAGCTCTGTGGGCAGCCGCATAGCTGAGCGCCTCTCCTCGATCTTCAAAGCCTGCTCGCAGTAGGCGATAGGCTCGGGCCAGGGGTGCTGTCCCCTCAGGCTGGACGGTGTGGATTTGGGGGAGATGTTCTAAGAGGCCCAGGCTGTGCAACTCGCGCAGACCCCGGATGGTAGCGCTGCCTAAGGCGCCACCGCCCACCTGGATGATCAGCTGATCTAAGGATTCTCCAGCTTCGGCCAAGCGCGCGCCCATCTCCCAAGCGAGGGTCGCTCCTCCCTCCAGAGTGAGACCATTCTCTGAACCCTGGCAGCAGAAGGGCAGAGCACCCTCTAAGAGCGCCTCCTGGAAGCGCAAAAAGCAGGGATCACCTGACTCTCCCTGGCGGCGAGGACTGAAGTTGATCTGCGCTTCCAGACGCTCAAGGTTTTGAACGATATGGGGCTCCGCCTCAGGGGGGATAAAGACCCGCAGTGGACGCTCCACCGCAGCGGCCACCACGGCGGCAGCCTGAGCGGCATTGCCACAGCTGGCGATAGCAAGCTGGGGTGCCTGTTTGAACCAAGACAGACGCTCTACAACCTCTAAATAGAGCGCCAAACCCATGAGGTGTCGCGCCTTATGAGAACCACCCACTTGCCCAGTTTCATCTTTGATCCAGAGCTGAACCCCATGTGCGGAGCTGAGCACCTTATGGGGTTCAAAGGAGGTCCTCCGAAAACCGTGACCCTCCACCCCCGCGACGCGCTCATCCAACTCCTGGACGATCTCTTGATAATCCGCGTCGCTGAGCCCCTGTGCTAAAGCCAGATGGTGGCTAAAGAGCAGGCTCCGCCAAGCCAGGAAAGGGTTATCCTCCTGGCCCCAGCGATAGGGGCCTGCGCTCAAACTGCGTGCCAGGAGATGATCTCTCCCATCACCCGCGTTTGGGCAACGAAAGGGGGTGGGATCTTCAGAGCTGGGATGTCGCTCTAGGCCACAGGCATCACAGCGAAGTTTCATAGGCCAACTTGGGCGTTAAAGGCGCTGATCATCTCATCCCAGGCTCTCAGAAGATCGCGCAGATCCTTCCAGAAGCCTGGGCGTCGTCGCGCCTCAAACTCCTCAAGGCTGATCCCCTGCTGCTCAACCCAGGTGAAGTAGCCCAAGTTGAAAATCCGCTCCTTTTCCACGCGGCTCAGCTCTGAGAGGTGATCCACGCCCAAGCCCAGGAGGCTGCGACCAAACACCTCAGCGGCGCTGACGGTGTCAAAGCGCCCACCCCAATACCTCTCTAGGGCCTTCTCCCGCTCAGTGTAGTACATGGCGGCGCCATCGGTGGCGACAGAGATGACCAGATCTTGAGCGCCCAGCTTGTGATATTTGGCGTACTTGATCGCCCCCAGGAGGTTGCAGATGCTGGAGAGGCCCATATGGGAGAGGCTCTCGATCACCGCCTGAGAGATCCCCCGACGCTCTCTGAGATACTCCTGCCCCGCCTCGGTGTTGAAGAGAACAAAGAGGCTGTCTGTATCCAGATCGCTGATGGCGACCACCATATCGGTCTCCATCACATTATGGATCAGGGGCAGATGCTTATCCCCAATCCCCTGGATGTTATGCTCGCCAAAGCCGTTATAGAGCAGGGTGGGGCACTCCAGGGCCTCAAGCGCCACGGTGTCCGAGCCAAAGGCATCCTTTAGATAATCTCCCGCCGCGATGGTGCCTCCTGAGCCTGTCGCTGAAATATAAGCTCGCAGCCTGAGTTCAGGTTGCTCCTCACGGAGCTGCTCATAGATCCGCGCCAATGCGCGCCCAGTGCAGGCGTAATGGGCGAGGTGATTTCCAAACTCCGAGAACTGGTTAAAGATGATGTTCTCCTCTTCTAAGTCCAGCTCATTGCATTTGTCATAGATCTCCTTGACGTTGCTCTCAGAGCCCGGCGTGGCGATGATATCCTCCTCAATCTTCTCCACCCAGTTTTGGAGCCATGAGAAGCGCTCCTGGCTCATCCCCTCAGGGAGGATTCCCACTCCGCGACACTGGAGGATACGCGAGATGGCGACACCCCCTCGGCAGTAGTTCCCCGTTGAGGGCCAGATCGCCTTATGCTGAGTGGGATCAAACTGCCCAGTGATCAGGCGTGGGACCAAGCAAGCGTAGGCAGCGAGCACCTTATGCGTGTGGATCAGAGGGAAATGGTCTCCCAGGGCTAAGACAATCTGTGCCTCGGTGCCGGTCAACTCAGAGGGTAGGCTGATATAGGCGGGGGTCTCCAAGAGCCCGCGCCGCTCAGCGTCATTATACCAATGCACACGAAAGAGGTTGAGTGGATCGGGAGCGTCGGGATCGATCAGCTCTAAGCTTTGCTTGATCTTCTCAGGGATCAGCTGGGGGTCTGCCAACTCGGCGAAGGTGGGTAAGATAATCCCCGCCTCCTTAAAGCGCTTAAGGGTGTTCTCATAGACCTCTTGATCTACGATATGTCGTTCCAGTCCCAGCTTGGCCATATCTTTACCTTTGGTTTGATTCTTTAGTTTGGGTTTGGCTCAGGGCAGAGCGCGCATCCGAGCCCAGAGGCGCTCAGCTTGTTCAGCCGCCTCTGCGTGGATCAACTGGAGATCTCCAGTCAGCAGCTCTCCCCCCTGAACGACGCGCTGACCGGCGATGATCACCTCGGAGATCTTTCCCTCTTGGCGGATCACACAGTCCGCAGGAGCGCCCTCCTCAAAGCGACCATAGGGACGCTGCATCAGCTCCGCGATCAGCTCCAGTCCATTTTCCAGGCGGCCCGCTGTAGAGGGATCATCATGTGCCAGAGCCTCCACCTCCAGGGCTTGGCGCTCCTCCTCCATATGAGCAGGATAGCCGTCGGTCCCCAGAGCGATTTGTTTGGGAGCGGCGCTCAACGCGGAGGCATAGCCCACCTGATTGCCTCTGTTTGAGCGGGGATTGTGGACAAACCAAGCCCCCTCCTCAGCGGCGGTATGAACCTGCTCAGGCTTTAGATGAACGGCATGGATCAGGAGCGCGCCTGGAGCGAGGGCTCCTAGAGACTCTAGGCGCTCTAGAGGACCTGGATAGCCTCGCTTCTGAGCATCACGGACATCTGCAATATCCTCAGCCAGATGGATATGCATAGGGGCTCCCATCTCCCTACAGAGCGCGCCCGCCTCGCGGATCAGCTCATCAGAGACGGTAAAGGAGGCGTGGAGGCCCACCATCCCCCTCAGCAGAGGGCGTTGATTCTCCCGGATAAAGCGGCGGCACTCTGCCAAACCCCGCCGACCCTCCTCCAGACCTCCGTTGCGCTCTGTAGCTCCGTAGCAGAGCCAAGCTCGCATCCCCAGCTCTTGGCAGGCCTCAGCCAGGATCTCTAGGCTGCCCTCAATGAGATTGGGGGACTCGTGGTGGTCGATAAGCGCGGTAGTGCCTCTCAAGAGGGCCTCAGCCACATAGAGCCGCGCTGCGGCTCGTAAGCTGGCCTCATCAAGGGCACGATCAAGGCGCCACCAGAGCCGCTCTAGGATCTGAACAAAGTTCTCAGGGGGAGGCTGAGGGGCGGGCAGGCCCAAAGGGGCAAGGCCGCTGTAGAGGTGGGTGTGGGCACAGACCGCCCCAGGCTCAGCAGGGAGGCCCTGAAGCAGGGGGAGGCGCTGCCAGAGCCCAGCTTGGTTTCTGAAACTCTGACCAGCGTGTTGGATGGTGATTTTCTGCATCTTTTCAGCTCCTCGGCGCCTATTAGGCCAAGGAGGGGGGGGCTGGCAAGAACCTTGAACTTCGCTCTCGTTTGGCTAGAGATGATCAGAGATGTGAGCAGACACAGATAAGATGGTCGCTGCCTTCTTGATCTGGAGCACATTCACAGCGCCCACCGTCAGGGCACTCCTGGTCCTCAAGACAGGGCTGGGGCTGCTCTTGAACGCACCAGCCCGTGCAGACAGCGCACATCGGGCAGCTGGGATCTCCCAAGCAAACCTCTCCTGCGTTACACAAACTCCCAGATGGGCAGTCGTTGTTGCCTCGGCAGAAGAGTTCGCAGCGGTCTCTCACTCGGATCTCGCCTTCATTGCAGATCTGCTCATCACAGGCTCCATCATGCTCAAGCTCCATATGGACACAGCGAGCGAGGCAGGGATTTCCATAAGTCCGACCATTTACTCCACAGACAGGAGCATACTCTCGGGTGCAGAGGCAGGGGCCACAGCGCCCCTCTTCACAGATCTGCGCGTCTGGACAGTCCAAGTCCCCATGACACTCCAGGACCTCTCGACACTCCCCCTCATAGGCAACCTCCATATGAGCACAGCGCGCGATGCAGGCGTTGCCATAGGTCTCTCCATCAACCCCACAGATAGGTCGGTAGATGTGGGTACAGATACAGGGTTCACAGTGGTCCTCTCGACAAATCAAACCCTCAGCGCAGTTCAGATCCTCATGGCACTCCTCCGGCTCCTCACAGAGCCCCTCATGAACCACCTCAACTTGAGCGCAGTCCGCTTCACAGGCGTTGGAATAGCTCTCTCCATCGATCCCGCAAACCGGATCGTAGAGGCGAGGGCAGAGGCAAGGCTCCTCGTTGCAATGGACCTCACAGTTCCCCTCGATACACTCAGCCCAACAGTTGGGGGCGCCTGGCTGGGGGCAGTCCCGAGCAGCTCGGCATTCCAGGGGCTCAGGTTCACGGCAGCGACAGATCTCACAACCCTGCTCATCCAGCATAAAGCCAAGCTCACAGTGAAGGTCACAGAGGACCGGTGCACAAGGCTCCTCACAGGCTCCCTCATGGAGCAGCTCCACATCGACACATCCAGCCTCGCAAGCGTTGGGGTAGGTCTCACCATCCTCTCCACAGACCGGCTCATAGAGATGGATGCAGTTGCAGTCCTGGTCACAGAGGATCTCACAGCTCCCCTCAATGCACTCAGCCCAGCAGTTGGGGGCGGCAGGCTGGAGACATTCCTGATCTGCTCGACACTCCTGGGGCTGACGACAACGGCAGATCTCACAGCCCTGCTCGTCCAGCATAAAGCCAAACTCACAATAGAGGTCACAGAGAACCGGCTCACAGGGCTCCTCAGCTTGACAGAGACCCGCTTCGCAGATCTCTCCTGCCGGGCAATCTTCATGGCTCTGACAGCGCTCATCGCACTCCATACCGCACTCTCCCCCAAGGCATACACCTCGACAATTTGTGGGATGGGGAACAGGGCAGTCCTCATCGCCCCTGCACTCTTCCGGGCGACACTCTACTTCACACCGCCCTTCAACACAGAGCCCTATACAGCCAAGCATGGGCGGCGCTGGGCATTCCCGATCGAGGTGGCACCCTTCCGGTCGAGGGAGGCACTCACAGATCTCACAACCCTGCTCATCCAGCATAAATCCAAACTCACAGTGGAGCTCACAGAGGACCGGCTCACAGGGTAGCTCCTCGCAGGAACCTTCATGAATAACAGGAACCTCAGCGCAGCGCGCCTCACAGGGGTTGCCATAGGTCCGCCCATCGATCCCGCAGACCGGATCCCAAACATCAGGGCAGATACAGGGCTCCTCCTCACAAGGACCTCCATGAATGATGCGAACTTCAGCGCAGCGCGCCTCACAGGGGTTACCATAGGTCTGCCCATCAACCCCGCAGACAGGCTCCCAAACATCATCACAGTTACAAGGCTCCTCCTCACAAGAGCCCCCATGAATGACGTGGGCCTCAGCGCAATGTGCCTCGCAGGGGTTACCATAGGTCTGCCCATCAACTCCGCAGACAGGCTCCCAAACATCAGGGCAAATACAGGGCTCACCTCCACAAACTCCAGGGTGGAGGACCTCAACTCCAACACACTCTGCCTCACAGGGGTTGCCATAGCTCTCGCCATCGACTCCACAGACTGGGCTCTCTACATCGGGGCAGATACACTCCTCTTGGTGCCCCTCACAGAGCGCCTCACAATCAAAGTCACAGATCCCCCCTGGTATATCCGACTCTGGACCACACCAGCCCTCAACGCCCGCCTGAGTCCCATCAGGGCAAAGGCAGGGGTTGCACTCCATACAGACCTCTTCAACATCAACGGCTCCGCCCATACCCGCTTCGCCACCGCCACCTGCTTCGCCTCCCCTGCCCGCTTCTCCGGCAGCACCTGCCTCTACATCTCCGCTCCCCTGAACGACACCTTGATCTACCTCTTGCCCCTCTTCGATCTCAAAGCAGGCGCTTAGGCTCAGAGCGAAGGCAACTGAGCAAACCAGAAAGAGCGTTCTCTTCATCTTTTCCTCCAGGAAAACAAACAACATATCTGAAAAGCTACTGTGGTGATGTGAGGCAGATCCACGCTCATTTTTCACGCCCCTCTCGCCTCTTCCAGGTCCAGTGAAAGTTGGCCAGAAAATTCCAGGCGGTGGCCACCGCGATCCCCAAGAGCTGAGAAGCATAGAGCCAGAGACCTACTTCGGGGGGATTGACAATCGGCTCCAAGAGGGCTGAACCCTGAGCTTGTTGAAAGTAAAGCTCTAAAGCAGCTCTCCCCTCCAAAAGCCAGAGCCAGAGAGGGTTCATCGCGATGAAGATCAACCACTGAACAAGAGCCCCCACAAGAGAGACCACCTGAAAGAGCAGCATCCGTTTTAAAAAATGTCCTGTTCGATCTTCGCGAAAAGTCCAAAACTCATTCATCAAAAAGTTAGAGAGGATCGAGATCTCAATCGCCAGAGCTGAGGCTAGGCTGCTGCGTAGATCCAGAGCCAAGAAGAGGGCCATAAAGCCCAGATTGACTCCAACTCCGCTGGCGCCAACAGAGCAAAACTTAAGAAACTGGGCGCTAAAGAAGGGTTTTAAAAGAGCTGAGTGCACGATCTCTCCTTTAGAGAAAGAGCCCTCAATGACTCATGAAGAGAGCAGAAGCCAGAAAAATCAGGAGCAGCGTGAGTGTCCAGCATAAGAGGCCTTCGCTGTTACACTCCTCTTCTTAAAAGGCTCTCTTGGCCAAACCCAGATGAGCTTGATCAGCTCAGCATGCGATTATTATCGAAAGGGATGCCGGTGGAACTCGCTCTCCTTGGAATCTTTGGTGCGGGGGTCGCGACCTTCTTTACCCCCTGTGTTCTCCCTCTTATCCCCATCTACCTCTCCGCCTTGGTGGGCGCAGATATCTCAGAGATCAAAGGGGTTATCCGGGGTCAACTCCTGCTCCGTAGCCTCGCTTTCAGCTTGGGCTTTATCATCGTATTCTCCCTGTTGGGCTTAGGCGCTGCCAGCCTGGGCGCTTTTCTTCAAGAGCATAAAGCAGCTGTTCAGCTGACAGGTGCGCTGATCATCCTGATCTTTGCCCTTAAGTTCCTGGGTCTACTGCGTGTTCCCTTTATGGATCGAACAATCCGCGCTGACGATCGTGGGCTTTCTCGCAAAGTCAGCCTCCTCAATGCTCTGTTGATGGGGGTGGTCTTCGCCGCAGGCTGGTCTCCCTGTGTAGGCCCTGTCCTGGGGAGCGTTCTGACCTATACCGCCAGCGCAACTTCCAGTATCTTCACCGGCTCCCTCTATCTCTCGATCTATGGTCTGGGCTTCGCTGTGCCTCTCTTTGTCACCGCCCTCTTTGCTGAGGCGGGGGTGAGATTTATCCGCAAGGTGAGCCGCTTTCTGCCCATCTTTGAAAAGGTCGTGGGCGTCACCTTGATCTTCACCGCCGCTGCGCTGCTCTATGGCCTCGCCGACAACGCTGAGCCTGTCCAGGATAAGCACAGCCCCGCCGCTCAAATCACCCAACCAGATGAATGGCCCCTGATGGTGGAGTTCTACTCTGGCGATTGCCCCATCTGTGAGCGGATGGCTCCCGTGATCGATGGCCTCAAGTATGAGTGCAGCGGCAATATGGTGGAGATCCGGCAGGTTGATATCTCCAAACCTGAGTACAGATATCTCTCTAAGCGCTTTAAGTTGGTGGGTGTGCCCACCTTCGCTTTCATTGACGCTCGAGGGGATGAGATCGCCCGTTTGGTTGGTGAGCAGAGCGAGCACAACCTCCGTCAAGCGATCTCAGCCCTGAGAGGCAAGCCTTGCCCCGGCCTGGGAAGCTTGCCTACCGCTGAGGAGCTTGAGGAGATGCAAGCGGAGGCAGGAGTTGCTTGTGACGGAGATCAGCAATCTCTCAGCTCAGGTGCCTGTGAGGAGGAGCTTGAGCCCCCCACCATTCAACTCCCTAAGAGCTTGGTTCCTGGAGAGTGGCCGCTTTTGCTGGAGTTCTATTCCAGCGACTGCCCCATCTGTGAGCGTATGGCTCCAGTCGTCGAAGCGCTTAAGCGGGAGTGTGATGGTCAGAAGGTGGAGATTCGTCAGATCGATATCTCCAAACCTGAGTATGCGCCGCTGGTCCCACACCTCAAGCTTTTGGGAGTGCCTACCTTCAGCTTGGTCAACCTTCAAGGGGAGGAGATCTCGCGTCTCTTAGGAGAGCAGAGCGAGGAGAGTCTTCGTCGAGCCCTGATGACGCTGCGGGGCGAACCCTGCCCAGGCTTTGCTTCGCTGTATCAAAGTGTGGAGGTTGAGATTCCTGAAGATTAAGGAGGATTAGACGCCACGCCGAGGCAGCTCGACGGCGGCCTGCTCGCTGAGATCGAGGATGGCGTTGCGCTTAAGCCCTGCTGGGCTGACGGAGTAGATGGAGTCACCGATGATCAGGCTGCGGTTGATCTGAGCCTCATAGTCGTCTCGGTTAAAGCTGCTGTGGTCGATAGCGCCTCGCTCTCCAAAGCCGCTCTCTGTATCCAGACTGAAGAGCTCCAAGGAGGAGCGTTGACCCTCCCCACTCCAGCTGTTTACAGGGACCGCTACCAGAGATTCTGGAGCCCAGTAGAGGAAGGCGTGATGGTCATAGCCCGCCTCACTGTGGCCTCCTAGACTCTGAGTATCGCTCTGTTTGGGGTGAGCGAAGTCAGAGACATCAAAGAGGCTCAACTGCATCCCCCCAGTCAGACCGTTCTCATCCCCCGCCTGACCGATGCCGATCAAGAAGTCGTTATTGACGGGGTGCAGATAGGTGGAGAAACCAGGGATCTTCAGCTCACCAACGAGGCGGGGAGCCTGAGGATCGGCCAGGTCAAGGGTGAAGAGAGGATCTGTCTGTAGGAAGGTGACGATAAAGCCTCGAGTGCCCAGAAAACGCACCGCATAGATCGACTCTCCCTCGGCGATCCCTCCAACAGTCCCTGTGATCTCTAGACCATGAGGACCACCCTCACCCAGGACAAAGAGCTGATTGATCCGGCGCCACTCAGGCTCAGACTGCTGCTCTGTGGTCGCGACCCGCAGATGCCCCTCATACTCATCCATGCTGAACTGATTGAGGAGGGTTCCAAAGACGCGACCAGAGCCACGATACTCAGCCGCTCCACCCGCTTTGCTGACATCAAACTTATGGATCTGCGTTGCCTGCCGATGCTCATCCAACTCGCCCACCTCCAAGGCCGCCTCTCGGGTCTCGATCCCCTCAACTGGTGTTGTTTCGTTGCTCACGTTGTCGTTGCTGGTGGTAGAGGCACCTCCCACCCTGCTGCTCCCCATCTCGGCCATCATGGGGCCTCGGAAGTCAAACCAGTTGTAGGTGCTCACATAGAGGTTCTCGGTGCTGCTGTAGATGATCGCTCCCTGATCAATGATCGCAGTGGTGTTTAGGCTGTTCTCTGTCTGATCCAGATCCAGAGTGAGGATGGCGGTGACTCCCAGACCGCCTCGCTCGCCGGGACGGTAGAACTCTCCACAGGCGGAGAGGCGGCGACTGCTCTGCTCCTCTCCCACCTTCTCATATACATAGGGCACCCAATCATCGAGGCTGGAGGCTCGGATGATGCGACTGGCCTCTTCGATGAAGCTCTCCTGCTCATTGAGGGCGCTGCGACGGGTCTCCATCTTCGCGGCTCGAGGCTCCTCATCAGGATCAGCCTCAGTCCCTGTGTTTGCCTCAGCCCCTGCGCTTGGAATGGGCTCTGCGC
The DNA here is from genome assembly GCA_964384025.1 of uncultured Nannocystaceae bacterium. Classification (GTDB taxonomy): domain Bacteria; phylum Myxococcota_A; class Bradymonadia; order UBA7976; family UBA1532; genus CAYLJJ01. The sequence goes on from CAYLJJ010000080.1 coordinate 23,460, forward strand.
TGTCCATCCTGGGAGGCTCAAGCTCCTCAGGATGGTTATAGAGCTGCTCATAGGCGGGGCTCAGGTCGGGACCCTCGTTGTAGCTGATCACGGTGCGTACTGTACGGCCTAAGAGCCGTGCTGAAAGAAAGTTCCCTTCGACGATCAAGCGACGAAGCTCTACCGGTTGGCTGCGGTCACCGATATCAAAGAGGGTCAAGGCTACGGCACCTCGATTTTGGAGACGCTCCGCCTCGGGGAAGGCTGGATCTCCCTGCCAGAGATTCTCAAAACTCAGAAGCTGATCCCCATCAACGAGCATACTAAAAGCATTGCCCTGGCCTATATGAGTTGTGCTGAGAAGGTTGAGGTCTTCGGCGCCATAGATAAAGAGGCTGCCTGCGTGGAGGAGATAGATATAGGAACCATCGGTCTTGAGCTGATCAGGCTCATCTACTCCTGCGACTTGGTTATTGGTCTCTGAGTGAAGCCCACCTGCGGCGCCGTTAGAGTCAGCGCTTCCCCCGGCCTCGGCCATCGCTTGAGGTGCATCCACGGCGCCCATCTCTTCCCATGAGCCTCCTCCCCCCCGCATCACTGCTCCATAGCCCTGCTCTCCCCGCTCGACAGCCTCGATGGCTTGGCGCTGAAAGTAATCTAAGAGCGGATCACACTGCTCAAAGGCTGTCAGACCGATGCTCTTCTCATCAAAAGGATTGGGGCTGCTCTCATCTTCGTCGCTGTCGCAGGCGTAAGCGAAGAGAACTAAGGAGATGACCGCGAAGTTTTGAAACCAGCGCCTCGAAATCCTGTTGAGTTTTCCTGATGTTCTCTGCATTTTGCGTCCCCTTTGAAAAACGGTCGGGGCGCCATGCCGATTTCATACCAAAACGCAGAGGGTCAACGCTCTGTTTCTAGGTGTAGGTGGGTTGCAGCGCCATTCCCTCGGACCTCAAACACGCGATCTGCTTGGTTTTGGGTGAGGTAGCGGCTGAGATCGACACCCATTGCTTTTAAGCTGCTGAGGTAGTCGGCATATTGAGCATTACGGATCTGCTCGGTAGCGCTCCGCTGCTCGTTGTCTAGGCGCTTCTGTTCGCGCTCAAACTCCTGTTGAGCCTGCGCCGCTTCGATATCGGCTTGATCCTGGACTCGCTTGAGTTCGATCTGCTGCTGCTGCTGTTGAGCCCGCACCAACGCTTCTTGAGTCTCACGTCCTAGGCGACGCTCCAGCTTAAAGTCGGCCAACTTCTGAGCTTGCTCGGCGGTGGCCTTCTCTAACTGGAGGCGGGTCCGTGCCTCCATACCCTGCTCATGCATCTTCTGGAGAGCCGCTGGAGCTCCATAGCCTCGGTAGACGACTCGATTGATACGGTAGCCACAGTTTTCTGCTCGGGCGCTGAGCTGCTTGTAGGTCTCGGTCAGGTTCAGGCGCTCGCTGCTCCCCTTGAACTCCTCAAAGCCCAGCTTGCTCACAAACTCCACTACGTCGCTGGTGGCGGCGTTTACAAAGTCTCCGATGGGATCATGGGTAGTGAGTAGCATGGTGTTGATATCGATCAGCTCAAAGAAGAGCATCAAGCGGATGGTGATCTCCACGCCGTCCGCTGTGCGTACGTCGGGGATATCGTGATACATCTGGTCAGGCAACATCCAAAGCTTCTGAAAGACCAAGGCGTTGGGCACCTTCTGATAGCCTGCCGAGCCTCCCTTGGAGCCATGCCAGGAGAAGGTGTGCAGCCACTCCCCCGGCTCAGGCATAAACTCTTCGGGACCGTAGACGATGCGCCGTGAGACCTTGCCCTCTGACTTGGAGTAGACCACGACAGCCTCTTTCTCAGCGAGCTGAACGCTCTCTTCCTGAGTGACACTCAGATGCTCGCGGGGATCTAAAAACACCTGTGCAGGGGCAGCCAGATGTTTCTGAGAGCCGTCCCGAAAACGCAGGATCAGGAACTCTCCAGGGTGGACAACATGGTGCGCCAGATGCTGAAAACGGCGCCCTGGACGCCAGACCTTCTGAGGTCCCTTAAGAATCTCCATACGACCATCGGAGTAAGTCACCAGGACCTGCTGTCCGTCAGGGATAACATAGAAGAACATGCTCATTTTGCCTTTAGGTTGGGCTGAGAAGGAGGAGGCGTTTTCCCGTGGAGCGCTGACGCTGGCCTTTGGTTTGAATAGCTGAGACTGGCTGGAGTTGAGCCGGTGAACATTTTCAAATGCACCAGAGTGAGTCATCCCCTCTGAATAGATTTGACCCAAAGGGAGCGCCTCTTGGGTCTGCTCCTGTGGGATGTTGTATGCGGGGAAGGCGTTGGTATGATGGGAAGCAGCGTAGCTGTCTTCAGGCAGATAGGCGCTCTCCGCTGCCTGCTGAGACATATCAGGTTCGCTGCTCTCCTGTAATGCTCCCACTCTTTTGATATGTTTATAGTTCTTCATGTTCTCTGTTCTGAAAGTTCTTGAGTATTGGGAGGTCCTTATGCTGCCTGAAAGTCTCCAAAGCTTCAAACACCGGTCAGCAGCGCAGGCGATCGGCGTTGTGCTCGAGGTAGAGGTTCAGAGAGAGGAGACGCCAGAGGAGCCGAGAGCTGAGCCCAGCATCCCAGGCGCTGAGCCCTGGAAGAGATTGGACAGCTCTTTTCTCCAAGAGCCGGTAGAGAGGTGCTTGGGGATCCTTTAAAGGAGCCAATAACTTTTCTCGGTCGGGACCTGAGAACCAGGTGTTTAGAGGGTGGCCGAAGCCAGCCTTGTCTCGATGAGCGAAGGCCCGCCCAAGATCTTTATAGAGCAGATGCTTGAGCAGGCGCTTTCCCCGTCGCCAGCCCATGAGCTGGTGGCTGGGGATACGAAAAGCCAACTCGACGAGGCGATGATCCATAAAGGGAGAGCGACCCTCAATGCTGGATCGCATAGAGAGGCGATCCAGCTTATAGAGCATACGCCCTGGCAGGATATTGCGTAACTCCAGATAGCGAATATTGCGCACATCTGGACCCTCGGGCCAGTGGGACCAGGGCTCTAAAAACTCTAAGGTCTCCTCCAGGGTAGGGGGCTCTCGCATCCAGTCGATCACCTCGGGGCGGCTGCGACGCAGCAAGTAGTCCAAGCGATACTCTCCCTGAAGGAGCAGGCTGTGAGAAGCGAGCGGACGGCGAGCCCGCTCCAGAGCTCGGCGCCCCAAGGCGCTGTGACGCAGGAGCGCCACAAGGGGGACCCGACGGCGGTGGCGAACATAGCGCTCATAGCCGGAGAAGACCTCATCACCTCCATCCCCCGTCAAGACCACCTTGGCTCGCCCTCCAATTCGCTGAAAGAGCTGTAAGCTGGCGCAAGCTGAGCCCCCATCGAAGGGCTCATCCAGAGCGGTGATCAGGGTCTGAATATCCTCTTGAGCTCCAGCATCGATAGGGACCGCTTCCAGCGTATGGCCGTAGCGCGCTGCAGCCTGGCGTGCCCAGGGCAGCTCTTGAAATCTCTGCTCCTGGAATTCCGCGCAGAGGGCCAAGGTCTGGCCGCGCCAAGCACGGGCGATCAGGCTGGAGTCCAGCCCTCCTGAGAGGAAGAGAGCTACAGGTACATCAGCGGCTTGTCGCAGCGCTACCGCCTCAGAGAGCAGCTCCTCGATCTTCTGTCGCCACGCCCAAGGAGCGCGCAACTCGGTCTCTTGGGGAGGATCCCAGTAACGCCGTGACTCTAGGCGCCCGCTCTCCAGATGAAAACAGAGGAGTTGAGAGGGCAGGAGTTGCTGAATCCCCTCAGCAATGCTCCTCGCTCCAGGAAGGTGACCCAGCATAAGATATTGAGCCAATGCGCGCTGATCCACCGATGCAGGCGCCTCATGGAGGAGCACATGCAGCTCAGAGGCAAAGCTGAAACCTTCGGAGTTTCGGCGGTAGTAGAGAGGTTTCTGTCCCAGACGATCTCGGACCAAAAAGAGTAGACCCCGTCGTTGATCTAAGATCGCAAAGGCAAACATCCCTCGCAGACGAGGTAGACAGGCGCTGCCCCAGGCGCTCCAAGCTTGAAGCAGAACCTCAGCATCAGAGTGGTCGCTTTGAAAGCGCTGCCCCTCCGCTTCCAAATCTGCCCTCAACTCAGCCCAGTTGTAGATCTCTCCATTGAAGAGCAACACCAGGCTCCCTTGGCGCATGGGCTGAAGGCCCTGAGCTGAGAGATCCAGGATGCTGAGCCGACGGTGCCCCAGCCAGAAGCGGGGGTTGGGGTGTTCAGGGGCGCGACCATAGCTGAGCTGGATTGAGTCTCTATCTCCAACAGCAACCCCCCAGCCATCGGGACCTCGATGCTCTATGCGTTGGAGCCGCGCCAAAGCGCGCTCTGCCCTCAGTGGGCCTTGGCTGCTGATCTCTCCATAGATGCCACACATTAGAAGCGATTCTTTTGGCGCCTGAGCGCTGCCATCACCTGGATCGGATCTACTTCCTTTAACTGCAGTAGCTTCATCACTGCAGCCTGAACGCTGGGCTCACGGACCCGCATAAAGGGGTTATAGCTGCGCTCCTCGGCGAGGGTGCTGGGGCTGGTCCCACGCCCCGCTTTACGCTGGGCTTCGACCCAACGCAGCTTCTTCAAGAGCTGGGGGTTCTCTGGCTCTATGCTCTGGGCGAAGCGCAGATTACTCAAGCTATACTCATGTCCAAAGAAGACTCGAGTCTCTCCAGGTAGGGCTCCAAAGATCTGATTGAGAGCACGATCCATCTGAGCTGCGTCTCCCTCAAAGAAGCGACCACAGCCTCCCAAAAAGAGAGTATCTCCTGTAAAAAGAGCATCGCCAAAGAGATAGGCGAGGTGCCCACGGGTGTGGCAGGGAACCGAGAGGCTGTGCCCCTCCAGACGCCCCAGCTGGATAGGATCCCCATCCTGAAGTCCTCGAGCAACGCCGCCGATGGCAAAAGCATCCTCTGCTCCCGCTAGAGTCTCCAAGCCGGGATATCTCTCCCTCAGTGCCTGAACAGCTCTACAATGATCAGGGTGGTGGTGGGTGCAAAGCAGCAACTCAAGCTGAACACCCTCTCGCTCCACAGCCGCCTCGATCACAGAGACTTTGGCTGGATCGATGACCGCAGCAGCACGACTGAAGGGGTCGATGATCAGATAGGAGAGGTTATCTTGGCTGTGAGGAAGAGTGACGATCTCCATAGAGGACTCCAAGAGCTTAAACGGCTTACTACTGTTAGAAAATAAGCTACTTTCTGTAATTCAGCTTTCTGCTTGTTAGAAGAAGCTATAGCATAAACTACCGTCACCAAATCTGCTGATTCGCCTTAACTCTGCGCTACAATACGTCCTGTTTCCGTCCTGTAGCCTTGTGGTAGGCTTCCGTGGAGGAACTTATTGTACACATCACGATAACTGTAGTCGTTTTCTTGTGCCCATCTTGAGAGTTTGACGATCTTCATCGTCAAAAAACATACATAAAAGGTGCAGGAAGTACAATAATTAAGTAATTTTTATAAATCCATCATCGTCAGCAACCTGAGCAACACCAACGCCCTGAACATGACGGCGACTGATGGCGTGATTTTTGTGTCGGCAGCAGTGAACGGTGTCGCTGCGGTGAGTGGCGATGGTGTGCTCAATCATGAACGCCGCTGGCATATTCATCAGCGAGGTCGTTGAGGGGCGGTCGTGAGTGTTACGAACGACGGCGGAGCTACCAGCGCGGAGATCCTTTACACGCTGACGGTCATCAACAGTGGGAGAGTTCTAAGGACGACAGAAGCCGCTGCTTGGAGAGCAGCTCTTGATAAAGGGTTGGGGCTCTCCCGTATCTGGATCCACACAGAGGGGCTCCATCTGCTCCTGATTGACCACCTCAACTTCACGGCAGAGGCGCGGCTCCTCACAGTCGAGATCGTCAAAACACCCCTGAAAAACAGGGCTACACTCAAAACCACTGGGGCACTCCTCTGCCTCCTCACAGGGCATACTGCAATAACCCATCTGCTCCCCCTCGACCAAGCCGATGAGGCAGAGACCAAACTGACAACCCTCATCACAGCGCTCACAGAGATCTGAGGGTTCCTCCCAGCAGCGCCCACTCTCCAGATTGCAGAACTCTTTATAAGCACAGTAACCGTGGGACTCACAGCCCCCAACTTGACACTCTCCTTGCTGGCAGATCTCGCCCAGAGGGCAGCCCGAGGTCTCTAGACAGCCTGCTTGACAGCGCCCTTCCAGACAGCGAGAGCCGAAAGGACAGTGAAGATTTCGAAGGCACTCCCTGGCCTCAACACAGCGCCCAGTCTCCACCTCACACATCTCGCCCACTCCACAGGCGCTGTTGTCTCGGCAACGGATGGGAGGGCGACAAGCCCCTTCCAGGCAGCGCCAGCCTGGACCACAGGCCGCGTCCTGATCGCAGAAGCAGCGTCGGTGCTCAAGATCGCAAGAGAAGCCCGGAGCGCAGCCACGATCGTCAGCGCAGAGGCATTGACCGCTGGGCTCATCGAAGAGGAAGCCTTGGGGACAGCAGAGGGGACCAAAGCAGACACAGCCACGCAGGAGAGGATCAAAGCGGTGAGAGGGGGGACAACAGGAGTCTTCGGCACAAACGCAGGCCTCTCGCTGTGCGTCAAAGATATGGTTTTGAGGACAGCAGAGATCGTTCTCACAGCGACAGCGCCTCTCAGGGCCCATACGCTGTCCCTCAGGGCAACAGAGATCTTCAACGCAGAGGCAGATCCCCTCCTCCTCTAAAAAGCGATGTCCCTCAGGGCAGCAGGTGGCACCTTGGCAGAGACAGCGCTCTCCTCCCCAGCGATGCCCCTCAGGGCAACATTCATCAGCGGCACACTCACAACGTCCTGACTCTTCACTGAACTGATAGCCCTCAGGGCAACAGTCAGGCTGAAGGCAGCGACAGGCCCCCTGCTCGGGATCATAGGGCATATCGCTTGGACAGCACTGATCTGCTGCGCAGCGACAGGCCCCTACCTCAAGATCAAAGCGATGCCCGGATGGACAGCAGAGATCATCTCTACATTGACAAAGGCCCTCCAAGCAGCGATAGCCTAGAGGGCAGACCTCATCCCCCAAACAGAGACAGCGCGCCTCCTCAGCGCGGAAGCCTTGGGGACAGCGGCCCTCAGGAAGAGAGCGACCACAGGAGAAGAGCAGGACCAAGAGGAGGAGCAGCAGATGGATGGGAAATCTCATCGTTGAATCTCATAGGCGATGAGGATCTCACTGCCTGAGTGAGGGATCGCCTCATCTGAGAAGAGCACCGCGCGGATCTCCTCACGGTAGCTCCAGCGCTCTGGGCTCTGAGCCAGAGCATCTACGCTGACCTGGATGCTCTCCTTTTTTGGAAGGCCAGAGAGAGGGAAGACCTGATCTAGGGCGCCGACCCGCCGCCCCAAATCTTCAAGGAAGGGGTCGAAGTCTGTTTCACACACTGAGCCCGAGAGCCCGCCCGTAGCTCGCATGACCTCTAAATAGCGTTCAGCATGATCCACCTGGGCGCCAAAGATCTGCTCCTCTCCCTCAGGGGTGCAGCCCTCAGGGGGAAGCCCTACGATGGCAGAGAAGCTCGCTCGCAGCTCATCTCCTGGACGGCGGCTGTTTTGAAGAACGCGGCTGAAATAGGCCGGAGCGCCAAAGGAGCCATCATCCTCATCGCTGACCACCACCACCGCCAGCGCGGCCTCTCTCCGCAGAAAATCTCCTCGCTCCTGTTCAAACTCTAAGAGCCTGCGCATCGCCTCTAAGCCCTGCTCTTTCTGGTTGCGGGCTTGGGGAAACTCCACCATCGCGCGGAAGAGAGCCTCAGCCTGCGAATCTTCCAACTCAGGAGTCAGAAAACGTCGTTCCCCCTCCTCTCTCAACCGCGCCTGCTCTGGATCGGTGGAGATCACCCCCAGATGATAGTCAATCTCTCGAGTCTGGAGGATCTGGATAAAGCGCTCAAAGGACTCTGCGAGGCGCTCTCGCTCATTTTCCATTGAGCCTGAGTTATCCAAAATCCAGAGGATATCCACCACCACACTCTTTTGCTGGTAGCGATCCACCTGATAGCTCTCCCTCAGCTCTGGCTCCACCACCCGAGGGGGAGAGAGGCTGGGAGGTTTCACCTGGGCAGATCTAAGAGAGGGCTGTTGAAGTTGAGGGCTCTCCACTTGGGGGTTTAGGAGATCAGCGGGGATGATGGGTGCCGCCATGACGGGAGGTGGCGCTGGAGTTGGAGCCTCATTGAAGCTACAAGCTGCACAGATGACTAAGCTGAGATATCGCACACCCCATGCTGAGCAAATTGGGGATCGAGATCAACAGTTCCAAGATCAGTGCTTAACCGTACCCATATCGACATAGGCACCATCTTGCATGATCACAAAGGGGCGCTCCTCAAAGCTCAGCTTCCCTTTGCCATCATGTCGCAGGATCTGCATCTTCCCAGCACCATAGCCCATAGGACCTCGGCGATAGTAATGAGCCTTTAGCTTATAAGGAGCAGCCTTGGGATCATGGATGGTGAAGCATTCAGGGCCATAGCCTGCGGTCACATCGGCGTAAAGCTCTCCACCGGTAGCCAAGCTGCGGCGAGAGTAGTAGGCGTGGTTAAAGCGCTTATCGAAGATGTGGAAGTCAACATCGTTGGAGTCGGTCTCCCAGGTCAAGATAAAGCGCATCTGCTTTGAGCTGTCTGGGCGCAGGTTGTGATGCTCTAGGCGCTTCTTGATCTCCTCTGCGCGCTTGGGCTCAGCGGCGATCCAAGCGGCGGCGATCAGCTGAACATCCTCCTGAAGGATGCGGGTCACGCCAGGGAAGCGGTTTCCAACACGGCGGGCGCTGATACCTGAGAGGGCCAGCTTCAGGGCCTCCTCATAGCGCGCTAAGCGAACCAAAACCATGGAGAGTTGATGATAGACTGAGGGGTGATCTGGGCGCTGCTCCTGAGCAACCTGATAGTCATCAGCAGCCAGCGCGAGCCCAATCTCTCCCAAGGTCTCTAACCAGTTGCCCGCCAGACGACGCATATCAGCGCGAGAGGGGTAGAGATCCAGGATGCTGCCAAAGGCGCGAGCAGCCCCTCTTCGATCGCCTGTGTCAGCCAAGCTGCGGCCTAGAGCGACCAGAGCGAGGAGATCGCTGGGATCTTTAAGTCGCCAAGCCCAAGCAGCCTTGAGAGCTCTCTTGGCGTGACCCTCTTTGAGCAGTTTATCGATCTTGGCCATCTCACCAGAGAGAGCAGAACGACCCTTCTCGATATCTCGCAGCTCTCTACGACCCTGACTCTCCCCGGTAGGTGCGGCGATCTGCTGAACAGGAGGAGGAGGGGGGATGGCAACTTGGGCTGCGACTCTGCGAGCTTGAGGGGGCTCTTCCGCCTCCACCAAACTTTTATCAGCCTCCGCTGGAGGAGCAGGATCAACGGCATCAAGGAGGCCATCTCCTTCGTTGTCTAAGCCCCGAGCTGGGCGGGCCACCATCGCGGAGCGCCTCGGCGAGGCACTTTTACCATCCAGAGCGCCCAGCAGATCATCTACCTCATTGGCAACCGGGGATCCTCCCATCGGTCTCGCCTCTCTGGCTCGTGCTTGGGGAGCGCGAGTCTTGCTCTTTGGAGCATCCACCCTGCGCTCTTCACGTTTTTCCTGCTCTCTCTCAACGATCTCAGGGCTTTTATTGACCGGAGGGAGAGGAGGAGCGATGGCGATCTGTGTTCGCTTGGCAACCTCAACGCCGGTGGCGCC
>CAYLJJ010000081.1:0-32637 GCA_964384025.1 uncultured Nannocystaceae bacterium
AGAGGTCCCGCTCCGCTCGATCCGCTGTGGTTTGGGGGCTTGTGAACGAGAGGGGGTTGAGCGCTGGGAAGAGGGGCAGCTGATCCAGGAATGTCAACCCCTCCCAGCAGCGGCGCGAGACTCAAACTGTGATGGGATCGATGAGGATTGTGACGGCCAGATCGATGAAGAGGTCCCGCTCCGCTCGATCCGCTGTGGTTTGGGGGCTTGTGAACGAGAGGGGACGCGACGCTGCCTCTTGGGGGCTTGGATCGATCAGTGCCAACCGGGGCCTGCGAGCGTCCTAGATTTGAGTTGTGACGGGATCGATGAAGATTGCGATGGAGAGATCGATGAGGAGGTGGAGCCTCGCCCGGATCGGTGCGGCCTGGGAGCTTGCGCTCGCGTAGGTGAGTGGCGATGTCAGGGAGGCGCCTGGATCTCTGACTGTCAGCCTGGACTCGCTGCAGGCTCGGACTCGAGCTGCGATGGGATTGATGAGGATTGTGATGGAGAGATCGATGAGGAGGTTCCTGAGCGCCTCATCTCCTGTGGCCTGGGGGCCTGTGAGCGCGAGGGCCGAGAGCACTGCTCAGCGGGGCGTTGGTCGCGAGAATGTCTACCGGGGATCCCTACATTGGCCGATGTTCACTGTGATGGGATCGATGAGGACTGTGACGGGCAGATAGATGAAGAGGTCCCCCCACAGCCCAGCCGCTGTGGTCAGGGGGGCTGTGCGCGGGAGGGCTGGCTGCGCTGTGTAGAGGGGAGAATGCGAGACAGCTGCCAGATGGGAGAACCGGAGCCAGCCGATCTACGCTGTGACGGTCTAGACGAGGATTGTGACGGTGAAGTGGATGAGGATCTCCAGGCTGAAGAGATTTTCTGTGGCCTGGGGCGCTGTGAGCGCCAAGGAGAGCAGCGCTGTGTTGGGGGGCGGCTCTTGGAGATCTGCCGACCAGGGCCAGCTGCGCTCTCGGACCTGCGCTGTGATGGGATTGATGAGGATTGTGATGGGGAGATCGACGAGGATGCAGCCCCTGAGCCGATCCGCTGCGGCTTAGGGGCTTGCCGGGCTCAAGGTCTGCGGCTCTGTCGTGCGGGACGCTGGGTAGAGGATTGTCGCCCTGGACCTCCAGAAGCAGAGGACCTGCGCTGCGATGGGATCGATGAGGATTGCGATGGAGAGATCGATGAGGAGGCGGAGAGCGGCCCCAGCCGCTGTGGTCGGGGGAGCTGTGAGGCAGAGGGGCGGCGCCTCTGCTCTGAGGGTCGCTGGATCGATACCTGCCAACCGGGCCTTCCAGCGGCGGAGGATCGCAGCTGCGATGGGATTGATGAGGACTGCGATGGAGAGATCGATGAGGATCTCCCTGAGCGGCTGATCCGCTGTGGTGTAGGGGCTTGTATGGCGGAGGGGATTTTGAGTTGTGTCTTGGGGGAGGAGCGTCGCCTCTGCGTCCCCAATGCGCCCGCCGCCTTAGACAATCGCTGTGATGGGATCGATGAAGATTGTGATGGAGAGATCGATGAAGAAGCGGTTGAGAGCTTGAGCTGCGGAGAGGGGGTCTGTCGTCGAGAGTCGGAGGCTGAGTGTCGAGATGGGGTCCTTCAAGGGGAGTGCTTGCCGGGGGAGCCAGAGGGTCCAGACGATGATTGTGATGGCAGAGACAATGACTGCGACGGCCAGATCGACGAGGGCTTTGCTGCACGCCCCAGCGCCTGTGGCCTTGGGGTCTGCCAAGCTCAGGGGCAACTCCGCTGTATGGCGGGGGTTCAGGTAGACAGCTGCCGCCCAAGGCTTCCCCAAGCTGTAGATGATCAGCGCTGTGATGGCCTGGACAATGACTGTGATGGCCTTATCGACGAGGATTGTGAGGATGGAGGGGTGGTTTGGGATGGAGGTATCTCAGATGGAAGTATCTTGGACGGGGGCGCCCTCGATCTCCAGGGTGTTGATCTTCAGGTTCTGGAACTGGCTGTTTTGGATTTTGGAGAAGATCTTTTTGAAGAGCCTGCGCGCTTGGATTTTGAAGAGCTTGGAGAGAGCGAACTCGACAGCTATCTTTACCCAGACCTAGGCCCTGGCCCTCCTCGTTTGCCCCCCTTGGAGGAGGAACCTGAACAGAGCTTGAGGGGTCGCGGTGGCTGTGGCTGCAATTTGAGCACACCGGGGATCAGCGCGCCCCTCTCACTGCTTCTTCTGCTGCTTATGGGTTGGCGGCGAAGATGAATGAAGCTTAATACTTGCGGAGAACACCGATCACCTCACCCAGGATCATGGTCTCCTTGAAGCTTTGCTTGGAGACATAGATGGGGCGCATCTCAGAGTTGGCGGGCTGAAAGCGGATGCGGCTGCCTTCGGGGTAGTAGCGCTTACAGGTAGCCTCATTCTCGATGAGGGCGATGACGATAGAGCCTGAAGTTGCTTGGGGGGACTTGCGAATGAAGACCAGATCACCATCCATGATCCCATCCTCAATCATCGACTCTCCTACAATGCGCAGGCCAAAGATGTTGCGATCCTCTCCAAAGAGGAAGCGATCGACCTTGACGGTATCTTCGACATGCTCAACCGCCAAGCTGGGCAGACCCGCTGCCACCCGACCGTAGATGGGAACCTCTAGGAGATCCTCATCCATATGGACTGGGCGCATTGCGCGGCTCTTGAGTTCGTCTCGAAGGAGAAAGCCCTTGCGTTCCAGCGCCTTCAGATGATCATTGACCCCATTGGTCGAACGGATCCTCATATGCTTACCGATCTCTCGGATGGTTGGAGGATAGCCCCGTTCTCGAATGGAGCGGGTGATGTAGTCGAGGATCTCTCTTTGCCTCGTGGTCAACTCCTTCATAAACCTCCTGATGGGGCTCTTTTCCCCTCACTGAACCTGTTTTCATTCTCTCTGTCTGAGAATGCTGAACAAAATGTCAGCGATCAAGAGGAAAAAGAGAAATGAGCGATATCTGCTTGAGATCATGCGACTTAAGGAAAGAAAAAAGATGAAGATCAGCCAGAGAAGGCCAGATCTGCTCTTGGCCTCTGCCTCTCCCAGACGGCGTAGCCTCTTGGAAGGTGCTGGGATCTCTCTGGAGATTCGAGCGGTTCAGATCCTAGAGAAGCCCTTAACAGGAGAGGGGCCCCTAGAGTTTACGCGCAGGATGGCTCTGGAGAAGCTTCGCGAAGCGCTCGGCAGCCGCAGAGAGACTGAGCCCTCCTGGGTCTTGGCCAGCGACACCGTGGTGACCATAGATGGAGAGATTTTAGGGAAACCCAAAGAGACCCAAGAGGCTGAGGCGATGCTCTCCAGACTCTCAGGGCGGAGGCATCAGGTGATCACCGCCTGGGCTTTGGGGGATGGGAAGCGGCTGCGCTTGGAACACAGCAGCACCCAGGTCCACTTTCGCCCCCTCAGCGTCGAGGAGATCGAACAATATATCGCCTCGGGAGAGCCGATGGATAAAGCGGGGGCTTATGGCATCCAGGGGGGGGCAGGGCGCTTTGTCGAGGAGATCCAAGGGAGCTATGACGCGGTAGTGGGCCTGCCATTGGCGCAGGTTTGCCAAGCGCTCGTCGAAGAGGGAGTATTGCCTCAGGCACCCTCCAAGCTCTCTGCACGCTTGGCGGTCTTACAGGGACGGATTCAGGTCGCAGCGCAAGCAGCGGGGCGTGACCATCGAGAGATCAACCTGGTGGGGGTCAGCAAACGCCAGCCTCTGGATCGTCTAAGAGCAGCTCTCGCGGCGGGGCTACTCAACCTGGGAGAGAGCTATGTTCAGGAGTGGCAGGAGAAGGCTTTTCAGTTGGGGCCTGGGCCGATTTGGCATTTCATCGGTCGTCTACAGAGGAACAAAGCCAAGCTCTTGGGGGGTCGGATTGGGGTAGTGCATGGCCTAGATAAGCTGCGCACCGCCGAGGCCCTGGGCCGCAGCGCACAGGCTGCTTCACGGGAGATCCCCTGCTTTGTTCAGGTCAACCTGGCTGGGGAGGTGCAGAAGGGGGGGGTCTCAGCGAAGGAGCTGCCCCACTTTCTGGAAAACTTTAAGGGGATTCAGGGCTTGATGCTCTCTGGCTTGATGATCATCCCACCCTTGGGGAGTCCCGCTCAGAGCCGGAGGTATTTCACCCAGCTGCGCCAGCTCCGAGACGAGCTGGCGACTCCTGCGCACCCTCTGCCTGAGCTGTCGATGGGAATGTCCGCTGACTTTCCACAGGCCATCGCTGAGGGCGCGACCCTTATCCGCGTGGGCAGTGCCCTCTTTGGTCCGCGCCCAACAAGGTTCTAAAATGACACCGCATTATAGGAGCCTCGCTGTGACCATGTTTCAAGCCCGTGGAGCCAAACTCGGCAAACACCTCCTCAGGGTCTTCATCGCCCTTTTTCTCTTTGCTTGTGAGGATTCTTCTGAGCAGGACCCCGCAGCAGATGCTGCTATAGATACCGCTCAGAACAAACAGGAGAGTCAGCTCCTCAAGAAAGGCAAGATCGATCTCCTCTTCGTCATGGACAACTCAGGCTCTATGTGTGAGGAGCAGGATAAGATCGCTCAAGGATTTTCAGTTATTTCTCAGTTTCTAAGTGGAGGGCAGGGAGGAGCCAGAGACTATCGACTGGCTGTGCTGAGCACAGATGTCTATTTTGCCAACCAGGAGATGGGAAGTTTTCTGTTAAAACCCGCTCCTGCTGCCCCTGCTTCAAACTGCTTTGATCAGGATGGCAACCCTTATATACCCGACACAGCAGACTGCGTTGAGCTTGTCGCCAACGGTGACTTAGAGGCTGTGCTGCGCTCAGGTCCTGGGGGCAACGTCGGCCAAGATTGCCCTGAAGGCCCTGAACGAGCCCAGTGCCTTCAAGCGGATCTAGAGACGAAGTTTCGTTGTCTGATCACCTTAGGAACCACCGGAGACAACTTTGAAAAGGGCTTGGAGGCGATGCGGATGGGGCTCTCCTGTGATGGTCCCAACAGGGAGCGTTTTGGTCCCTGCTGTGTATGTTCGGATGAACGGAGCTGTGAATATAACCCCAGCTGTCAGATCTCAGAGGGCAGCCCAGAGCCTGAGTTCCTTCGCCCTGATGCTTCCTTGGTGGTGGTGATCATCAGCGATGAGGATGACTGCTCCGATCCAATTACAAACCCCGGTATGAGCCGTCACGCCATCTGTAAATATGGTGCTGTAGATCTTGACGCAGATCGTATCCCTGACGGCTACCAAGATCAGGAACTCTGCGAGGGGAGCGACCCCGAAGCTTGTTATCGAAATGAATGTGGTGTGTTGGCCACAGACCAAAACGATCGTCTCCGTGAGAGCGCTGAGGAGTGTTACCAACAACGCTGTCAGATTCGAAGGGAGCAAAACAGCAACTGTGAATGGTTTCGTGATATTCTCACCCCAGTGACAGAGTATGTTGACTTCCTCAAGGCCTTAAAACCCAGACAACCAGAGCAGCTCATCGTGATCTCTATCGTGGGAGAGCGTCTCCTCACCTTTGAAGGCGATGAGATCTTCTTTAACCCTGGCAGTCCTCGGCCCGAGTGTGAAACACAGGGTAGATACTCAGAGCCCTACTCTCCAGTGCTGCCCCTTGAGGAGTGCTGCCCTCAGGGCCAGTGTCTGGGAAATATTCAACCCTCCTGCAGCTCCTCCAACGGGATAGCCTTTACTGGGCATCGCTATCTAAAGTTCGCCTCCTCCTTTGGAGCATCTGGGCTTGAGGGCTGTGATGCTGTGGGTGAACGCTGCATCAGCATCTGCTCTGACGACTTCTCTGATGAGCTGACCAGAGTCCAAGAGCAGGTTATCTTAGCGATCAACAGCCACCGCCTCTCTCCGCCGCCCGCCTGCGTTGTCTCCGATCGCCCCTGTGAGAGCGACGAGGAGCGGAGGAATCTACAGAACTATCAGATCAGGCTGCATAGGCAGTGCCTCCTTGATCACAGCGCAGGAGGTTTCTGTTCACAGGTTGAAGAGCCTACTCCGCTCCCCGATGATGCTTGGAGCCTAGAGTTCGAAGTCCAGCCTGGATCTGTGCTTCTCCGGCTGAGAGATCTTCCCCCTGCGGGCACTGAGATCTTATTGGAATATTTGGCCAGCCCTGAGACACCTTAACTGCTCAGGTTGATAGGGTTCTAGCGATCTCTCTTTAACAGGGCCAAGCTGAGCAGATGAACGGTACCTGGAAGCTGATCGAGATACTCCAGGCTCTCCAAGCTCCAGCCTTTGAGGGCCTCGAGATCGCGGCGTAGAGAGGAGGGGTTGGGGGCCAGATAGAGGGCACGACGAGCACCCAGGAGCTTGAGAGCCACCATCACTTGAGCGCCATAGGGGCGGCGCATAGCGTGGAGGAGCACCGCCTCAGCTTGATAACCACCCGCCAACAGGCGACGGAGCGCCTTCTCAGCGCGACCTTGACGAAAGGAGGACCCCTCCACCCCGTTGCGCTCTGCGTTATAGCGAGCGTCTTCTACAGCAGCGCGATCCATATCCAACCCTAAAAGCTGAGCGCCAGCGCGTGCGATGGGCAGACTCAGGGTGCCGATCCCACAGCCGATCTCTAAGATCTTCTCTTTGGGTTGAGGAGCCAGGAGACGCAGGACCGCCGCGCGGAGTTGAGGGAGGCTCTCGGGGGTCTGAGGTGTCCAGGCGGGCAGGGTCGCCCTCAGTTGATCCTCCTCAACCTTAAGCTTCAGGCTGCGGGGCCCTCGAACCCAGAGGGGGCGGCGCAGTAGATCATGCTTATGGGCGGGGAGCACATCTACAAAGATCCCCAACTCCTCACGCTTCGGCAGGAAGGCGGTCAGGGGCTCAGGAGGGATCGACGCAGTGGAGACCAGGACGACGATCCCGCCTCCTTCTCCATCAGCTTGCAAGATGACATTACGGATCAGCCCCTGCTCCTTGAGCGGATCCCAGCGAGAAAGCCCGGCGATCTCTAGACCCTCATTGACCTCAGCGAGCAGGGTACGACAGCTGGGGGTCTGGACTGGACAGCGGCTGAGATCGATGGGGGCGCCGTCCAGGCCATACATCCCCAGGGTCCCAGGGAAGACGCGAGCCCGAGCCCGAGCCCGATACCCATCTTGGGGGAGCGAGGGGAGCAGCCGCCCAGTCATCTCCAGCTTACGATCATGGAACTCTCGACGAAGCTGCTCCTGCGCCTCTGGTTGGAGATGACGGAGAGGGCAAGCGGGGCAGCGGCTCCATTGAGGGCAGCGTGGATCGATGCGTTGGGGAGAGGGCTCGATGATCTCCAAGATATCCCCTCGGGGTCGCCCTCTATGATCCTCTCCCAAGAGGATCTTAAGCCTCTCTCCTAAGATCCCTCCAGGGACCCCGATCCATCCTGAACCCCAGGAAGCCAAGCCCAAACCAGCCGCAGTTCTACCTTGGATCTGAACGATCACTTTAGACCCTCTAAGCTTTGGGGGCGGAGCATGTTTCACCACACCCTGCCCACTCGCCTCAGATTGATTTTTTGTAATTTCAGCAATTTAAACTCTTGTGCCTTGAGGACAGGGTACAAAGAGGAATCAGGAGGAGGTGTGGAGTCCGGTAATTTCCATATGAAGAGCTGCTCAATTTTGCTCGGGCGAAGAGTAGCAAATCCATGCAGCAATCAGAAAGGGCAAGCAATGCCAAACTCGCAGGATTTTCAGCTCTCCGCCAGTCCTTCCTCGCCTTGGCAGCTTTTGTACAGCAATAACTTCCTGCGTTACTAAAACGCTACCCCAACACAGATTCACAATTTATATAATCAATTTGCTATTCAGCCTTCTGATATACAAATACTCCCCAAACCCCATCCACCGCTCTCCTCATAGTGATTGAGCATTCTTGGGAACATCTTCCAACACCCAAGGTCGGAGCGCCGTCGTTTATCACCCTCATCATTTTGGGAGGAGTCCAGGGATGAGAACCCCAATTCAGAAGAGATATATCGCCTCTGTCCTGATCTTGCTCTCGGGGATCGCCTGGGCAAGCGCTCAGACGGGAGAGATTGAGCTGAAGGTCCTGGATGCCTCTTCGGGAAAGGGGATCGCCAAGGCGCGTTGTAAGGTCGCTGGGTTCCCGACAGTGAAGAGCGATGCGCAAGGAAACCTGCTGCTCCTCAAGATCCCTGCTGGGAACCATAAGCTGCGCTGTCGGGCTCGGGGCTACCGTAAAGCTCAAGCGAAGGTGAAGGTAGAGGCTGGGAAACGCATGAAGGTTGAGCTGAAGCTGAAGCCCAAATCCGCTGCCAAGAAGAAGCGTAAGCCAAAGGTCAACTTAGCGAAGATGGGGGCGGTGGGCGGCGTTGGCGTCGCCTATGGTGCCGGTGGTTTGGGATCCAAGGGTGTAGGCAAGGGCGGCGGATATGGCTATGGCATTTCTAGGAGCAACTCCGGTGGCGGTCGAGGTTGGGGCGGTGGTCGGATTCATGGCATGGGTCAAATCCAGACTGAAGGCCGCTTGGCTCCTGGATATCAAATCGCTGGAGAGGCGCTCGCCGCTGGAGAACACAACCGTGAGGAGTATGGCAAACTCAAGGACAATGACTTTGAAGAGACCACCAAGAAGCCCCTCTCCACCCTCTCCATCGATGTTGACACCGCCGCTTACAGCAACACACGCCGCTTTATCAATGAGAGCAAGCTGCCCCCCAAGGACGCGGTGAAGATAGAGGAGTTTCTTAACTATTTCAGCTACAACTATCCAGACGCAAAGGGAGAACACCCCTTCTCAATCACCACCGAGGTTTCTCTCGCGCCTTGGAATCCCAAGCACCGCCTTGTTCACCTTGGCCTCCAGGCTAAGAAGATCAACCGCGCCGCTCTGCCCCCCAACAACTTAGTCTTTCTCTTAGATGTCTCTGGATCGATGAACAGCGCTGACAAGTTACCACTGCTCAAGTCCGCCTTCCGCTTACTGCTCAAAAATCTTCGCCCAGAGGATCGCGTCGCCATCGTGGTCTACGCGGGCTCCTCGGGGCTGGCGTTGCCCTCCACTCCGATCAAGCAATCGGACAAGATCTTCGCTGTCCTAGATCAGCTCCGTGCAGGGGGCTCCACCGCAGGAGGCGCGGGTATCCAACTGGCTTACAAGGTCGCCCAGGATAACTTCATCAAGGGCGGCAACAACCGCGTGATCTTGGCGACCGATGGAGATTTCAACGTTGGTGCCAGCAGCGAGGGTGATCTCGTGCGCCTCATCAAGAAAAAGCGCAAATCTGGAGTCTTTTTGACCGTCTTAGGCTTTGGGCGCGGAAACTATCAAGCCAAGAAGATGGAGAGCCTAGCGGATAAGGGCAACGGCAACTTTGCCTATATCGACTCCATCCTCGAGGCCCAAAAGGTCCTGGTCAAAGAGATGGGGGGTACCCTGCTCACCATCGCCAAGGATGTGAAGTTCCAGATCGAGTTTAACCCCAGCCAGGTTAAGGCTTGGCGCCTGTTGGGCTATGAGAACCGCATCCTTGCTGCCAAAGATTTCAACGATGATAAGAAAGACGCTGGTGAGTTGGGTGCAGGACACACCGTCACCGTGCTCTACGAGCTGATCCCCGCAGGTTCCCCTGAGAGTGTTCCTGGCGTGGATAAGCTTAAGTATCAAAAAACTGCCAAGACAGAGGCTGCAGAGGGCTCTGGAGAATTGATGACGGTCAAGCTGCGCTACAAGCCCCCCACCGCCAAGAAGAGTGTCTTGATGACTCAAGCCTTGATGGAGCAGGAGCTGCCCTTAGAGCGGACCAGCGACGCCTTCCGCTTCTCCTCTGCGGTGGCAGAGATGGCGTTGCTCCTACGTGACTCCAAGCACAAGAGCGGCGCTAATTTTAACGCGCTCATCAAGCGCGCCAAAGGGAGCATGGGTAAAGATCCCAACGGCTACCGCTTTGAATTCATCAAGTTGGCAGAGAAGGCCAAGCTGCTTAAAGAGCTCAAGAGATAACTCAACTCCTATTTCGTTCGGTGCCAAAAAACAGAGAGAAGCAAGGAGATCGCTAAAGCTGAAAGCACCGCCGGTGAGGAGCTGAAGGTTGCGCTGGAGGTGATCGATGAGGCCGTGCTGAAAGAGAGTTGGGCTGCCGGTGGGAGGAAGATGCTCTCCAGCACAGCCTTTGTGAGAAAGGAGGCTATCAAAAACGTAGGGTCTTTGGAGTGCTGGGTTAGAGCGTTTGAAGACCCGCCTCCTCAACGCGATGCAGCAGCATCGGGGTCTCTTCAGTGTAGCCAACCTCAAAGTGTTTACCGACATAGCGCACGATGGCGAGCACAAAGCGTGGGTCGGGTAACCTATGGACCGTCAGCAGAGATGGACTGTCCCATGACTCAACGGTGACCTGCCCAGCGTACCCCGCCCACTCCACGCTCACTTCAACCCGCTCACAGACCGGATTATCGGGATCCCGACCCTCACGCCGAAAAGCAGCGATGATCGCCCGCGCCTGTTCTCGCGTCTTTGGCGGGTTGGGCGCGTCCCCACATATTTGGAGATCGTGATGTTTGATCTGGACTGTGATCCCCTCACGCGGCGCTGCGGGCAGCGGCCTGAGCCGTGCCTTGAGCTTGGCGAGGCGCTTTGGGAATGCGGCCATCACCGCTTCTTCTCTAAGCCCCGCATACCACGAGCGTGCCGCGCGCCGCAGGCTGGGCTTGGCGCTCTTGAGAGCGAAGAAGAAGAGTTGCGGCGCCGCCACGATCTCTCCCCCGAGATGCACCAGATAGTAGAGCTTCCCATCCACCGGTTCGTAGCCGAGCACCTCAAGGTGGTCAGGCCCGCCGACGGTCGCGTGCCCGAGGCTCGGCGATGACAGCAAGGTGGCGATGATGAGTAAGCGCATGGAGCCTCCTGAGCAGTGCGTTGAGTATTTCAAGCGAGAGAGCTCTCCTTGAGCTGCCCAAGCTCTCCATTTAATTAGAACCTTTTCAAGCAAGCCCCTGAAATGGACCACAACAGGCTTGTCCTGAGCAAGCCTGACACATCGATTGGCTCAATGGGGCAGACAACCGCCCGATCTCAAACAAATATGGATGATGAGCACGTCACAAGAACATCGACTTGTCTTTGGTGGAAAAGAAACCACGGATCGTTTGCCCGAGTGGGCGATCAAGGGGGCCTTCATAATCGAATGGCTACAGGGACGAGGCTTATGGGATAAAGCGGCAGAGCGTTTAAAAATCCGGCGTAAAGAAGGTTATATGGGAATCGATATGTTTATGTTCTTGCTCTGTTATTTGGGGTCTAAGTTGAAGACAAGATCAAAAAAATTCAGTTATCAAACCTGTTAATAATAATTGAGACTCGCAGCAATAGATAATCGGAAAAAGGATGCCCACTTAGGCACCTGTATCGCGATGTTTCAAACCGGTAGAAGAAGAACATGCGTATAAACCCTGAGAACAGCTATTACAAGAAGCATTAGAGATATCGGGGAATCTCTCCCCAGGGAATCTGAGCAGAGCAGGCGATGAAGCTTAGAAATGCCAGCTTTCATAGAGCATCCAGGAGCACAGCTCGATCTTGGCGCAGTTCAAAGCTGGGGAAAGGTCCTCGGCAGGGGATGATTTTGGAGAGGTTGAGAGGACAGGAGGTCGGTTGGAGGGCTGTTGTTAACCTTGATTGAGGAAATTCTTGAGGAGATCCCCAAAGGTGCCCATGCTCTGAGGAGCGCTGCCCTGCTTCTTACGATAGTCGGAGAAGGCCTCCTCCTCAGCATGATATTTGAGAGCCTTACGAGAGAGACGGATGCGGCCTCGCTCCTTGTCGACGTCGATCACCTTAGCCTCAAGGATGGTCCCCAACGGGAACATCTGGGCGTGGTTGGCGTTGCGATCTGTGTCCATCTCCCCGTTGGGGATCAGGCCCACCATACGAGGGCCGATCTCAACAAAGACCCCGTAGCCCTCAACGCGGGTAACAGGACCCTTGACTACGCTGCCCACCTTGGCCTTGATGGGCGCAGGCATACGACGTTCAGCGACCTCAACGCTCATCAAGCCGATGCGCTTACGATCCAGCTCAACTCGCTCGACGACGACCTCAATCTCCTCACCCAGCTTCAACACCTCTTTGGGGTGCTCAATCCGACCGGAGACAATGGAGGAGACATGCAGGAGGCCATCAATACCAGGCTGGAGGCTGATGAAAGCGCCAAAGGGCTGAAGGCGCTCCACCTTGCCCTTGAGGCGCTGCCCCTTCTCCAAGCTCTTGGCGAAGGTTCGCCAAGGATCGTCGAGAGTGGCTCTGATGCTCAGGGCGATGCGGCCCCGATCTGCCTCCACGCGGATCACTTTGACCTCGACCGCCTCTCCCACCTTGAGCTTTTCGCTGGGGTGGTTGACCCGCTCATGGCTGATCTCGCTGACATGGATGAGGCCCTCAAGCTCCTCGCCCAGATCAACAAAGGCGCCAAAATCAGCAACGCGGGTGATCGTCCCCTGACGAACCTCACCCACCTTGACCTGCTCAGCGATGGAGGCCTGCATCTCGTTTCGCTTGGCCTCAAGGAGGACACGGCGAGAGAGCACCATGTTTTTGCCCTTGCTGAACTCGGTGACGAGAAACTCAAAGGTCTGGCCAATGAAGCTGCGGGGCTCTCGGGGGAAGCGCTCGGAGAACTGTGAGTTGGGGCAGAAAGCGCGGAGCCCCTCAACTCGGACCTCAAAGCCTCCCTTGTTGACGCCAACGACCTCGCCCTGGACCGGAAGCTTGTTCTTCCAAGCCTCCTCTAGGTTAACGAGAACCTTGCTGGCTTCAGCCTTCTTTCTACTCAGGCGCACCGCGCCTCGAGTCTCTACAACCGCAGCCTCTAGCTCGTCTCCCTCTTTGTGGAGCAGCTCACCCTCGGCGTCGCGCAGCTCGGAGAGTTCGATATAGCCCTCACTGCGGGCGCCATAATCCACAAAAGCTACGTTGCCTGTGATCTTGACGATTCGACCGATGACGAGATCGCCAGGGGAGACCGTCCGGGCGGAGAAGCTGGTCTGGAGGTCTGTATTCTGTCCCTGATCGTGCTTGGTGTCGCTCATGAGTTCTTTAAAGGAGAAGGGCCGGGCCTTTTGTTTTTAAGCTGCCCAGCTGTGGACATATGGGGTTGATCACCCTCGAATGGGCAGCGCAACATACCCTCGAGAGGAGATCAGGGCAAGAGCTGATCTCAGGTATCTCCTCAGAGTGTCAATCTCTTGAGGAGTTTTGCCGAAGAGCTTGAGGGACTGAGGCAGCGGCCTCGATGAAAATATGAGGAGGAGAGATGGGGAGCCTTATCGAAAAGATCGCCGGACTTCAGGACTATCAGAGGTTCGCAGATCTGCACTGGAGCGGGAGCTTTGAAGAGTATCTGGAGATCGTCCAGAGAAATCCTGCGGTCTCTCGAACCGCCTATCAGCGCCTTTACGATATGATCCTCTCCTGGGGATCTGAGGAGCTGGTCGATAACAAGAAGAAGATCATCCATTACAACTTCTTTGATGATCCCATGAATGATGGGCGAGACGCCATCTACGGTCTGGACATCCCTCTCATGCGCTTGGTGAACGTGATCAAGAGCGCCGCTATGGGCTACGGGGCGGAGAAGCGCATCATCCTGCTGCATGGCCCTGTGGGCAGCTCTAAGAGCACCATCGCGCGGCTGCTCAAGCAGGGCCTAGAGCGCTACAGTCACAGCCCAGAGGGGGCACTCTATTCTTACTACTGGGAGATCCCTGAGGAGCTACTGCATATCACCGGGGGAGAGGCTCGCTTCCCCAACCCCATGAATGAAGATCCTCTGCGCTTGATCCCTGAGGAGTGGCGTGAGCAAGCGCTCAAGGATCTGGGTTTTAAGGGCGGTCTGCGTATCCGTGGAGATGTTAACCCAGCCTGCCGCCTCATCTTCCGGGAGCTGATGCAGCATTATGAGGGAGATTGGTCCAAGGTGATCGGCCATGTCCGCGTCAACCGCTTGCTGCTCAGCGAGAAGAACCGTGTGGGGATCGGCACCTTCCAGCCCAAGGATGAGAAGAACCAGGACTCAACTGAGCTGACCGGCGATATCAACTATAAGAAAATCGCCCTCTTTGGCTCCGACTCCGATCCACGCGCCTTTAACTTCGATGGTGAGTTCAATATCGCCAACCGAGGCATCATCGAGTTCATTGAGATCCTCAAGTTGGACGTAGCTTTTCTCTACGATTTGCTAGGAGCAACTCAGGAACATTCGATTAAACCCAAGAAGTTCCCTCAGACAGATATCGATGAGGTGATTCTTGGGCACACAAATGAAGCAGAATATCGAAAGCTGCTCAGCAACGAGTTCATGGAGGCACTTAGAGATCGAACCATCAAGGTCGATATCCCTTATATTACAAAGCTCAAAGAAGAGGTTAAAATCTATAAAAAAGATTTTACTCCAGTACGAGTTCAAGGAAAGCATATTGCTCCTCATACCATCGAGATGGCAGCGATGTGGGCAGTATTGACTCGTCTTGAAGAACCCAAGAAGCATGATCTAAGCCTCATTCAGAAAATGAAGCTCTATGATGGTAAGATGCTGCCAGGGTTTACCCAGGATAACGTCAAAGAGCTACGCAAGGAGAGCAGCCGTGAGGGGATGGATGGAATCAGCCCACGCTATATCCAGGATAAGATCAGCAACGCCCTGGTGAGTCAGCGCAGCGAGACCAGCATCAACCCCTTCATGGTGATCAATGAGCTTGAGTCCGGCTTGAAGCAGCACTCCCTGATCACCAGTGAGGAGTTAAAGAAGCGCTACTCAGATCTGCTGGCGATCATCAAGCAGGAGTATGAGGAGACGGTCAAGAATGAGGTGCAGCGAGCGATCTCCGCTGATGAGGACGCCATCCGTAGCCTCTGCTCTAACTACATCGACAACGTCAAAGCCTATACCCAAAAGGAGAAGGTCAAGAACCGCTATACCGGGCAGGATGAAGAGCCCGATGAGCGTCTGATGCGCTCTATCGAGAGCAAGATGGAGATCTCAGAGTCTCGGAAGAATGATTTTCGTCAGCAGATCATGAGCTATATCGGCTTCTTGGCGGTCGAGGGGCGGCGCTTCCGCTATGACACCAACGAGCGCCTTCACCGGGCCTTAGAGCAGAAGCTCTTTGAGGATAAGAAGGACAGCATCAAGCTCAGCAGCTTGGTGAGCAACGCCATCGATAAGGAGACTCAGGAGAAGATTGAGATCGTCAAGCAGCGGATGATCCATCAGTTTGGCTATAACGATGAGTCGGCGACCGATGTGCTCAATTATGTAGCCTCGATCTTCGCTCGCGGCGATGCACGTAACTGATCATGTCGAGGATTCAGCAAGACCACAGCCGTTTTCGGCAGATTGTACGGGGTAAGATCCGCGAAAACCTGAAGCGCTATATCTCCAGAGGCGAGCTGATCGGTAAGCAGGGAAAGGACAAGGTCTCTATCCCTCTGCCTCAGATTGAGCTGCCCCGCTTTAAGTTTAACAACCAGGATCAGGGGGGCGTGGGTCAGGGAGATGGGCAGCCCGGCGACAGCTTG
Source organism: uncultured Nannocystaceae bacterium (assembly GCA_964384025.1). Classification (GTDB taxonomy): domain Bacteria; phylum Myxococcota_A; class Bradymonadia; order UBA7976; family UBA1532; genus CAYLJJ01. The sequence continues at coordinate 15,473 of CAYLJJ010000081.1, forward strand.
GGGCCTGGTGATCAGCAGCCTGGTCAAGGAAAGGCGGGCGAGGGTGAGGGTGAGAAGACCCTTGAGGTGGAGGTCACCCTTGATGAGCTGGCCGAGATCCTTGGAGAGGAGCTTCAGCTGCCCCGCATTGAGCCTCGAGGAGAGAAGCAGGTTGTCACAGAGCGGGATCGCTACACCGGGATCCGCCCTGTGGGACCCAACAGCCTCCGGCATTTTCGACGGACCTATAAGCGCGCCCTGAAACGCAGCATCGCTATGGGCAACTTTGATCCTCTACGCCCGATGGTGGTGCCGATCCACGACGATATGCGCTATCGGAGCTGGAAGAGCGTCAAGAGCCCTCAGGCCAACGCCGTGGTCATCTATATGATGGATGTCTCCGGCTCTATGGGAGAGGAGCAGAAGCAGATCGTCCGCATCGAGTCCTTCTGGATCAACACCTGGCTTAAGAGCCAATATCAGGGGATCCAGACGCGCTATATCATCCATGACGCCTCAGCCAAAGAGGTGGATGAGCACACCTTCTTCCACACCCGAGAGTCGGGAGGAACCAAGATCAGCAGCGCCTATGTGTTGGCGGCGCGCATCATCGAGGAGGAGTACCCCAGCGCGGACTGGAACATCTACCCCTTCCACTTCAGCGATGGAGACAACTGGTCTCTAGATGATACTGGGCGTTCCCTCAAGATTCTGCGAGAGCAGCTGATCCCCATCTCCAATCAGTTCAGCTATGGGCAGGTGGAGAGCCCCTATGGCTCGGGGCAATTCATCAAGGACCTGCGTAAGCATTTCCCGGTGGGTGAAGAGGATTGCAATCTGGTCTGCTCTGAGATCAAAAATCGAGACGCGATCATGCAGTCCATCAAAGATTTTCTAGGGGCAGGGCGATGAGCAAAAAGCTGAAAATCAGCGCGCTCCCCCCTGAACTCTGGTCCTGGAGGAAGCGCATCGAGGCGGTGGCAATAGAGGAGGGTTTGGACTTCTTCCAGACCATCTTTGAGATCATCCCCTACGACAAGATGAATGAGGTGGCGGCCCTCGGGGGCTTTCCTACCCGCTACCCCCACTGGCGCTTTGGGATGGCCTATGAACGCATGGCCAAATCCTACACCTATGGCCTCTCCAAGATCTACGAGTTGGTGATCAACACAGACCCCACCTATGCCTACCTCTTGGAGGGCAACGAGATGGTGGATCAAAAGATGGTGATCGCCCACGTCTTTGGCCACGGAGACTTCTTCAAGAACAACTTTTGGTTCAGCCAAACCAACCGCAAGATGCTGGATCAGATGGCCAACCACGCTACCCGCGTGAGGAGGTATCAGGAGCTCTTTGGTTACACCGTCGTAGAGCAGTTTATCGATACCTGTCTCTCCTTGGAGAACCTCATCGATATTCACAGCCTCTTTGGACCCAAGAGAGAGAGCCAAGTGAGCCGTAAGCCCAACGATCTCCCTGAGGAGATGATGGGCAATCTCTACGAACTGCCTCGCCTTCGAGCCAAAGAGTATATGGAGGATTTCGTCAACCCCAGCGACTACCTGGAGAGCCAAAAGCGCAAGCAGGAGGAGAAGCGGAGTGAGACACGTCGATTTCCTCTTCACCCAGAGCGGGATGTGCTCTATTTCCTGATGCACAACGCCCCCCTGACCCGTTGGCAGCGTAACCTCATCGGGATCATTCGAGATGAGGCGTACTACTTCGCCCCCCAGGGGATGACCAAGATCATGAATGAGGGTTGGGCCAGCTATTGGCACAGTCGCTTGATGACCCAGCGAGGGATCTTACACCCCAGCGAGCTGATCGATTTTGCTGATCGTCACAGCGGCACGATGGTGATGCAGCAGGGCAGCATCAACCCCTATAAGTTGGGCTTAGAGCTCTTTTTGCATATCGAAGAGCGTTGGAACAAGGGGCAGTTTGGCAAGGAGTACGAAGAGTGTGAGGATCTCAGTGAGCGCAGCCGCTGGGACCGTCAACTGGGCTTGGGGAGGCAGAAGATCTTTGAGGTGCGAACCCACCATAACGATATCACCTTCCTGGATGAGTTTTTGACCCCAGAGTTTTGCGCTGCCCAGAAACTCTTCACCTTCGCCCATAACCCCAGGGCCAAGCAGTGGCAGATCGCCTCCCGAGAGTTCGCCGAGATCAAGCAGAAGATGCTCTCTCAGCTCACCAATATGGGCCAGCCCATCATCGAGGTGGTGGACGCCAACTATAAAAATCGCAGCGAGTTGCTCCTGAGCCACCGCCATGAGGGGGTGGACCTCCAGGATGATTACGCCAGAGAGACCCTCAAGAACATCTATGCTCTCTGGAAGCGCCCCTGCCACTTAGAAACTCAAAAGTCAGGTCGAAGGCTCCGTATCGGCTTTGATGGAAAGAAGATCAGCTTACAGAGGTAGAGTTCTCTATCCTCTCTACAGGCCCGAAGGGCTGCGGTCGTTGCGTCCTTTGCCCCCTCCGAGTATCCTCGCCTTTACGCCATCTTGGGACCGGGGAGATGAGGAAGACCAACCGTAATGAACTCAAGGAGCAGATCCCTCAACGTCGCACCGCGCGCCCTGACTTTCGTCTGAGAGGCTACGGCGCGACAGATGTTGGGATGAAGCGAGACGCCAACGAGGACTCCTACTTGGTCCTCCCCCACCATCACGTTTGGATCGTGGCGGATGGCATGGGTGGCCACGCTGGAGGCCAAGAGGCCAGCAAGCTCACCGTAGGCATCGCCAGCCAAGCCCTCCTCCAGCGTCTGCTGGAGGCGGAGGAGGAGAGCATCACCGAGAACCCCGCGCAGATCTTGGAGGAGTCGATCCAGGCGGCCTGTAGTGGGGTCTTTGATGCTGCTCAGGCGCAGCCCGCCCTGACGGGGATGGGGAGCACGGTCACTCTGATGGTGGCACGTGGATCTATCGCTTGGTTGGGTCATGTAGGCGACAGTCGTGCCTATCTCATCCGCGACAAAAAAATCCACCAAATCACCGAGGACCATTCTCTGGTTCAGGAGCAGGTCTCTGCGGGTTTGATCACCCCTGCTCAAGCGCGGGTCTCGATGATGCGCAACATCATCACCCGCAGCATCGGCTATGAGCGAGAGGTCAAGGTTGACACCGTCGCCGTTCCCCTCAAGAAGGGGGATCTCTATCTGCTCTGCTCCGATGGCCTCACCGCCCACCTCGAAGATGAAGATCTCCTGGAAGAAATTTGTAAGAATCCGCCCAGGCAGGCGATCAACTCTCTCATCAAGAGGGCCAACGCTCTGGGTGGTGAAGACAACAGCACGGTGATTATTGTCGAGGTCCTGGGGGGTCGAGGACGCCAACGAGAGAAGCGGCGCTCACGCTCTTCATGAGAGTGCTCTATCGGGGCCTCGCTCAGCTCCTGCTTCTCCCCGATCTTCTCTCTCCTGGATTTAAAGGTCTCACTCGCCTTCGAGCTTGGGCCTATCTGATGGCTGCTTGTCCTGAGCGTGTGCTCCTCTATCTACACCCTCGTATGAGAGATTGCCCCAAGCTACACTCCCTTGCTGCTCAAGCCGCCCAGCTCAAGAGCCTCTTAAAAGAGGCGCGGGCTCACCGCGCTGCCGCTGCTGCTCTATCCCCAAAAAATCCCAGATATCGTACCGCCCTGGGGGTACTCTTAGAGGAGCAGGGAGAGCTGGACGCCGCTGCTCGGGAGTATCAGGAGGCCCTCCTGCGAAGACCTCGAGATCCTCGACTCCTCTCTCGATTGGGGGTGGTGGAACGCAGACGAGGCCGACTGGAAAAGGCCCAAGCTTATCTGGAGCGGGTTATTGCCCTGCGTCCACGCAATTTTCAGGCTTGGTTCAGCTTGGGCGTCTGTGCCTTTGAACGAGGAGATGGGCACCGCGCTCGCGAGGCTCTGGATCACCTTCTCAAACGGAAAAAGAGACACTATAAAGCACGCTATCAGAGAGCCCTCCTCGATCTACAAGAAGGGGATCTCAACCAAGCTTGCCTAGAGCTGGAGCAAGTGCTGAAGAGAGCACCTCGCTATGGTCCCGCTCACTTCGCCTTGGGGCGCAGCCTGATCAAGATAGACTCAAGCCGTGCGCGCTACCACCTCAGGGAGGCGATCCTTGGTCAGCCTCCGGTTACCCGAGCCCATCGCAGCTTAGGGCGCCTCTATGAGCAGGCTGGACGTCTGGCTGAAGCTCGCGCGGAGTATCGTCTCTACCAACGCCAGCACCCCCAGCGCTGGGTTACTTGGCTCAAAGAGAAGATTCAAGAGCTGGATGAAGCTCTCTTAGAGCAAGATCTCGCCGCACCGCGCTTCTCCTCCAACCCGGAGGGGATCTGTGATTAAGAGCAGGGATGAACGTCGCCGGCTCCCCTCGGTACACAGCCTCTTGGAGCCTCGCTTACTGGAGCGCTTTGGTCACCTGAGGCTGGTGAAGGAGATCCGCACGCTCCTGGCTGAAGCCCGTGAGCAACGCCCCCTGCCCTCACGAGAGCAGCTTCAGCGACGCTTGGAGCGTCGTCTCTCTCTCAACTTGAAACCGGTGATCAACGCCACTGGGGTTCTGTTACACACCAACTTGGGGCGGGCTCCTTGCTCTGAAGGTGCTCGTGAGGCTGTCGCCAAGGCGAGCTCCTGGCTGCCTCTGGAGATCGACCTGGAGACTGGGCGTCGAGGTGAGCGAGGCTTGGGGGTGGAGCGACGCCTAGAGGCGCTGACCGGCGCTGAAGCGGCGCTGGTGGTCAACAACTGTGCTGCTGCTGTGATGCTCTGCCTCAGTGCTCTTGCTCAAGGTCGAGGGGTCCTGATCAGCCGCGCAGAGCTGGTGGAGATCGGGGGAGGCTTTCGTATCCCTGAGGTCTTGGAGCAGTCTGGCGCTCGGCTGATTGAGCTGGGCACGACCAACCGCAGTCGAGTTGAGGATTATCAAGCGGCCATCAACCCAGAGGTCGCCCTGATCATGCGGGTTCACAGCTCCAACTTTCGGCAGATCGGCTTTGTCCAGCACCCCAGCCTCAAGGAGCTGGTGGCTCTGCCGCTCCCCGTGTTGGTGGATCTGGGCTCAGGAGCGCTGGAGGCTATCGAAGATGAACCTACGCTCCCCGAGGCTCTCTCAGCGGGCGCTGAACTGGTCTGTATCAGCGGAGATAAGCTTTTAGGGGGGCCTCAAGCTGGGCTGATCTTAGGGCAGCGTCGCAGCATAGAGCGCCTTAGGCGCCACCCCCTGACGCGGGCGCTGCGTCCGGGCAAGTTGATCTTAGCAGCTCTTGAGGGGACCTTGGATGATTGGCTGCGAGGACGACCCATCCCAGTTTGGGAGATGATCAAGGCCCCGATGGAGATGCTCAGGTCCAGCGTAGAGCGCTGGCGCGCTGCCTTAGTAGAATTGGAGGCAGAGGTGTTGGAGGTGGAGGGCTGCGTGGGTGGTGGGAGCCTCCCAGGGCGTCGCCTGCCCTCCTTTGCTCTGGCGATCAGCGCCCCCTCTCCCCGTCGCCTGGCTGAAGCGCTCCGCCAAGGAGAGCCTCCTGTCTTAGGGCGGCTTAAAGGTGGTCGGCTGCTCCTGGACGCACGCAGCTTGAGCCCTCTGGGACAAGATGAGGCTCTATTAGAGGCTCTTAGACAAGCCCTCCTAAATCTGAAGGAGAGATAGAGGATGGAGTGGATCTCGGAGAAGAGCCAGCGCTTGGACGCTGAGGTAAAGCGGGGCGCCAAGCTGAGCAATCGTAAGGCGCGGCAAGCGATCCGCACAGGCAAGATCAGGCTGGATGGCCAACGGATCTTGGATCCTGCACAGCGCGTTCGGGTGGGACAGCGCCTCAGCTTAAATATGGCGGCCCCCAACCCAGCGCGTACAGAGCCTCTAGGGAGCAAGCTGATCTATCGAGATGATCACCTCCTGGTCTTGGATAAACCGGCGGGTCTGCTGAGCGCGCCGATCCCCAACTCTGAGGAGCCTTCAGCGCTCCACGCCGCTGCGCGGCTCTGCAAGGGGCCGCGTCGCCCTCGGGTGCTGCACCGCCTAGACAAGCTCACCTCAGGACTCCTGCTCTTTGCGCGTAGCATCCCCAGTACACGGGCTCTGCGCCGGGCCTTTGAGGCCCATGAGATTGAGCGTGTTTACCGTTGTGTGACTCAAGGGGCCCCTCAAGCGGAGCGAGGGGTGATCAGCAGTATGCTCCTTCGAGACGCGGGACAGGGGCGCCGAGGATCTCGACGGGAAAGCTTCCGTTGTCGTGCTGGAGAGCACCCCAACCCAGAGGCTGAGCCTGGGAGGGGCAAGCTGGCGATCACCCGCTATCGACGCTGTACTCAAAGCTCAGATCAGGCGGCGCTGGAGCTGCGACTCTCTACTGGACGGACCCATCAGATCCGTATCCACTTAGCGGAGCTGGGCTGCCCTGTCTTGGGAGAGCGGGTTTATGCCCGGCCTCGCTTTAAGCTGCCCCGTTTTGCTCTTCACGCGGCGCTCCTTGCTTTTCAGCACCCATGCACAGGTAGACAATTGCGCTTTGAGTCTCCCTGGCCTGAGGAGCTCTCCCAATTTAAGATTGTTCCCCACTCTTGGTATCCAGAAGGATCAAGGCGGCGCTGAAATGAACCGACAACTCCTCCCTCTTCTTCTCTTGGCCTGTCTGGCCTGCGATGACAGCCAACGTGGGGGTGCTGAATGCCAGCGCTCCACCGAATGCAGCTCCCCGCTCATCTGTATTGATGGGGGGATCTGTAGCCTGGAGTGTCGTGAGAGCTTTGACTGCCCCGAGAACTATGTCTGTGGAATGAACCGCTGCATAAACCCCTATGATTGTAACCATGACAGCGACTGTGAGCCCCTTGGGCATGTCTGTGATCCTGTCCTTCATCGTTGTGTCCGACCTGAGCTTGCTCAGTGTCATGATATTGAGAACCCCTGTCTACAGGGCTTGAGCTGCTATAACGGGAGCTGTGTGCAACCTCCTGAGGATGCAAATCCTCCAGACCTTGCCCCGATCTGGGACATCGGTCCCCGCGATCAAGGCATCCCCCAAGACAGCAACCTCCGTCTCGATCAGGCTTCGCCTCAGGACCTGCCCCCTCGTCCAGACCGAGCCCAGCCTGAGGATATGGGTATCCCTGACCTGCCGCCTTTGGGGAGAGGTCGCTATGGAGATCCCTGCCGTTGTGGGAGTGACTGTGAGAGCAACTTCTGCATAGACAACAAGCTGATGGGGCAACGCACCTGCACCCAGGAGTGCCGTGACGCCTTCCAATGTCCTGGGATCGACAACTGTCTCTCTTTAGCGGTCAGCGGTCCAACTTCCGAGTGTCCTGCTTCTCCTGACACTCCTGAGCCGGGAGAGTTGGTCTCAGTCTGCATCCCCAACGAGACGGGGCTGCGTTGTGATCGGGGCCAGCCTCCCTGTGAGAATGGCATGTGCCCAGGGGCTTGCACTGAGGGGATCTGCATTAAGCCTCCCCAGGTCTCTCCGATGATCGATGTTCAAGCCAGCTGCGCGGGGACCTGTGTAGATGACAGCCGCTGTCCATCAGGTTATCGCTGTGGCGAACATCCTGATATCCAGGGGCGGATCTGCATCTCAACCGCCGAGGTTTTGGGTCCTTGCGAGGGAGGACCTGACAACTGTGGAGGAACCTGTCCTGGAGTAGAGCACGGCAGCGCTTACGAGGCTGAGGTGACGACGTGTAACACCCAGGGGGCCAACCTTTGGGGTTACTGCAGCTGTACTTGCCGGGATGCTTCAGATTGTCCTGTAGGCTTCGCCTGCAACCGCGCTGTTCAATCAGATGATCCTCAACGTCCCAACATTTGCCAGCCCATCGCGGGCTATCGCTGTGGCCAGGAGCTGGATCGCCCGAACATCCCTCAGTGCGCCACAGCGACCTGCGCGGTTGATGATGAGCGCTCCTCCCTCTCGGTCTGTATCTCCATCTGCGAGGGGGTCTTTGACTGTCCAGAGGATTTCGTCTGCCACTTCGTAGAGGGAACTGGTTACTGTTTCCCCGATGATATTTCATTGGAACCTTAGGTCCCGCTGGAGCAGCAGTTGGAGCCTCCTCTATCCCAGCAGTGTCGGGCAAGGTTGCGTCTGAACGCGGAGGGCATTATATTCCCGCGATCTCAAGTTCATGGGTTTGTTTGGAAATAACCTGCATATTCTGAACGCTTAGGCGCTTAGAACCACAGATCTTATTCCCTCACAGCCCAGAGCAGATTCGCTGCGACCCTCAGTTTCAACCAGGAAAATAGATGCTTGAAACCATCAGCAAGGGCTTTCGCTCTGTAAAACACCGTTTTCAGGGCAAGCGAGAACTAAGCGCTGAAAATGTCGATGAGGCGCTCCGAGACATCCGTGTCTCTCTCCTTGAAGCCGACGTGGACTTCAAGGTGGTGCGAGGCTTTATCGCTCGGATTAAAGAGAAGGCGCTGGGCGAGGTGGTCCGGCTGAAGGTCAAGACGGAGACTCAAACTCTCCAAGTGACCCCCGGTGATCACTTTATCAAGCTCTGTCAAGATGAGCTTGAGGCCCTCATGGGTCCGGTGGACACCGCTCTGGTTTATGGAGCTGGGATCACCAAGATCATGATGATCGGTCTCCAGGGCTCTGGAAAGACAACCACCGCTGGCAAGCTGGCCAAGCGCCTCGTGGAGGAGGGTCGCCGCCCCATGTTGGTGGCCGCTGACATCTACCGCCCAGCGGCGGTTCATCAGCTGCGTATCTTGGGCGAGCGCCTTAACGTCCCGGTCTACTATGAGCAGGATCAGAGCCCACCTCAAATCTGTGAGGCAGCGGTAAAGCACGCCCGCTCCAGGGGCCGAGATGTGGTGATCTTTGACACCGCAGGTCGTCTCGCCATCGATGATGAGTTGATGCGGGAGCTGAACGAGATCAAGGAGCGCACCCAACCGGACAACACCCTGTTGGTGGTTGACTCCATGATCGGTCAGGACGCGGTGCGTACGGCCAAGACCTTTGATGAGCGCGTCAACATCGACGGCTTCATCATGACCAAGCTGGATGGTGACGCTCGCGGCGGCGCGGCCCTCTCTATCAAGGCGGTCACCGGTAAGCCGATCAAGTTCTTAGGCACCAGCGAGAGCTTAGAGGGCTTGGAGGAGTTCCGCCCTGAGGGCCTCGCCAGCCGCATCATGGGCTTTGGTGATGTCGTCGGCCTGATGCATGACTTCGAGAAGGTCGTTGATGAGGAGCAAGCTGAGGCGGATGCCAAGAAGCTCCTCTCCGGCAAGTTCGACATGTGGGACTTCCTGGAGCAGATCCGCACCATCAAGAAGATGGGTTCCTTGGGCGATCTCTTTGAGAAGATGCCCTTCTTCTCCGATGGCCTCCCCGACGGAGCCCAGATAGATGAGAAGGCCCTGGGGCGTATAGAAGCGATCATCCAGTCGATGACCAAGCAGGAGCGCAAGCAGCCTTCCCTGCTTGAGAAAGAGCAGGGCCGCGCTGAGCGTATCAGCCGAGGCTCTGGCCTTCCCAAGGATGAGATCCTGGGATTGGTGGGGCGTTTCAAGGGGATGCAGCAGGTCATGGGCGCCATCGGCTCTCCTGGCGGAGGTAACCTGCTCTATAAGTTGCCCGGCTTTAAGCAATTTGCCCAGATGCAGCAGCTCAAGGGCATGGATATGGCTGAGGTCTTTGGGCAGATGGGAGTGGAGAACCCAGGCGCGGGCGGAATGCCAGGCTTCCCTGGTATGGGGGCTGCGCCCACGCCAGGACAGGTCCAAGAGATGTTGCCTGGGCTCCCCAGAGGCTATCTGCCTCCGGGCACTCCAGGAGGACAGCGCAAACAGACGAGCAAGGCGCAGAGCAACAAGAGCCGCAGCCGCAAGCGGAATAAGGCTGCCCGCGCCAGCCGCAGAAAGCAGCGTAAAAAGCGGTGAGCGATCTGCGCTGCTCAGAGCACTCTGAGATCTCTGCTATCGCCCTCTGTGTCAGCTGTGGTCGTTCCCTCTGTGTGGAGTGCCGCCATATTGGAGAGCAGGGGAGCCAGTGCCATAGCTGCAAACCTGAAGAGCTCAAACCTGCGGTTAAAGAAGAGATCCTCGCTTGGGAGCGAGCGGGGCGGATCAACGATCTGGGAGCCTTTACGCATACCGCTTTGAGCGCTCTGCGCAGTCCCCTCAACTTCATGAACTCTGTGCCCTGGGAGCGAGGTGATCTGAGGACCCCCCTCATTTTCGCCATCCTCTGCGGTTTTATCGGCTTCCTCGCGATCCTCCTTCAGCTCTCCTTTGCTCCCCCCGAGCAGCTTCAGGAGATCCAAGAGAAGCTCCTGCATGGGATCTCTCCTCTACAGTTGATCTTGACCAGCTTGCTGGTATTACCTCTCGTCTTCAGCCTGTGGCTCTTCTTTCAGGCGGGCATCACTCATCTCATGCTGCGGCTTATCGATGCGGCGAAGCGCCCCTTTGAGGCTACCTTCCGCATCTTCGCCTACGCCCAGGCCGCCAGCCTCCTACTCCTACTGCCCGCCATTGGCCCCTATGCTCAGAACTTCTACATGGTCTTCTTTCTCTTGGGGGGGATGCGAGCAGCTCATCAAACCCGCTTTCGTGATGGCCTCTTGGCTCTGATTCCGATTCTGCTTCAACAGACCTTTATGCGTGGCCTGTTTTAGGCACAAGAACTACCGTTTTGGCTTTAAACCACAGAACAATTCCTCAAGGCTCTCGACGCGCAGATCTGCCCACTTCCTAAAATCCCCGCTCTGGACCTCGGGCAGATCCAGCCAGATCGTCGCCGTCCCAGCCTGTCGTCCAGCTTCCAGATCGGAGCGGAAATCTCCCACCATTACCGCTTCTTTAGGCTGAGCGTCCCAGCGCTCTAGAAGCTTGAAGATCCCCTCTGGATCGGGTTTGGGCCTCACCTCCTCCCGCCCCAAGATCTCCTCAGGCTTAAAGAAGCGTAGGAGGTCACAGCGCTCCAAGGTGTGCAGAGCGATGGTGCGTAGGTTACTGGTCAGGATGCCTAAAGAACGGCCCTCAGCTTGAAGCTGCTGGAGGAGTCGCGAGGCTCCTGGGCTGGCCTGAGCCTGCTCTGCCAACTCCCAATCCCATGCCGATAAGGCAGCTCTGAGCTGTGCCGCTTTAGCGGGAGGCTGTGCTTGGATGCTCTCGAGAATAGGGCAGCCTTTGGGGAGCCCAACGCTCTGTCGAAAGGCCTCAAAGTCGTGTACCGCGCGGGTGAGGGTGCCATCCATATCAAAGATCCAGTGTTGGAGGCTGGGAAATTCAAGCAACTCCCGCCAAGCATACGCATGTGCTGGAAAATCCAAGTTCCCTCCATCATCAACATGCTCAAGATAAAACTCTTCCTCCCTATGTCGAGCAAAATTTAGCTGCGATCCATTTCGAACCTTGGAGGAGCTTGAGATGAGTTGACACCCTCCTGGTAAGTTGAAGTCCCCTTCTCGGTTTTCTACCTGAAGAGCAGCCCTCTTTCTGGCGGTGCAGGGGTGTAAACTGATCTCCAGCCCTTCGAATCTCTTGAGCAGATCGCTGCTCTCCTAGGGGATAACCCTGAGGTTCGCCCATTTTCCCAATCCTCTTATCCTTCTTTGAGCTTCTGATAATCCCCTAAATTTTCTAGGCTCTGGGATCCGAAAAACTCAATGATCACGCGCGGAAGGATTGAGAGTCATTCCCTCTCCTGGTTATATCGGATGTGAACTGATTGCTCGGTCAGCAAGTTATCTACAATGAACAACACCGTATCTGAGAGCTGGTTTGCAGCTTCCTCGATGCCCAAGAGTGAGTTTGGAGAGAGATGTTTGATCTGAAAGGAAAGCATATCCTGGTGATCGGCGGAGCAGGCTTTATCGGCTCTCATATCGTCGATCAGCTCCTTCAGGAAGATCTCGGCCAAGTGACGGTCTTTGATAACTTCTGCCGGGGCCGTCGTGAGAACCTCGCCAAGGCAGAGGGAGATCCCCGCCTCCGCATCATCGAGGGAGATCTTCTACACCAGGATGTGCTCAAAGCGGCGATCAGGGAGGCTGATCAGGTGATCCATCTGGCGGCTCTCTGGCTGCTCCACTGCCATGATTTTCCCAGAGCAGCCTTTGAGGTCAACATCAGAGGAAGCTTTGAGGTCTTTGAAGCTTGCCGAGAGTTTGGCATCGAGCGCCTAGTCTACTCCTCCTCCGCTTCGGTCTATGGAGACGCGGTGGAGTTGCCGATGACTGAGCAGCACCCCTTTAATAACAAAACCTTCTACGGAGCAAGCAAGATCGCGGGAGAGGCGATGCTCACCGCCGCTCGACATCGCTACGGTCTCTCCTCGGCGGCTCTGCGTTATATGAATGTCTATGGCCCTCGGCAAGATGACAGGGGGGTCTATATTTCGGTGATCATGCGCTTCTTAGAGCGCATCGACCAGGGGCTGCCTCTTCAGCTCTCCGGTGATGGCAGCCAGACCTATGACTTCATCTATGTGGAGGATGTGGCCCGCGCCAACCTCTCTGCTCTTAAGGCTGAGGGGCAAGGGGCCTATAACGTGGGCACTGGGCGAGGGACCTCCATCAAGACCCTGGCAGAGACGCTCCTGCGCCTCAAGGGCAGCACCCTTCCTCTAGAGCTGAGTAAGACGATCCCCAGCTTTGTGACCCAGCGCATCGGCAGCACCCAGAGCGCAGCTGAGGCCCTGGGCTTTAAGGCCCAAGTTGAGCTAGAGAAGGGCCTTCACCGCCTGATCCAATGGCGAGAGGAGCAAAGCAGTAGATGAGAGTCCCAATCACGCGCCCCTGGTTTGATGAGACCGATAAGGCCGCCATCTTAGACCCACTTGAGACCGGATGGGTAGTTCAGGGCCCCCATGTGGCTGGCTTTGAGCGCGCCTTCAGGGAGTATACAGGGGCAGAGGCTGCTGTCGCCTGCAGCTCTTGTACGGCGGGTCTACACCTTGCCCTAGCAGAGCTGGAGTTGGCGCCAGGGGATGAGATCATCGTTCCCGCCTTCACCTGGATTTCCAGCGCCTATGTAGCGCTACATCTGGGCCTTAAGCCGATCTTCTGTGATATTCGCTTGGACACTTTCAACCTTGATCCTGAGGCCCTCAACGCCTGTATTGGTCCCCGGACTCGGGCGATCATGCCTGTACATCTCTTTGGAATGCCTGCGCAGATGGATCAGATCATGGCGCTGGCTGAGGCCCATGATCTGCGTGTAGTTGAAGATGCTGCCTGTGGTCTGGGTGCTTATTTTCGGGGGCAGCATGTGGGTCGCTTTGGAGAGATGGGGGCTTTCAGCTTTCACCCTCGTAAGGCGATCAGTACAGGTGAGGGGGGTATGATCATCAGCCAGAGTCCTCAACGCGAGGCCCGCCTGCGTAGCCTGAGAGATCATGGCGCCAGCATCAGTGATCGGGCTCGCCATGAGGGCAAGGCGGCCTTTTTGCTCTCAGAGTTTAAGTTGCTGGGCTTTAACTACCGGATGACCGATCTTCAGGGGGCTTTGGGTGAAACACAGATGCTCAAGCTGCCTGAGATCCAGAGGCGTCGCGCAGCGCTGGCTGTTCGCTATGATCGGCTCTTGGCTGATCTAGAGTGGCTTCAGCGCCCACAGGTACCTGAGGAGATGATCCACGGTTGGCAGTCCTATGTTTGCCTCTTCCGCCCTGAAGAGCCTAGGTTGGAGAGGATGTCAGCCCTTTTTGAGCGCCGCAACGCCATGATGATGAAGATGGAGACCCAAGGGGTCTCGACTCGGCAGGGGACCCATGCGGTCCATGCCTTGGATCTCTTTCAGGAGCGCCTGGGCCATCATCCTGAGGAGTTTCCCCGAGCTTGGATGGCGGAGCATCTCTCCTTAACCCTACCCCTCTTCCCAGGGATGAGCGAGGTGGAGCAAGATTATGTTGTGGAACAGCTCCGCGCCTGCTTTCGGTGATCATCCGTCCTCTTGTTCCTGAAGATGAGGCGTGTTGGGAGCATTTTCTCCAAGATCCACGGCCCGATCTCTACTGCACAGCTCAGTGGAGAGATTTTACAGAGGCGGTTACTGGAGCTGAGCCGATCTATTTTGGCGCCCTGGAAGGAACGCGGCTCCTGGGGCTCCTCCCCTGCTTCCTCTACCGCAGCTCCTACGGCAGCCTGATCAACAGCCTCCCCTGGTTTGGCACCCCTGGAGCCTGTAGTCTCCTTGAGCGTGAAGCGGAGGCGCGGGCGGGGCTATTGATGGCCCTCTCTCAGCTCATCCAGCGAGAGCGACCGTTGAGCACCACCCTTATCTTGGGGCGAGAAGATCCCCAACATCGGCTCTACCGCGCCGCCTTAGGACCTGGACCGACCGAACAGCGACTCGGACAGCTCAGCCTACTGCCCTCCAAGGCGCCCATCATAGAGATGCTTCATCAAAAGAGCCGCAATCAACTACGTAAGGGACTAAAGCAGGGTTTTGAGGTGAGGATCAGTGAGACAGATGAAGATTGGAGGGCCCTTTGGTCTCTTCATCGAGAGGCGATGGAGGCTCGAGGAGGACGGTTCAAGCCCTGGACGCACATTCAAGCTCTCCGCAGCCTCCTCTCTCAGCGAGCCCTCTACGTCGCGTATCATCAGGGAGAGGTGATCGCCGCGCTGCTTATCGCTTGGCAAGGGGAGACAACAGAGTATCTGATCCCGGTGATTCATCGGAGCTATCGCAGCTTGCAACCCCTCTCAGTTCTGATCCACGCCGCGATGCAGGATGCTCAAGCTGGTGGGCGTCTGCGTTGGAACTGGGGGGGAACCTGGCTAAGCCAGCGCAGCCTCTACCGCTTCAAGGCACGCTGGGGAGCATCGGAGCAGCCCTATCGCTATCTCATCTCTGGAGATCTCCCTCGTCTGCGCGCCTATCTCCCCGAGCTGAGCGCTGCCTTCCCCTTTGCTTATCTCTACCCCTTCTCTCTGCTTTAACCAGCGGAAAAAAACTACGAGCCACACGGAAGCCTACGGTGTGACCACGCCAAGTGCTGGAGATACAAACGCGGTAGGCGGCTCGAATCAACTCAGCTGAATCCCGATAGCTGCCCCCACGAATTCCATGTTGGCTGGGGCCACAGATGAAACCCTCCTCTCCTGAGTAGCTGATGAGTCGATCCCAGAGCATCTCCCAGAGGTTACCCAGCATGTCATAGAGCCCATAGGCGTTGGGTCTCAGAGAGCCTCCAGGGAGGCTATGGGGATCATCCTCCAAGTTTTGAGGTCCCTGACGATGTTGTGCTATCTCATCCAGGGGACCATATCGAGCGCTGGACTGGCCTCCACGAGCGGCATATTCCCATTCACTCTCTGTAGCCAAACGGTAGCCCTGGCAAAGACGAGGATCTCCTCCCTCAGCCTGTACGATCACCTCCTCACACAGCTGATCGCAGAGCGGGCATCTCTGGTCAAAGCCATCTCGGCACCCCCGCAGCTCATAGCAAGGGGGGAGCCCCTGGGCTTCTGAGAGGCGGTTTAAGAGGAGCAGCGCAGACCACCAGTTGAGCCCCGCCATCGGACAACCCTCAGCGTCATTTAAACAGGGGGTTTTCCAACCTACTTGATCTCCACTCAGCAGCCAGAAACTTCGCCTCGACAGCTCCTTATCAGCAATCCATAAGGGGGCGATCTCTACTTGATGCTGAGGTCCCTCCTGCTCTTCTCGACCCTCCTCCTCCTGAGGAGAACCCTGTAGATAGGAGCCAGCTTCCAGGAGTCGTAGATCGATGATCGGCTCAGGCCAAGTCGTGTCGGGCTCTTCAGCGGCTCGACAGTAGAAGAGGCGAGAGGCTTTCAAGCCTGTCTCGTGTTCGAGAACCTCACCCAGAACGCAGGGATTTGAACTCGGCCCCTGCTCGGACAAACAACCGCTGGGGGGCACTGTAGTCCTCGGTTTTGGAGAGAGGTCTGACCCCATACCGCTGCTCTGCCTCTCTTGCCCGCTACAGCCAGCCTCCTCAACTCTAAGAACATTACTGAACCAATGATCTTCAGGTTGGCAGACAGAACCATCCTCTTTAACAACACAAAGTTCCTGATGGCCTGTCTCGATCAGTTTTTGAATGTTTATAGTAAAGTCAAGTGTTTTTTGATTCTGCTCAAGGTCAATCTGAGCAAGATAGTTATCCCCACTGCAGCCACCTGCCTTAATGCGATATATCCCTGCTCTAAATTCACCAACAAGGCCACTTACGCCACGTTTTCCCGCATTAATCTTAAAATTATGGCATTCCTGCAAATTCCCAGGCTTTTGTATCGAAATAACTCTATTCTCATTTGAAAAGTCGGAAGGCAGATCCTCTGCCCCTGTATTCGGGATAAGTGTTGATCTACACATTGAAATACAACGGGACATATCTTCTTCAGGATAAATTTCCCCACAAGATAACATCATATGGCAACTCATCACCGTTGTAAGGAGATATTTGCTGGAATAAAAACAGGTCCGGCTTT
Organism: uncultured Nannocystaceae bacterium; assembly: GCA_964384025.1. GTDB lineage: Bacteria > Myxococcota_A > Bradymonadia > UBA7976 > UBA1532 > CAYLJJ01. The sequence goes on from CAYLJJ010000081.1 coordinate 31,874, forward strand.
GCATTCTTCTTCTTGACATGAGCAAGCTCCATGAATATAGTCGTAGATATACACCTCTGTTATTCCTTTAGATAACTCAACACATGGCCATTTTGCCGATATGGTCCCACCATGAATAGAATTAATTTCTATAGGCTCTATTTTGACATTTGAACCATCAATATTTTGAATACGTACAGTAATTTCTTTAGGCGGAAAAATATCATGCGCACAGACAATAAGATGATTGGGCTTACGAAGAGTGATCACCAAGGTAAAGCGATCAGGCTGGGAAAGTTCAGGTAAACGCCAACGTATCCAACGACCCTGATAATCTTGAGGATTCTGATCCTGACCGGGGACTGTGCAGTCACTCATCCAGGTCCAGTTTAAAGTATGATCTACCGGAACTTCCCTAACATCTAGTCCTGACCATTGATGTTTAGAAGGAGAACAATATGTTTCTGGGATGATCCCTTGTTCTCCACCCTGACTATAGCTCACATTCTGATCTGAATATTCTATATCTATGCCGAGCATCGGCGTTTGTTGACTATTGAGAAGCTCTCCCCGCTCTCTGGAGCCTGGGCATCCCTTTTTTTCATCAACCAGACCATCTTGATCTTCATCACAGCCATCCTCTGTTTCTCTCCATTCCTGTTCTAGAGGTTCACATTGGGCGTGGCCATCTGCTGAGCACCTTAAACGACCGACCCGAACATCTCGGCAAGGGTGCCCATCCGCCATGGGAGAGGTAGGTCAGAAAGGGGCTTGGTGAAGGGGAT
>CAYLJJ010000082.1:0-32586 GCA_964384025.1 uncultured Nannocystaceae bacterium
GCCGGGCGACACCCCCTTCATCGACAGCTGGCTTGATCAGTCTGTCTACTTCACACACGCCTATGCTCAGGGCAGTCGGACCATGTTCTCGATGCCGTACATGATGCGGTCCATTGAGCCCTTTGAGGACCCCACCACGGTGGGAGCACCCATCGCGCAAGTGATGGAGGGCGCGGGGCGTCGCTCCATCGCGGTGATTCCCCACTACTTCATGCTGCCCATGGACAAGCATGTCCAAGACATCCTTGATGGCTTCAACGATGTCGAGTTCATCGAGGAGGATCTCCAGCATGAGACCATTCCGCGAGCGCGGGAGATGCTCTCACGGAACATGGAGCGACCCTTCTTCGCTTGGATCCACTTCTTTAACATCCACCAGCCAGGATACGCTGATGGGCGGCTCCTCACGAGGCGCGATGGGGATTTGGTCGAGCGCTATCGCATGAGCCTCCGCGACATGGACAAGCTCTTTAAGCAGCTGGATCAGGTCTTTAAGGATCTCAAACTCTATGAGAATTCAGTCATCATCTTTGCTGCTGATCATGGGGAGAGCCTGGGTGAGCGGGGCCGCTTTGGACATGGCGCCAGCACCATCGAGCATCAGATCCGCGTGCCCCTCGCCATCCGTGTACCGGGGCAGCGGCCTCTACGCATCGACGATCAGCTGGTGGGGAATATCGACTTCCTCCCCACCGCCCTTGATCTCATGGGCTTCAAGCCCCCAGCCTCACTCCGTGGGCGCAGCCTCGTGCCGCTCATGGACGATCCCAAGGCGCCTTGGGGCCACGCCTATGCATCCCAGAACGGCAGCGGCAGAGAACAGTGCTTGGTGGATGGCACCGACAAGCTGGTCATCAAGACAGCGACGGGGGATGTCCTGCGCTTTGACCTCGCTGCTGATAAAGAGGAGGCGGTCAACCTCCATCGCCTTGAAGATCCTGTTGACCAGCGCCTCGCCCGCCTGATGCTCATGCGCCAGCCCCGCTTAGCGCGCGCGGAGTTGATCGCCAAGGACCAACCCGGGCGGCTCGTGCGCAGCCTCCTTCGGCGTCACCTGGAGGGGATCGATCCCAAAGAAGCCGCTCGCCTGGGCAGGAACCTCAGCTTCCTCATGAACCTAGTAGCGATAAGCCCCGAGCCGGAGACGATCAGGCTCACCGCCCAGATCTTTGAGGCGACCGATGATCTCACACGGTTGCGCATCGCCAGCGCCCTCCCCATCGGCGCGCACCCGGCTCTCTCCAAGCAGATGCTGTCCCGTTTGGAGATCGTGCGGGGGACAGAGGCTGAGCTGCTCATCCTGCGGCGCTTGGCTGAGCAGGGCCAAGCTCCCTTTGAAGAGCGCTCTGTCGCTCAACGATTAACTGAGGCCATCGGCGCTGAGCGCGAGGCCCTGCGCGCTTGGCTTGAGCTGACTCGAAGTTGGCGTAAGCCCTCACGCATCTTTGGCAAAGCCTTGCAAGCTGTGCTGAAGGAGATAGATCAAGAGGGCGCCGCCGTGGTTGACCTGCGCCTGATCCTCCAGAACCTCTCGCGCCTGAAGATCGAGAGGGGGGATGGTCGTTTAGGGGAGAGCCTCGCGCGTCAGATTGAAGCCCTCCTCCTTCACCCTGATCCTCTGGTTGAGATCGACGCAGCGTTGGCCCTCAAGAGCCTGAACCGCAAGCGCAGCGTGCCCGCTCTGGTTGCGCGGCTGAAGCCAGGGGTTAACTTACAAGCCCGTCAGGCTGCGCTGAGATCGCTGGCGCGCATCGAGGGGCACAAGGCCGTCAGACATGTTACTCGCGCGGGTGACGATCCCCTCCTCGCGCTCGACTCCATTGAGCTTCTGGCGGTGATGGGTCCCAAGGCCAAGGCGTCGCTGCCCTGGCTTCGCAAGATGTCACGCAAGGCCCGCTTCGGCTTCGCACGCCGCCAATCACGCCGCGCGATTAAGCGCATCACAGGAAAGAAGAAGAAGAAGGCCAAAGCAAAATAACCCACTGGATACGTATCCAGTGGGTGGTAAATATGTTGAGGGGAACGGAGGAGGATGTGGAGGCGTTGGCGTGCAAGGTGGGGGGGTGGGGTTTGTGAGTCATGTTGGGGGTTGGGGATGGGTAAAATATAGCCGAAAAATGTACAGTACATACTGATGTAAGATAGCCCGTGTATAAAAATTCAACGAATAGATCAAAAAAACTATCTAGGGGTAAAGATGAAATCAGGTGATATAGTAGATAGCCGAAAAATCATAAAAGAGATTGGTGCTGGAGGATTCTCTAAAGTATATAAGGTCAAATATGGTGAGAGATATGAGGCACTAAAGATATTTAGCCAGAGTGTGGCTAGCAATTCTGACTTTCAATCTAGGTTCCACGATGAAATCGAACATTTATCAAAGCTTAAATGCAGCAATACTGTAACGATATACACGTCGGGTTTCGATGATACTCACAATGTGTATTATATATCGATGGAATACATTGAGGGAAAGAATTTAATGGCATTTCTAAAAGAAAATCGTTTGAGCAAAGAAAAAGGCATAAAACCTGAGAAAGTATTAGATATAGCAAAACAAGTTTGCCTTTCTTTAAAGGAAGCGCATAATAATAATATTATCCATCGTGATATTAAACCAGCCAATATTCTTATTAAGGATAATGGTCAAGTGGTCGTGATTGATTTTGGAATTTCGGTTACTACTGATTTAAGGCGAAGTGATACATGTACGCTAGAGTATTCAGCTCCAGAACAAGTATCAAGTGGAGCTGTAAAGAAGAGTGATTTATATTCGCTTGGTTCTATGATGTATGAGCTGATAGTCGGGAGTAGGTGGAATGAAAAGGAAGGGAGATTTGCAGGTGCTTTTGGTCGTGTCCCTAATTATGAAAAATTGGATGAATTTTGCAAAGAAAGCGAATTATCAAGACTATCTGATCTCATCAAGAGATTATTAGAAAATAATTACAATTGTCGTCCAGATATAAGTGAGGCAATCTCTAGTTTAGAAAGAATATCAGAAACAACTACTGTACCTTATGGAACTGTATTGATCGATGATAATCAAGATATTGACAGCACCGATAAAAGTATAGATGATGGTCGTGATGATGATGTGAGCGTTTCATTCTACTTAAGGAAAGCATATATTAAGGCGGCAATCGCCATGTTTTTCGCAGTTATCCTGTTTTTGTCTGTAAGGATGTTGTTTTTTGATGTATATACAGTAGGGTCAAGCGTATTTAATGTAAGCATGATCGATGGATTGAAAAATTCGCAGAAAAATGATCGTAGAGTAATCAAGCTAGTTAACTGCATTCTTCAAAACAAAGGACGTGAATATAAGGTGAAGTTAGAGTCTGATGGTTACAATCAAATTGTTGATAAGATTTTGTCTAAAAAAGTGATATTAGGTCTTGTTCCTAGGTTTACATATATCTTCCGAAAAGAAGAAATACTAAAAAACTGCACAGTTCTTGGGCAAAAAATTAATGTAAACAAAATATTTTATGAATCTGTATTTGCATTTAATAAGCAATCAAATTATGTGGATTTTCCAGGAAAAATAAAATGGGATTCCATTGGCAGCAATGAAGGTAATTTTAGGGTTCTATTGGGAAAAACACTTATTTCAACTTCGAGCAGTGTAGTTCCAGAAGTAGTTCTATCATCGTATGGCATAAATATTAGATCATCTGGGATTTCTTTTGACAGGATGTCTAGGGCTGACATGGAAAACGAATTTAATAATCGAGGTGCAAATTCTATTATGGCCACACTCTCAGATGAAGACATAAAAAATTTTGCTATTATAAACAATCTTGAGGTTATCCATACTGGGGTTCTTATTCCATATGATCCTATCATATCTTGCTCTTATGATGACAATGATGACAAAAAAAAGGCTATTGATGAGATTATGGATGTTTTGGTTTTACTGGGAGCTGCAGTCAAAAATCAAAGAATATCTTACCCTGGGTTTAATGAGTTTTTGTTTAATCCAGTAATATATTTCGATATTTTTGACGAAAAATGGAAATTTATAACTGCGCCAAAATGGAGAGATTCGAATAAGTGGCAAAAAGCAGGAAAAATCAAAGTAAATGATGTTTTTGAAGTCCGAATGATTTCTTTTTCGAGATCAGGAAATCTTACTAAAACTTTAACCTTAGATGATGCTAAAATTAGGGTTAGATCTGCTAGCACACATAAATGTACTGAAGAAGCAGGCAAGGATTGTTCGATCTTATATGGAGAAATTGATTGGATTAACACACAGGGTGGATCTTTTCGACAGGGCTCTAATATTTGCACGCCTCCTGTTTTTTGCAGGATGACACAATAGTTCGGGTGCGGCTCTTCTGCTACGACGCCGAGCGAGGACACGATGATCGGCACGCAACCATGGGCACCCGCCCACGGTTGCGTCTGCGGAGAGTTGCCTAAAGGGATTTCACCTCCAGGCGACTCTCCGATCTAAAGCTCGGTCAAGTTGAAGGTATATGGAGCGCTGGCACCATAGAGACCATCGATGCGGATCAAGGCGGGACCCTCATACTCTAGGCTCTCGTTGTCATCATCGGAGTAGCTCCCTACAGGAACGCCATCCAACAAGACAGGAGCATCCTGCCTCTCATCCCAGACCCAAAGATCCAGGTTCCCGGTGGAGTGACTGAACTCAAGATCAGCTCGCCAAGCTCCTGGGATGTTAACGCGGAAATAGTCAGGGCCAGGGTTACAGATGCCTCCATCAAAGCTGCCCGGCTCAATGGCAGCAGCGTCTGCAGCAGAGTTGTTGGGCTCGAGATCTTCCTCTTGGCCATCGCAGAGATTGCGGAAACGATCGTCTGGGTTGCTCCAGTCATCGTAGGGGTTACGCGCGATCTGTTCGAGAGGCAGGTAGTTCTGGCTTCGAGTCCCATCAGCGATGATCTTCATATCACTGCGACGCACCACAAAGACCGTGGGAAAAGCCTGGATATAGCCATTGGTTTCTTCGGTCAGATAGTTGGCGACGGGTTGAGTATCCAAGCTGCCCACTCGAATCCCAAAGTTCTTTCCTACGAGTCGCGTGAGGTGTCGGTCGGCATAGGCGCTGTCTGAGGGCTCATAGTTTTCATCCTGAGCCTCTAAGAAGACGATCAAGACCCCGGCGTTCTCTAAAGAGCTGGCTTTAGGTTTGAGGATATCTCGGGTGTAAGCGGTACAGGCGCTGCACCAGCCCGCGCCTACAACAAAGGCAATAACAGAGTAATCTCCGTAAGTTTCTTCGTCACAGTAGAGATCTTTGAGTTGAAAATTGAACTCCTCTCCTCTTTGAAAGGCGCTCTCCCAATAGAGCGGCGGCATGGTCTTGCTGAAACGCACTGTATCTGGATAGCTAGGATAGAAGCAGGCGACGATCCCCGGCACCTCTGCCTTCTGAGATTCTAACTCAGCGCTGATCTTGACCTCACCCCCCTGAACTCCCAGGGCTTCACCGCTCTCTGTAACGGAGATCACCGCTGAATCGGAGGAACTCCAGCTGACTCGATCTGTGATCTCCTCTTTGTATCCGTTTGTGTAGAGGCCCACCGCCCTGAGCTGAAGGCGCTGCTCTGAGTTCAACTCCACAGCTTCAGGGCTGATGCTGATCGACTCCAACTTGAGAACCTTTACCGTGATCTTGGCCTTGGGGAAGAAGCGCAGCTCCCCGATCTCTAGACCTGCGCCCAAGATCGACTCTCCCTCAGCCAGAGCAGTGATCTCTCCACGCTCGGTTGAACTCAGGAGCTCTTGCCTCTCTGGGACCCAAGAAACATCGGCGCTGATGTCACGCTGCTGCCCATCTGAGTAGGTTGCGATCGCCTTCATCTGATGGCTCTCGCCGGTATAGAGCAGTATCTCAGCAGGCTGAATCAGCACCTCCGTAATGGTGGGGCCGCTCTCCCCATCTCCATCATCAGCATCATCACAGCCCAGGAGCGGGAGCATAGAGAACAGAACAGGCAAAAGGTATCTCATAACGCGCTCCATTAAAGGGGCCGGATGTTGAGTGTGTAGGGGGCAGCAAAGCCTCCGTTATAGCCATCCACAAAGATGAAGATGGGCTCGTCGGCGCTCAGGTCGAGGCTCAGGCCGCTGAGGAGCCCCGCGTCATCATCGTTACAGCCCTCCTCATACTCTCTCTGGGCCAAAGCGCAGTGGTTGCGCACAAAGAGCAGGGTATCTCCCCCAGGAGGGACATCTTGAATCTTGATCTCATAGCGACCGCTGCTGGGTGGAGTAAAGCTATGGACCATGTTGGGGCCACCACCACCACAGCTCCCGTTGCCTCCATGGTTGGGCTGCCCGGTGCTGTCCCCTCTATAGGACCAGTCTCGGCCTCTGAGATGGCTGTTCATATCGATAAGCTCCCAGCTTGCAGGACAGATCTGCTGAGCGGCTTGGCAAAGAGGAGCCTCTTCCACCTCACCATAGTTCGCGCAGATGGTCTCCCCTGGACAGATCGCGGTGCCCTGAGAGAGGTCACAGGACGCCCCAACCTCCACTTCAGGGGTGGGGGCCAGCTCCAGGCTCAAGGGCTCTGAGAGCAGCTCCACCTGATCGCCCACCTTCACCTCTACGCGGGCGATCGCTGGCATCGCTCCCTGACACTCTTCGCTCGCCGCGTTGGCTTCACCTGAGCACAGCTCTCCATTTCCACCCGTCTCGGTCATACATTCATTAAATCGCTGCGCCCCACAGCTGCTGGGGAAGTTGAAACCGGAGTAAGCTTCGAATTCATTGCCCCCTGTGCTGTGGGTAAAGCGCAGAAAGAAGCCTTCCGTTGGACCAATGGCCATCCCCATCGCATTGAGCGGAGTCAGGATCATAAATCGAGCGTCCCCCTCAGCATCCCTGCCCCTGATCTCAGCGCCGATCGCCCCCAACTCTAGATTGATATAGGCGTCCCCCTTGGAGAGGATTGGCGCTGTGGTCACCGAGCAGCTGTAGGCTTCATCCTCATCACGATCCAGGCAGGCGTAGCCCTCAACGCAGAGGTCAAAGGCACCCCCTGGATCACAGACCGCCTCCGCCTCCGCCTCTACAGGTCGATTGACATCTGCCTCGATCACCTCACTCCAGAGCCCCAGACGATCTTGAACTGAGAGCTCAACTCCATCAAAGGAGGGAAGCTCAGCGCTCAAGCCACCCACCAAGGTGGCTTCAAAGCGCCCCTCTTCGTTCTCCACTTCTGCGAAGTTATCTTGAAAGTCGATCTCTTGCCCCTGAAAGCTCACAGGGCGACCGTTTTTAAGCAGCCTTAGGCGGAAGCGCTCTACATCCTCCTCAGGATCAACACCGATCGCGCGGATCCCGACGGCATAGTTCTCAGGATTAAAGCGCGCCACCACCGACTCCAGGAGTGGTGGAGTGGAGGGGATCGGGCGAGCGCCAAGCTTAAAGGGCTGGGAGGCGATCCCTGCGGCGGAATCTACCACCAAGAAGATCGGCTGCTCAGCCTCCAACTCTGCGGTGATGAGGCTGTATCGCTCCTCAAAGGAGAGGTTGTCATTGCAGCTCAGCTCGCTGAAGCCCGCATTACAGTCGGTCAAGGCAAAGAGGATGGTGTCAAACTCGCTTCCCTCGGTGCTGAACTCCCAGAAGCCCGCTGTAGGAGGAACAAAACGGACAACCGCCTCAGCCCCCTCGGTGTCTCGAGCACAGCTCCCATCAAAGCGGCTCCCCCGTTGAGTCTCCCCCTCCAATACAAAGCCCTCCCCCTCCTGCTCGCTCATCTCCAGAGGCTGCATCTCGTGGCAGAGCAGTCCTGTTGGGGGAATCTCTTCCGTGGAGCTGTTCTCTAGATCCGTGAGCTGAAAATCTGGGATCATGCGCTCACCGCTGCCAGAAACCTCAGCATCTAGGGGGGTGCCAAGGAGCTGGCTCTGAACGCCGCCACCGTCATCATCATCATTGCAGGCTGCCATCAGGGTCAGAACCCCGAGGAGGAGGCTGAGTTTTCTCATCGCTTGTTCCTGTATTGGGAATGGGGCAAGTTAGCCGAGCGCCCTGGTCAGATACAATCTTTCAGATCTCAGGAAGCTTTCGGGGCCTTCGTAGAATCGCCAGTTCAGGGAGAGGGCCGCCTTGAACTTTAACCTCAAGCTCCAAGTTGCGCCCAGAGTGAGCGATCTCCATCACCTCCCCCTCCTCTGTCCAGATCCCCAACACCTCCAGCGCGCCTCCCCGCATTTGGGGGCCGATCCACTCCAGAACCTCCCCCCGCCGAAAGAGACCCTTGACGGCCAAGCGGAGGCGCTCACCTGAAAAGCCCTCGACGATCCCCAAGAACTCCTTTCGAGCGAACACGCGGTTCCCTGTTTGAAGCTGAGTTGGATCATGATGGGGATAGCCAAAGGCAAAGCCAGCGGCATAGGGGCGATGGGCCATGGCGTCCAGCTCCTGTAACCAGTGAGGGTCCAGTTGCCAGGACTCAGGGTCCCGAGCATAGGCATCCAGGGCCGCACGATAGGCGCGAGTGACGGTGGCGACGTAGTGCTCTCCCTTCATCCGACCCTCCACTTTGAGAGAGCAGGCGCCGCTCTCCACCACCGCCGGGATATGTTCAATCAGACAGAGATCTGTAGAGCCCAGGAGGATCGTCTCCTTGCCTGTCTCAAAGATGGGGAAGGTCTCTCCGGGGCGTTTGTGCTCTACGAGCTGCCATTCCCAGCGGCAGGAGTGCTTACAATCCCCCTTGGAGGCGCTCCGCCCAGTGAGATGCGCGGAGAGAAGGCAGCGACCTGAGACCGCTACACACATCGCGCCATGGATGAAGATCTCGACCGGGATCGAGCCCGCCTGGGCCATGCTCTGCACTTCGGCGAGGCTACATTCTCGGGCGAGGATCACCCGCTCAGCGCCCATCTGAGCCCAGAACTTCAGAGAGAGATGGTTGGCTGTGCTCATCTGGGTGGAGATATGGATGGGGATCTCAGGGCGCAGCTCCTTAACCAGGAGGAGCGCCCCTGGATCGGAGAGGATGAGGGCGTCAAAGGCTAAGCCCTGGCTCATCTTCAGCCATGATCTCAGCTGCTCCAACTCTTCGCCCTGAAATAGAGAGTTGATGGCGACATAGAGCTTCTTGCCTGCGCTCTGCGCCAGCGCGAGGGTCTCAGCCAGCTCATCTAGGGAAAAGGAAGCTTGGTCAGGTCGCATCGAGAAGCCCGCTGCGCCAGCATAGATGGCATCAGCTCCATAGGCGAGAGCGACGCGGGCCTTGCGGGGGTTGCCCGCTGGGATCAGCAGCTCAGGGATCTCTCTTTGTGTATTCAAGGGCGCTCGCTCAGAAGATTGGGCGGGCATTATCCATCTTGCTTCGGAGAGATCCAGAGCTGAGAGTCAATGAGGGTAGAGGAACTCCATCTCCATCTCCTCCTCCTCCCCCTCCTCACCCAGGAGTTCATATCGATCCATCAAGTGCTCCAAGCTGTTCAGCAGCCAACTTGGCGTCTCTGGGCGGGCTCGATGTCGCGCCAGCAGAGCTTCAAGAGATCTTTGGTTGAGATCCTTCATAAGATCTTCTCCACCAGGAAGTTATCGATCACCAAAAGATCGATGTCGGTCTTGAGGAAGCAGCTCAGGGCCTCCTGAGGGGTGCAGACGATGGGCTCTCCACGCACATTGAAGGAGGTGTTCAGCAGGACCGGTACTCCTGTCTGCTCTTCCCAAGCTCTCAGCAGGGCATGAAAACGGGGGTGATCCTCTGCGGTGACGGTCTGTACTCGAGCGGTGCCATCCACATGCGTCACCGAGGGCAGGCGCGCGGCGACCCCCTCTCGAACCCGAGGGGCAAAGAGCATATAGGGAGACTCTCCCTCAAGCTCAAACCATTCTCCTGCTCGCTCAGCTGGGATCGCGGGGGCAAAGGGGCGGAAGGCTTCACGAAATTTCACGCGAGCGTTGAGGATCTTCTTCATCTCTGCCCGCCGAGGATCAGCCAGGATGCTGCGGCCTCCTAGGGCGCGGGGGCCAAACTCCATACGCCCCTGAAAGTTGCCCAGGATCATCCCCTCACTCAGGAGCTGGGCGCAGCGAGCCCAAAGGGCCTCCTCCTCAAGCTCCTCGTAGGAGAGCCCCTCTCGCTCCAGGAGCTGACGAATCTCCTCTCTCTTCCAGCTGGGTCCCAGGCGGCAGGAGTATCGCCCTGGAGGGAGAGGCTCTCCATGTCGCTGCGCTGCCCAGAGCGCAGCGCCCAGAGCGCCCCCGCCATCCCCTGCGGCGGGCTGCACCCAGACCTCCCGAAAAGGTCCCTCGCAAAGCAGGCGTGCGTTGGAGACACAGTTGAGGGCCACCCCGCCCGCCATACAGAGGGCGTCTGCTCCTGTCTCTCGATGAGCTGCTCGCGCCAAGCCCAACACCGCCTCCTCGAGGATCTCCTGAACCGAAGCGGCCAGATCTTGATGGCGTTGGTCCAGATCCGACTCGGGTATACGCGGTGCTCCCAACAGCTCGAGCATAGCGGGGCTATAGAGCTTATCCCCCGCCATAAAGTCGAAGTACTCCAGGTTCAGGTGGTAAGAGCCATCCTCGTTGAGCTTAAGGAGCCGTTCCATCTCCCGGCGATAGCGAGGCTCTCCATAGGAGGCCAGCCCCATCACCTTGTACTCATCGTTATTGACCTTGAAGCCCAGGAAAGCGGTGAGGGCGCTATAGAACAGCCCCAGGGAGTGAGGGTAGCGGATCTCCCGCAGCCTCTGAAGCCTCCCCTGCTCTCCCAGAAAGAGGGCGGTGGTGGCCCACTCGCCTACCCCATCGATGGTCAGCACAGCGGCTCGCTTAAACCTTGACGGATACCAAGCGCTGGAAGCATGAGCGAGGTGATGATCTACATACTCCAGGGCGCCTTGATAGCCCAGGCGGGTTTTCAGCACCTCCTTCAACACCAGCTGCTCTTCTAGAGCGCGTCGGAGGCTCTGACGCCCCATCTCTCCCAAACCAAAGCGCTTGGCGGTCTGAAGGACCCGCTCCAACTTGAGCAGAGGCTTCTCATAAAAACAGATCAGGTCCAGCTCATCGATGCTGATCCCCCCCAGCTCCAGACAGGCGCGGATCGCCCCCTCAGGGAAGCGGCTGTCATGTTTGCGGCGAGAGAGGCGCTCCTCCTCCAGGGCCGCTGTGATGCGCCCTCCCTGGATCAGGGCCGCTGAAGCATCATGGTAATAGGCAGAGATCCCCAAGATGTTCATCGTCAATACTCACTCTCTGGATCACAGGGCTCTGTCGCCTCTCTCCAGCTGGAGTCTGGCTCAGGTTCAGGGAGATCAGGGACCTCTGATAAAATCTCATCTAGGCGTTGCTCTTCTATCATCACGCTCCTCTCTTCTGGGCTAAGAACAGGAAGAACCCTGGAAAGTAACGCCCCGCCGCCAACGCCGCCAAGCCCCGCTCCTCCTGTTTGCCCTCTAGAGCCAGCAGCTCAGGCAGGCTCTCAATCGGCGCGAAGTGATTAAGAGAGCAGCTGCGCAGCTCAAGACCCTCCTCCTCTAGGATGGGCAGGATCTCAGAGAGACGATGCTGAGTCTCATGGGGGTGACAAACCTGATCTCGGAACCAGGAGCGCAGATGAAGCTCATCTTTAAGGGGGTGGAGCTGTTGATACTCCTCTAAGAGCCTCTCTTCATCTGCTCCCTGCGCTCTGAGTTGGGCGAAGTGATTTAGGAAGGGGCGACGACCATCCCGGTGATAGAGACCGACAAAGAGCCAACCTCCAGGAGCGAGGAGATCTCGCGCTACCCGTCGCAGAGCACCCAAGCAGTCCTCCGTGTGGTGCAGAACCCCCAAAGAGAGGATCAGCTCAAAGGGGAGCGCTCCACGCCAGCTCAAGAGATCTCCTTCTTCGAAGCTTAGGTCCAACTCCAGAAGCTCAGCCAGCTCCCGAGCCCTGCTCAGCGCTACAGGGTTAAAATCCAGGCCAGTGACCTTGAGGCGATGATGAAGAGCCAGGCTCAGGGAGAGCCAGCCCGCCCCACAGCCCAGGTCCAGAGTTGAGAGTCCAGGTTGAAAGAGAGGTTTGAGGACCGGATAGGCGCGCAGGGGATCCTGTCGGTGGATCAACGCTGCGGCTCGTCGTCTGGAGTGGTGGTAGTTGAAAGGGAGGGTCTTATAGAAGCTCAGGACCGCCTCTCCTGTAGATGGCGGTCTCTCGCTGGAGGGCGTCAAGCCCCTGACATTTTCAAGCTGCATCCCGGCTCCTGCTCAGAAGTCTGGGCGGGGCTCAGCAGGAAACATTCCATGAAGAGGGTGTAATAGTCCCAGGCTGCAGGCTGGGATCAGCGGCTCATATACTCAAGCTCAACATCTAGATCCACAAACTCTCCAGTGTAGAGAGCGTTCCAGTCCTCGATCCTCAAGGTGAAGGTGCCCGTCGCAGGGAGCCCTACAAACTCGTTATAAACGCGATCATCAAAGTTGATGTCGTCGCCGCTGAAGGGGATCCAGTCATCATCAAAACCTCCATCATCTCCATCCTCATCTCCCTGACGATTCCAGAGGGTGACAACAGGCTCTCCGTTCCAGAGCGCGATCAGTTTCAGATCGGGGATCCATTCATGGTTAATATCCAGATCTCGTATTGTCAGCTTACTGATCACCGTGCCCTCAGGAGCATCAAAATCTAAAGAGGCTTCGATCATCCCTGGATCTCCAGTGAAATCTGGGATCTGGATATCCTCATCTTCAGGGAAGATTTGGCGAATATTGCCTGTTTGCCCCTCCCCCTGGATGAGCAGATAGCGGTTGGAGGCGCCGTTATAACCATAGATGCGCAGGAAGTAGGTACCAGCCTCTAAAACCTCCTCGATCACCTCATCATCAGAGGAGGAGGTGGAGTTCCCCACCCTGTCTAGACGATCATTATAGATTTCCAACTCAAGATCGCCCTCTCCATGAGCAAAGAGAAGCTCGATATGGACCTCGGCGCGCATCTCAACGCTGAAGGTGTACCAATCCTCATCGTGATCGCAGATCTGCCGACTCTCTCCCACAGGCGGGAAGTCATCTTGGATCTCTTGTCCACGCTCATAGGCATAGTTGATCGAGTCATTGTGCTCTCCTGAGGCCCCAACCTGATCGTCCGTGCAGCCCTGAAGGACATTGACCGTCATCTGATAATCAGCTTCTGCCTCAGTATAGTTGTATACATAGATATAATATGTTCCTGCAGAAGAAGCCCTACGTTCATAAACAGTCTCATTATCTGTACTCGTTGTACTGTCATCAATAAAGAAAATCTCCCCGTTTCCACCAAGTTTATACAATCCAAGATCAACATCTACAGTATCACTATGAGTAAAAAATAAATCTACCTCTAATCCATCTCCTTCCATAACATCGATACTATACCAATCTTTGGCATTCTCCTCGTTAGCGCAGAGTCTTAGGGCACCATATTGAACCGCATTGCGATTTCCATCGGCCACTGCAGTCGCGCTCTCCCAGATGTTGTTGTTGAGCGTGTCATCAAAAGCATCATCTTCACAGAGGTCCAATACATCGGAGGTCTCGGGGTTGCAGTCATCGTCATAACCGTTACCTGGAATTTCAGTTTGACCAGGATGAACCTCAGCGTTATGAGGCTCACAGTCCTCTTCATCAGGCCAGCCATCCCCATCAAAATCTAGGACTTGCTCTCCACATTCTGGATCTCGCCCATCACAGTTATGATCGATGCCATCTCCACAGAGGGTATTCTCATCCTCTTGAACCCCAGGGTTAATGCTCGCCTCACCATCTTCACAATCATCATCTCGATTGTAACCATCCCTGTCGACGTCATCATCAACTGTGCTGGGATTACAATCATCATCGACAGAGTTATAGGGAACCTCCTCTACGCCTGGATTGATGGCGCCCGACTCATCATTACAGTCAGGACCTCCAGGGCCACCAAGGTGACCATCTCCATCCTGATCTCCATCCTGAGTATCTTCCTGACAATCATCATCCAGGCCGTTGTAATAGACCTCTCGAGCGCTGGAGTTGATGTTGGCGTTCCGATCATCGCAATCCTCGGGGTGACGGAAACCATCGCCATCCAGATCATTATCTGGGGTGTCAGCGGAGCAATCCTCATTGATGCTGTTGTAGGGAATCTCGGTGGCGCCTGGATGCACATTGGGGTTGTTGTCATCGCAGTCCCCATCCGCTTCTGTTACCCCATCTCCATCAGAGTCCTGTTGGAGCGCTTGGCGATCTTCACCATCACAATCCTCATCGATACCGTTTCCAGGGATATCGCGCCTCTCAGGGTTGATATGAGAGGCACGATCATCACAGTCATCTCCCCCCACCTCCCGGGCAGGGTAACCGTCCCGATCGACATCATCATCGCTGGTGTTCTCATCACAATCATCGTCCAAGCCGTTGTAGGGCACCTCAGGCTGACCAGGATGTACATTGGGGTTGTTGTCATCGCAGTCCCCATCAGCGTCGCTGACTCCATCACCGTCATTATCTTGAGCCCCACAGGGCACATCACGTCCATCGCAGTTTTGGTCGATGCCATCGCTACAGTTTTGGCCGCCGTCCTCCTGAGCCCCTGGATTGATGCTGGCCTCACCGTCATCACAATCTTCACCCAACTCACAGCCCTCGCCATAGCCATCTCCATCTCCATCAGAGCAGCGGATGACCTGCGCGACACAGCGATGCTGCTCGTTACAGTTCTCGTTGGGGCCACAGTGCTGATTCTCGACACACTGAACATCTTGACAGGTGTTCTCCAAGCAGTAACCCCGCCCTGCGCATTCAGCATGACCAGAGCAGCTCTGCTCTCCACCGCCTGTACAGCTAAAAGTGGAGCGATCACAGCTCTGTCCACCTGGGCAGCTCTTCTCTCGGTTACACTGTCCGGGCCGACAACTCTGCTCTGCGCAGATCTGACCGTTGGGACACTGAAGATCACTGAGGCAGCCCTCGACAGGCGTTGGGAGCGAGGAATCAGGGTTTGGGTTGGGCGGAACCGAAAGATCTCGCGCAGGCTCTTGTACCCCAGAGTCTATGCCCCCTTCATCGAGGGCTGGATCATCGGCACAACCCATAAAGAGCAGAGTGAACAGAGAGAGCAGGAGGAGCAGGGAGGGCATATTTCTCTCCTTGAGAAGATATGAGAATCAGGAGATAACAAACTTACAGAGAGAATGCCAACAGCTGCTCATCGGCAACCTCTAGTGCAGGATTCTGCCCTCGTCCCCTCTCGGGCTTTCCTCTATTTATCGAGATCTTCTTAGATAAAAGGAGAGCATATGTGGAGGATCTTCTCCCTGCTCCCAATACTCTTCATCTTGAGTGTTGGATGTGATGACGATGACAGCAGCCTCAATGAAGACGCTGCTCTGGCTGGTCAAGGCGGCGCCGCAGGAGAGGCGGGTGCTGCAGGTGATGAAGCGGGTACCGCTGGTGGTGGCGAAGCGGGCGCTGCGGGTGAAGCGGGCGCTGCGGGTGAAGCGGGCGCCGCGGGTGAAGCGGGCGCCGCGGGTGAAGCGGGCGCCGCAGGTGAAGCGGGCGCCGCAGGTGAAGCGGGCGCCGCGGGCGAAGGGGGTGTTGCTGGTGAACTCCCTCCTGTAGAGCTTCCTGAGGGAGTGATCCGCGTCGACGTGGGACAGGTTGAGATTCAAAATGGCGCCAGCGAGATGCTGACGCTTGATCTTCCAGAGGGCGTCCTCAGCGTCACCGGGATCGTCCTGGGAGATACTGAGAATATCATCGCCATCCAACACTTTGAGAGCCCAGAGGGGGAGATCTTTGTCGCCGAGAACCCACCTGGCGTCACGATCACCGAATTGGATCGCATGTTTAACCCCTTCGCTGGCCCCTTTAAGAGCCCCAACCGAGTCGCGGCGATCTCCACTGAGGTGGGCACTCTCCTGGCGCCCAACACTCCTGATCTTGAGATCATCCCGGGGGAGTGGACCTATCAGCTTGGAGCGCTCAATGCTCAAAGCGGTCAGCCTGGAAGTTTGAGCGCAGAGTTGATCTTCTTTATCCGCACCGGAGAAGAGCCTGAGAGGGGTGTGCTGGACCTGCATCTGCACTTCAGCGGCTCCCACGGCTGGAAGGCAGCAAATGCCCCCAATGATCCCGATTTTCAGGCAGCGCTCAAACGTATGGAGGATTTCTATAGAGAGATTGGTCTAGAGCTTGGCGAGATCACCTACGACGACATCGATGAGCGCTACCAGACCTGTGACGCAGGGAGCAGTCCAGACAGCATCCTCCATGAGATCTATGCGCTCAACCGCTATAGCAGCGGTGTGGGCCTCTTCTTCGTCGCTCGCATCAACGGCCCCTTTGGAGCTGACAGCATTGGAGGGATCGCTGGAGGCACCCCAGGCCCTGCTCTTCTGGCAGGAACTCCACGCAGTGGAGTGGTGGTTGCCACTGAATTGCAGTCCGATCCAGACTCAATCGGTCACATTATGGGCCATGAAACGGGGCATTACTTGGGGCTCTATCACACCACGGAGATGATGCTGATGGATACCCACGACCCCATCTCTGACACTCCCCAGGGTGAGGCCAGCAACACCAACCTGATGTATCCCACGGTCACCGCAGAAGAGGCTCACCTCACTGAGGGTCAGGGCTGGGTGATGAAGCGAAACGCCAACGTCCTACCGGAGAAATAAGATGCGCCTCTCACTCTGCTTTCTGCTCCTCAGCCTCTCCCTCCCTGCGCTGGCTCAGGAGCGCCCAGGGGAGCACCTCCTTGACGCCATCGACATTCGCCTGAACCCAGAGAATCTCCAGGCGATGGGGGTTGATCAAGCGATGGCCAGCCGCATCCTCCTGGATGAAACTCAGAGCCGCTATCGTCGTGTCCGTGCCATGAGCGCTCTCTGTATTTTGGGTGGTGAGGGCCTACGCCAGAAGCTACTGGACCGCCTCCAGGATAGAGACGCAGAGCTACGCATCCAGGCGGTGATCCACTTTGTGCGCAGATTTGGCCCTGAGGATCCTCAGGGAGTCGAACATCAACTCAGGGCTTTTAAGAGTGAGGAGAAGCCGCTGCTTCGGATGATCGATGATGAGCTTAAGCGGCTCAAGCAGCGGCTCAAGCAGCAGGCTAAGGAATCACTCGAAAATTCTTCAGATAGGCCCTAAGCCTTGAGCGCGCTTGGGCAGGCTCAGGCCCTGATCCGTCGTGCTGTGGCGTTGCGAGCGGAGATCCCTGAGCTGAGCAGGCTGCTGGAGTCGCCCTCAGCGGCGCTGCGGCTCTTTGACAGCGGAGGCGATGGTCTCCCTGGATTGGTGATTGAGCGTTTTGGCGGGGCGCTGCGAGCCTCAGGGCCTCTCCACTGCGCCACGCACCTCCCTGCCATCCGCAAAGCCTTTCCATCTGATCAGCTCTTCTGGCGCTTTAGCCACAAAGAGCAGGGCGGCCCCGATGAGGGGGGGCGTCTCATTCAGGAGGGGGGGCTCAGCTATGCAGTCCAGCTCCAAGGCAGCCGCAACACTGGCCTCTTCCTCGATGCTCGCCCCGCTCGCGCCTGGGTAGGCGCTCACAGTCGGGATCGTCGTATCCTCAACCTCTTCGCCTTCACCTGCTCCTTTGGACTCAACGCCGTAGCGGGAGGCGCCAAGGCCTGTAGCAATGTTGATCCGGTCCCAGGGGTCCTCAAGAGAGGCCGTGAGAACCATCGCCTCAACGATCTGCCTGTAGATGGCCGCAGCTTCTGGAGAGAGGATGCCTTAAACGCTCTCCGTAAGGCGCGGCGCTCTGGGGCGCGCTTTGATGGGATCATCTTAGATCCACCCCCCAAGCCCAGCGGAGGGCGACGAGGTCGCCGGATTCAGATCGAACAAGCCCTTGATCCCCTCCTTCAGGCTTGTCTGGCGGTCTCAGCTCCAGGGGGCTGGCTCCTGCTCCTCGCCGCAGGGCGCTTCCCCTCCACAGCGGAGATCGAAGCCCGCCTTGGAGAGCCCATCTGGAGAGGGACAAGCGGAGCTGATTTTCGCCCCCAGGGGGAGCGAGAGCCGCTTAGAGCCCTGGCCTTTCAGCTCTGAAAGAGTGATCCTGCGCTCACCAAAGAGAAGGACCTCCATGAGATATCTGCCCCTTATCGCCCTCCTCCTTCTGGCTTGTAACGATGATGATGATGTCGCCTCTTCAGAGGTGGGAGTCTCAGAAGACAGCGCGGCGCAGCCCCAAGACAGCGCGACTCAGGACGCGGCCCTCTTGGATGAGGGACTTCAAGATGGCAGCGTCCCTCAACTGGACGCCGATCCCAGCTGTCGCCATTGGCTCGCCTCTCTAGAGGGGCAGATCATCGATGAAGAGGGGCAGGGGATCGAAGGGGCCAAGGCTCAGCTCTGTGTACGCGCAGATCCCAGCGGTCGCCTTGACTGCCTGCGGCCAGGTACCACCGATGCCGATGGCCATTTTTATGTTGAGGTGCTGGAGAGCAAGCGCTGTGTTCAGGAGGCCGCCATGCGGATCATCAAGGTGGGTGGGGAGTACGCTAACAGCTACTGCCATCTAGAGTTGACTGAGGAGCGACAGCTCTCTCTTGAGGAGGGGCTTCAGCTTTTCAAGGTCCAGAGCGTCGAGGGCTTGCCCCCTGAGGCTGATCCAGGTCAGCTCCGCACGGTGAGCTTCCCTGAAGGTCTGGAGCTGGAGCTGAGCCCTGAGGCGATCTATACAGGCAGCAGCTCAGGCTATGGAGAGCTGGCGGGGCGCCTCATCTCCCCGATCCCTCCTCTCTGCCACCAGCAGGAGCGCCCCACTTTGGATGGCATCTATCTCTTCGCTCCTGAGGCTGACTTAGAGACGCCTGCCTCCTTGAGGCTCCCCATCGAGGCCCCTGATGGGAGCCGCGTTCAGCTCTCTGTCTTGGGAGGGCTAGAGTGCAGCTTGGCTGATCAAACACATCTCCCCGAGGCGACCTGGGCGCCCTTCTTTGAGGGAGAGGTCAATGGAGGGATCCTGGAAGCTCAGGGGCTTGATGGTCTACCCTGCTTAAACTGGCTGGGATACCGCTTGCTGCCCTAAGCGAATTTTTGAGAGTCGTGCCACAGAAAACCATATAGGACTCCTCAACAACCCGATAAATTCTGCACTTTTACATCCCGGATTAAAATTTGCTTGCCGCGCGGCCTCGACATTTTTGAGGGAGGTCAAGATGCGTGTCCAGCTCAGATTTTTTTTGTTCTTTCTCCTTTTTTGGGCCTGTAGCGACGGGGACTCTGACCCTGTAGCTGAGGACCTGCCCCCAGAGCAGAGCCAAGCCCAGGGAATAGAGATTGAAGAGTCGGCCCTCAGCGCTCGACTGGGTGCTGAACAAACCTTCATTAAGATCCCCATCAAGAAGCGCTTAGAGGGGCTCCTAGAGGGCCGCGCCAAGGTAGAGCTGATCGGCATCGCTGAGGCCGAGGTGGTAGCGGCTGGGAACGTCGCTTTCTCCATCGAAGGGCGAACGGGAGAGGTTGAGGTCCCTGTGGACTTTATCGCCCCTGAGGATTGGTCTGAGCTGGGCGGCTATGTGATCCGCTATCGCGTCGAGGGGGGGCCAGAGAGCCTTTGGGGGCGACGCTCGCTCTTCACCGCCGCCGCGCGGGTAGAGCTTCAGCTCCTGGGGCCAGACACGCTACGCACCAACACGACCACCCATCTGCGTCTTATCGCTCAGGACCCAGGCACAGGCGAAGCCCTCACCGAGCTTCCGGTGAGCCTCCACCTGCTCCAAGATGAAGAGGAGATCCTGCTCGCGGAGACCCTAACCGACCGCTTTGGGAACGCTGACTTGGCTCTCAGCCCAGGAGATGAGTTGGCGGGCGCTGGAGAGCTGCTCCTCCGAGTAGAGACCGCGGCAGGGCAGCAGCGCATCAGCGCTCCTGTGGTGCTGGAGCGCGCCACCCGTATCCTGCTCACCACCGATAAGCCCATCTACCAGCCAGGACAGATCATTCACCTGCGAGCCCTCGCGCTGCGGCGCCCTGAGCTTCAAGCGGACGCAGATCAGGACATCACCTTTGAGATCTCCGACGCCAAGGACAATAAGCTGGAGCGCTTTAGCCTGCGCACAGATGAGTTTGGCGTCGCCTCAGCTCAGTTTCAGATCGCTCGCGAGGTCAATATGGGCTCTTGGCGTATCGCTGCCCTTATGGCGGGCGCTGAGACAGAGAAGAACGTCACCGTAGATCGCTATAGTCTCCCCAAGTATGACCTGGACCTAGAGCTGGATCGCCAAGTCTATCTGGCGGGCAGCACCCTGATGGGCACCGTTCACGCCCGCTACTTCTTTGGTCAGGCGGTCGAGGGACAGATTCGGGTTGAGGGGGCCACTCACGATGTCGCCCGGACCCTCTTCGCAGAGGTGCAGGGTGAGACCAATGAGGAGGGCCTCTTCCAGTTTGAGATGCAGCTCCCTCCCTATATGGTGGGCCTGCCTCTTGAGCAGGGCGGCGGTCTCGTCGAGCTGAGCGTCCATGCCACCGACAGCGCCGGTCAGGAGCGCAGCCTGAGCCGGACTCTAAGGATCGCCAGCGCCGCCATCGAGACGGTGGTGGTCCCTGAGAGCGGTGAGCTGGTCCTGGGCCTCCTCAACCAGCTCCTGATCCGCTGCACCGACGCCGCTGGCCGCCCTCTGGCAGCTTCTCACAGCCTGACCCTCAATGGAGAAGCCCTGGAGGGCTTTGAGACCGACGAGAGTGGCCTCGCCTCTGTCTCAGTGCAGGTCTCAGAGCCTGAACTGAGGGGGCGAATCATCAGCGTAGATGGACAAGGCAATGAAGTGGAGCAGGAGTTGAACCTCCGCGCGGGTCCAGGTCAAAGCGAGGGGGCGGTCCTTCTGCGCACAGATAGGGCCCTCTATAAAATCGGTGAGGAGATCGAGATCGAAGTGGAGACCATCGGGGCTCCCGATCTGATCTTCCTGGATGTGATCAAGGGCGGGCAAACCCTGCTCACCAAGGTCTTGGAGGCTGAAGAGGGGATCGCCCGAGATCTGCTCAACCTCAGCAGCGATCACAGCGGCGCTCTACAGCTAGATGCCTATTATTTGGCCTTGGGCAGCAGCCTCAGGCGCGACAGCAAGCTGATCTATGTAGAGCCCGCCGATGGTTTGAGGGTAGAGGTCAGCGCAGATCGCTCTGAGTATCGCCCGGCAGAGGAGGCGGAGCTGACCTTCCAGATCCGCGACGCTGACGGCAACGGTCACGTGGCCGCCCTGGGCGTTCAGATCGTGGATGAAGCGGTCTTTAGCCTGATGGAGTTCCGCGCGGGTCTAGAGCGCCTCTATTTCCAGATCGAAGCAGAGCTGGCGGCCCCTCGCTATCAGATCGGCGTCCCTGGCTTGAACAGCATCGCTTCACAGCCCTCCCCTTCAGAGGATCCCGTCACCCAAGATGAAGCTCGCCTCCTCTTCGCGGCGACAGAGCCCTCCAGCCTCCCTGGGATCTCGATCAACACCTACCGCCGCACTCAGGAGGGGCTGCTCGCGGTGATCAGGCCCTTTGTCTCCGCCATCGCTGAGGAGTTTTTAAACTCCCTGAGCGAGGGCTTTGAGGCGGGCTGGCTGACTGAAGAGAACCTATTGGTGGTGGTTGAGCAAGAGGTTCGCTCTCTCTACGATCCTTGGGGCAAGAGCCTCCAAGCCCGCGTCGAACATAACCAACTCATCCTCTTGAGCGCGGGTCCCGATGAGCGCTTTGAGACCGCTGATGATGTAGAGCTGCGCTATGACACTTGGCAGCTCCGTTACCGAAATCGAAACCCTGGTCAGGGCGTGGACTTCGATGAAGATGGAGATGGAGATTTCTTTGATAATGCTGAGGCTGGAGCGGGAGGCGCTGGAGGGGCAGCTCCACCCAGCCCAGAGGATCCCAGCGCAGCCAATGAGCACGGTGACAGCGGCGCAGAGCGCCCCCGAGTTCGCCGCTACTTCCCTGAGACCCTCCTCGTCGAGCCTTCGCTCATCAGCGGCCCCGACGGGGTAGCCAAGCTGAGCGTGCCCCTGGCCGACAGCATCACCACCTGGAGAGTGACCAGCTTGGTCAACAGCGTTGATGGCCTCCTGGGCTCCAGCGAGTCGGGCATCCGTGTATTCCAGGACTTTTTTGTGGATATCGACTTCCCCGCCACCCTCACTCGAGGCGATATGTTCTCGGCGCCCGTCGCCATCTACAACTATCTGGATGAGCCCCAGACCGTGCGCCTGGAGGTACAGGAGGCGGAGTGGTTCAGCTTAGAGGGACCAGCGGTGATCGAGCTGGAGCTGGAGCCGGGCGAAGTGCAGGGCGCGCGCATCCCCCTACAAGTTGAGAAGGTGGGCCTCCATGAGCTGACCATCTTTGCGATGGGCAGCAGCCTGCAAGACGCCGTAGCCCGCAAGGTCCTGGTGGAGCCCGACGGTCAGAAGGTCGAAGAGGTGGTCTCTGGGCGCCTTGAGGGAGAGGTCTCCAAGCTGGTTCAGATCCCCGCCGGAGCGGTAGAGGGATCAGGTAAGCTCCTGATCAAGCTCTACCCTGGCCTCTTCTCCTCGGTGGTGGAGGGCCTGGATGGAATCCTACGGATGCCCTCAGGCTGCTTTGAGCAGACCTCCTCCAGCACTTGGCCCAATGTCTTAGTCGCGCGCTATATGGCAGATACAGACTCTGGGACTCCTGAGACCCTCTTACAAGCCCATGAGTACATCAACACCGGCTATCAGCGCCTCCTCACCTTTGAGGTGAACGGCGGCGGCTTTGAGTGGTTCGGCAACGATCCTCCCCACGAGGTCCTCACCGCTTATGGGCTCCTTGAGTTCAGCGATATGGCTGAGGTCCGCTTGGTAGACGCGCAGATGCTGGCTCGTACACGAGCTTGGCTCCTGGGACAGCAGCAGGGGGATGGACATTGGCAGGCCAGCCGAGGCTTGGACGAGACCGGCAACCTGACCGATCCAGTGACGATCACCGCCTATGTCGCCTTCGCCCTGGCCGCTGCTGGAGAGCAGGGCGCTGCTCTTGATCGCGCCCGAAGCTACCTGGAGAGCAATCTAGGAGAGATGGGCACCTACAGCTTGGCCCTCTTCGCCAACTTTATGGTCGCCTACGCCCCCAACGATCCCCTCACAAGGCGCCTGCTGACAGATCTGGGTCGTCAGGTTCAAGAGAGCATCCAGGGGCAAGAGGGTCTTATACCTGCGCACTGGGAGACCGATGAGCAGACCACCACCTATGGCAGCGGCGAGCCCGCTTGGATCGAGACCACCGCGCTGGCGACCCATGCCCTCTTGGTGGCGGGCGCAGAGCCGGGCATCACCACCGCCGCTCTGGATTGGCTGATCTCCCGTAAGAGCGGCCATGGCGGTTGGGGCTCCACCGCTGGGACAGTCTGGACCATCAAGTGTCTCTTGGCCGCCCTCCGAGCGGGGCAGGACTCAGAGGCCAATGGGAGCATCCGTGTCCTCCTGGATGGCGTTGAGCAGGCTCAGTTTGAGTTGAGCCCAGAGACCAGCGACATCATGCGCCAAGCTGATCTCAGCGAGCAGCTCACCCCAGGCCAGCCTCAAGAGGTTCAGATCCTCATGGAGGGTGAGGGCAACCTGCATTATGGCGTGCTGAGCATCCATCATCAGCCCTGGGAGGAGGCTCCTCCTGCCGAGGGTCCTCTGAGCATCGAGGTCAGCTATGATCGAACCCATCTGGCGGTGGATGACATGGTGACGGTGCAGGTGGATGTCTCCAACAACGACATCAGCTATGCCGACATGGTGATGGTCGATCTGGGCATTCCTCCCGGCTTTGAGCTGCTGCGCAGCGACGCTGATCTCCTCGTGGAGCAGGGGATCATCAGCCGCTATGAGGCCACTGAGCGCCAACTCCTCCTCTACTTCACCGCCATCGCCCCTGATGAGCCGGTCCACTTTGAGTATCGCATCATCGCCCGCCACCCCATCCGAGCCCAGGCGCCTCGAAGCCGCATCTATAGCTATTACAACCCTGACGTAGGCTCCAGCGCTGAGCCTGTCGATATTGAGGTTGACTGAGGGAGCCACTCAAGAGCTGAAGCCGTAATAGGTCTTTAGCCTCTAGAGGTTCTCAACAAGAGAATTCCCACAACTCTAAGACCTCCAGCACCTCTAACTTTTGTTTTGCCCACCGAAACCTCTAACTTTTGTTTTGCCCACCGAAACCTCTGACTTTTGTTTTGCCCACCAGCACCAGCGTCTTAGACGCTGGCACTTGCTCCAGCACCAGCGCTTCCAGCACTGGCACTTGCTCCGCTGCCTCTGGCAGCTCCGCCGCCGCCTCTGGCGGCTCCGCCGCCTTTACCGCTCCGCTACTTGACCTCGGGCAAGGCGGAAGCCCAGGAAGTCGTAGCGGACGCCCGGAGGGAGCCAGTTGCGGGAGGCTGCGCGCGCATTGCGCGCGTGGTTGTCCCACGAACCGCCACGAACGACACGCTTGGCGCCAAACTCTGGACCTTGGGGATCAATCGCAGCATTTGCTTGGTAAGAACTCCAGTAATCCTGGCACCACTCCCAGACATTGCCATGCATATCGTAGAGGCCCCAGGGGTTGGCCGCCAACCCAGCGACTGGATGAGTTTTGCTTTCGCTGTTTCCTGAATACCAAGCCACCCGAGCCAGATCAGCTTCTGTGTCTCCCGACCAATAAAGAGTCTCTGTGCCCGCCCGACAGGCATACTCCCACTCAGCTTCGCTGGGCAGACGAACATCTAGACCTGGGATCTCTTTGTTCAAAGCTTGGATAAAGCCTTGGGCCTCATCCCAACTTACCTGCTCCACTGGACGTTCAAGACCCTTGAATTCACTGGGGTTATTACCGAGCACCGCGCTCCATAATGCTTGAGTCACTGGAGTCGCGCCCAGCCAGTAACCCTGGGTTAAGTTGACATGGTGTTGAGGCCCCTCATCATCCCAACGCCCCGGCTCAGCCTCGGGTGAACCCATCAGAAAGCTTCCAGGGGGTATCCAACGCAGCCGATGGCTCACCCCCCTCACCGCGAAGGCGACAAAGAGACCAAAGCGATCTTCACCCCACTCTACCGCCCAAGGCTCAGGGTGACCTGTCCGAGCTATAGCAGGCAGTTGATTCATCAAATGCTCTCAAATCTATGGGAAAAAGCGGGCCACCGGTGAACGGTCGAGGGCGCTTCTGCTGCCCCTACTGGTACACCGGCGCCCATTTGGTTTTCGCCGACCCCAACGGAGTCGGACGCGATGCAGGTCTGGTCAGTCAGCTCCTGGCTTGGAGCCGATTGCGCTCGGGCAAGGCGGAAGCCCAGGTTGTCGTTGCGGATGCCTGGATGGTTCCAGTTGCGGTAGGCTGCGCGCGCATTGCGCGCGTGGTTGTTCCACGAACCGCCACGAATGACACGCTTGGCGCCTCTTCGACCGACACCGTGCTCAGCATTATGGCCAATCACGATTTAGGCGTCCACCGCTGGATGACGGCGTTGCTGCTCACGGCGCCACCCAGCAGCATCAGCGTGAGCGGTGATGGCACGAGCAGCAGAGTAGCCCATCTGTAGGCTATGGCTATCTATCTCGCCTGTACGCCAAGCTTCTTCCCAGCGAGCCCGACAGGCTGCATAACGACGACGGCGACGCAGCGATAGGCGCAGCGCGCCGGGCAACACTCGGAAGCCTAGAAAAGCTAGACCTTGTGCGCTGCGACCAATATGAGTGTTTGATTTGAGGAGGAGGGCTCGCTTTTCGCTGACAAAGGAGCGCAGCTCAACCAGGGTCTGTTTTGCCTCTGTTCGAGTATCACACCACCATACGATGTCATCCATATATCGAACCATGCCGCGTACCCGCAGATGTTCCAACAGGAAACGATCAACAACATCTAGATAGTTATTGGCGAAGAACTGCGAAGTCAGAGCGCCGATGGGCAAACCAAGGGGAGGTCCATCTGGAGTATGAGTCAAGATCCGATCACAGAGCGCGAGCAGTCCAGGATGCTTAAAGCGTCGTTGCAGTACCTGCCGTAATCGAAGATGGTCGATACTGGCAAAGTAAGCCTGTATATCGGTCTTAACAAACCAGGGAAAACGCTGGATATGCTGTTGGGCGCGTTGTACAGCAGCTAGGCTGCCTCTGCCTGGACGGCAAGCAAAGGTGTCATCGACCAAAGCTCGCTCCAACACAGGACCCATCTGAGCCATCAGGGCATGGTGTAATACGCGATCAGAGAAGCAGGGGGCTAGGATGCGCCGACGTTTGGGGTCATGCACATAGAACATGGTCCAGCAACCGGTGGGAGCGCGTTGCTCGATGATGCTCTGGCGCAAGCTGGTGAGCGAGTTGTTGATCTGAGCTGCAAATGCAACAACCTCAGGGTGCTGTCGCTTGCCTGTTGCTGCTCGCCAAAAGGCCGCGCTCAGGTTGTTCCAATCAGCGACTTGTTCCAAGCCGATACCACTGCGACGGGGCATGTTCAAACTCTACTGCGGTTGAGAGCTGCTTCGCTCTGCGCGAGCAACTCTGCCAAGAGCTTAAGAAAAGCTTGGCCATACTTCGCTCGACGCGCAGGACCAACGCCCGCGATGGCCTCCAGCTCATTGAGCGAACGTACCGAGCGAGTGACCATCTCAGCGAGCTGCTCATTGCTGAACACCGCATAGACAGGGACCCCCTCTTTTTCAGCGATCGTCTTGCGTAAGTTTCGTAGCTTGGCAAAGACCTGAAATTGTGCCTCCGGTAAGACCTCACGATAATCCACACGGGGGGCTCTCTTAGTGCTTTGTTTCTGGCTGCTTGGTTCAGCTTGGTCCAGATAGGTGATACAGATCGCCCAAGCGCTGTGGCTACCATCTGTCACCAATTCTCGATCAACGGTGAGCACCCGATGACTTGATAGAAAACTGTTGAGTTCGACTTGCGCTTGGCGTGGTTCAAAGACCGGTACGGTAACAAAATGCAGCCTCATGGCTCCTCAAGATCAAATATATCGAGATCGCGACTCCGTCGCGATGAGCCCCCAGTCCCTGGGGTCTCTTAACAATGGGGCTCTAGCACCAGCGCTTCCAGCGCTGGCACTTGCTCTGCCGCCTCTGGCGGCTCCGCCGCTCCGCTGCCAGCTACTGATCTCGGGCAAGGCGGAAGCCCAGGTAGACGTCGCGGATGCCTGGAAGGGACCAGACGCGGAAGGCTGCGCGCGCAACGCGCGCGAGGCCGTACCACGAACCGCCACGAAAGACACGCTTGGCGCCAAACTCTGGACCTTGGGGATCAATCGCAGCATTTGCCTGGTAAGAGCCCCAGTAATCTTGGCACCACTCCCAGACATTGCCCAGCATATCGTATAGTCCAAAAGGGTTCACGGCTTTGCTCTTTACTTTGCGGCTCCCAGCACGTTGATGATCGTGCTGTTTCTCTGGCCAGCCAGACGAGTTATATCCATTGCTGAGATCAAACCCAACTCCGCAGTTGCCTCTATACCAAGCGATGGCGTCGAGAATAGGAGCGTTGTTTTCGCCCAATATCTTTAGATCACCAATCCAGGTCGCTGTATTGGTACCTGCTCGACATGCGCGCTCCCATTGAGCTTCGCTGGGCAGATGAGCCCTAAAGCCATGCTCTTTATATAACCTCTCAAAGAAGCGCTGGGTGTCCTCCCAGCTCACATTCTCAACAGGTCGATCTGGATCGATGAAGCGGCTGGGATTATCACCCATTACAGCGGTCCAGAGCGCCTGAGTTACAGCGGTCTCGGCGAGCCAGTAGCCCTGGGTCAAAGTGACCAGCCGCTGAGGACCTTCACTTTCATAGCGACCCTCCTCCTCTTCTGGTGAGCCCATCCAGAACTGACCCGGTGGAATCCAACGCAGCCGATGTTGTGCCTCAGCCACCGCGAACTCAGCCCAGAGTCCATAGCGATCCCGCCCCGCTGCGACCGCCCACTTAGGCCGCTCCCATCGCGCCAGCTTGACTTTGCTGCGGTCGGTTATCAAACGCAGCTCATCCCCAAGCTTCAAGCGCACAGGTCGCCCTAGATGTAACCAATCGTGCTCTCCTTGTTGCAACACCGAGACTCGAGGCTCCGCTGCTGACACCCATGCCAAGGGGCTACCAGATCCAGGTAAGGGGGGACATGCTGGTTTACAGGGAGCAAACAGTAAGTCGGCTCCTACCTGATGTACTGACCAGAGCTGTGTTGGAGATTCGCTGTGTTCATTATGTAGAGCGGCGCCAACGCTCGCGGGCACTTCAACATAATCTTGATATCGATTGGCTGCCCGAAATAAGCGCTTTAACACCGGAGCAACCTTTTCTGAGTGTTGCTTGGCCTCTGGTAACCGCTTTAGAGCTGTATTGGCAAACCGACGCCACGCTGACTCGCTCTGCTTAGAAGCATTAGAGAGTGTTGTTACAACCCGCTCTAGAAACTCCAAAGCGGCATCAAAGTCTCCCAAGCTGACTGAAGTTTTATAGGTTTGCCAAGCCAGGCTCTCAATATGTAGCAGCTCAACAGGCAACTTTTCGTGCCAATGCTCGATCGCTCCAGCGACCTTCTCCTGGGTTGGCTCCTCCAATTTGGCAAAGGCAGCGCGCAGCGTGGGTAGAGCCTCAGGTTTGAGAACAAGCCCTGTAGAATCAGCGGCTTGTACATCTTCATGGTTCCAAACCTTCAGCTCCTCTCTGAGACCCGCGCCAGGGACCCAAGCGCGTAAGCTCCGCAACAGACCAGGCTGGATAAACTCTATCGGGGCGAGGAGAGAGATCAACCGTTCGACAGCACCATCAACCCCAGAGCGAGGCTTTGAGACCCAGGATATTGTATCCCATGGACCCTGCTGGGGGCTTGGCACCAAGGCGATCGGGCGAGCCCCCAGACGCCTTAGACGGAGACCAGTACGACGCCAGCGCCTGCGATCAGCCTCGCTGCCATGAGCGCCCAGATCCCCAAGCACCAACACCGTCTCATAAGCGCTTACACCCTGAGCAAAGTGCCCCTCAAAGGCGAGCATCGCCAAGCTGGCTGGATCAAGCAGGCGTGGGCGAACCGCGGCAGGGCCACAGGCGCGGCGAACACCCTGATAGACCATGCTCTGATCTCTCCATAGGGGAACAAGGCGCTCGCTGCGATCAACCCAAACCTGGAGATTTCGAGGCCAAGTGAGCCGAACACGCCGGGGAATACGAGTCAGCACCTCAGCGCGGCTCAATGCTCGAACAATGGTGGGCACATCAGGGCCTTTGCCCAAACTTTGGCCGCTCAGCAGAGAGCGAAGCCGGGGCCAAAGCTGAGTCCAAGGGGCGGCGAGCGGTGCAGCAGGTGTGTTGAGTATAGATCGATCAGATTGTTGTCGATCGATATGAGTCAGACCCTGAGGTCTTAAGTCAGCTTGGCTTTGAGGTTTTGAGCTGCCCGATGGCTTGGGGGTAGGCTCAAACTCCTCAACCTGCTCAACACGCCAAAACGGCATCGATCGGTTGTCATCAGGTGGTTTTGGAGGAGGGAGCAAAAAGGGATCGGGTTCTGCCACTGACTCTCCAAGGTCGGGCTTAGACATGTCTGGCTTAAAGAGATAACCCTGGCTCTGAGCGAAATGGATCACCTCATCTCGCGGTAATGTGGTGAGCAAGCGGGCCAGATCAGCGCGACCCACTGCAGCTCTGCCTGGAGAATCGCTTGGCTGGTTCACCTAAGCTGCCCGTGCTTATTTAACGCAAACTGCTTGATGAGCCCCAGAAGCTCTCTCTGCTCTTCATAAGTTGCATGCTGTGCGGTCACCGCATGCAACAGATCGATATACTCCGCGATCCCTGGACGTGCGCTCTCGCTGGACAACTTGAGCCGATCACCTGCGAGCGTCTCAGCCGCTTTTCTTAGAAGCTCAAGCTCTCCAAAGTGAGCCTGGCCATAGCGGATCAGATGTTTAATCAACGCATCTTTCTCTTGAGGTAGATCCAGATGCAGCACCAAACAGCGACGTAAGAAGGCGTCGGGTAAGACGCGCTCCTCGTTGGTGGTGATGATGATCAGCGGTGTTCCATCTGTCTGGCTGATCTCCTGATCACCTGGTGCATCAAAGCGACGATGCCCCAGAGCCTCCAGCAAGCTGTTGGGGATGGCTGAATCAGCCTTATCGATCTCATCGATAAGCACCACACAGCCATCAGCTTCGCTCCACCCCTCTGGCTGTTTGGGCTTACATTGGAGCTGTTGAGCTTGCTCAGCTTGGATACAAGCGCTCTTCCAGTCGAAAGCCCACCACAGCGGCCCTGGGGTAACAAAGCGGGTGATGGCGAGCTGCTCTTTGACCTGTTCGGGGTTACAGCACTGCTGCTGAACCAAGGCCCCTTGTATTTGAGCCTCTGCCAGCCGCGCGATGTGGTCGACCGTCCACAGCAGATCATGGGTCTCGGTAGCTGCATTGGTCGTGTAGGCTACAAAAGCTCGTCTCATCGCGACCGCAGCGGCGCGCGCCAGTTGGCTTTTGCCCGTGCCTGGCTCTCCTCGAACAAGCAGCGGTCGTCGCGCAGCAAGCGCGGCGTTGATGGCGAGAATGCTGTCGCTATCAAAGAGATGAACTGAGGGTGGAAGGCCGTCTGTGCTGGGGAGCTGGATCTCTTCACCATCTTTGATAATGAGATATCCGTTTCTGCTTATATAGTTCATTGATCTCTTAAAAGTCGGACTACAATCCTGTTGATTCGCAAAGCATCTTTAACTTCTTTACCTAGAGCTTTGCCCTTGAGATGAACTAGACGTAATGATGGTAACATCTTTGTTAGTGTAGAACATACAAGTTCCCATCGTTCTCCTCCTTCAGATACGATAAGATAGTATGGTGGTGTTTCGATTTGGTCTATCACATCCCATTTGACCAAATTCTGTGTTTCATTTTTAATTTCCTCTAAACACAGGTTAACCTCTGAAATTTCAACGTTTTCATCTGAAGCTATCTCTTTACGAACTTGTTCTGAAAATCTATTCCCACTATTAAGATCGTGTATCTCTTTGAAATAGTGTCTTGTTGCTTCAGCAAATTGTTGCCCACTAGGATCAGCAATGGGTGCTGCTATTATACCAATATCACCAGCGAGTTTTGATGAAATCCCCCTAGGTTTACTCTTTGTTCCTTCCTGAAATGCACATTGTCGAGCGTCAATTCCAGCCATGATGATTTCGGCAAAAGTTTCAGTTTGAATAGGCCAATCGAAGACAGTTTTTTCAATTTTTGAACTTGCTATCGCATTGTTGATTTCTTGTTCGTAATCTACAGAAAATACTAGCAATTCGTTGAATAATCTTTTAAAAACGGATAGTCTAGCTTTGTTTTTGCTTAGTGAACTCATTATGTTGCAGTAGCTAAGAACATCCAGTAATTGTGTCATCGAACAGCGAGTGAGAGCACTTGCAACCTCTTCTTCTGTTGCATTTCTATTAAATAATATTTCCGCTATGTCGATGCAAAGGTTCTGTTGCTGCTTTAAAGAATTTATTAGCCAAGCACGAAATCTTTCACGGTGCTGATTTCGCTCCTCTGATCCAAGTTCAGCAATAAAATCCTTATCAAACACAAAAATATCACATGGAGTTGCATCAATGCGCCTATTATTCCATCCATCATGGGTTGCGCGGATTATTCCAAGAATATGATCGTTGATAACGACGGCTGCTCCGGAAATACCTCCCCAGATATCAGCTGCGATATTGGTATCAAGTAACAGCTTTGGTTCACCGGCATTATAATTATGAACATCTCCGCTCACAGGAACCCATCCCTCATGAGTATTCCCATCGAATACCTCAGGATAAGCGCGGGTCTCCCAACGTTGGCCGCCCTGAATCGCTCCTGTCATAAAGGAGACAGAAGTCCAGTCCTGTGCTAATGGTTTCTCTGTCTTGAGCAGTACAACATCAAGTCCATCTTTAGCCTTCCAAACCAGTTCAGCGGCTCTAAAATCGCTACCATGCTCAACACGTACGGCCACAACAGATTTGTCTTTTAGCACATGCCGAGCTGTCAAAATGTGGCATGGGCCAATCCAAGTACCGCTGCCAAGGAGCCTTCTGCCATCCCCATCACATTGAGAAGCGATCAAAACCGAGCGGATAGGCATTATCCGCGACGGCTAACCAAAACTTCACCTTCCTTACTTTCTGGTATCTGTGGGGTCATCTTTAGGCGGATAATCTGTCTTGCTTCGGTCGCTTGCCTACCTGCCCCACCCATCTCAAACACCCAGAACTTTGCTTTGGCTGTCCCCTCTACCCCCTGAGAAACTCCTACACAAAGCTCAACCTCAACTGAATCTAGCTTGAATTGCAGCTCTTCATCAGTAGCTTTACGCCGAAGCACATTAAGCTCTAACCTCAGTTGGTCGAGAACGTCTGACAACTCGAGCGCATGTTCTTGGCCAGTACTCATCGCCTTACCCTTCTGCTCCGACTGTTCCTTAGTTTGTTTATAGCTTTATTGAAAGCAGAGATGAAAGAAAAATCTAGATGCGGCCTAGCTATCTTCCATACTGATGAATGAGTTTTGCGATACGCCTGAGGACTTCTCCCAGCTCCAGCCTCTGGTTTAAGTAACCTCGACAAGCCCAATATAAAAGCAGCCCAAAGAAAAAACCCTGTTTCCTATTGGGTTTGGGGCCGGAGCGGAGCCAATCCCTT
>CAYLJJ010000083.1:0-32568 GCA_964384025.1 uncultured Nannocystaceae bacterium
GGCTCGGGCATCTTCACCCGGTCTGGGGTGTCCACTCAAACGTAGCAAGTCCAGGTATGTGTTGCTCCTGAAGGGTTGCTCAACTTGACTGAGCGGCGCTCAAGCTGCTATCGGGGCCTGCTCAGCGCGAAGAGGAGGGGTTCAGATCGATGGAGGAGATCTTTGTACAGCTGGTTACTCAAGCACCTGCTCCGGAGGAGATCAATATCACGCTGCTCTTGGTCAGGGCGACGCCGGTGGTCAAAGCGGTTCTGATTCTCCTGGTCCTGATCTCCCTGATCACTTGGTATATCATCATCTACAAGCTGTTTTCACTCAATCGAGCTCATAAAGAGACCGGCCTCTTCTTGGAGACCTTCTGGCAGTCCAAGCGCCTAGATGAGATCTATCAAACCAGTGAATATCTCAACCACAGCCCAGTGAGCCAGCTCTTTCGAGCGGGTTATGTCGAACTGTCTAAGCTTAAAGGAGACAGCGAGAAGGAGACGATGCACGGACAGATGGGGGAGATGGAGAATATCGAGCGCGCGCTGCGTAGAGCCCAGACCAGCGAGAGCATCCACCTCGATTCTATGCTCTCGGTTTTGGCAACTACGGGCAGCGCGGCTCCTTTCATCGGCCTCTTTGGCACCGTCTGGGGCATCATGAGTTCCTTCCTCAGCATCGCCAAGGAGGGCAACGCCAGCCTGATCACGGTGGCTCCTGGGATCGCCGAAGCCCTCATCGCCACCGCCATCGGGCTGGTGGCCGCTATCCCCGCTGTGGTCCTCTATAACTACTTCCTGAGCCGCACGCGGGTCTTGGAGGCGGATATGGACAACTTCAACAACGACTTCCTCAATATTGTTAAGCGGCACTTCTTTAATTGAGAGGGGGCGAGCATGAGCATGAGCGCAGGGGGCAACGGCGGCAAAAGGGTCCTCAGCGAGATCAACGTGACCCCCCTCGTCGATGTGATGTTGGTGTTGCTGATCGTCTTTATGGTGACCACCCCCTTCATCGTGGAGGATAACGGCCCCAGGAAGGTGGAGGTGGAGCTGCCCCCCACCTCAGCTGAGCCGGTCAAGGCCAGCGAGATGCAGACTTTGATGATCATAACCAAGGAGTTTGAGTTGAAGCTCTCCTTGGGCAAGGAGCCCTCATCAATCCTGAGCTGCAAAAAAGAGCAGGACTATAAAGTCTGCTTGGAGCCGTTAGAGGGCAAGATCAAGGACAACCCCAAGCTGCAAGGGGATCAACGTGTCTTTCTCCTCGCCGATAGAAGTTTGCCTTATGGCTTCGTCGCTGATGTGATGGCGCGGATGAAGAACGCGGGCATCATGAGCTTAGCGCTGGTGACCAACCCACCTGAGGAGGGTCTATGAAAGATCTGAGCCTTAAAGTAACCGCCTCTCTCTGCACTGGGTTGATCAACGCCTCGATCTTCGTTGGGATGGCCTGGGCGGGCTTTATCGATGAGCCGCCCAAGGAGAACCCAGAGCCCCCCACCTTTCATTGGGTGGATGTCGCGCCGGTAGTACGCAAAGGGGAGATCAAGAAGAAGAACACGCTCCCTCGCATCACCAAAGCTCCAGAGGCCCCCCCTCCAGAGGCGGACAGGGCCAGCATCTCTCGGGAAATTGAGGAGGAGGAAGAGCGTAAGAAAGAGGAGCTGGAGCGAGAGAAGAAGCGCAAGCGAGAGCTGGCTGAGCAGAGACACCGAGATGAGGAGGCGCAGAGGCTTAAGGAGGAGCGTAAGCGTAAGCGGGAGGAGCGTAAGGCGCTCGAGCGCAAGCGCGCTATGGCTCGCGCTATAGCCGAAGTTGATAAGCGCGCAGATGAAGAAGATAATCCTGGGGGGGCTCCCGATGGCTTTGAGTATGGCACCTCTACAGATCCCAGCGCCACACGCCATCGGATGGCATATATCAGCCGTGTCAGCTTGATGCTCCAACGACAGTTTGAAGTCCCCTCTACCATCCCCGCCGAACTCCGCAAGGAACTCAAGGCGAAGGTCCACTTTAAGATCAACCAGGACGGGCGGCTCAAAGGAGCCCCCCGCCTGATCAAAGGCAGCGGTAACCGCTTCTTCGATCAGGCCGCGCTGCGCGCTGTCCGCAAGTTTGGGGCGGGCTCACAGCTTAGGATTCCTCTTCCCGAGAAGAGGCACAAAGGTCTACGCCGCTATCTCCTCAAAGAGGGCATCACAGCAGTGATGCAGGCCATAAAATAAAGGTCACTATGCGCACACTCTTTATCCTGCTCCTTTATAGCCTCTCAGCCCAGGCTCAAGAGGAGGAGAAGGTTTTCAAAGGGATCAAGGTAGATGTGATCCCTCGGGACTTTTCCCCAACTCAGATGGCGGTCCCCAGAGCGCTTAACCTGGGAGGCGCCGCAGACACCCGGGGCGTCACCGAGGCCCTCTCCGGCACCGTCATACGAGATCTAAAGATCTCAGGGCATTTTCACTTTATTCCAGAGTCTGGCTATCTCAGCGATCCCAGCAAGGAGGGGATCGAGCCCAAATTCAAGGACTGGTTTAACGCGGGCACTCAGGGCTTAGTCAAGACCGGCTATCGCATCAAGGGCAAACAGGTCACGGTAGAGATGCGGCTCTATAGCATCGACAGCTCAGAGCGGATCCGCTTCGCTGCGCCCTATGACAAGGCGGTCACCCTGCCGCTGAACATCAAGAAACTGAGGGCACATGCGCATGGCTTCGTTAATAACCTCCTGCTCTACTACACCAAGAGCCCTGGCTTCTTTCTCTCCAAGATCGTCTTTGCGCGACGAACCTCCAAGGGCAAGGCGATCTATATGGTCTCTCCCGATGGCCATGACGAGGGCACCTTGGTGCCTGGAGATCAGATCAATATGCTCCCCAGCTACTCAGGGGGGCGGATCTTCTTTACCAGCTTCCGCAACGGAGGACCTGAGCTGTTCAGCTATTCAGGAGGGCGTGTTCACCCCTTCGCGGGCTATAAGGGCCTCAACACAGGTGCGGTCCTCTCCCCCAACGGCAGCAGCGTGGCAGCTACCCTCAGCAAGGATGGCAACCCTGAGATCTACCTCCTCAACCCTGCTGATGGCTCGGTCAAGGCGCGGCTGACCAACAACTGGTCCATCGACACCAGCCCCAGTTGGTCTCCTGATGGCAAACGGATCTGCTTTGTAAGCGATCGCCACGGCAGTCCACAGATCTGGGTGATGAACGCAGATGGCTCAGGCAAGCGGCGCATCACCCTCCAGGGGGAGTACAACCAGACCCCTGTCTGGAGCCCTAGGGGAGATCTCATCGCCTTCACCGCTCGGGATGAGCGCCATATCTTCGACATCTTTGTCGTCGATCCAGCCACAAAGAAGATTGAGCGCCTGACCCAAAATCAGGGCAATAATGAGGAGCCTACTTGGTCACCAGGAGGCCGCTATCTGGCCTTCACCAGCACCCGCAATGGCGCCTCTCAACTCTATATCATGACCGCTGACGGTCGTTCTCAGACCCAGATCAGTAGAGGCAAAGGGGGCTACTTGACCCCCTCTTGGGGGCGTTGAGATGTGGAGACTTCTTCCTCTTCTGTTCCTTCTCTCCTGTCTGAGCGCCTGTGGAGGGCCTCCTGTTCAGGAGCTGTCTGCGGCGGAGACAGCGATGAACGAGGCGTTCCTCGCCCAGCGCTGCGCGCCTGAGGAGTACGCCGCTGCTCAGAAGATGCAGGCGAAGGCCAAGGCGCTCTCCAAAGAGGGCAAATATGATGAGGCCAAGGCTGCTGCCATGGCCGCTGAAAAGTTGGCGGTCAAGGCTCGCCAGAAAGCCGCCGCTCGTAGAGATGATTGCCTTAAACCTAAGGGAGAGGGGAGCGAGCCGATCAAAATCAAGGAGTTCCTTGAGAAAGATGAGCCCCCAATTGAAGGAGAAGAGGGAGAGTTACAGATGGTGTACTTTGATTACAGCGTCTCTGAGCTGAGCCCTGAGGCTCGAAAGACGATCAAGGGCAACTCAGCCTGGATGAAGCGACATCCAAAGAGCCGCATCATCCTGGGAGGTCACGCCGATAAGCGAGGGAGCACAGAGTATAACTTGGCCCTGGCTGAGCGTCGAGCGTTCACCGCTCAAAAGTATCTGCTCTCTTTGGGGATCGAGGCGGTTCGTCTTCGCATCATTAGCTATGGAGAAGAGATGCTTTTGGACTATGGAGACAGCGAGGCGGCTCACACCCGTAACCGTCGAGTGGAGTTTAGACCTTACTAGGTTCAGCCTCCTCTTCAACGCTCTCTCCCTCCTCCTCTGCAATTTCTCCTCTATAGAAATTGTGACGCAGCTCCCAGGCGATCCCTCCCAGGATATAGGAAGCGATCAGGACAAGGAGATACTCAGGGAACATTCTTAAGGCCGCAAAGGTGTAACCCAAGAGCACATTGATCGCTTGAAACAGGTTGATGAGTTTGTTTTCGCGGCCTTTGAGCTTGGGTAGACGTAGGCTGCTGACCATGGCGATGGCGGAGACCAGGAGGAGCCCTGGGAATGCGCTGAGCAGCCCCTCTGAGAGCGCTTGACTTTCCCAGCTCAGATAGAGCGTAGCGATGAGGGCTCCACACATGGTGGTGGGGATCCCGTAGAAGGTTCGATCCCCTCCTGGAGGATCGGTGACGTTGTAACGAGCCAAACGAGCCGCGGTGGCCAACACATAAGTCCCTGCCGCCAAGAGGAGCAGGAGGCGCTCATCTCCTTGGTAACTGGAGCTTAGACGGTGATAGACCAAGGCCGCAGGGGCGAGCCCAAAGGCCACAAAATCAGCGAAGGAGTCCAGCTCGGCGCCAAAGCCCGAGCTGGCCTTGAGCAGTCGCGCAGCGGTCCCGTCCAGCTTATCCAGCAAGACTCCCCAGCAGATCATCCAGGCCGCCAAGCTGAAGTTGCCCTGGGCCGAGGAGAGCAGGGAGGCGAGGCCAAAGATCATTGAGAGGGCTGTGAAAGAGTTGGGGACGACAAACTTGGGGTGAATTCGCATAGGGGATCGTTATCCCCTGGGCTTGATAGAGTCTAGAGTCTTGCAACTCGGTAGAGAGAGCTGCTCTTTACGGGTTGGGGTCAGCCCCCCTCTAATTTGAAAATGCCAGGGTCTATTGACCCCAGATAGAGTGGGGTCAATAGAACAGCTCCCTCCCAATTCTCATCCAAGAGAAACTTCAGAGGAGAAAGTCAGAGTAGGTGTTGAAGCAAAATGGGAAGAATTCAGCCTTGGGAACTCAGAATGGCCGACTCGAAAATGATAGTTTTTCAAACTATTTATCCAAAATTTTACTCTAAGGTTCTGGCTTTTATCTCTTCGATAGAGCTTTCCTTGGCCTCTTCTATCTCCTTCGGGTAGATTGAATAGCGTCACTTCCCGAGTCTTGGTCCAGCGATTGCTATCAAAGCGCTTGACGGATCTGGGAACCCAAACTTAGGAGAAAAAATGTTGAATTTAATCAAGCGTTTAAGCCACGAGGAAGAGGCCGCCACCGCTGTTGAGTATGCTCTCATCGCGGCCATCGTTGGAGTCGCCCTTATTGGAACCTTGGTCGCCTTCCGTGACAGCATCCGAGGGATGCTGACTCGGGCCGCCAACGTGATCTCTTCTCAGTAGGCGCCCCCATCAACCTGGGCTTTGGTGCCCTCTTTGGCCCGCTCCTCTGGTTGGCGCTCTTCTCTGCCTCCTGGAGTGATCTCAGGCAACGGAGGGTGCCCAACCGCCTTAACGCCGCCATTCTTTTCAGTGGCTTAGCCGCCCAGCTGCATCTATCAGGTTGGGAGGGGTTGGGTGATGGCCTGTTGGGAGTGCTTGTAGGCTTCGCGTTGATGTTGGGTCCCTTCGCGCTTCATCTTTACCGGGGAGGAGATGCAAAGCTGGTGATGGCTCTGGGTGCCTGGTTGGGACCCAGCGCCTGTACCTGGATGTTTCTTTGGGGGGTCTCTCTGGGTGGCCTCCTGGGTCTCATCCTGATGATCTCCTCTGGCTCTGAGCTTCGTAGACGCATCGGTCAAAACCTGAAGTTGGCGGCGCTCACTCTTCAACTCCCCCGAGTGGAGGCAGGTCGAGCGACCTCCGCTCATGTCCCTATGGCGCTCGCGTTCTCATCTGGCGCCGTGCTGGCTGCCACTTGGTGGAGGTAATTTATGAGCTCTTCTCGAAGGCGCAGGTTTCAGAGAGGTGCTGTCGCTGTTGAGACCGCCCTCTCACTTATCATCCTCACCTTTGTCGCTACCGCAGGCATAAATTTCGGTGATGCCATGATCGTACGCAGTCGCCTGACGCACTCCACCAGCCGCGCAGCGCGCATCTGCTCTATGCTGGGACCAGCGGCGATGGGCGCTTGTGTTGAGCAACAAGTCCGCAATGGTCTGGACACGATGGCCACTCGATGCGACAACCTAAACATTACGCAAGAGGTTCGGCGCCTCAACGGTATGAACGGCAGCCTAGATGTTGTTCAGGTTGAGGCTCGTTGCCTCTATAATGGAGGAGTGTGGGCGGGACTCGTGAACCGTTGGGTGAGTGATCCGCTCCTGCTTACAGCTTCCGCCACGATGCCGATAGGGGGTTCTATTTGATCCCTCCACCGGCACCGCGCCCAAGGAGAGCGAATGAGCGCTCACAGTGTTGGAGGGGCCCGCGCTTCTAAAGTGGGTGCCCTGGGGTTTACCTTTCTCGCCATCATCATGACTCTCGCTACAGCCTTCCTCTTGGCTAAAGTGATGGGGACCAACCACTACGCTGGAGAGCCGGTGGAGACCATCGTCGTCGCGGCGGTCAAGATCCCTGCAGCAGAGCGCATCAATGAGAGCCACCTCAAGGTCGTAAACTGGCCCAAGGCCTCGATCCCAGAGGGGGCGTTTACGAGCATTGATGATTTCTTGGGCCCAGATCCTCGGGTCCCTGCACGCACCATCCTAGAGGGAGAGCCCATCTTGGGAGCGCGCCTCGCCTCTACCAAGTCCGGCACCGGGATGGCTTCTTTGGTCCCTCCAGAGAAGCGCGCCTTCCCTGTCCCTGTAGATCCTTGGGTCGGCACTGCGCGCCTGATCTATCCTGGCTCTGAGGTGGATGTGCTCACCACCATCCGCAATCCAGGGAGCCGTCAGATGAGCACCAAGCTGGTGTTGCAGAAGCTCAAGGTCCTCTCTGTAGATGGAGTGACAGACTCAGCGGGTCAAGAGAAGGAGGAGAAGAAGGATGGCCTTCGCAAGAAGTCTGTCGTCACCCTCTTGGTTGATCCTGAAGAGGCGGAGGTTCTGACCCTGGCTTCAAGAGAGGGGAAGATCGACGTGATGCTTCGCAACACCAACGATGAGTCGATCGTGGAGACCTTTGGCATCA
Source organism: uncultured Nannocystaceae bacterium (assembly GCA_964384025.1). Classification (GTDB taxonomy): domain Bacteria; phylum Myxococcota_A; class Bradymonadia; order UBA7976; family UBA1532; genus CAYLJJ01. The sequence continues at coordinate 7,332 of CAYLJJ010000083.1, forward strand.
GCGCCCCTGAACTCTTGGGAGAGGCTGATCAAGATGAAGTGGAGGAGGCCCTTCAGGCTCAGAAGGATTCAGATAAGCGAAGGGCTCGCAGTCGAAGAAGGCGGTCTCGGCGCCCCACCAAGCCTGTAACCAAATATCCAAAAGATGATCAGCCCCGCTTTGGGAGTCGTCGAGGCAGCGTGAAACACATCGACCTTGGAGGGCAGCAATGATGCGTTTTCTCCTCTGTTTGCTCTTCATCGGATTAAACACGCTCCCCCTCCAGGCTGAGGCGGAGAGACGCAGAAACCGCAACGTCATTGAGGTCTCTTTGGGAGGCTCTAAGATCCTCAACCTCTCCTCTACAGGCCGCGTAACCTTGACAGATCCAGGCGTCGCTGATGTTACTACAGCGGGAGGAGGGCTGCTCATCATCGGGCGGCGCGTGGGTGAGACCAATCTGATCCTCCATGGAGGGCGGCAGCGCCAAACTTGGCTCATCAAGGTCACCCTACCCTCTCAAGCGATCGAGGGGGAGTTGGTGCGGCTCTTCCCCCGAGAGAGCATCCAAGCTTGGGCTGTGGGTGGCTCTCTGGTGCTCACCGGAACGGTGAGCAGCATTCAGATCGTTGAGCAGGCAGAGCAGGTCTCGCTGGGCTACCTGCGCAGCCCCTCCATCGCCGCGCTGGGGGTAAAGCCCCACGTTATCAACCTCCTCAAGGTCAAGGGACGACATCAAGTTCAGCTTGAGGTGAAGTTCGCTGAGGTGAATCGTCGCTCTCTGCGAGAGATCGGCGTCAACATCGTGGGTGGCTCTAATGATGGTCGCGTCGCTGGAGCGACAGGCTCTGGTGGTATCGGCGCTGTTGATGTCAACAACAAAGCGGAGAACCCACACTCCGCCCTGGTGGGGCGCCCAGCCCAACTCTTCAACACCAATGAGAACGCGGTCGGGGCGATGTTCTTGGGGCTCCGCGATGGGATTTTCCCCTTCGCAGCGACGCTCAACCTCCTGGCCTCTCGAGACCTCTCTCGGACTCTCGCTGAGCCCACCTTGGTGGCGATGAGCGGGCGCACCGCCAGCTTCCTCGCGGGAGGCGAGTTCCCCTATGAGAAGTCCACCGGCTTCGGCAACACCACGGTGGAGTTTAAGAAGTTCGGGATTGAGCTGAGCTTTACACCTCGGGTGCTCAACGGAGAGCTGATCGAGTTGGAAACATCTGTGGGGGTCAGCGCCCCAGATCCCACAGTAAAGATCATCTCCGATGGAGTCCTCACCGAGGGCTTTAAGCGCCGCTCCAGCCAGACCACCGTGCGCTTGATCGACGGTCAGAGCTTCGCCATCGCGGGTCTCCTCTCAGATGAGATAGGCAACCTCGTAGAGAAGATCCCTGGTCTAGGAGATATCCCGATCTTGGGCACCCTCTTCAGCAGCAAGAAGTTCTCTCGTCGAGAGACAGAGCTGGTGGTTGTGGTCACGGCTCGTCTGGTGGATCCCATGAACGCCAACGAGGTTCCCCCTCTCCCCGGCTGGGAGCGGGTGAGTGATCCCAGCGATATTGAGCTCTTTCTATTGAACTTCACCGATCCCAACGCGCCTGTTGGGCAGGCGATGGAACCAGGGATGTCTGCTCGCAACACCGGCCATAATCCCCTGGGTCGGATCGGTTTTTGGCGATGAGCAAGTTTCGCGATGCAGGGAGTCGAGCGGGGATCAAGAACGTACGCAACGCGACCTATGTCACCAGCCTGGAAGATCTAGAGAGCCAACGGGCCCGCCCCAAGCAGCTCAACGCTCACACCTGCGTTCTCCGTTTAGATGAGCTGGAGGAGATGTCTGAGTCTCCTGCAGAGGAGCCCTTAGGTGAAGCTCCTGCACCGATAGAGGTCGCCTCGCGGATGGTCGCCTTCTTTGGTCCCAAAGGAGGCACAGGCTGCACCTCGGTGGCGACCAATGTAGCGGGGCTGATCGCGCGCTTCGGCAAGAACGCGGTGATCGCAGATATGGACCTTCAGCTGGGCGCGGTGCCTGTCAGTCTCAACCTTAAGCCTGAGCGCAGCATTGCGGAGTTGGTCCTGGAGGCGATCAACGCTGGGGATGGTCCCATCCAGTCCGGGATCGATCGACACCCCTCTGGCCTACATGTCGTAGCTCAGGGAGAGCGTATTGAAGAGGTCAGCGAGGTGAGTACCGATCGCCTCCCTCGCTTCTTTGACGCCCTGGGGCAGACCTTTGAATGTGTCGTCGTAGATGGTCTGCGAGACTTCAGCGACCACGCGGTGGCGGTGATGGATCTAGCTCATCAGATCGTCCTGGTCTGCACCCAGGATGTCCCCTCCGTGCGTGCCTCCGCTCGCTCTCTGCGTCTGTTTCGTAGGTTGGGTTACGGTCCAGAGCGCCTCAAGATCGTGGTCAATCGTTTCCACAAAAAGGCGGATGTCACCCTAGAGGCGATCCACAACGCCCTGGGGCAGCCTGTGGATGCGGTGATCCGCAACGACTTCAAGTTGATGCTCTTGGGCTTAAACCACGGAGTGCTGGTCTCCGACATCAAGCCCAGCGCAGGGCTCTCCAAGGATCTAGAGAGCCTCGCGCTGCTCTTGGGTGGTTTTCAGCAGCAGAAAAAGAGCAAAGGCTTCCTGTCTAGGCTCTTTGGTCGAGGTTAATCATGGCCATGCGAATCTTGGATCGCCTGAGCAGCACCCACACTGGTCAGGATGGGGTCCCCAAGGGTCGTAACCTGGATGATCTCAGGCGACGCCTCCATCAGCAGGTGATCGATCGCCTTGATGTCTCTGCGGTGGCGAACTTGAACCGCGAACAGCTTCGCTCCCGACTGCGAGATCTCGTTGAGAGGATGGTGGCCGCCGAGAAGATGAACCTCTCCAATGTAGAGCGAGAGGCCGCCATCATCGGCATCCTAGATGAGATCACCGGTCTAGGTCCCCTCGAGTCTATCTTGGCGGATCCTGGAGTCAGCGATATCCTCGTCAATGGCCCAGACACCATCTATATCGAGAAGGGAGGGCGCCTACAGCGCGTCCAAGAGCGCTTCAGAGACAATGCTCACCTGATCAACACCATCAGCCGCATCGTGGGTCGAGTGGGGCGTCGTGTCGATGAGTCCTCTCCCATGGTGGACGCCCGCCTTGAGGATGGCTCTCGTGTCAATGCCATCATCAACCCCCTGGCTTTAGATGGCGCCGCCCTCTCCATCCGCCGCTTTGGAAAGGAGGCCCTCACCTCTGAGGATCTGGTCAACTTTGGAGCCTTAACCCCAGATATGATGAACTATCTGAGGGCGGCGGTACACTCCAAGTGCAACATCCTGATCAGCGGTGGAACAGGCTCTGGTAAGACCACCCTACTTAACGCTCTCAGCAATTTTATTCCGGGCTCAGAGCGTATCATCACCCTTGAAGACTCAGCGGAGCTGCGGCTCCAACAGGATCACGTGGTGCGCCTGGAGAGTCGCCCTCCCAACATCGAAGGGAAGGGCGCCATCACCATCGGCGATCTGATGAAGAACGCCCTGCGTATGCGCCCTGATCGCATTGTCGTCGGTGAGGTTCGTGGTGGAGAGGCGCTTGATATGCTTCAAGCGATGAACACCGGCCATGATGGCTCCATGGGTACTCTCCACGCCAACACCCCCAAAGACGCTCTGCGACGTTTGATGACCATGATCACCATGAGCGGCGTGAAGCTTCCGATGGAAGCGCTGCTTCAGATCATCGGAAGCTCCCTGGATGTGATCGTCCAGGCCGCGCGTCTCCCCGACGGACAGCGAAAGATCATGAGCATCACCGAGATCTTAGGGATGGAAGGAGAGGAGATCAGCAGCAGAGAGATCTTCCTCTTCGCTCGCGAAGGGATCAATGAGGAGGGTCGTATCCAGGGATCACATAAGTATGTCCGCGAGAGCGCGTACCTGGAGCGCTTTTATCATTCAGGAGCCCTTCAACGGCCTGGGAGCTGAGGCTGATGAACACCATCGCTATTCTTATCGCGATCACCCTCTTCTTCTGGCTTCAAGCTTTCTATTGGTTCTTTACCGCGCGGCGCTCCAAGAAGGAGTCTGCGCTCATCGACCGTTTAGGGACAGATGAGTCCTTCTTAGAGAGCACTCTGGTACGTCAAGGGGTTGACTCAGGCACGATGAGCCGAGGCTTGGTGCGCCTGCTCGCTGAGGCGGGAGAGGAGCCGGTGCTTGGACCCTTCTTTATCCGTGTGATGGTCGCCTTCCTCGTTGTCTTTGTAGCCTCTCTGATCTTGTTGGGGGAGCTGGGAGGATCGCTGATCTTTGGGATGATGGGGATGAGCATCCCTTATATGCTCCTCAATAAGAAACGTAGCAATCGCATGAACCGCATTGAGGAGCAGCTCCCAGAGGCTCTAGAGGTGATGACCATCTCTCTACGCGCGGGACACTCCTTGGAGCAGACCATCCGCCTCACCGCTACAGAGCTGGATGATCCCATCGGTGTAGAGTTTCGACAGGTCTCAGAGGAGGTGGGTTTGGGGCGGCCCCTGGATGAGGCCCTGGTGGCGATGACCTCGCGTCTCAAAGAGTGTCGTACCGTGCGCACCTTTGTAGTCTCAGTGTTGGTGCTTCATCAGACAGGGGGAAACCTCATCGAGGTCCTGGAGGGGATCATAGAGACGATGCGTATGCAGGGTCGCTATGAGCGCAAGCTTAGAGCGATGACCGCTGAGGGACGCTCCAGCGCGCGGATGCTGGGCTTCCTGCCTCCTGTCTTTGTTACCCTGGCCTTTGCTGCCAACAGCAGCTATGTTTCTATCCTCTTTTACGAAACAGGGGGACAGATCATCCTCACTGTCTCTGTCACCCTCTACATCATCGGCACCGTCTGGACACGTAGGCTGGTCAACCCAAAGGTCTGAACTATGGATCCCTCCATCATTAAGATCGCTGCGGGCGCTTCAGCGATAGCCACTGCCCTGACCGTCGCCTTGGCTGTGAGGGCTTTCCTCTCCTCGCGAAATATCTCTCAGGAGGAGAAAGAGATCCTCGCTCAGGAAGCTGCCAGGGATCAAAGCTTCCGGCCCCAAGGCTTGGCTCGCCATACAGCTTTGGCTCAGCTGATGCGACCCAAGACGGTCGATGATCTAAACCAGATCAGGCTTAAGTTGGCTCAGGCGGGGCTCCGCAACCAGGACGCCATCAACCTCTTCAGCGTGATCCGTGTGCTGGCTCTCTTCGGGGGGCTCTTTCTCTTTCTACCCCTGATCATCTTCTCTGGAGGCGATCCGCTCTCCTTTGTTTTTGGCTCTGTCATCCTGCTCATAGCCTTTATGGGTCCCAGCGTCTGGCTCAACAGCGCTCGAAACAAGCGACAGGAGGCTCTCAACCTCTCTCTGCCTCCCACCCTTGATCTTCTGGTCACCTGCATCGACGCAGGTCTGGGTCTGGAACAGGCCCTCGCTCGTGTAGCGGCTGAGATCGGTTTCAGCGATCCTGAGATGGCCGAGGAGCTCTCTGTCGTGGTCGGTGAAGTGCGTGCGGGCCTGAGCGTAGGGGCCGCCTTTCGTAAACTCTCCGAGCGAGTCACCTCCGATGAGGTGCGCAACCTGAGCAGCGTCGTCATCCAATCCTCGGTTTTAGGTGCTGCTCTAGGCAAAACCCTCAGGGAGTATTCAACCAGCGCTCGCAACCGGCGTGAGATGGTCTTGGAGGAGGTCGCAGGTAAGGTCACCGCAGGTCTGACGCTGCCCCTGACTCTCTGCCTCCTGCCCTCAGCGATCTTGGCGATGTTGGGGCCAGCGGTGGTCATCGTCTTTAAGTCGATGTTTTAAGGAAGATGTTCTTTAGACCCCTGATCTTTATCTTGCTCTTTGCCTGCGCAGGCACCCCCCGGAATGATCGCCAGCCTATGCCCGCTCCTAAGGAGCTTAAGGCTCGCCAAGATCAGGAAAAGGATGAGGAGTTGGCTGTCGCCCTCGTGGAGACTCTGGTTGAAGCCAAAGCCTACTCCAACGCCATCCCCATCTTGAGAGGTGCTCTGGCTCGAAACCCTAAGGACCCTCGCCTTCACTACCTCATGGGGAGCGTGTTGAGAGACAAGGGGATCTACCGCCAAGCGGAGCGATCTCTCTTAAAATCTCTGCAGTTTGCGCCCAAATTGGCAGCCAGTTGGTCTGCGCTGGGGATCCTCTACGATCTCAAAAAAGAGCATTTTAAAGCGGAGAGCCACCATATGAAGGCGGTGGAGTTGGCGCCTGAAGTGCCGCGCTACCACAACAATTTGGGTTTTTCACGCTTTCTGGCTTTTAAAACGGAGGGGGCCATCGCCGCCTATGAGGAGGCGATCCGTTTGGAGCCCTCCAAGCCCCATATCTATATGAACTTGGGCTTCGCGTTGGCCCGAGCTCGTCGGGACGAGGAGGCTCTCAGGATGTTTCGTCAGGCGGGCAGCGAGGCTGAGGCGCTTCACAACCTCGCCCTTGCTCAGGAGCTGAGAGGCGAACCTGAACATGCTCGTAGAAACTACCGCCAAGCCCTCAAACAAGACCCAGCCCTGGATTCAGCCCGCCTCAAGCTGAAGGCCCTATCGCCAACACACGCCTCAAAGGAGCTGCCATGAAAGCTTTGTATCTCATCCTGAGCCTGTTCTTCCTCCTGGGCTGCGGAGGGCGTGCTCACCTCACTGAAGATATGGGGAGGTCCTCTGCTGAGATCTGGCGAGCCCAGAGGATGAAGCGTCAAGCCTCGGAGATGAGCCTGCTCTCCGCCGATGAAGCCAAGAAGATCTGGGGCTTCTGTTCTAAGTGTGACTCAGGTGACGCGGGTGGAATGATGGGTGGAACCGCTGGAGGAGGCAGCATCAACCCCAGCTCTGGAGATTTGGGAGGCGGTAATGGCAACCGCAATATCCAAATCAACGCCAAATGAAAGATCTGAGTCAGGATCTATATACGCTTGGGCCTTAACCCGGAGCTGCTCACTCTGGCTGCTCCTCTCCACTTTGGGCTGCAACTGGGGGCGCTTGGATTGGGACCTGGATCTCTCCACTCCCCCCCCATCAGATATAGAACCCCTGAGGGATCAGCTCCTAGACCAAGCTGAGTCTCTGGATGAGGCTCTTTCCGATTTAGAAGATATCGAGAGCATGGCTCCCTGTCCTCTCCCCCTGAGACCGCTCCCAGAGCTGAGGACAACCGCTCCTCAACGCTGGTTACAGCTCTTAGATGGAGAGCGGCACCCGCTTATCGCCGAAGAAGGCTTCGCTTGGTTCCCTCTGGATGCTCCCCCAGGAGCGTTGGCCTACCGTCTCTGCTGGACTCAGGAGGGAGATGACTGTGTTCTGGATCCAAAAAACCCCCTTAAGGGGCTACTGAGGGGCTCAGATGCTCCCTGGTCTCTTCTTGAGATCCCAGACCGGACTTCAGCTCTGCTGAGGTTTGAGTCTGTTGAGGAGGAGCCTGAGGGGAGGCTCTCCCTCAACCTCCTCGCCTGGGCAGGAACAGCAGCCCCTCAGATAGAGCTACAACCTCAGCTGGAGTGGGATGAGCAGCCGCTTGAGGAGGGCTGGAGCTGGTACCCCTGCGCAGGTCGACTGAGTTTGGAGCTGGAGGGGTTCTCTGAAGGGCACCATCGCTTAAAGATTAAACTCCTGGATTTGGAGGGACGCTCTAGGGCTGCGCTGAACTTGCCGTTCTGGCTGAAGACTCCCTTCAAGCCTCAAGAGGCGGTGATCTACGCCCTGATGGTGGATCGCTTTGCGCCCCTCATCTCCTCCAGTCGAGGAGCATCTTTGGATGATTACATGGGAGGAGGCTATCTAGAGATCATCCCTCATCTGAGGACACTCAAGGAGTTGGGCGTCAACATCATCGCGCTTAACCCCATCACCCAAAACGCAGAGGGGGGCTACCATGGCTTCTGGCCTGTCGGCACCGCCTGCCCCTACCTCCTCAATGATTCAGAGTGCCTGGAGGAGCGTTTGGGCTCCCTGGAGGAGTTGAGGAGCTTTGTTAAGGCTGCGCAAGCTTTTAAAATGCGCGTATTGGTGGATCTCGTCGCAGATCGCATTCATAAGGAGGCAGCTTGGAGCATGTTGCCCTTGGTAGGCCCTCAGGTGGATGGAGAGTTCTACCTCCTGGAGAGCAAGCATTATGAGATCCTCGCTCTGCTTCGGGCGCATGCTGATTGGCTCCTTCGGGAGGCAGGGATTGATGGCTTCCGTCTGACTCATAGCGTCAAGGAGGTGGATCCGCTCATCCCTGCCCTACGTGCCCAGCTTGAGGCCAGCTCTCCCAGCAGCCCGCCGCTCCTCTTGGGGGGCAGCCATATTCTCAGAGAGAGCCCTCTTGAGCCCCCTCCCGATCTGGACCTCTATTGGGACACCTCTGGCTATCTTTCTATCGTCCGCAGCTTGCTCTTGGAAGATCGACCCCTCTCTCAGTTGGCTCAGTTGGAGGCAGATCCTGAGCGCTTGGTCTTCTTGGGGAACCATGACTTCAGCCGTCCCCTGAGCCTCGCGGAGTCGCAGGCTGAGTTTGCGCTGATCGAGGGCCAGGACGCCGATCGAGCAGGCGCTGGGCGGCTCATGTTCAGCTCAGAGGAGCTTCTGCCCTTTCAGAAGCTGCGCCTCGCTTGGTTGAGCTTGATCAGTCGCCCGGGTCCCCTGATGATCTATTATGGAGATGAGTTGGGGATGGCGGGCCTGGGTCGCCCCTCTAACCGCGCTCCACGCAACCTCAGCTTGACCGCAGGGCAGCGACAGCTCAGGAACGATATAAGAGGTCTGCTTCAACTGCGGGCCTCAGAGCCCTTGATGCGTGGAGGTCATCGAAGGTGGATCAGGCTCTCAGAGCCGGAGTGGGCGGCGTGGTCTTTAGAGGCCCCAGGAGAGGAGGCGCTCTTGATTGTTCTCAGGAGAGGAGAGGAGGGGCCAGGAGAGCTGTTGATCCCCAGCCCCTGGCCCCAGGGGAGCCTTGTTCAGGAGCTGCTTGATCAGGACGATTCTCTCTTTGAGATCGGTGCTGATCGTCAGCTGTTCCTTCAGCTCCCTCCATATGGAGCGGCGCTCTTTCGGAGTTTGTGAGCAGATTGCGTTATTTGATATTGAGCCTTATCCAATAGATAAACAGCTTCTTTTTCTTTTCACGTTGGAATCATTGCTGGAAGAAAGATATCTATAAACTATCCAGTTCTTAGTATATAATCATACATATGACCCAGCCCAGATGTATACCTCCTGTTTCATTTTCGGGGTCTATCATATCAGGCGTGATTGATCGCCTCCCTTCACAAACAGCTCAAAGGAGCAGGGATGCTCAAACTCTGGATGTTCTCTATTCTGCTGATCCCAAGCCTATGGAGCTGTACAGAGGAGGGAGAGGAGGAGCACGCTGAAGCCTTTCAGCCCCAGCCCCCCTCAACCGATTTTTCTGGGACGGATGCTGTACTATCTGACAGCGCATCTCTGTCTTTGGACGGTACAGCCCCCCCCCCAGATGGTATGCCCTCGCCTGTAGACGGTACAGTTCAACGGGACAGCATGTTTCTACCTGAAGACAGCGCATCTTTATCTTTGGACAGCGCATCTCTTATCTTAGACAGCGCTACTTTTCCTCTAGATAGCAGCCGTCTGCCCATGGACAGCGAGATCTCCTCTTTAGATACTATCCTGTTGCCCCTGGATAGCACTCATGAACCTCTAGACGCTGCGCCACCTCTAAGGAGCGCTCCCCCACGGATCGATGGGCTCTTTGATGACTGGAACCCTGAGGATCTGCTGATTAGAGATCCCCAAGGCGATGCTGAAGGACCCTTTGATCTCCTAGAGTTTTGGGTTCAGAGTCGAGGAACGCAGATCTTCCTGCGCTTTGAGATCGCGGGTGAGCTGAACCTCAACTCTGGGCCAGCAGAGGATGGAGAGATGTTCATCCTCGTTGAGCTGCCCAACGCTCAGATCCTAAGGGTCGATTTTCGAGGGCAGGAGTTGGCCATCGGGGGTTGGTGGTATCGCTGGCCTCAGCTCGCTTTCTTTACCGCCCCAACTCATGCCTCCAGCGCCTTTGAGATGCGCCTTGATCTAGCCTTTTTGGGGGTAGAGCAGGGAGAGAGCGTCCGACTTCAAGTCTCTGGAGCAGACAGCCTAGAGGAGTGGATCCCCTTTATATTGGAGGAGGAGCCCTGGGAGCCCAGCCTACGCAGCGCCACACCTCCTCCAGAGAGCCAACTGCGGTTAGCGACGCTCAACACCCATGAGAATGGGCTACAGCGCCCCGAAGCAGCTGGGATCCATCGACAGATCCAGGCGGTGGCCGCCGATATCTACTGTTTCCAAGAGGAGTATCGCAACAGCAGCGGCTCCCTGGGGCTGCTGCTCAACAACCTCACCCCGGGGGATGAGTGGTGGTATGTGGAGAAGAAGCGCGACTTAGCCATCGGCAGCAGAGCAAGCCTGAGCCGTCTGCCGGATCGAAACGCGCGTTTTCTGGCGGCGATTGTTCATCTGGAGGCAGGACCGGTCCTGGTGTTTAACTATCACGGGAGCTGCTGTGGTTGGCGAGGCTCAGAAGAGGATCAGAATCGCAGCCAGGAGCTGCAGGAGATGGCTGAGCTGATTCAGGATTTTCGAGGGGCTGAGCTGGGGCAGGGCTTCGCCGCCTTCTCTGAGATTCCTATCCTGGTCACTGGAGATTTTAACCTTGTGGGAGGGAGCACCCCGATGGATCTCCTGCGCGCTCCTGAGGGTCCTGATCTGAGCTGGTGGATGCCCTCTCATCTGCGTGGAGAAGATCCCTGGACTTGGCGACGCAGCACTGCGCGTATCGGCCCTGGGATCCTTGATCTGATGCTCTTCTCAGCGGAGAACCTGGAGCCTCTTCAAGGCTTTGTGTTGGATACCGCTGATCTAGACGCTCCCAGCTTGGTGGCGATGGGGCTTCAGCAAGCGGACAGCTTGGCCAGTGATCATCTGATGGTGGTCTTTGACTTTGCTCTGCCTTGAACCTGGATAGACTCTGAACTTTAAGGAGCCTTAAACCGGTAGACCACCGGGAGGGACACCGATGGCACGCTTTCAGAAACTGAAGAATCCAAGCAGCTTTCGTAAGCTGGCGGCGGCGATGTGGGCTCCGCCTAACGACCCGCATATATTTGGCTTTATCGACATCGAGATGAGCCAGTCTCTGGCTTTTATCGAAACCTATAACGCGCGCTACAGCAGTAAAGTGACCATCACCCATTTGGTGATCAGGGCTCTCTCTATAATCTTGGCTAAGCATCCAGAGATGAACGCCAAGATCGGGTGGAGCAATATCCTACTGCGTAAGAGCGTGGAGATCTTCTGCCAGGTATCCACCGATGAAGGCAAGGATCTCTCAGGTAAGAAGCTGACCGAGGTTGATAAGCTCAGCTTAAAGCAGGTTGCAGAACACCTCAGCACCTCGGCTCGCTCGATCCGCGAGGGGAAGGACACCGACTTTGAGCGCAGTCGCGGCCTATTTCAGAGGCTGCCGCTTTGGGGGATTCGACTCATTTTGGGGTTGATGAGCTTCCTCTCCAATAGGTTGAACCTGCACCTCCCCAAGCTTGGTATGCCAAGTGATCCCTTCGGCAGCGCCATGGTGACCAGCGTGGGGATGTTCCACATCGACTCCGGCTTTGCGCCCTTCACCCCCATCGCACGCTGCCCCATCATCTTGACGATCACTCGCGTCAAAGCGCGCCCCTGGGTGGTGGGTGATCAAGTGCTCCCTAAGCCGATCCTGCGTCTGTGCGGAACCTTCGATCATCGCGTCATCGATGGCTTCCATGCTGGGCAGATCTCAGCTGAACTAGAGGAGCTTTTTGCTGAGATTGAGCTGCTGCTCACAGAGGAGGAGCGTGAGGAGATGAGCCGAGCATCCCTCTCTTTTGGAGAACGCTCCCCTCTGGATTAGCTATGCTGATCTGTGGGCTCGCCTGAGCCTGTTATGTGCGGCGCCTTAGACGCCCTCCCGGCATCGGCTTGAGCAGGCCCTCAAGCTCCAGTCGAGTCGCCTGACTCATCGTCTCTTGGAGAGAGAGCCCCGCTCGCTCCGCCAGCACTTCTAGGGTCCTGGGTTGAGCATCACAGACCCTCCAGAGAAGAGCACAATCTTGAGGAGGTTGAGTTACGGGGGTTTCAGAGAGAGGCTCCTCCTCAGTCCAGGCAGCAGGCCCTGTTAGGAGCCTCGCCCCCTCCTCTACGAGGCGATGGCAGCCCTGATGGAGAGGGTGCTCCATCGGGCCAGGGACTACCCAGACAGGGCGACCCATCTTTAGGGCTGCGCGGGCGGTGTGTAGAGAGCCGCTTTTAAGCCCCGCTTGGACCACGATGATCGCCTGAGCCAATGCTGCGATCCAGGGATTGCGTCGGGGGAAGGTCCAGGGGCGAGCCTGTTGGCCGCAGGGGAAGGGGCTGATCAGCGCGCCCCGCTTCAAGGCGGTCTCAAAGATCCTGTGGTGGCTCCGAGGAGAGGCCTGATCCAAGCCTGAACCCAGGATGATGAGGGTCGCGCTCTGCGCCTCTAAGGCGCTCTTATGGGCGGCAATATCAACCCCAAAGGCACCCCCTGAGATCACCGCCAGATCCCGTGCGATCACCTCCCGAGCGATGGCTCGCGTCAGCTCCAGGCCCTGGGGATCAGCCCGGCGAGCGCCGACGATGGCGATCCCAGGACGCAGCCGACCCTGAATACGCAGCACCCCCTCCATCCCTGGCGCGGGCCAGTCAGGATCCAGAGGAGTTAAGAAGCGAGCGTTGAGGCGCTTTAAGCAGTCCAGTTCATGTTGGAGTCCTTCGGGCTCAGAGAAGCTGAGCTGTGCGTTGGGAGTAGCCTTAGATGAGATTCGGAGGGAACCAGCTAGGAGCTGAAGGCGGGGGCTGAGAGGCTTAGAGGGCATCACTCAATAGTGTAGCTGCATCTCCACCCGATCCCCACGGCGGATCTCCAGGGCGGAGCGGGTGATCAGCGCTGTGGAGCTGTGCTCACGAGTCTCCACCACCAACAGCTCCCCGATCTGCTCCCAGGGCATCTGCTGATCCTCTTCTCGGCTCAACTCCAAGAAGCCATCTCCTCGACGAAGGACAAAGAAGCGATTGCCGATACGGACCCCATCCTGAGCGCCTCGATCGACCAACACCAGATGGAACTGAGCCAACTCCTTGAGGTCTCGGAGCGCGTCAACGATGATCCCTTCGACCCTCAGGAGGTTCTGTCGAGGGCTCACCATCCGGTAATGATCCAAGACAGGGGTGATGGGCAGGCCACGGTGTAGTTCTCGAAAAGAGCGAATGATGCGGGCTCGAGCCAGCTTATCTTCTACACTGTCGATCTCTAAAATTCCCATCACCCTGATCTTTTGACCCAAGAGCTTATCGGTGATGGGGTGATAGACGGCGTTAACCACCTCGAAGATGCTAAAGCGCTGGCCGATACGCACCTTGTCCAGCTCTTCAAACTCCACATAGACCAGATCATCCTCTGCCAGATACTCCCGCGCAAGAGGTGAGAAGGAGAGGGTCCCCAGGCGATCCAGCTCCTTCTCGACGATGAAGCCCTCATTGACGGTCATCTGGCTGGCGTTATGGGTCCCCACGGTGTAGCTGATCGGGGCCAGAGCAGCGACCCCTCGACTCCCATCAGAGAGCCGCAGACGAAGCACATCTCCAGGATAGATCCAGTGGGGGTTGGTGATATGAGGGTTGAGCGCCCAGACCGTGGGCCAGCGCCAGGGCTCATCAAAGTAGTGTTCGCAGATGCCCCAGAGGGTGTCCCCCTCCTCCACATAATACTCCTCAGGGACAGAGGGCAGGCGGCTCTCAGAGATGATGATGTTGTCCTGAGCGTGGGACAGGATAGAGACCAAGAGTATGCTCCCCAAGGGGAGGATTCGCCACATAACTAAAACCCCCTATTTTCCAGCGATCTCAGTCGCCGCTCGCTTAGCAGCCGCAGTGTCAGGATACATCGCCACCAAACGCGCCAAGATCTCTCTGCTCTCTGCGATCCGCCCCATCCGTCTCTGGGTAAGACCCATCATCAACAGAGCATCTGGGACCTTATTGCCCCTGGGATGCTCCTGAATCACTCGACGGAAGATCTTGAGCGCGGCGGCAAACTCAACGCGACGAAAACGACACTGCCCCATATTAAAGAGCGCGTTATCGGAGTAAGCATGCTTAGGGTGCTCTTGAAGGAAGCGTTGGTAGCCGCTGAGCGCCTCTTTCAGTCGCCCTGAGTGTTCTGCCTTTTGAGCGCGCTTAAACTGGGCGATGATGGGATCTAAAGGAGGCAGGGGCAGCGCTCGACCCCCCCGCAGAGGAGCCACTCCGATGTTCCCTGCTCCTTTGGCGTTCTCAGGAGGAGCAACCGGCCTCTTGGGTAGACGCTTATGGGGCCTGCTCCCCTGCTCTGATGGCTTGGGTCTCCTGGAGAACTTCTCTAGATCTTCGGGAGTGATGGTCAAGGGAGGGCGCTCGTCCGCATCGGGATCTTTAAAGCTGGGTTGGAGCTTAACTACAGGTAGAGCACGTCGGCTGTATGCCTGAGCGATGGTTTGACTCTCCTGTTGATCCTTGAGCAGCTCCACTCGTTCATAGAGCCCCCGCAGGCGTTGATGTTGGGCCTGTTGCTCCTCTTGTAGACTCTCCAAGCGGGACTCCAGCTCTTCTATCCTTCGCATCTGAAGGCTCTGTTGACCTCCACAGGCGGAGAGCAGGAGGAGCAGCGAGAGAGAGAGTGGGCGCATGGAGGAGATTCTAGGTCCAGTCTGAGCGGGTGTCGAGAACAGCGATAACTTCCTCAAGCAGCACCCGTCCTGAGATCCGCTCTATCGAGCCCGCTCTGAGTTGTCTGAAGAGCGCAGCTCAAGCTGAGCCTCCCTTCCTTTTTCATAGCCTGCTTCAGAGTCATACCGTGTAGAGAAAGATACTGACTCAAAAATCTCTAAGGATTCTTTATCAACCTGCAAAAATGGAGTACTCTTCTGATGAAAATGTCTGGATAACTAAAAACGGGACCAACTGATCTGGTCCTAACTCTCTGTCTTGGTCTGCAATAAAAGGCAAACCGAGCTATCAAATTTGGAGAAACCCATGGGATTTATTTCTGGTATTTGGATGGCGCTGTTGGGTGTGCTTGGTGCTGCCAACCTGATTATCGCTAAGAAACCTGAGGCGAAGGAGCTGATCGCGAAGATAGCTCCTTATCAGGGTTGGATAGGTGCTGTTTCCGCGCTCTGGGGCTTTTGGGGCATTATCAGCAGCCTCCTCAATCTCGGATGGCTCAGCGTGGCACCCATCCTCTGGATCACCTACCTCCTCACCGGGCTGCTTCAATTTGGCCTTGGGCTCCTGTTGGGCACCGGTGTGCTCAAGACCTTTATCAAGCAGCCTCAAGCGGTTGAGAAGATGGATCTGATGGTTGTCAAGCTGTTTCCCTGGCAGGGCAAGCTCGGTCTAGGGGGCATCGGCCTCGGTATCTGGATGATCATCTCCAGCATCATCTGGACCGTCTAAACCACCTATAGTCTCCAAGGCTTGTTTGGCCTCCTCAGCTTCCAGGCGGGGCAGGATGATCAGGCGAGCGTAGAGAAACTCTCCAACCAGTTGAAAGCCCAGGAAGAGATATTGAAGAGGGCCTGAGACAAAGATCCAGATCTCTCGACTCTCCCCCGTAGACCACGCGGTGACCGCCGCATGGAGCGCCAAGTTGATCGCCAAGCGTCCAGTCAGGCTGCCCATATAGGCTCGACGGATAGGATCTGAGAGGATCTCGGGATCCTGCTGCCCCGCTAAGCTCAGCAGCAGGGGGCGCCCTCGCAGCAGGCTCAGCGCCAAAATTCCAGACACCATCAGATCCCCAATCACGGGAGTGTAGAGCATAAAGCGCTCATCATCACTCAACAGAGAGAGCCCTCCCAAGAAGAGAATCAACCCACTGGAGAAGAGCACCATCTTCTCCAAGCGGCGGTGGCGAAGCCAATGCCAAGCCAACTCTAAGAGAGCGAGAGCCATCGCCAAGATCAGCCCCGCTTTGAGGCCATAATGATCCTCTACGATGTAGAAGAGGAGGAGCGGCGCGAAAGCCCAAAGGGCCTGAATGCTTTTCTGCATAGATTTTTAATACCATCGCCCAAGAAAGAAGTAGAGCTGCCCTTCGCCTCCCTCATCCAAACCCCCAGCGTAGCCAATACGAGCATTGATCACCTTTCTCCAGCCCAAAGTGACCTCAGAGAGCAGCTCAAGACCTATGCCCTTCTTAAAAGCGCTCAGTTCAGCTTTAAGAGGGGCTGAGTCTGCCTGCCCCCAATCGCTAAAGAGAGCCAGCTTGAGGCGACGGAAGAAGAGGGGTGCGCTGGAGGGTCCTCCGAAGATGTCCAAGAGCGGTACGCGATACTCCAAGGTTCCTAAAAGGAAGCGATCTCCAGAGATGCTGGAGATCGGGTAGCCTCTGAGCAATTTGGAGTTGGGATAGACATCGTCCAGAGCATCCAGGAGTAGATTGCGAGCAGGAACCCCACCCAGCGCATAGAAGATCCGCTGTCCAATCTCACCCCGGCCCATCGCTCCGTTGAGGCGCAAACTCAACACATGGCGCCGCCAAAGCGAGAGATATTCGACATGCTCGACGAAGATCTCCGCGTTCTCCAGCTCGCCTCCCAGCTTGGGATGTCGCAGTCGCAGGTTTACAGAGAGGCGACGCCCACTCTCCAGAGAGATCGCCAAGGGAAACGCCTCTGCATTTTGATACTGGGCGCTGAGGGAGAGGCTGGCCATCCGTAAGCCTCTTGGGATAAGCGGAGAAGGATCCATGGGATCATAGCTGGGCTCGGGGTTATCCAGAGGGCGGACCTGAGCGAAGCCATAGCGAAAACCAAAGCTGCCCCGATGTTGACCCTTGGCGAGGGCGAGGTTGCTCCCGGTAGAGAAGCTGCTGATCTCCTCACGCCAGGGGCGCAGCTCCAAGCCATAGAGGGCTGCGTTGGCGCGGCTGCGGGTGCTGTGGGCAAACTCACTGCTCCAACTGGGGATCCAGCCGTTGTAGGTGTAGCTGAGCCTTAGGGCGAGGGCCTCCTCTTCCGGGATGGTATCCAGGCTGCTGCGAAGGAGATGATGGTTGCTGGCGTCGCTGGTCTCCAACTCTAAGCCGAGCTGGTTCAGGCTCTCCTCAGCGGAGGAGAAGGAGAAGGCGGGCCGCCAAGCGATGGGCGTTAAGGTCTCCAGGGGAGCATAGGAGCGCTCGGGGAGTGGACTCTCCTCTGCTTCTGCGCGTTGGGAGCTTTCTCGAGGACCGGGCAGAGCAGGGCTCCCAGGCTTAAAGGGCAGCTCCGCCAGATCATAGCCATCAGAGAGGATCTGCTTGAAAATCAGACGCCCCCCTCGCAGCTCTGGATCTAGAGCCCCTGTGAGCATCCGTGTCAGGCGCCTTGGCGCTCCATCAGGCCAGGCCCGAGCGTAGAGGTTGAAGATCCCATCGAGATCGCTGGCATAGATCAACCAACGACCATCTGGACTAAAGCGAGGGTATAGCTCCAAGGCCCCATCGCGGCTGAGACATCTTATCTTTCCCTCAGGAGAGCGATGGAGCAGATCTCGACCCTCTGATTGACTCACCCTGCTAAAGACCACCCCTCCATCTGGAGCCACTACAGGGAGGCCCACCTGATTGAGGCCACCGGGATCATAGAGCAAGCTCAAGCGACCATCCGCGAGATCAACCCGCATCAAGCGGCTGCGCCCCCTGTAGATTTGGGTGGCGACCGCCCAGCGCGCATCGAGGCTACAGCTGGGTTCGCTGAGGCGCGCCCCCTGGGTCAGGCGGCGCTGCCCCCGCCCAGGCTCCCAGAGGAAGAGATCGTGGAAAATATAGGGTCCTTGATGCTGCACCGCTCTAGAGAGCAGATATCCTGAGCCGCAGGGATCAAAGCGCTCCAGACCATCTGCTTTGAACAGCAGTTCGGGAGGTCCCTCTCCAAAGCGATAGATCCCCGCAGGTCTGCGCCCAGCGTTCTTAAAAGCCAAGAGCCGCCCCTGAGCATCAAAGCGGGGGCAGCGGTGGTGTGTCCCCTCAGAGGTCAGCGGAGTGGGCAAGCTGAGGCCCTCAGCGCTCAGCCGCTCAAGCTCCGCCTGAGATCTCAGCAGAAGATCAGCCTGCCAAGCCTTGAAGAGCTGAGTCATCCACTGCCCGCTGGCTTCCAGAGCAGCTTGATTCATAGAGAAGGGGATCAGCTCATCGCTCATCGCTCGATGGATTCGAGGGAGGACCTGGGCGCCGCGTGTCTTGACCAACCAGTGGATGAAGTGTCCTCCGTAGAGATACCAGACGTTGGCCCCCGGCCAGTCCTGGGGGCTGTGGGTGACCGCGTCGATCCCATACAGGCGACCCTCTAAGGCTTGAATCCGTAAAAAGGCGCGGAAGGGAGCGGAGTGGATCCGCCCTCGACCAGAGGTTAAAGACTCCGCCCAGACCGCGCCCCCCTCCAACACAAAAGAGGGCAGCGCGTGATTGGGCGCCAGATGCCGCCCCAGGAGCAGGTTGATGAGGGCGGGAAAGCCACTGACCATATCCAACTGAAGAATGTGGGCGTACTCGTGAAAAATGAGCAGGCGCAACCAGTCATCGTAGTTTCCCAAGTTGCCATCCAGAGCTGGAGGAGCAGCGAACACCTGAATACGAGGATAGGGCAGCGCTGTCGCCGAGCCGTTGGCGCTGTCCCCATAGTCGGTGATGTTGATCTGCACCCGAGAGTCAGGCTGATGTTCAAAGAGAGGAGCGAGGACTCGATGTGCCTCTTCCGCGATCTGGGCTGAGCGCCGCGCTACCGTTCGAAGATGCGAAGGGAAATGGATCTGGAAGTGTGGGGTATCGATGCTGCGCCAGATGAGATCCCCATCCCCCGCTTGAGCCCAAGAGCTGATGAGGAGCAGCAGCAGGCAGGGAGCGGCTCTCAAGCCTCAACCCGATCACCAGAAATCGTTAAAGGTGACATTCCTCAGGATCATCTCCAGGCCATCGAGCTTCTCTATATCTTGGGTGAGACAGGAGATCCAGAACCCCAGGAGAGATCATCTCGCTCTGTCCAGATCAAGCAAGCAGCAGCTCAGATCGCGTAGGACTCACCAGGGCGAGGGATCTCGATGGAGCGATCTGCCAGCAGCGCCTGTAGTTCAGCGGCCACCGCGGTCAGAGCATCTTCATCACCATGGATCAGCATCAGGCGCTGGGGCTGGATCTTTTGGACATAGGCCTGTCGGCCCGGCCCATCAACATGGCTCTGGTATGCGCGAAGCTTCTGCACCTCAGCGCGCAACCTGAGAGTGCGGGTGGCAGAGATGTTACCGTCCCAGTCCCACTGCTTGACCGCAATCTCCTGTGCTGCGTTGGGCGAACCATCTGGGCGAGCCTCCATCGCGTTTTGTAGTTGGCGCCCATTGCTGCCTTCAGCTTGGAACCCAGCCAGTAAAAAGAGGTACTGCTCGTCACCGGCGTGGTTTCGAAGAGCCCTATTGGCGTTACCATAGTTCCACATACCATCAGAGACGATGATGAAGTCAGCCCGATCGGCTTCGCTATAGTTGCTGCATTCAAAGGGGGTGAAGGGGTTTTCGCCCTGTAGCTCCCAGGCGGTAGCTGGGTCATAGGGCTCGATAGAGTAACCCGCCAAATCGGCTGGTGGTCGAAATTGCCCGGTGAGCCAACTCCCGAGGTAGCGGTTGAGCTTGACCGCGCTGGCATGCTCTGAAGCTTTGAGCACGACTCGGTACCCTGGCGGCAGCAGGCCCTGGCGCTTCAAACGCCAGAAGTCAAACAGGATGGCTTGGGTGCGCATCACAGAGAAGGCGGCGCATATCACCTTTTTGTTCGCACCACGGGCATAGTTCACTACATCGATCAGATCTCGCGCTGAGTTGTGATCTGGGCTGCGATCTGCGGTGCCATAGGTCGCTTCACACAGCAGCAGATCGGGCTTAACGGGGAGTTCGGTCTCGGGCGATTGCAGCAATGGAATGTCATGGTATGGACCCAGATCGCCCGAAAGATGCACGACGCGCTTCTGCCCAGAGCTAAGCCTAAACGCCAATGTGAGCTGCGCCGAGCCCGGCATATGGCCTGCGTTCCAGAGCTGCGCGCTGACCTGCTCGCCGATGGTGAATGGGCGCCCAAAGGCGTGGATTTGGAAGTTGTTTTCGAAGCGCTTGAACGTGGACTTGTACACCCCGTTCACCTTCCGCTTTGATGTCTCAGTCATCACACGGTAGGTACCGTAGCTACAGTGGATGGGCAGCGAGGGCTTGAACTCAAGCAGGCGCGGCAGGTCGCCAAAATGATCTAGGTGAGCGTGGGTGATCACCACCGCATCAGTCCGCGCGGCGATCTGCGCCAACACCTCGTCTGAGGTGGGCTGCTCATGGTTCAGGCCGCAGTCCACCAGCAGGCCAAAGTGCTTGTCTGGGCTGCTCCGCTCGAACAGGTGTTTGGAACCCGTCACCTGCCCAGCCGCACCAAAGGGTGTATAGCTCAGCTCAGCGCGTCGAGTTGAACCGCAGGACAACAGACCATCGCGGGTTACTTGGCCTAGGCGAAACCCCTGGCTCTCCATATCGGTGGTGCGTGAAAACCAAGTCCGCGCATGTGGTGGAATATGTTGGTAAGCCTCATAGGGATAATAACAGTGGGTGGTGATGTCGCCCAGCCAACGCACAGAGCTGGGATCGATCTCGCTGTCGGTGGGGCAACGATTTCGCGAGCATATGAGGTAGGGTAAGAGTCGTCGATAGACAAAGGGCTCATTAAGTTCTTCGCCTTCATTCAACACCGCTGGATCGACGATGAGTCGATCATATATCAGTTTGCTATAGATCCCCTCCCCCGCTGCCTGAGCTTGCGCTGCGGCGGTCCGAATGCGACCGGCGTAGCGCACACTGGGTGCGATGATATAAGGCAGCACCAGACCGCTTCGGATCATCAACTCATTAACGAGCTGATCCTTTCTACCGTTGGCGACCGTCCAGACGTGGCCCAGTGGACGACCATGGCTCCCTGCCTTCTGCAAGTCGAATTCTAGGATGACTTCGGCGTCAGCCCCGAGCAGCTCGATCAACTTTTCCTGGGCCAATCGACCGTACTTGCCCTGTCCAGCAAAGCGGATCTCTCGACCGTCACGCCTGTAGATCTGCGTGGTGATTTCTGGAGCATCCACATTGGCGAGTCGCACGTTCAGATACTTGCCCGGCTTCCACCTCTCATACAGGCTCTCGAGTGTCTCTTTTAACGGCAGCTCTTCACCCTCGCGGTCAAAGACTCGTTCGGGTATGACTCGGACGTTATCGCCATCAGATTCAGGGTTGATGCCTCGGACCACTTTCCCATGAATCTCAGATGCGACTTGGTTACACATGAAGAAACCCTCCACTTCGTCGCCGATGCTGCGGCTACGACTTCGTTTCAGCTACCCAACGACAGCCCCAAACCCAGATCACCAGAAATAGCTAAAGGTGACATTTCCCAGGATCATCTCCAGGCCATCGATACCCTCTATATCTTGAGTAACACGAGAGATCCAGAGCCCCAGGGCCAGATCATCTCGCCCCGTGTACATTACTCCTCCGCTGAGGCTCAGCTGAGCCCCGCTGTCTTTCTCCTCAACATCCTCCCGCCAACCGAAAGAGGCCCCCACACCCACAGGCTGAAGATCCAGATCCGCGCCCAGCCCAAAGCTTTTCTCATCCTTGTCGCCTCCGGTATAGCTCA
The DNA here is from genome assembly GCA_964384025.1 of uncultured Nannocystaceae bacterium. Classification (GTDB taxonomy): domain Bacteria; phylum Myxococcota_A; class Bradymonadia; order UBA7976; family UBA1532; genus CAYLJJ01. Next base: position 29,065 of record CAYLJJ010000083.1, read on the forward strand.
GGGTGGTTTGGATACCCAGCTTTCGAGTCGCGCTAAAGGCAGCGTGTAGAGAGGCACCCAGATCCTGAGATTGGCTCTCTGAGAAGAGGGTCTCTTTATTGATCTTCTTTTCAACCAAAGTACTCACCAAGGCGCCCAAAGGGGAGAGCGAATATTGCGCCCCTGAGACAAAAGATCCCACAACGCTGAGCAGGAATCGCTTAGAGCGCAGCAGGCGTCCGCGAACCCCCAGAGAGTAGCTATAGCCTGCGTTGGCTCCGATAAGCAGGGCGGCGTCCTCACTGGTGCCTGCCATCAGCATCCCGGTTCCCCCCAAGCTAAAGGAGAATGAGCGGCTGGGCGCCACCTCCAGGTTAAAATTCTGAGCGAAGAGGGCCATATTGAGATCATCTGTCTTTCCAGTGAGATTTCCTTGTTCATCCACCGTCTTCATTCCCCCAAAAGTGGCTGCGCCTAGGCCGGTGTTGGAGGTGAATCGGGTGTTCATAAAGGCCCAGCCTCCATCAGCGGTGGGGAAGAAGCGATGCCCCCCAAGGATCCGCCAGCGCCCGCGCTTATCGGGGCTGGTGGGGTCCTTTTTGCGGGCTTTTTTCTTAGCTGCAGGAGCTTTAGAAGCCCTCGGTTGTCGAGCAGAGGCAGATGGAGCGCAGAGCAGAAGAGCGAAGAACCAAAGGATCGATCTGGGCACGAGTAAGACTCCTTCTGTTAGGATGACTGAGCCTATGCTATCTGCGAGCGCTCTCCAAAAAGGCGACAAAGCGCTGCTTATCCTCGGCCAAACGGAAGGCCTCCCTGCCCAGGATGCGGTTGCGCTTCACTAAGGCAAAGAGAGCATCATCCTGGGACTGCATCCCCGCCTCTCGCCCTCCTCGTATGATGCCATGAAGGGCGCTTAGACGATTGGCTTGAAGGGCGTTGCGCAGCTCCACCCCCCCCAAGAGCAGCTCTACAGCGGGGAGACGATGCTGACCATCCACTGCGGGGACAAGGATCTGAGAGACCACCGCCCGTAGACTCTCGCCCAAACGACTGCGAATCTTGGGACGCTCTCCCTCCGAAAAGAGGCTGAGGAGGCGCCCTAATATTCTTTGAACTCCGCGGTTCTCGACCACCGCGATAACCAAACTCCCCCCCTCAACCACCCTGAGCGCCTCTCGAAGAGCAGCGGCACAGGTCAGACGACCGATGGCGATCACATCACAGTCCTGACGCCGTGCTGCTTTGAGACCATCAGAGAGATCACAGAGATGCTTGCCCACCTCCCGCTGAGTGACGAGGGCGCGTTCATTGCGATAGAGGAACTCGATGGGAGACTCAAGAGAGAGGATATGAACCGCTCGTTGACGGTTGATATCATCGATGAGCGCCGCCAGGGTGGTGCTTCGGCCACTGCCGCTGGCGCCTCCTAGGAGCAGGAGGCCCTGTCTGAGTTGGCTGAAGCACTCCACCACCTCGGGCAACTTGAGATCTTCTAAAACAGGGAGCCGCGTGGGGATCGCTCTAAACACCGCGACGGGTCCCTTGGCGCTCTGGTAGTAGCTCACCCGAAAGCGAGCAATTTCTTCAGAGAAGTGTGCGAACTCCAGCTCTCCCCGTTCCTGAAAGCGCTCCCACAGCCCAGGGGGACAGATGGACTGTAGATGTTGGATCAGCTCCCTCTCCTCAAAGGAGGGCCAGCGCAGGAGGGGTTGAAGCTGCCCTTGGCGTTTGAGGTGTGGAGGGCGCCCTACGCTGAGGTGCAGATCGGAGCCGGGGGATTGAGAGAGAACCTTGAGGAGAGGATCGATCAGGGACATCTCAAGCTCCAAACTGCTCAGGGGCCTCTGCCTGTCTGCGGGCTTCTTGCTGAGTGATGCGTGTCGAGCTGACCAGACGCTCTAGGCTGTCATCAAGGAGCTGACTTTGCCGGGTTTGTCGCAGAATCGCTGGAAGCTGATCCAGCTGCCCCTCTCGGATAAGAGTCCCCACAGCGGGGGTGACATAGATAAGCCCGCAAGCCGGGATCAACATATTCTCGTGGCTGGAGAGGAGCAGACGTTGACTCAATACCGCTTGCAGGCTGTCTCCTAAACGGATCCGTGCATGTTGCTGCTCAGTGTTTGAGAAGGCTTGAGTCAGATGGCTCAGGGTCTCATTAAAGTTTAAGCTCTCGTGGGTCGCCATCACCAGATGACCCGCTTCTGCAGCCTCCAATGCCAAGATAATGCTCTCAGGTTCACAGAGATCTCCCAGCGCGATGACATCAGGTCCAGCGCGCAGAGCAGATCGGATCGCCCGAGCATAGGAGTGGGTATGCCGTCCCAGCTCACGCTGATCGATAAGAGCACGACCCTCAGCGAAACAAAACTCGATTGGATCCTCAATGGTGATGATATGAGCCTCACGCTCCTCATTGATGATCTGAATCAGAGCTGCGAGGGTAGACGTTTTGCCTGAGCCTCTGGGACCAGTGATGAGGAGCAAACCTTGATCAAAGTTGCTCAGTTGAGCAAGGCGACCGGGAAGCTTAAGCTCTATGAGGTTGGGGGGCTTAGGAGGCAGGAGATGAAAGCTGGCTCCCAGCCCTCTATGATGGTGATAGCAGCTGGCTCGAAAGCGCCCCAGATGCTCAAGCTCATAGATCCACTCAAGCTGCCCTTGTTCTTTTAACTGTTTGAGATCTTCTTCGCTGAGGAGACTCAAGAGTCCCTTCTCCAGGCGCTCAGCGCGGGGCGCCGCCCCCAGACTAAAGAGTTGTCCGTGCTGTCTCAGATGGGGACTCTCATCGCTCTGTAGGTGAAGATCGCTGGCTCCTTGCTGTATCGCTGCTTTGAGAGCGTTTAGGATGGGATCGTCCTCTATGGAACTCTCTCCCAGAGTGACAGGATGGATAACCTGGGTTGGTTTTCCCGCTCCCAACTTCAGATATCTCTTCTGGAGGCTCAGCAGCTCATTGAGCTGATCAAAGTCGATATACCCCATCTCAACGAGCACCTGACCCAAGCGGCGACCATCCCGCTTACGCGCCTGAAAGCGAGTGGCTTTAGCCAACTGCTCGATAGAGATCATCTTATAATGCACCGCGAGGCGGCCAAGGAGTCCTTCCATGGAGTCCTCAAACGGCGAAGGGTTGAGGAAACTTGAGACTCCTGTAACTCCGCTGAAAAGCGGGGATGAGCAGGGTTGAGGGCTTCAAAAAGTGTCAATTCATCTCAGTTCCCTCAACTCTCCCCAATCGGAGAGTCGCCTGAAGGGATTTCAGCTCCAGGCGCTCGCAGAACCGTACGTGAGCCTCTCAACTCATACGGCTCCCATCATCCAGCCGAAGGCCTGATCCCCAACAACCTCCAGTGCGCAAAGAGCCCCGGCTGACGACGCGCAACACGCCCTAACCAGTGCTCTGCGCGCCGTTGGTGTCGGCGCAGATTTTTAAATCTCCTCATCGCCCATCGCCCTAAGGCACGGTCTAGAAGGGGTGTGACTCTCAGCCCTCTCGCGTAATCATTGGGCTTTTCGGATCCCAGA